>JBEKEV010000002.1:0-388071 GCA_050013655.1 Bacteroidota bacterium | reverse complement strand
CGCGATGCTGCGGGAAACCAAACAACAATAACGAGGAAGGTAACAAAGGATTCAGTACCGCCGACATTGATAGTAACAACACCGACAGACAGCACGATTACAAATCAGACAAACATAACGCTGAGCGGCACCGTAACAGATGTATCGGCAACGACCTTAACGGTGAACGGTTCGCCGGTTCAAGTAGGAACGAATGGTGCTTTCAGCACACAGGTTGTACTCATAGAGGGTGTAAACACGATAACAGTTGTTGCGACAGATGCAGCAGGCAATAAAACAACGGTCACGCGAAGAGTCAGGAGAGACACGCAATCACCAATCGTCAATCTTACATCCCCAATCGACAGTCTGATTACGAATCAGCTAAATGTCACGGTGAGTGGAACAGTGAAGGATTCGACAACGGTAACTCTGACTATTAATGGGATTAATGTACCCGTTGGTGTAGGTGGAGCATTCAGTTCTCAGTTACCACTTGTTGAAGGTTTGAATACAATCACTCTTGTAGCAACTGATGCAGCCGGTAACAAAACAACAGTCACTCGCAGAGTCAGGAGAGATACGCAAGCTCCAACCGTCAGTCTGACATCGCCAATCGACAGCCTCATTACGAATCAGTTGAATGTTACCGTAAGCGGAACAGTGAAGGATTCGACAGCAGTAATATTGACGATCAATGGGAATAGTGTGTCCATCGGAACAAATGGAGTATTTAGTTATCAGTTGTCAGTGGTTGAAGGTATGAACACGATTACTGTAGTTGCTACAGATGTGGTAGGCAATAAAACAACAGTGACAAGAAATGTCAGGAGAGACACGCAAGCTCCAATCGTCAGTCTTACATCTCCGATTGATAGTCTTATCACCAATCAACAAACCGTCAGCGTGAGTGGAACTGTATTAGATTCGACAACGGTAACATTGACGATCAATGGGAATAGTGTGTCCATTGGTGTAGGTGGAGCGTTCAGTTATCAGTTGTCAGTTACAGAAGGCATGAATACCATTACTATTGTAGCGACAGATGCAGCAGGCAATAAAACAACAGTTGCTCGAAAAGTCAGGAGAGATACACAAGCTCCAACGGTCAGTCTTACATCTCCAGTTGACAGCCTGCTTACGAACCAGTTGAATGTCACTATAAGCGGAACTGTCGCAGACTCGACAGCAATAACGTTGGACTGTGAAGGTCGGGAATGGAACTCCCTCCCAGCTTCAAGTTGGAACAAATGGAACGTTCAGTTCTCAGTTAGTACTTGTTGAAGGTATGAATATCATTACTGTCGTAGCAACCGATGCAGCAACAAATCAATCAACGGTAGTACGGCATGTGAGTGTGCATACAATCCTGCCGGTGCTTATTGTTACAGCCCCTATCGATAGCGTGATAACAAATATTACTCAAATCACAGTTCGAGGTACTGTATCGGGTCAATTCTCAATTACGCTGACAGTCAATGGTGCACCTGTCTCTGTCGGACTCGACAGCACATTTTCAACGCAGGTGAATCTGCAGGAAGGCATCAATACAATTACTATTGTTGTCACTGATGCTGCAGGCAATAAAACGACAATCACACGAACAGTCAGGAGAGATACACAAGCTCCAATTGTCAGTCTTACATCTCCAATTGATAGTCTGCTCACGAATCAGTTGAATGTCACTGTGAGCGGAACAGTGAAAGATTCGACAGCAGTAACGTTGACTATAAATGGGAATAGTGTGCCCATAGGAGCAAATGGAGCTTTTAGTTATCAACTTTCAGCGGTTGAAGGGTTCAACACGATTACCGTAGTAGCAACAGATGCGGCGGGGAATTCCACGAATGTTAAGCGGACAGTAATACTTGATACTACTCCACCAGTGTTGACAATAACTTCTCCAGCAGATGGATCAACAATAAGTGATAGTGCTGTTGTGGTCAGCGGTAAGACTACTGATCAGACTAAAGTGATGTTGTCTGTAAACGGACAAACAATTTCATTAGGGAACGATGGAAGTTTTGCGACGGCGGTTTCGCTTAATATAGGTTCCAACACAATTACAATCTCAGCAACCGATGTTCTTGGACAAACTACAACTATATTGCGAACAGTGATACGCGAAGGCGAACAACTTCCGCCCGATCCTGCGACGGTTGCGCCTGCTTTGGATTTAACTGTCCCGACGACTATGGCTACAGCTACTTCATTTTTGTATACAGGTACAAATCCAATACAAAAAGGTGTCGAGCCTGGCACTATCGATCCAATTCGAGTAGCAGTAATCCGTGGAAAAGTGCTCAAACGGGATGTTACTCCATTGTCAGGAGTGAAGATTACTATTCTCAATCATCCGGAATATGGATCTACATTAAGTCGTGCAGATGGTATGTTTGATCTTGCTGTGAACGGAGGAGGACTTCTCACTATAGACTATAAAAAAGATGGATATCTTCCTTTGCAAAGACAAATAGACGCACGATGGCAGAATTATGTTGTAGTCGACAGTGTAGTCATGATTCAACTAGATGCCAATGTTACAACCATCAACTTCTCAGATTCTATTGAAGTTGCAAGGGGAAGCGTTGTAACAGACCAAAGTGGTACGAGAAGAGCGACGCTGTTCTTCCGAAAAGGAACAGTCGCGAAGATGATTAAAAAGAATTATGCAACGCAAACGATTCAGGATGGATGTAATACAAGAACTGTAAAAGTATTGACGGATAGTACGGTACAAGATCTGCCGACCATGTCTGTTCGTGCTACAGAATATACTGTAGGCGCAACCGGACTACAAGCGATGCCTTCCGTACTTCCGCCTGCCAGCGCATACACATATTGCGTCGAGTTGAGCGCTGATGAAGCAATTGCAATGAAAGCAGATGCGGTAGTTTTCAACAAGCCTGTTTCAATTTATCAGGAAAACTTTCTTGGATTTCCCACCGGTACAATTGTGCCTGTTGGATATTATGACAACAGTGCAGGAAATTGGATTCCACAAAACAATGGGCGTGTCATCCAAATACTTGGGGCAATCAACGGTGTCGCACAAATTGATCTTGATGGCGATAATATTGCAGAAGCTGATAGTGTTTTAGAAGCAAACCAATTTGATCTTACTGAAAGAGAACAACTCGCATTACTTTATCCGTCAGGTCAGTCTCTTTGGAGAACGCTTCTTTCGCATTTCTCACCAATCGACATGAATTTTCCTCAAGAACCTGACGGACCGGCACCTTCACCAGAAGACATTATGCCACCGTTTGATTTTCCCGAAGATAATGGACCTGGTTTAAATGATCCATTGCCAGGTGATGATGGTGGTGGTAGTGGTGGCGGCGGTGATAATGGTGTTGGCGATAATGGTAGTAGTGATAATGGTAGTGGTCTTAGTATTACTAGTTATAGTGGTGATAATGGCGGTAGCGATGATGGCGGTGGTAATGGTAGCTGTGATTGTGAAAACACGTGCCCACAACCAACAATTACAGGATCTATTATTTCTCCGCAGCACCAGACTCTAGGTGAAATTATGAATCTCAATGGAACACCGTATAAATTAATCTATCAAAGTGACAGAGGCAGAGGAAACAAAGCATCGTACGAATTGAATGTCCGTGTGAGTGGAGATAGTCTCCCGGAAAAAATCAAGAGGATGGATGTTGTTCTAGAAGTCGCTGGAAGAAAATTTACACAATCCTATCTTCCTGCTCCTAATGTCGTGTCTCAATTTATGTGGGATGGAAAAGATGTGTATGGACAAATGATGCAAGGTGAGCAGCACTATCAAGTCAAGGTGGGATATGTCTACAGTAATTCTTTCTATGTTGTGCCTGGTCGATTAGCAGCAGAGTTTGGTCTGCCTCCATCGACTGATTCTGTTTTAGTCCCTTCTATAAATGATTATACTGCGTGGTCAACATATGGAGGGAATATTGGTACTCTAGATGTGTTATCGTATGGATTTGGCGGGTGGACAATTAATGTTCAACATTCCTATGATTTCAACACAAAGACATTATTTTTTGGAAATGGTAAAAGAAAAAATATTCAAGTGAAAGGTTCCATTATAGACTCTGTCTCTGGTACAAGTGGAAGCGGTGAAACATGGATGGCAGTCAGCCCTGAGGGCGTACTCTACTTTTCTCATAGCTATGATCAAAAAGTATTTAGAAGATGTACCGATGGCACTGTTTCAATTGTAGCCGGGACAGGCGTAGCAGGCTATAGCGGAGATGGTGGATTAGCTATTCAAGCGACTCTCTCGGCGCCATCCGGATTAGCGTTAGATAAAAACGGAAATTTGTATATTGCTGATGCTGACAATAATTGTATTTGACGAATAACAAACGATGGTATTATCACAACGGTTGCCGGGAATGGCACAAGCGGTTACTCGGGAGACGGCGGCCCTGCGGTTTTGGCTCAACTCTCAAGTCCGAATGGAGTTGCTTTCGGCCCAGAAGGAAATCTTTATATCGCAGATGTGTTCAATGGGCGTGTGCGTTGTGTTACGCCGAGCGGCCTTATTTATACTATTGCCGGTACTGGCCAGTTCGGCTATAACGGCGATAGTATTCTTGCAGTGAATGCCCAGCTGAACTTTCCTACCGGTGTAGCAGTTGGTACAGATGGGAGCGTGTACATTGCCGATTACTCTAATGGCCTCATTAGAAAAGTAACTCCTCAGGGAATCATTCAAACAATTGCAGGAGCAGGAGGATATGGTAATTCAGGAGATGGCGGATCCGCAATCAATGCGTCTCTGAGGTTTCCGAATGATGTTGCAGCGGCTTCAGATGGTTCCATTTTTATTACCGATCTTATGAACGACCGAATAAGAATGATAGATCAAAAAGGAATCATTACAACTTTTGCTGGCAGTTTTTCGCTTGATAAAGGTGATGGTGGTATGGCTCTGCAAGCAAATCTAAACGAACCTGTAGCCGTTACAATTGGACCAGACAATACTGTATATGTATCGGATCACATTGCGACACCAAGTTTAAGTTCGAATAATATTCGTCCTTACTTTCCATTAATGCGCGTAAGACAGATCAAGTATCCATTTCCAAGTTTTTCAGCGGCATCATTCTATTTGCCCTCAGCAAATGGAAGCAAATTGTACATATTTGATAATCAAGGAAAACATCTCCAGACTGTTGATGCAATTACAGGGATGCTGCAATACGGGTTTAGCTACGATAATCAAGGATTGCTTATATCAATAACAAATAGAGATAGTTTGGTAACAACCATTGAGCGCGACACGGTCGGAAAACCTCTTGCCATTGTTTCCCCATATGGACAGAAAACAATGCTTGAGATTGGTTCCACAGGTTACCTCTCTACTGTCTGTGACCCTGCGTATGACACAACGCGATTTACTTATACTAACGATGGTTTATTGACAAGCCTGACAGATCCGAAATTAAATGTTCATTCTTTTGAGTATGATTCAACCGGCCGGTTGCGCATCGATATAGATCCGGCAGGAGGATTTACACAATTAGAACGGACGGAATTAACAAATGGTTTTGAAGTAACGGCAACTACCGCTGAAGGGCGGCGGACAAAATATCATGTAGAAAGTATTCCGACCTGTGGTACGTATTTGAAAAATACGAGCGATAATGGCCTATCAACAGAATTTTATTACAGGTTAGATGGTTCATCAACCATTGTTTCATCTGATGGCACCGTAACAGATCAGGTTAATCATCCAGACCCGAGATTTGGTATGGATGCGCCGCTTGCAACAACAACAACCAAAACCCCGGGTGGATTAGTATCAACAGTTGAGCAGTCCCGTATTATCTCACAAATGACGGGGTTGGCGGTAACGGGATTGACTTCATCAACCACCGTAAACGGCAGGACGTACAAAACAATTCACTTAACCGATATCGGTTCTTCAGGATGGGGGTTGAAATATGATTTTGCGGCATCGAACGGAACATTCAGCAGCATTGCAGGCGAGCCAGGCACGGCAACGGCATCAGTTTCTTCCCAGGATGATGGAACAGCGAGTAACATTCCCATCGGTTTTAATTTTAATTTTCATAATAAAAATTACTCGCAGGTCGCAATCTGTACCAATGGCTGGATTTCTTTTAATGCTAATACCACAAACACTGACAACGGGTACTACGGGTATAATAATCCCCATGTTCTTTCAGCAGCCACCGACATTTATCCTTTAGTAGCTCCGTTGTACGACGACCTCGTTGTCAACGGCGAAATCTATTACAGGACAACCGGAACAGCGCCTCAGAGAATATTTACAGTGGAGTGGAACAACGTCGGTTGGAATTGGGCTAACTCCGGTAACTCGATTTCTTTTCAGGCGATATTCTATGAAGAAACCGGCGTTATACAATTTGTTTATGCTCCGGGAACAGATGGTATAGTCAATGGCAGTGCTACCATAGGAATGGCAGATTTAGATGGATTTTTATCGGTGAGCGATTTGACAACTTCTGCAATAGTCAGCCAAACATCGGAGAACGACTATATAGCAGTTGAACCGCCAAGCGGCTTGACGTTCACGTTCACTCCGCCGCCGCAAGTCATCAACAACGATGACATTAAAGGGATATTCGCCTCCGTTTCTCCAGAAGGCAGGCAGAGCTTTAGCTGGGTCAATGAGAAAGGAAGAGTAGTAAAAGACTCCATCCCCGGAATCGAAGCGACGACATACAACTATGACCCGCAAGGGAGACTTATGACCGTTTCACAAGCTGGACGGACTGCAAGCTACACTTACGATGCAAAGAGTCTTCTTGCTACTGCCACAGATCCCATACAACGAACTTCGCGATTTGAATATGACTCGGTTGGAAGGATTACGCGTCAGGTACTTCCTGATTTACATGAGATTTTGTATAGCTATGATGCTAATGGCAATCTTACATCGTTGATTCCACCATCAAAGCCGGCGCACAACTTTGATTACACAAAGGTGGACTTGACAAATAAATATACTCCGCCGATATTAGGCATAGACACGCTGGCAACACGATACGAGTATAACAAAGACAAGCAGATATTACGTGTGATTAGACCGGATAGCGGAGTAGTAGAAATGATTTATGATACAGTGGGCTGCAGTACGTGTGGAAGTCCCGTGAGCAGACCGAAGACGATTTTGTTTGACCGTGGAGAATTGGACTTTAAATATTCTCCTTTCACCGGACAGATTGATACGCTTATTTCTCCGTCGGACACGACTACATACAGCTACGACGGACCATTGTTAACATCGGTATCCAAAGGAAGCGCAAACCCACAATATCTGAATTATTTTTACGATAACAATTTCCGTGTAACCGATCAGGAATTATGGGTGCCGAATCTGAATAGCGATGATTTTGATCGGACGGTCGATTATAATTACGATCAGGATGCCTTAGTGACAAGTATTTCGACTTATGATAATAGTTGGAATATGGTCGCACCTCCGATGAACATCACATACGATCCCACAAACGGTTTACCGGTTAGCACATCTCTTGGTAATTTGTATACAGGCCAAACATATAACGAGAAAGGAGAACTTGACAGCTACGAAGCCGATTGTAACGGCAGCGCGATCTTCCATACAAACTACACGAGAGATTCACTTGGCCGAATTACCTCTCTGACAGAAACAAACCTAGGTAGCACAATGGTTAAGAAATATCAGTATGATATTGCTGGAAGATTATGGCAGGTCTGGAGAAACGACACACTGATTTCGACTTACTCGTACGACCAAAATGGCAATCGCATTGCGCATGTGACTCAGACTTCTGCTGATAGTGGTACTTACGATGCACAAGATAGACTTCTCAAATACTCAACATCTCAATATCTTTATACTCCCAACGGAGAATTGAGATTCAAGATTGCTGGCACTGATACCACTCGTTATACTTATGACTACTTTGGAAATTTGATAACTGTAATCATGCCTAATGGTGATCGTGTTGACTACATTGTTGACGGGCAAAACAGACGCATTGGAAAAAAGCTTAACGGAGTGATCGTGAAGCGTTGGATATACTCTGGTCAGTTATCTCCAGTAGCAGAACTTGATAGCGCTGGCAATGTAGTAAGCCAGTTTATTGGTAGTTATATGATTAAGAACGGCAACACCTACGAAATGATCAGAGATCATCTAGGAAGCATCAGATTGGTCGTAGATGTTAATACAGGAACAATCGCTCAACAAATAGAATACAATGAGTTTGGCAATGTAACATCTGACAGCAATCCCGACTTCCAGCCGTTTGCTTATGCTGGTGGATTGTACGACTCGCAAACAAAGTTGACACGATTTGGTGCGAGAGATTATGAGGCAGAAACTGGTAGATGGACATGCAAAGACCCGATAGGGTTTGGAGGCAAAAGTTCCAATATTTATACTTACGTTGGTAACGATCCAATAAATTATTTTGATAAAAATGGGTTAACGTTGAGATGTGTTTATCAGCAATCTTCGGGACATTTCTATTGCTACGATTCAAGCGAACCTGATGTTCGTCTTATTTCTGGCGTTGGATATGCAGGGTCTGGCGAAGGGAAAAATAAACCTGAAAAACAAGATTGCAAGGATGTAGGACCAATCCCAACAGGTGATTATACAATTGAGGCGGAGGGAGATGATTATGGTGGATATTCTTTTTATCTAACTCCTGATCAAAATAATAATATGCATAATCGTGGGGGCTTTTATATTCACGCAGAGAATTGGGATCATCCTGGAGAGTCTTCAACAGGTTGTATTGTTATACCTGATAAAAACGTTAGAGTAGATTTAGCAAACATTCGCAATAGCTATGGTGGAGCTACATTAGTCGTAGTACGCTAAATATTGATTTTCATAACACAGCAAGAAAGTAGGTTGGTAAATATTTAAGGATTGGAGAGTGATATTATGAAGTCAAGAATATTCAATTTATTAATAATAGCAATATTGTCAATTCTCATTTGCGATGGGAAAATAAAAAAAGAACCAAGCTTACCAAAAGATACATTATCAAGCTATTTAGGTGTGTTGGAACGAGATAAGAGTAATTCTCATCTGAGGATCCTTTTTCATTATTTTCATGGCAAATGGGTTCTCCTTCATATAAATGATATTTCAGGTTTACCAATAAAAAAAACTATCGTTCCTACTTCATGGTCGGTTGTTTATAAGAACAGGGTTGTTGGAAAAGTAGTAACAAAAGGACCTCATGCGATAAGGTATTATGATGAGCTAAATTTATTTGATTTAGAATCCTCAATAGATACAATTCAGGCAGGTAGGCAATTGTCTAAGATTTATTCTGGATGGAAAAATGAACTTCGTCGTCGTCCTCTACCTGCAATATCAAATAAAATAAAATTTGATGTATGTACATGGGATACCATTAAATTATCGGAGAAGGAGCATAAAAACCTCATTTATTATTATCGTAAAATAGTTGGAGATACAATTCGAATTTGTTCGCTGAATGAACCAATAAATAACTCATTGATACATTATGCTTATTCAGATGATGATATTATGGTTGGATCATCTTATATAATTCAAGGAAGAATAAAGTTGCATCACTCCAATTAAATCCAGAATTAAATCATTGTGAAGGGCTCATAGCTGAAGCATGGTCAACATATTGGTTTGGGATTGATTCTCTCGGAGAATTATTTCAAATAAATGGAATTCATTCAAAAGAAAATAAAGCGGAAATAATGGCTGTGAAGATGAAATTAGTGGATATAGGAGATTTTAATGGAGACGGTAAGCCAGAAATTCTCTTTTGGAGAACGGCTTATGATCAAGATGGATATGTTCTTTTCTATGATGATTTCAAAAAGTCACTAAGTTGCTCTTGGCGCTATCATTGAATAAAATTACTCAGTCGTAAGTGAGTTCTGCCAGAAGCATATAAATGAACGCAAGTTATGAGTGAATCGTATTCACGAACAGCTTGATGTTAGTCAATGTTGGCAATTGGACTTTAAATATCAAGATACTATATTATAGGCACACACCTAAGGAGTGCTCATGAAAAAGCGAGGCATAGTTATATTCCTAACCATATCTTTTGCTGTCATTGCTTATGGTCAGAAATCAGAATCAGATAATTCCCTTGCAGTAAGAACTCAGCAATCAGATACTCTCTCCAATCCGGTTGGAAGCGGGGGCCAGCAAATACCTGTAAGAAATTCTAATTCTCCGGTGGGCAATATTATTCCACTTCCTCTAAAACCGGTATTGCCTGAACAAAAGCGGGACACGCTTTCTCCTAGGCCGGATACGCTTAGCTCCAGTTCAACGGCACCAGTCTCTATGCCGGATACGATCACGGTGAGTAATCTTGTTTTACCGCAAGGCGCTAAAGATACGACTTCACTGAGTTTCCGCGATACAGACTTGAGAGACATCTTCCGTGCGCTGGCGGCAAAACATAGCTTGAACATCTTTATCGATAATACTATCAACAAACATTCTACAATCTCGCTCTCCAATGTGCAAGTGTACGATGCAATCAAATTTATTTGCAAGCAGAACAATCTTATGCTCGGATTGGAGGGAGGTATTTTTAAAATAATGCCTCCGCCTCCGCTGAAAGTTGAACTGCCTCCGCCCAAAGTGCCATGGGTGTACTATGAAAATAATTTACTCTCCGTAAAACTCAAGAATGACGATCTGGAAGCTGTTGTGCTGGAGATACAGAAAAAGTGCAGTAAGAACATCCTTATCATCAGCGGCACATCGGGCAGTTTGAGCGGCACCTTGAACGATATTGATTTTGATCTAGGTTTTACTCAACTGTTAAATAACAACGGTTTTGCTATACAGAAAAAAAACGGCATTTACGTTGTCAGCCGGCTGGAATACTTTGTTGGCCAGCAAACTCAAGGCGGAGCTCAAAAAGCAGGACCGTATTGGATCAGTGTTCACGACTCATTGGTCTCGGTTGATGTTACCAATGCACCATTAGATCGTGTTTTGAACGACATCGGCCGTCAACTGAATACCGATATGATATTTTACACTCCGGTTACGGGGACTATTACTGCACGTGCAACGAACATTCCGCTTGAACATGCTCTCAATCTTTTTCTCAGGAACACTAACTTTACATACCTCATATCGGATGGAATGTATTTCATCGGTGAAAAAACGAATAAGACGATGACCTCCACAAAGCTGCTCCGTTTAAAGTACCTGCGTGCAGAAAAAATACTGGAGACCATACCGCAATCGATTACCTCCCAGGCGGTTTTGAAGGTTATCAAAGAACATAATGGATTCGTTATCGCGGGGTCGAACGATATCATCACTCAGATGGAAGAGTATCTTCAGGCTATCGACAAGCCGGTCGCGCAGGTGCTGATCGAAGCAATTGTTGTCGATTATGATCGCACGAAAGCACTCGACTTAGGAGTCAAGGCCGGCTTCCTTGGCTCAAAAGATACCACCACATCGTTCTCTCGCACCGAGGCGATTATTCCTAATGTCGATATTATGTTTTCCGGCAACCAGCTGAATAACGCTTTGAATGCTGTCGGTGCCACGAACCTTGGAAAGCTTTCACCCAATTTCTATCTGAATTTGCAGGCGATGGAGCAGAAGGGAATAGCCAATATAAAATCACGCCCCCTCCTTGCAACACTCAACGGACATCCGGCAATGCTCACCATCGGCACGACGTTCTATTTCGAACTCTCGACCACGACTCCTTTTTCGCAAAACCAAAACCAGACATATCTTTCCACCAGCCAGCAATTTACAACGGTTGATGCTGATACAAAACTAGAAATTACTCCCTACGTCGGTTCTGACGGACAGATCACTGTCGAAATAAAGCCTGACTTCAAAACACCGCAGGGTCAACCGGTTAACGGAATTCCTCCGAACATTAACAGGCGGGCTATGTCTTCCACGCTTGTTATGAGAGAAGGGGAGACGATCGTCTTGGGCGGCATGGTGCAGGAGTCGGAATCCGACTCGCGGACGCAGGTGCCGATACTTGGTTCAATTCCACTGCTGGGATATTTATTCTCTTCCACGAGCCACAGCACGAACAAATCGGAGCTGGTCATTTACATCACTCCGCACATTTCGTATGGCGAAGCGTTTCATAATGTAAATCTGCCGATGCATGAAGAATGAGTATCACAGTTTTTCGAATGAACCATATCAACGTGCGTCAACTAGCCGGTGCCAACCGTGTCCTCGGTATTGACCTTGCGGAAAACTGTGTTCGTGTTGTTGAAGTAGAAGAACGAATATTACCCCTTCGGAAATCGCAATCAAGATTCAATGTTCGAAACCATTTCACTCTGGAATTCGATACGGCAGAGGAGTGGTTAAAGAGAGCAGACCTTCTGAAGCAAAAATTAACCGAGCTTGGAATTCGTACGCGCTATGCAGCCACAAGCATTCGTTCCTTAGGCGTTAAAGTAGTTGAAACAATAATTCCATCCGGCATACACACTGTTGATGAATGGATAGCTGAGAATCAGGAAAAACTGCTGCGGATTCCACTCAGCTCGGGGAGCATTGCGCATTGTGTCGAAATTTTAGAGCGGACTGATTCGGGGATGCCGGTAGAAATTACGTTTGTCCGGAGGGAAGAGATTGAGCGCTACCAGTCGTTCTTTCGCACTGCAGGGCTTGAGTTGATAACCCTCGGAGCAGGAACCCGCGACGCAAGCAATGTGATGAAGTTAGAGAAGAACTTTGGAGAGAAGGAAGAAAAATTCTTATTTGTTGCAGACGATTTAGTCAACGTTACGGAATTCATACAAGGGCGAAGGAATCGCTCATATCAAGCGGCAACACCATTCAGTCAGACACGACCGGAAGAAGTTTCGGTTTTTGTGTCGGGTGAAGAAGCAATCAAGGCAGATCTTGCCAATGCGCAGCTCATTCAACCGCTTGGATTATCTCCGGAGTACTGCCTTCCTGTCGGTTTAGCACTAAAGGTTTTGAATCCTGAGCTTAGTCCGACTAATCTTCTTTCGGCAGAAGATACAAATCGGATCATGCTAAATCTCCATAAATCTTTTTTCCAGAGGGCAATATTATTTTCGGGGGCTGTCTTGATCGCGCTGCTATTCGTCCCTTTTGTTCTGGAATCGTACTTAAATTGGCGATCGAATAAATTAGACGAGCAATTGTTGGCGAACGGCAGTTCATACACAGAATTGACACTCTTGGAAAACCAAACACGCGATCTTGAAAAACAGCTCACCGAAACCAACACTTCGATTCGTTCCTCCCATATTGCGAAGTTGTTGCATAACATTGCAAGTGCAAGTCCGGAAGGACTCTGGTTATACAAAATAAAATTCGACACTGAGACGAAAGGAACATCGAAATTGTCTCTTTTCGGATATACACTCAAGAGTGAAAAAGTCACTGACTATTTGAAGAATCTCAATAGTTTGGGCTATGAAGCAAACTTAATTCGATCGGGAAATCCTCAACAGAATGAGACGTTGATTCCATTGCGAAAGGATGCCGTAACGTTTGAGATAGCAACACAGATGAAGAATTAAATTGACTGATAAACGAAAATATCAAATAGGAATAGCTGCGATAGGATTACTGTTTGTCTATTTCCTCTTCACGGAAGTTGCAGATCGATGGAGTGTAGCGTATCGTTCTTATAGAGATTTCTTGGCGAAAGAGGAGAGTGTCCTTAATCCCGACGAACTTGCGCGGCGTACTATGGACTTACGAGCAAAAAAAAGAATTCTTACAACACAGATCATACGGGCAAACGAGGGGTTTGAGCAAAGCCAAATAGGAGTTGTGCGCTTAATTCAAGCACGGGCGAAAGAGAAGAATATGTATCTGCGGATGATCACGCCGATGGAAACCCGTCCTGTCGGTCAAATGATCGAACTCGGGTTTGCTCTTGAACTCTTAGGATCGTATCATCGATTGGGAACGTATCTTTCTTCTCTCGAGACCGGACCGATACCGATAAAAATAGTTAAAGTTGAGGCAGTGAATCAGCAGCCAGGTTCTACAGTGCTGAATATTTCTATTCAAGGAAAAGCGTTTATTCTTTCGAAGAATGTTATGCAATGAAGACAAATAAGCACATATTGCGAGTACTGGTGGTTGCGCTTTTGATTGTCTGGGGCCTCATTGTGTATCAAATTATTTCAGCAATTTATTTTGGTGGAGATAAGGAGCTCGGCAGTGCTGATAGCCTGATAAAGAATAAAGATAAAAGCGCAGAACAATTTCGATATAGTGAAAATGTTCGGGATCCGTTTCAGTACCATTCCTCGAAAACTGATACGATGAAACGTGTTAGCACAACGAAACCGAATGTTCCAGTTTGGAATCCTCCGCCATTCCGTTTAAAAGGAATCATTGATGCGCGATCCGGTAAAATGGCGATTCTGGAAGATGTATCTGGTGAAACATTTTTTTTGCAGCGAGGAGACACTCTGCATGGAGTACGTATTCTGGCGATAGAATCAAATCATGTTCACTATGAATTCGAGAAAAAGAAATCAGACTGGCGGTTGGAGGGGAATGAATAGGGGCAAACTGCCAGAATTCAAATTCGATTTCAGAACTACGATTACTATAAAACGTAGATGCCCCGGACAAGCCGGGTATTTCAATTCTTGCTCGTCATTTGCGTCCCGCTGTTATTTGAGCGGGATACGTACCCCATGCGATAATACCACAGTTAAAATCATTCAATGAATATAATCACTTGCTCAAAAGGCGAAGGCCGGATCAATACACAGAGTTGATATAGCTGTGATGTTGTCGTATATTTGATTCAAGCGAATATATTATGCCCCCGTAGCTCAGATGGATAGAGCAGCGGTTTCCTAAACCCCGCCTTCCTTCGAAAAACCCTTCCAAGGCGCTTTCTTTCTGCTAACTTGGCACTTAATTTGGCACTCAAATTCATTTTTCTCACCTCAAAACAACGAGGTGCGATATGTTCCTTTCTAAAGTTGGTGACACCTATTATCTCTTCTTCTCAGATGAATCTGGTGCAAGGCACAAGGTTACAACAAAGAGTAAGAAGAAGTCTGATGCGATGCACTTCCTGTATCACTTCAAGCGGGATGCATATGAAAAACGTAAGAAACTAAAAACGATATCGTTCTCCGATTTCGTCGAGCAGTTCAAGGTATATTCTTCCGGCGTCCATTCTCTCAAAACTCAGAAAACCAATACCACGGCATTCAAAGAGTTCCTTCGTATTGAAGGAAACTTGCCGCTGCACTCCATTGGAATCCGAGAAATAGAACATTTCCTCAGCAAGAAAAAACAAGAAGCTTCCGAATGGACGGCACGGAAATACTATGGATCGCTTGCCTCAGCATTCGAAAAAGCTGTGCAGTGGAACTATCTTGAAGAAAATTCTTTCCGGAAGGTATCTAAGCCAAAGGGAAGGGAGATCATTCCGGTATTCTTTACTGAATCAGATTTCCGTCTTTTACTTTCGGTCATTAAAGATAGGGACTTCAAGGAATTGTGCATCACCGCACTTCTCTCAGGCCTTCGACTTGGAGAATTGCTTGCCCTCCGATGGAATGATATTGATTTCACTTCAAAGGTTATCCTGGTAAGGAATAGCGAAACGTTCACAACAAAGACACGAAAGAACCGGATCGTTCCAATGAGTGAAGAACTGTTCCGGGTGCTAGGGGAGAGGAAAGAGAGAATCCGGTTTGAATGTGAGATTGTGTTCCATAACAAATACGGAGGGAAACTTCTAGAAACTACAGTTTCACACTACTTCAAGCTTTATGTCGTTGATGCTGGAATTAATGGTAAGCTGCACTTTCATTCTCTTAGGCATTCTTTCGCATCAGCCCTTGTAATGTCCGGTGTGTCATTGTATGCAGTTCAAAAGCTGCTTGGACACACAACCAGCAAGACCACGGAAATTTATTCACACTTATTGCCGCAGCAATTGCACTACGAGATAAATAAGGGATTGCATAGCATCGAAGGAAGTCTTCTCGACCCCATAAATAACGAGGTGAAAAACTGCTCTGAATAATCTTGAAACCTTTGGTAAGTCCTATTTGAAATATCGCAAATGACATCTTTGTCGAGAATAAATACAGGAAAGAGTTACTGAATATGACATTGTCATTCAATTTCTATTATAGCACATTGATAATGTTGAGCTACTGGATTATTCTTTACCCACAACAATTACTGATGAAAACATTCATAAATATTTTGACCATTTCAGTAATCGCTGTTTTCATATTTGGGTGTCCTCCAAAGCATGAAGAACCGCTTTCTGGATCGCTTGCAACTACATCCCGGAGTGAACACCTTGTCATGGGAAATCCAAGTGGTGCGGTTGATAGTGTTTCATACTCAAATAACTATCTTATGGAAAAACCTCAATATGTCGTTTCTTATAATAGAGATCGAGGAATTCCTAATTGGGTAGCTTGGCACTTAGATAACACTTGGCTTGGTGAAGTTCCGCGGAAAGACACATTCCGGCCGGATAGCACTCTACCGCCAGATTGGTATCACGTGTCTAAATCAAGTTATAACCATAGCGGCTATGCTCGTGGACACCATTGCCCTTCTGCAGATCGGACGAATACGGTAGAAAATAACTCTGCCACTTTTCTGATGACCAATATGATGCCACAGGCAGCTAATAATAATTCCGGACCTTGGGAGAAACTGGAAAAGTATTGTCGCTCGCTCGTCTCACAGGGGAAAGAATTGTATATCTACGCTGGCGGATATGGCTCGCAGGACACCATCGATAAAGGCCATGTAACAGTTCCTTCACACACTTGGAAAGTGATTATGGTCTTAGATACAGGTCAGGATGATCTGAACCGCGTTACATCAACAACACGGCTTATTGCAGTTGATATGCCAAATAACAATGATCAGATCAGTAGAACCGATAACTGGAAAAACTATCGTACCTGTGTCGATAGCATTGAAGCCAGAATTGGCTGCGATTTTTTCTCCAATGTTCCGGCTTCTATACAAGCGGTAATTGAAAGTGTGGTTGACAGTTTATGAATGATTGTGAAACGCAGCGGACAAATCGACTCCTATTTGATTTTGACAATATGTATAAGTATTATCATATGTCCTGCTATAGAAGTAAGATCACTTGCTCCTAATTCAAAAATGAAAGGTTCTAATGATGAATGAACAAATGATATTGGCTATGGATCCGGCGTCTATTGAGAAATCAATAACTGCGACCTTGCAAGATGTTGGCGAATTATATGAGAAACCACCAACAGAGGGATTGAAGTGCATAAATGGAAAAGCAATGTCTTTCTCTGACGGTCAAGACTATGAAGGCTTAATAAATACAGCCGAAGCCTTAGAATGCTTTTTTATACCATATTTTGGTGTAAAGGGAATTAGGGAAAAATTCTGGAATCAAGAACTAATCAAATTGAATCATATCACGAATGCAATCAAATACTTGGTGGAAGGTTATTTGGATGATTCCACGAATGATGGTGAACTTGGACTTTCAGGAACCCCTTACATAGATTTTAAATTGAAGGGTACAAGCAAGGCACCCACTGGGATTGCACGCAATCTGGATTTTCTGGATTCAGCATGCTTCGTGCTTTCCTCATTGTTAGACGCTAAGGCGATAAATAGTGAACGAATATTAATGATAAAAGAAAAACTCCTGCCTTCTGCAACTCCTGAGCTTATTCCAGAGCACCTCATGATCAAACTCAATAAAAGAATCACTGATGCTACTCGTTTGATTCAAGAATGTGATTTAGGTGCTGGAAAGGGTTGGGCGTATACGAACGACTCATTAGAAAAGGATAAACAGGATCAACTTTACTTCACATGGAATGCACTTGAGACGTTAGAAGTTGTTCAAAATTATTTGGAGTGCACGCCAGAATTATTTCCAAAAGAAGCTTTGGATCTCCTGGGTGGGGAGAAATCTGCTCTTGAAGTTACAAAAAGAAAGATGTTTGAGAAGCAGAGTTACTTAGCTGCAACATTCTTATCTCAAGACAATCCACGGATGAACATCTGCAAACAGAGGGTAGATTTTGGAAGTGATGACAGTATCTGGTACTACAATCTATTTGCCATTATTTCTCTGTTAATTACCGGTCTTGAAGACTATAAAAGTCTCAATTTGGCATTCGAATTGCTCTTATCTGAACTTAAAGATGAAAAAATATTCAATAGGGTCACTAAGTCGGAGTACGGAAGATTCCAAATCGCAGGCTTTTTACAGAATGAGCATGAAAAATGGTGGGATGAACGAGCGATAAACGCATTGTTAATAAAAGCGCTTGCATTCTATGAAAAGAAAAACAAAAAAATGTTTGAACAAATGTTGCAGACTCTGCACATTGATCGAGCGGAAGATATCTTTTCGAAATATCTAAAAAATCTCGCTGAGGATCGACTCACCATCGCAAGAATTTCATACAATGTATGGGATAAACAGAAATCACAATACTCAATATATTACACTGAACGTGCAATAGAAGCTGTCACTAAATTGTATGGTGCACATTATCCTAATAGGAGAGTTGATCAATATTATACCCAAAAAATGTCGCTGCCTTCTTCTCAGACAGAAAAGGCTCCAATTCCTACCTCAAACATCAATATTCAGATTGATGGAAATGTAATTCATGAATCAATTATCAAGAAAACAGAGGAAGTCCTACAAAGCAAAGTCAAGGAGCTGCTGAATTCCGAATTTATCACAAACGCTATTCAAGAGAAGTTAAACGAGAAAATGGAAGATGGTTTTGATCTCCAAATACGCAATCATCTTAGTTATATTTTAAATAATTACACGACTGTTTCCCCTGAAAAAAAATATAAACCATCGATAGATTATCTGGAGAAATTTGTACAGGAAGCCGTCGAAAGGCATTTGCTTAATATTTTAGCCAATATGCTTAATAAAATGGCGTCTGAAAAAGGTAAGAAAATCGATACTAAGGATTTTGCAGACCGTTTTCGAAATGGGTTGCAATATTTGATAGACTGGGAAACTCGAGAAAAGGGTGCAATAGATTATGGCAAGACCTTTTATCAAATGGAACAACAAAATATCGTTCAGTTTGTTTCCAGTGAGAATGAAACTGCAAAAAAGAAAAAATAGGAGACTAATGCAATGTCCACAACTATTTGTCAAATGTATTCTTACAAAGGTGGTTCTGGTAGGACCGTTTCTACAGCCAATATCGCTAGCATTCTTGCAAAGGAACATAAGAAAAAAGTAGTGTGCATTGATCTAGATCTAGAAGGAGCCGGTTTGGGGGTCGTGTGTAGTGTTCATAACAAACTCGGTCAGAGAAAGTGTGTTCAAGATATTTTCAAAGAGGATTTTAGAATAAAAAGTCTTCAAGATTTTAAGGAGAATTGGTGGAATCGAATGTGTTTTGATCTAGGTAAAGAGCGAGGAGACAGTGATCTGAGTGAAAAATTATTCCTTGTCCCTGCGAGATTCGGGGCATTTGATACAATTGAATTTTCTGTAGATATTGGTCGATTCTTCTCGACCTTCTTGGACAATGTACAAATTTTGATCAAGCCGGATTTTATCTTGTTAGATTCTGCGTCCGGATTTCAAGATTGGTCAACTTTGGGAATGGATTTTAGTTCCGTGTTGGTGTTATTCTTTCGATGGAATGACCAGTCGATTGAGGGGACTATCGAAGCCGTTAAGTTTATCCTATCTAATGATACAGCTATTAAAAAGATATTGTTGGTACCATCGGCTGTGCCCGCTTTATCTCTTAGTATCCCCAAGTATCAAAAAATCCAAGAGGCAAGTGAAAGAAGATTAAGAATAGAAACTAATGCCGATATAAACCCTAAAGTAAGTATTATGAAAAAAGGGGTTGAAGAAGCGATAGGTCTTAAATGGAAAGAGAACATACTGAATCTCTCAAATGATCTTGAACAAGATGAAAAAATAACATTGGAAGATTTTAGAGCGGTGGCGAAACAAATCCTAGACTTTCGTGGAATTCAATAAATGTCAGCATTCGGAAAGGTTGTTGATTACAATATAGAATATGCTCATATCTATGCCTCAGACATTAAAGGAGATTTGAGCAGGCTCCGACGAAATATAGAACGAACGGGTTGGATTATTGACTCATTAAGACGACAAAACAAGACTTTTACATTATCCGTATTAATAGACGATTACAGTGAGAATCAAGAAGATGTCCACATTTCTGACATTGAAAACATCTTTGCTGACTTAGGTTTACCACCTGACCACATTGTTATGGAATCCACGATGGCTGACCAAGCCGGATCTTTTATGGATTTGTTGTCTGAAAAGAATTTAAGACGGGAAGGGAATCAAATCGTTTTTCAATCTGAAAGTAAAGACATCCATTTTTCGGAATTGCTTAAAGATCGGAGACGTTACAAATCGGTTTTTATGGAGAAATCCAAACTAGGCAAGAGCGAATGGGAGGAAAAGCAAAATAAAGAGTATATCTTGTTGAAAGAACAAAGAGTTCACTCGAATTCAGATTTGTTATTGTGCCATACTCAAGATAATATTACTCGCTTTAGTTGTCCTCTGCTCGCAGCATGTTGGTACTTGGCACGATTAGGAGTTGAACCATTCGCCTCTCCGGTGATACAACGATTGTCAAAAAATAAACCTTTTATAGGAAGTTCACTTATTACTGTCCTTCCTTTAGAATTTATAAAGGTAGAAGCTACGGCGGTTGATTTGATACGTCTCAGCAAGACTAAGACAATTAGTAAATGTCGTAGACGGATCGAATATTTCTTTACTCATTAGGGAGGAGAATAAAAACGCAATGATAACGCAGGCTAACGAAATTATTGACAGCGTTGCTAAACTACCCCCATTGCTCAGGCAATTGTTTGTTGGTTCAAAAGAGGGAAGTATTGAACACTTGCCGACTATACAACTCATCGATCTTGGAGATAGTCTCGTCAAATTTTTTGCCCTCTTCTATTGCAGTCTTTCGATTGCCGATGGAAAACATCATAGTCAGGAAAAGAATCTACCAGGCTACCTGAGGGACATCCTGTCAGATGACAGAGGAATGAGTCTGGGTTTGTCTATCTGCATTCTGAAAGAGATATATAAAATAGAGGGTTATCAAAAAGCAATTGTCGGCAAGACAGCCGATGATTCGTTGTATATTCGTTGGGCTGAGTTAAGAAAACGACTTCAGCAGATAAAAAGTATCAAGAAATTAGATTTCGAGTACAGAGCAGTCATTGCAAATCTGATCAAAGACTTTGTAATAAACTCAGAGTTCTTGCATAAGTTGCATCTCTCTGACAATAGCTACTGGACTTTAGATGGAATAAGTTCTCAAATATCCTTATTTCCATTTTTTATTATTCGTGCTTGCCATCGGTGTGGAGAACAGCATCTTTTTGCGTTTGATCGGTACTCTAAACAATCTAACGATTATACTTATATCTGTTGGGGGAATGATCACTGTTTAGAAATAGGTGAAGGCGATGTTGATTTATTAGAACAATTGAAGAAAATAAAGCACGACATTAATAATTTAGAAGATATACAGGCAAACCAATCAAGCTATCTACCTTTATTTGCATCTTCTTATCCAGCAATGGACAAATTGGTTGATCTTCTTTACGAAAATACACTCGATAATCAAATGGAGCTTTGGGTAATAAAGGAACAGGATAAAAAAGAATATTTGAATTGGAGCGATGATATTAAGAATCTTCGAAAAAAAGGTGATGATATTGGAGTAAGACATCAAATAGAGGCAAAAGAGCGATTAATAGAGCAAATGATCAAGAATCGCATCTTAATCGATTGTATTGAAAAAGGTCCTATTATGGTTATGCGCAATGTTGCTGTCGTTGAAGGATCGAAAGAGCTACCTGAATATCTGGAGATTCTCTTATCAAAGGAGTTTGGTGGCGATCAAAAACAAATTGATGAACGTAAGAAGAATATCAAAATGGATTGTGAAAATCTGATTCAAGAGAGAGGGTTAGAAAATTCTCTAGTTAACATGAGACCAATCCTCGATGAGTTATACTCGGTTGAAGTTGCTAAACTGCTTGGTTTTCCTATAAAGGATATGAAGAATTTTCATAATATTGAATTTTATATTGATCACCTGAATAGGGAAATAGCGGAATTAACCTCATCTAGGGATGTCGGCAACTATGAGCGCACAATTGATGTTCATTGGTTCCCTAAACTGGAAATGCTCTATAGAGAAATGATTGCCTTCTACAGTTATGTGTCTCATTACGAAACAAAAAAGAAAATCGACAAAGATCAATGGTCAGAAGAACTTAATAAAATCATGAATCTCGGTTTGGGTTCATTAAATGGGATGCTTAGAAGTCTAAATGAAAGCTTTGACAGCAGAATAGCTGAGAATATTTGGGGCAGACATCGAATTTTTGATCCACAGAAATATATACGTTTGGTGCGAGAAGGTGATGAACACGGTGATTTGTTCAGCCTCAGAAATGCCTTATCGCATGGTTTAGTGAATCACTACTTACCTAAACCAATAACAAACGCATCGCGTATTCAAATATTATCATGGATAAAAGGAGTTATGGATTTTTTTGCTGATAGTACTAACAGGATTTTCCCATATAAAATATCCTTTACTGTTCTGTCACAAACCCACCAAGGAATCCGCACTTGTCAATACATAACTGCATTGTCTGATCTCGGGAGTACAGAGGTCTCAAAGAAACAACGAGGAGTGCAAACGAAAATTTATACAGATTATGAAATCGATTTTACTAAATACTACTACTGTATCCCACATCGAAGACATTCAATGGATAACATTTGGGTTGATCCATTCCTTGTGCCAATTGATGATATAGGGTTTGTTGAAACGATGAAGTAACACAATTGGAAATGCGAATATTATTCGATAGGAAATTGTTAGTCTCATTCAAATCGCCACCTTGGAGCTTTGAGGAGTATAAATATGAATGTGGACAAAAGTTCATTTATCAATTTTATCTACCCTTTTCTTTTTGACTCAACGACCTTCGATCAACGAGTATCGCAGATAGAGGAGGCTCATTGGACAAGAGAAGAAAAGTCTTTAAAGATTTGGAGCAAGGAATGTCTTTCTGAAGAAGATGTTCTTCCACATGTCGCTAGGTACCTCAATCCCCCTTTGAATAGCACTCCCCCAACGGCAATCCTTTGGAAAATGGAAGATTCGGCTCTCGGATCCTATACTGGGTTGGGTGCCAAGGCAGAATGGAAACTCGTTACGCCTCAGGGGAAAATATCTTTTAAAATGAATAACGTGCATTTGGCATTATTTCATGTTGGTGTTGGATTTATTACAACTGAGGTTGGAAGCGAAACAGAAGATTTTGATGCTTGGTTAGATATTTTGCACTATTTCCGGTTTGTAAAGGGTCAACGGAAAATAAAGATCGAAGCTCTAAGACGAATAAGCAAGAATGAAATCATTCCCTATTTCCCCAATCCAGTAGGAGAAACTGTAAAACCTCATAACAGCGATGAAATATTTCAGGATTTATTAAATGCTATTTTAAATACTGCACTCATCAAGGAAGATTTGGCCCAGTGGTGGAGAGAGGTTTTTGTGACCGGGCAATTGCTACCTTTTGCTTCCTTTTGTGTCAATAAAGCACCCAATGAAGAAATTGCAACAATGCTTTTTAGAGTTCGGAATTTCTACCATTCTCGGCAGGAGATTCATCCATATGAAGACGAACTTAGAAGTGATCATCCAAGTTTACTTCCATATGCCAAAGATCAATGGTTTACATTTTCACTAGACGGCGGAGCATTTGTTGCGTTCAATCCCCCCCAGACCCAATTCTTTCATGAAACAATCCGTACCCATCTAACCCGTCAATACTTCTTACTTTTTCTTCTTGCTCTAGAACAGCGTTTTGAATTAATGAGTTTATCTGGAATGGTATCCGATAACTGGCTTGGAAGGGATGAAGAGGTGAGAGTGAAGACCTTCGAGCATATCCGAAATATGCTATTAGAGTTTACAGCTCGAGGATATTCTGCCCAAATAATGCAAGGAGAACATCACCATCGTTGTTATCAAATGCTACAACGAGTCTTTCAAGTGGAACGTCTATATCAGGAAGTGAAGGATGAGGTCAGGGAAATGCATGAGACTTTGATGATGCATCGTACTAAGAAACTCCAACAAATGGCCGAGGAACAAAAAAACCGAACTGAACATTTTGAAAAATTTATAAACAGAGTAGCATTCCTAATTGGATCTCCAATGTTGGCAATGGCGTACCTTACTGTTGTAAGTGTGATGGGCTGGCATACACCAGCTTATTGGCTCATTGGAAGTGCTGTTATAGGAGCACTCTTCTTATGGATATTAAAGCTATTTCGATGAATAATTGCGCTCAACTCACAACTATCGGACAGTCACTGGATAAGCATCACCATTGCCATACGGGAATGACCCCGGGGCATGCTCATAAAAGTTCAAGAGGATTACCTATCGATCAGGCAGGGTAAAGATGACTACTTCGTTGTTCGGTTGCATGAAATCGTTCGTGTAGAAAAAGGGGTGAGCAGGTACTGACCATCCAGATAATGCGATAAATATAGATTCCAAGTTTGCCGCCTAAGCGGGTACTTTGTTCAAAGAAGAGTAGAAGCAAAAAATATGCCAAAGAACACGACAAGCATGATTCGTTCATTGTAAGTTGAAGGTTCACGGTGCCCCGCAGGTTACTTATCCGCCGTCGTTGTGGCGGGGAGTTGCCATCCGTTAGGCATTTCGTTTAATGGTAATGCGCGATTGCTCAACTTAAATATAAAAAGGCTATCTAAATTAATGTTAGGAGTAATACTATGAAAACACTTATTACAATTTTCATATCTATGATATTTATTTCGACTTGTTTTGCTCAAAAAGATTTACTTCCAGCTTTTCCTAAGGAGATTAATTACCAAGGAGATATTGCTTATTTCAATGGCTCCCCATTTACAGGAATATTAGTTGATGAAAAGACTAATAAGAAAATTGGAGAATATAAGGATGGTTACAAAAACGGAATATTTACAGAGTATTATACTAAAGCTAAAAAGAAAATTCTGGGGAAATTTACTAATGGAATAAAAGAGGGAATCCATACCGAATGGTATGAGAACGGAAATAAAAAAAGTGAATTTATTTTTGCAAGGGGAATGCAGAATGGTATTTGTACTGAATGGTTTGAAAATAGCAAAAAGAAAACCCAAGGGAAATATACAAATGGATTAAAAGAGGGATCACATACAGAGTGGTATGAGAACGGAAATAAAAAGAGCGAGAGTAAATATATCAATGGCAAAAAAGAAGGTGAAGAAAATTATTACCATAATAACAACAAACTGAAAGTAACGTACAAATATTCTGGCGGCAAAATTAATGTTGGCACTTACCCAATTTATAATGAAAATGGCCTGATTGAAAAAGAAGAGTATTATGAATATGCAATTTGCAACGACTGTAACGGGTCTGGCAAACAAATTTGTGATGTGTGTTCTGGAAAAGGAAAGCTTGCTTGTCAATATTGCTCAAATGGAAAAGTAACTTGTAATAATTGCAATGGTAATGGTAAAATAAACTGCAAACATTCTAGTAATGGTGGGGTTAAGCAACGGACTACAACATTTACTAAAAAATGTCCGCTGTGTGACGGGAAAGGTTATAACTCCTACAACAAGAAAAATGTGACGTGCACCTATTGTAATGGTATTGGAAAATTTCCCATGGTATCTGAATGTGGTGAGTGCGACCAAAATGGCATGATTAATTGTACATCCTGTGACGGAAGAGGGACCATAACATGCGCGCACTGTAATGGAACATCCAGCATTACATGCAATAAATGTAATGGAGCAGGAAAATCAACCACAAGTTGTCAGAGTTGCGGTGGTACAGGAAAATCTTCAGAAATAGTAATGCGTGAAGAAATAAAATAGGAGAATTTCCATGAAAACCTACACAACTATCATCATTTCTATTCTATTTATTTCGACTTGTTTCGCTCAAAAAGATTTGCTTCCTGCTTTTCCTAGAGAAATCATAGGCGAAGGTGAAAACGGTAATGTTGCATATTTCAAAGATGATAATAAACCTTTTACGGGGATATTAGTTGATGAAAAGACGAATAAGCGAATTGGAGAATATAAGAACGGTTATAAAAATGGAATATTTACAGAGTATTATACGAAGGCCAAAAAGAAAACCCAAGGGAAATATACAAACGGAGTAAAAGAGGGAGTGCATACAGAGTGGTTCGAAAATGGAAATAAAAAGAGTGAATGTAAATATGCAAACGGACAGAGAGATGGAATATGTGCAGAATGGTTTGAGAACAAACAGCAGAAATCGTCTGGCACCTATAATAATGGAAATATAGTGGATGGAAAATATGTAACATATCTTGAAAATGGACAGAAGGAAACCGAAACAACATATAAAAATGGACAAATAATAATCTCCGGTAAATATAAAGACGGCAAGTTTAGCGTGTTATCGGAACAATCAGTTGAGTTATATCCTAATGGGCAGAAGAAAAGTGAGGGATATCTTAAGAATGGGAAACAAGAAGGGTTGTGGACTCTCTGGTATGAAGGAGGACAGAAAAAGAGTGAAGGATATTACAAAGATGGGAATCAAGAGGGTCAATGGGTTTCATGGTTTGAAGATGGGAGCAAAGAATCTGAAGGAAATTATGTGAATGGGAAAAGAGAAGGGTTGTGGACTTCCCATTATGCAACAGGGCATAAAAAGAATAGAGGATATTACAAAGATGGGAATGAAGATGGTCAATGGGATTCATGGTTTGAAGATGGAAAAAAAGAATTTGAAGGAAATTATGTGAATGGGCAGAAAGATGGTTATTGTACACTAACCTTATCTGATGGAAAAAGGTATCAAGGGGAGTGGAAAAATGGAGAAATGAATGGTCAAGGATCATTTTATCAAGATAATGGAAACGGCTACTTTGTATCATATACAGGAAATTTTGTGAATGGTAAATATGAAGGTCAAGGAACGATGACTGGCCGTGCTCCGGGTTATGGAGGGAAGGATGATCCCTTTTCATTCACGGGGGAGTGGAAAAATGGAGACACGTTTAATGGGATTTTTTATTCGGTAGACAACCTGGGAAAATGTGCCAACGAATACAGAAATGGAAAATTAGTTCAAACAAGATATCTACGATAAAAGAACAAAATTAATTTCAATTAAATAATAAATCGCAGGAGCAATACTATGAAAACACTTAGTACAATTTTCATTTCTGTGATATTTATTTCAACTTGTTTTGCTCAAAAAGAATTGCTCCCTGCTTTTCCTAGAGAGATTATAGGCGAGGGTGAAAACGGCAACGTTGCATATTTCAAAGGCGACAATAAGCCATTCACAGGAATATTAGTTGATGAAAAAACAAATAAGAAAATCGGAGAATATAAGGATGGTTTCAAAAATGGAATCTTTACAGAGTATTATACAAAGGCCAAAAAGAAAGCCCAAGGGAAATATACAAATGGATTAAAAGAGGGATTACATACAGAGTGGTTTGAAAATGGAAATAAAAAGAGTGAATGTAAATATGCAAACGGACAGAAAGATGGAATATGCACAGAGTGGTTTACAAACAAACAGCAAAAATCGTCTTACACCTATAATCACGGAAATATAATAGATGGGAAATATGTAACATATCTTGAAAGCGGACAGAAGGAAGAAGAAGAAACATATAATGATGGAAAAATAAATATCTCATCCAAATATGAAGACGGCAAGTTGATTGAGACAATGGAACATTTGGCTGAATTATACACTAGTGGACAGAAGAAAAGTGAGGGATATATTAAAAATGGGAAAAAGGAAGGAATGTGGACTTTCTGGTTTGAAAGTGGACGAAAAAAGAGTGAAGGAAATTACAAGGATGGAAATCAAGAAGGTCGATGTATATCATGGTTCGTAAATGGGAGAAAAGAATTTGAAGGAAATTATCAGAATGAGAAAAAAGAAGGTTTGTGGACTTTCTGGTATGAAGGAGGACAGAAAAAGAGTGAAGGATATTACAAAGATGGGAATCAAGAGGGTCAATGGATTTCTTGGTTTGAAGACGGGAAAATAGAATATCAGGGGAATTATAAAAATGAAATGAGAGATGGCCAAGGTGTATTGCATAATTATAAAGAGGGTATTACATATAAGGGGGGATGGAAAAATGACAAGAATGATGGTTATGGAACACTTACTTGGGATGATGGAAGTATAAATTATCAAGGTGAGTTTAAAAATGGAGTGACTGATGGGCGGGGAATAACTTATGACAAAGGTAAAAAGGTTTACGATGGGGAGTGGAAAAACGGGAAAAAGAATGGTAAAGGGACCTGGATCATAAGGAATGAGGATGGAGATATTGGTGAATTTATAGGTGAATTAAAAGACGATCGTTTTTTTAATGGAATGTTTTATGTGACAACTTCAAATGGAATCAAGAGCACGACAGAATTTAAAGATGGAATACAAGGGAAAACAATAAATACAAACTAAGCAAAGCTTTCTAATGAAGTTGGATTTTAAAGGATTGTGATAAAAAGTAATTTCAATTAAACAAAAGATAGGAGAATATTCACATGGCAAATAAAAATTTAAACTCAGTAATAATGACAACAATTTTAAAATACTTGTTCTATTTACCATTATTTGGTTTATTATTTTATGGTTGTTCAGGATCCGAAGCCACAATCCTAACCTATATAAACCCTTCTCTTCACTCGCCAAAGATAACTTCTGTGGTAGTTTTCCCTTTACGTAATGCGGTTACTCAGCAAAACGCTTCATTAGCCACAGGAGATATGATAGAAATCAATAAAATGTTTCAAGTGGAATTTGCCAATAAAAATTCTAACACAAAGATGCTTAATCCAACATCTTCAACAGAGTTATTAAACAAGTATAATCTTGTAAATTCCTATGACACTTTATTGACAGGTTATAGTAACGCAAATATCCCAAATACTCAGATATTAATTAGAATCGGTCAAAATATAAATGTTGATGCAATTATACAAGGCTTTGTAATTAAAGTATTCCAGCGTGATGGCGTTTTTGCCGTATCTTATCAAAATCCGGGTAATCGAGGAGAAACAAAATTGATTCTTAAATATGTCATGTTTTCGACAATTTCAGGAGAGGTACTGTGGGAAGCAACGTGCGAAGGACACAAGGATGTTAGTTCATTAAAAAAAGCTCCTTCTATATCTGATATGATAGAACTAATGAGGGATAAAATAATATCCGCATTGCCGACATTGTAAATTTTAAAATATAATTAAAAGTAATTTCAATTAAATAAATTATAGGAGGATATTCAAATGGCACTTGATAAATTAAAATTATCAAAAATGAAAACAACTTATTTCACCCAAGTTGAGAACAAATATGTTTTCAATGTATCATTAATCTTCTGGCACTTATTCATTGCATTGTCAACATTGGCAGTCGTTGTATGTCTTGCAATATTTTTATGGAGTATAATTCCTGCTTCGCAAAAGGAAGCAGAAATAAAACCTTACCCTGCTAAAAAGCAATACCCTGCACCAATTAAGGTAGAGCTAAATGAGTTGCAAATAGCAGCAACAATAAAAGAAGAAGCCCCACCTGTCGCTCCTGAACAGATTCAGACAACAACTACCACAACCCAACAACCTGCTGAAGATACAAATGGAAAGGGGGATTATGAATCTTCATTAAATACATTAAAAACTTTAATCCCGCCATCAAAGTATTCTTGGCAAGGATCGGGTTACTATAGTTATCCAAATAATAGTGAACGATACTGGAAATTTTACAAATTAGAAAAATACAGACAATGGAATGTAACAGAACCAGGAATAGAGGATAAACTAAAATCCGCCTACCTAATCTCTAAAGCAGGTAATTATCCTGATAAAAAACTAATCCTTGATGGATATATCAACGTGGTGAAACTGCTTCCAGAAGGAAAACGGTTAGGTGCACTTCAGATTTTGATTAGCAATGTTGCAAATATTATATCACAAAATGTAAATGTTTGCCAGTCACTTGCTAAAGTTGTGAATGAAATGTCTAAGGAAGAGAATATTTCATATCTAAACCAACTATCTCTTTTTGGAAAAAGAAATCCAAACGATGGTTCCCCTTTTATTGATTATATCGCAACAGTCATTGACAAATTTGATCTTTCGAAACGAGTGGAAATTATCGACCGGTTAACAACCGGTTATTATAATTATTTCAGCAATAATCTTTCAATGTTTAAAGAAGCAACCGATCTATTCCTTCCGCTTGTTGCTCAGATAAAAGCTGAAAATCAGCCCAAAGCAATTATTCAATACTATGGAGTATTTAGGAATAAAAACTATGCCCGCGATAACTCAATAGCAGAAATAGAAAATGAACACCAGCAGGCAATAAACGAAATAGAGAATCAGTATAAATTAGACCAATTAGCCGCACAGCTGGAATATTCTTCAGATAAAATATCTAAGTCAGAATATCGCTTGAAATCGTTAGCGGGAATTGGAGGCGGAATTTTATTAATTGTTCTAATTGCAGTGGTACTAGTGTTCTTTTCTATCCAGCGTAGCGTCAGAAAAATTGAAGAAAAATTATCAACAAACGGAGAAACCGAAAGCCGAAAATAATTAGATAAGATTAAACAGTGGAGACCAGAACCCACTTTAAAAAACGGGGCGAAACCGAAAAGCCAAACGAGTAGGAAATATTGAAAGAATAAAATGAAAAAAATAATCTTCGGAATTATTGGAGCCATTTTGGGAATTCCATTAAGTTATTATTTTCAATCGCAGCTTGTTCAATCAAAGGTTGGCGGGATCGGCGGTTACCTTAAGCAATTTGGAGAGATTATTAAAGATGGAAATTTACTCGCAAATGTTATTTTAAGTGTTGTAATCTTTGCTCTTGTTGGTGTACTAATTGGCTATTTTATTGATAGAAATGCGAATAAGAACGCCGGTTAAAATTATTGGAGTAAGTTCTATAATTGTTATCTTTTTTTGTTTCTTGAATAAAAAAGATGAAATAATTATAAACCAATCGGACGGGGAATTGATTGAGGATTTCGATTTAATCCTGACAAAAGGTCAATCAGTTGAAAGTAAATTAATAAATCTTTTGAACCTTTCTATAAAACAAGATTACACTCATATTGGTCTTGTACATAAGGAAAAGGATAAGATATATATTCTTCATGCAACCCCAGATGGAACTAAGGAAAATTGTATTAGATATGACGAGTTTCAGACTTTTATAGACTTGAGTGCTGTTTGTGATTATAGAATTATGCGGGATAAAAATATGACAAATGGTGTTCGACAACTACTGAATATTGAACTTGAAAAATACAAAAACTCAAAAATTCCGTTTGACTTTGAGTTTGATAATCAAGAGCACAGTCATATTTACTGCTCTGAATTAGTCTACTTGATGTTTACGAAGGTGGGGTTGTTTGGAACAAAAAGTTTTGATTTGAAAAAACCGATTGATCCAAATGTATTTCTTTATCAGAAAGAACTAATTTCTATTACTGAAAGAGAATCTACTACAAACAAGTATATTGCAGCAGGTCAATAGAAGCGGCGTGAGAACTGATCAATTGAAAGGATTATATAATGGAATTATTTCTAGCAGTAATTGGAGTGATGAAAAGGCAAAAAAGAATTAATTTACCAGAAACGCCGATTATCAGTTAAAACACAAATTACTTATTGGATAATTGCACAAGTATAGTCAAGTTTAAAAACGACTTAACAGACAAATACGAGAACCACCGATGCTCCACTTTGATAGTTCTTGACAATCCTTCTAGCTCGACAAAAACAAAACAGTGGAGATCAGAACCCACTTTATAAAACGGGGCAACACCGAAAAGCCACATGAGTAGGAAATTAAAAAAGGGAATAAATATGGAAACGCAGAATCAAAAACAAATTGTGGTTGTAAAAACTGAAAAAAGCATGGGAGTTACTATACTCCTAACAATTTTGTTCGGCCCTTTGGGAATGTTTTATTCAACAATAACAGGTGCAATAGTAATGATGATTGTTAGTGTGTTAGCAGCAATAGTCACATTAGGTTTTGGACTAATAATTACTTGGCCTATTTGTATTATATGGGCAGCAGTAGCCACTAAGAATTATAATAAAAATTTAGGAACCGCAGCTTAGCGCCAGTTAGGGCGCACGAATTATATATGGCGTAGTTATACAGGATGAGTGGTATTAATTGGTACATGCCCATAATCTAAATAATAACAACTCGGAGAAAAAATGGAAAATCAAAATGACGGATCGGGGCAGAAAACGATCAACATTCAAATTCCTCCGCTGAACAACATCACCAGCCGACGATCACTAATCCCTGCTTCCTTTGCTATTGCTATTATTTGTTTCTTCTTCACATTTTGTAATCTCAACTGTGGTGGGCAAATAATCGGTTCTGTAACCGGTATCAACCTTGTTACGGGGACTGAATTAGGGGGCAGAGATATGTTTTCTGGCCGTGAAACAAAAGGTCAAGAAATTCCAGCAAACATTTGGGCTATTTTTGCTTTTGTTGCGGCCATCAGCGGGCTTATTGCATTCCTGATGAAAGAAAAAAGAGAAGCACGTATTGGAACAGGTGCTGGTGCAATTGGTGTTGGTTCATTAATCATTCTGCAATTTGTTATTAAGAGCGCAATCGACGAAAAAGCTAAAGGAGCAATTAATGTGGATTTTCAATTTCCATATTGGGGGGCATTAATCGCATTAGCAGTTGCAGGTATAATTAGTTACTTGCGCATTCAAAAAACAAATAACGTTTTAGTCAGCGTTTCCCCACCGTCCACCACGACAACACCATTAACAGAAAATATTTCTCAACCACAAACAACAATTGGTTCCATTCCGCAGACAAATAATTTTGATATTGTCGATTGGTTGAATAAAAACGGTAAGGTTGTTAGCGAATGGTTTAACAAAAACAAGAAAGTTGTTATTATAGTTGTTGCATCGGTAGGTGTTCTTTATGGAGCCTATTATTTCTTCTTAAAGAACGATCCGGTAAATGACGCAAAAAATGCGGCTTCTGCTTTCTGTGATTGTTCTACAAGACACAATGAAGCTATAATTAAGGTAGACGAAGAATTTGTGAAATCATTTGACACATATGGTTTCAAGAAAAGACAGGAAGCAAGAAACAAATTGCAGGAATTGCAATACTCAGTTAATGCAGAAAATTCAACTAGCTATAATACTGCTCAACAGAACTATAATGATTTACGAAAACGATACATTGCCGAACAGGAATTATTAGGCAAATTTGACTTTGCTTATAGCGCATTATCGGGAACTTGTAATCCCTCAAATCAAATCAAGCTAACGTCAATATGTTCAAAAATTGAAAATAAGATTAATTCGATCAAAGATCCCGAGCCAGATATTGAAAAAATAAAATCTGATTTAATTGGACAACAAATTCCTGGTTGGAGATTTGCCTACCTAAACGAATACAAAAGTGCTGAGATTACTAATACTACACGAGGTAACGATAGAGTTGAATACCAAATCAAATTCCACCTTATTGATAATTCTTCAAATAGTGAACACGATTGTGAAGTAATAACTGTTTATTTGCAGGGAGGACAAGGTTGGTATTTTAATAATATAAAGATGGTTTACATTACATATACAAACACAGCACCACTAAACAATTGGTATAAAATTGAACCATTGCAAAATTGCAGATATTCAATACTTGACCAAGGGCATAGGTATTGGGCTTTCGATGGCGGATATGTTCGGAAAAAATATATGGGTGGTCCCAATACACCAGCTTTCACATTAACTACAAACGATATCTATATAATGAGCAGAGAAAGTCAACCTGTTAATATAGTATTCAAATATTTTCCCAACAATTAACTTGATAGCTTCGTGGACAGAGAAAAACTACGTTGCTCATGTGTTTGTTCAGAGGAATATGTTCTTATGAGTCTACAAAAGTATAACAAAGTTTTTGGTCACGTTAATTAATTATTCTACCGCGTATGTTCTAACCCGCAGCTCAAGCTTAGCAGCAAAAAAGTATCGCATTCTCCCCTTAAAGATGCGATACTTTTATGTCTCTATCCTCTGTGTCTGGTAGTGCGTCAGGGCTTTTAAATTTTAAACCCATAATTCCTTAATAGATGTTGTTTCTATGTCCGCAATATGCTATATTATCTCCACATTACTGCCACACGTGGTATCAATAGAGACCTAAAGATGACCGTAAAGAAAAAAACCGTAACATCTGTGATTCAAGAAGTGATTATCGGGAAGAAATACTTCTCTGTCGACGCAGTAAAGAAGAGCGCCAACAAAATACAGCGCGGTATCAAACCAGCCACAGTAAATCAATACCTCTATAACATGAATAAATCTGGTGACCTCTATGATGCAGGTCGGGGATGGTATTCCTCCATTGCTGAAGCTTTTCAGGTCTCAGTGAAATCGTTGGATCAATTAGGATTGATGGTCCGTAAGAAATATCCATTGCTCACGTTTTCAATTTGGAGTACCGAGCAACTGCAACGGTTTGCCCATCATATGATGACACAATATACACAGTTCGTGTATGCTGACATCGATGCTATGCCGTCGATAGCAGATTATTTAAGAGAGCAGGGATATCAAGTATACCTGAATCCGCAAAAATTGGAAGTGGAAAAATATTTTCAAGCATCACCCAAAACAGTAGTTATTCGCGCATCCATCACTCGTGAGCCGGTAGACGGTTACTATGCAACTATTGAAAAAATATTGGTCGATCTGTTCATAGAGAGAGACCGTTTATTACTCATGGATGAGGCTGAATACGAACGCGTGTTCCGGAATCTTGTTCTTTCACACCGCATCAATATGGCACGGCTTCTGGAATATGCAGAACGCCGAAAGATCGAGGATGCACTTCGTAAAAACATTTTGAATATCGAAAAAGATATTTTCATTCTGTAGAAAGTTGAAGGATGATTGACCCAAAGTCATTTACAAAGGATTGGATTCTCAAGCAGCGCAAATCATTCCCACAAGCTGACCCGCAGCTTATCGAACGACAAATCTATGCATTTGAGCTTGTAGGATTATTAGCAGGCACAAAGAAACCGTTCGTTTTCAAAGGAGGCACTGCGCTTTTATTGCTCTTGCAAACAGCCCACCGGCTTTCTATCGATATTGATATCGTCGGTGATTTTGATCTGTCTGATTTAGAGCCGATAATTTCCGATTCAGTCTTTCATCGTGTCGAAGAAGATGAACGGGAAAAGAATGAAATTCCCAAAAAACATTTCAAGTTCTTCTACACATCGGCAATTGATAACAAAGAGACCTATGTATTGCTCGATGTGTTATATACGAAGCATGGCTATTCACAGCTCGTATCGCTTCCCATCAAGAATCCGATCTTCAGTGTTTCAAAGGAAACGTTAGTCAACACTCCGACAGTTGATGGAATTCTCGGCGATAAGTTGACAGCCTTTGCCCCAAAGACCACTGGTGTTCCGTTTGGAAAAAAGAAATCGATGGAAATCGTCAAGCAGCTCTTTGATATAGGCGAGTTGTTTGATGAGGCCAAAGATATAAAGCAGATTATTGCCAATTACCATTCCATTCAAAAACAGGAAAGCAAATATCATACGAGTGCTCCGACTATCGCTGAATCATTGGAAGACACCATCGAAACAAGTTATCTCTTTTGTCAGTCTAGATTGAAGGGCTCTAAAGTAAATACAGGCATCGAAGAAATACACCGCGGATTGAAGCAAATCCATAGTTATCTGTTAGGAATTCCATTTCATATCGAAGAAGCGCGTGTATCGGCATCAAAGGCGGCATTCTTAGCAACATTGATTCAACACGACAAGAAGGATTACGACATCAGCGGTATTAAATACAATCCTGCAAGAGTTGAAGAAATCAGAGATGTATCTTTGAAGGGCAATTTGCAAATATTGAATAAACTTAAAGAAACACAAACCGAATCTTTTTACTATTGGTGGTTGATTTCACAAATGTAAATCGAAAGACTAAAAGAATGCAAGAAGCTTTTGACACTATCAAGCAGCTCGTAGCAGACTTCAAAGCCCAAGAATCAGCCTACCTGTCTCCTTCCTATCAAGAAAGTCAGATACGACAGGATTTCATCGATAAATTCTTTACTGCGCTCGGATGGGATGTTGCACATAACCTCCAGAAAAACCCATATCAGCAGGAAGTTCATATAGAGAATAAAGTGCATATGGCGGGTTCCCAGCGACGTGCCGATTATGCGTTCTTTCTTTCTCCAAATTTCCGTGATCCGAAATTCTTTGTTGAAGCCAAGAAACCATCTCGCAACCTTGCCAATCCTGATGATTACTATCAGACGATTAGGTATGGATGGAATGCCAACACTCCAATCGCAATTCTCACGGACTTCGAAGAATTCCATATCCTTGATTGCCGGTATAAGCCAGACATAAAAGGTGTAATGAGTCAAAAGATCGAGTATTTCCACTACAGCGATTATGCTAATGAGGAAAAGTTTGCACGCATCTATTGGCTCTTTTCACACGAAGCAGTAGCAAGCGGCTCGATTGAAAAATGGGTAGCAGAACTTCCGAAGCTGAGAGGAAAAGCTATCAAAGGTGGATATCAACCGGTCGATGAGGCGTTCTTAGAAGAGTTAGATAAATACCGCGAAATATTGGCAAAGGCATTTAAAAAATCAAATCCCGATCTCCAGAGTGAAGAGTTAACCGAATCAATTCAGCGCACAATAGACCGCTTGGTGTTCATCCGTTTCCTTGAAGACAAACAAATTGAAGAGCCCGAAATCATTCAACTGGCCTCAAAGAAGTCTACGTGGAAAGGATTTCTTGAACTCTGTAAACAGTTGGATCCAAAGTATAACGGACTTGTTTTTAAACCACATAAAGTTCTGGATGGAAAAGAGTTTGTTCCACCAGATGATGAAGAGTTTGGTACTATCTGCCGCGAATTATCGGATCCTCATTCCCCTTACAATTTCGATCAAATTCCCATTTCTATTCTTGGCAGTATCTACGAAAGATTTCTTGGAAAAGTAGTTCATGCTACAGACAAGCGCGTAAAAGTAGAAGAGAAACCGGAAGTGCGTAAAGCCGGCGGTGTGTATTATACACCGGAGTATATTGTTCGATATATCGTCAGTGAAACAGTAGGAAAACTCATAGATGGAAAAACTCCTAAAGAAATTGCAGAGATGACATTTGTCGATATTGCTTGCGGAAGCGGATCTTTCTTGATTGAAGTGTATAACCAGCTTTTAGAGTATCATATCCGCTATTATGTTGCGCATCCCGAAAAGCAGAAGGAAGCAGATGTCTTTGAACGGGATGGCAAACTGCACCTGACCTTAAAGAAGAAAAAAGAGATACTGCTGAATAATGTCTATGGAGTTGATATCGACTTTCAGGCAACGGAAGTAACTCAGCTTTCACTTTATCTCAAATTGTTGGAAGATGTAACGATGCACGATGCGCACCAATTTGGGATGTTTAAGGAAACGATCTTGCCCGATTTGCGGAATAATATCATCAACGGTAATTCGCTTATAGGTCGTGATATTATTGAAGGTCAACTCTTTGCAGATGTAGATGAAAACAAGTTGAAGCCGATGAACTTTGAAGATGCATTTCCAAAAGCTATGAAGCGTGGTGGGTTTGATGCGGTGTTAGGAAATCCACCTTATGTGAGGCAGGAATTATTAAGTAACCTTAAATCATATTTTGAATTGCGGTTTAAAGTGTATCAAGGAACGGCTGACCTCTATGCCTATTTTATCGAAAAAGGAGTTTCTCTTCTTCGTTCTGGAGGTTTGTTCTCTTACATCGTTGCGAACAAGTGGATGCGTGCTAATTACGCTGTGTCGCTGCGCAAATGGTTGACAAGCCAAGGTATTATCCAATTAATTGATTTCGGAGATTTACCAGTGTTTCAAGGAGTGACAACCTATCCATGCATTATCGTCGTTAAGAAGGGTTTTCCGGAAGAACACATTAGCATTACAAAAGTAGAGTCATTGGAGAATCTAGATTTATCCACCTATATAAAAAGCGCTGCATTTACAATTCGACGTACACAGTTGAAAGATGATGGATGGACATTGTCTGATGAAACATCATCATCTTTGCTGAAGAAATTGAAATCCTGTGGCGTTCCGCTTGGCGAATATGTAAAGGGAAATATATATCGTGGTGTATTGACAGGATTTAATGAAGCATTTGTAATCGAAGAAACGACAAAGAACCGACTTATTTTAGAAGATCCCAAATGTGCAGAATTAATAAAACCTTTTTTAGCCGGCAGGGATATAAAGCGATACGAATCACCTAAAGCAGAACGATACCTTATTTTTACACGACGAGGGATAGATATTAAGAAGTATCCTTCGATTGAAAAGCATTTATCTAAATTCAAAGAATATCTTACACCAAAGCCAAAAACATTTACTGGATCAAAGTGGAAAGGAAGAAAGCCAGGTAACTATAAATGGTTTGAGATACAAGATTCGGTAGAGTATTATGAGGCATTCGACAAATCCAAAATAATATTTCCAAACATATGTAAAATGCCTCAATTCGCTTTCGACAAAACCAAGCTTTATACAAATCAAAAGTGCTTTATTATTGCTATTGCCGATCTTTATTTGTTAGGCGTGTTAAATAGCGCTATTACATTCTTCTTATTTAGAAAAGTCCTTCCAAAACTCCGTGGTGATTACTACGAACCAAGTTATGTTTATTTCAAAGACTTTCCCATCAGCACAATCAACTTTGATGATCCGCAAGACAAATCCCGTCATGATGCAATTGTAAAGCTTGTCGAGCAAATGTTGAATGCGAAAGAGAAATTATCGAACGCCAAAACCGAAGCCGAAACAAATCGCTTTGAACATCTTTGCCAAACCCTCGACCGCCAAATTGATGAGGCTGTGTATGAGCTATATGGGTTGACAGAGGAAGAAATTAAGATTGTGGAAGGGAAAAATGATTGAATTAGAAAAGAATCCAGGTGAAATCGAGATAGGGCGTCTTGTTTATGGAAAATACTTGTTCCATCAAGGGAAGAGATTCCTTGATAACATTTCTGTTGAGTCATATTACAATATTTCAATCATTCTTTGCTCTAATGCAGTTGACATCTTCATTAATGTGCTGGCTTTCTGTAGATTCGGTAGCGATCACACAAAGGAAAAGATAAGTGATATCTTGAATAAACTGAATAAAAACATTCCCAATTTTCCCTACGCTGCATTAAACCGCATCATAGAAGCGAGAAATGGTGTTTATCACAGAGCTGATCTTAAAACTTATAGTGTTTGCAAAGAAATTATTGAAAGGGCCGAAATTGTTTTGAGAGAGTGTTATAGAGACTATTTAGGGAAAAATTACGATCAAATATCTTTGGTTGATATAATAAAAGATTTGAAGATTAAAGAACCTTTAAAAAGAAGTGAAGATTACTTAACAAATAATGAATGGGGAAAATCAATTATTTCGGCTTGTGAATCTTTTGCAATGTTTGAAAGTCGTCTTCATAATCGAGTCAATAAGCAAATATCGACTAATAATTCTGGGTTATTTTGGAATACTGAGGTATCCTGGCAATTTATGGCAAGAAAACTAGGTATAGAAAAAAGGAATATTGTCATAGGCAAAATCGATACAGACGATAAGTTGCGCATCTTTTCTGAGCACATCGATGAACAAGTCAATAAAAAAATTGTAAACCTGGCTAGGCGATTTGATCTATTTGTTCTTTTAGGCCCACTTTATGAAGATTATAAGCACTTTGAAAGAATTAGGCCATTATATCATATGACATTGGGAGGCTTTCAATATAATGAAGGCGACATCGAAAAGAAAGATTATCAAAAAGAAGATGCTGAGTTTGTTTTCAATTTTGTTTTAAACGCTACAATCAATATTGAATCAAAGCTTAACCCTATAGAAATTCGGTCGCTTGATGGAGCTTTGCATGGAATTATCGAATAACATTTACTTGGTGTAAGTCATGATAAGTTTCGCAAAGCAGTTAGGGGTAGAAGAACACCAACTGAGATTAGTTCTTGGTTCTACTCGGATCGAATATGATCCAGAAAAAGAAAATATTAATCGGCAAAAGCACGGATACTCACTTGAAAGTGCAGCCTACCTCCTTCAGCGTAGGTTATTGCCAATTCAACAACCATCGATGCTCTACAAGGGACCAACCAAGCAAAATGGTGAGCACAGATATGAAATTATAACGCTCGATGATGACAACAAAACTGTTGTATATTTTGTAATAACAATGCGGGAGGACGAGATTGTACGCATTATCTCATTCCGAAAGGCTTCGCGTCGGGAAGCCTCGCTATACTTTGCCAGCCCACCCAAATAGATAAAGAATAAAATGATAGAAAAGAAGACGAGGACAAAGATTCCCAAAGAAAGTAAAGTGAGAGCTGAATTACAGAAGGAAATTAATTCAGTATGTCCTTTTTGCGACAATTCAGAAGTAGGACACTTTGTAATTCACCATATTGATGAAAATCCGGCCAATCATAGTATGAGTAACTTACTTCTTCTCTGTCCTATCTGTCACTCGAAAATAACAAAAGGAGATATTCGGCAGGAAGATGTTTATAAAAAGAAAATAGAATTGCTTACCCAATCAACTAGCCGGAAGGGTACTGCCCAACGTATCGTGAATGTTAATGAACCCGTAGGAAACACGATAGTTGGAGATAGAAATCAAATTACTGTCAAACACGTCAGTAAAGTTGTCAGGCAAAAATATCCAGAGGGATGTATTGGTTATGATACGGTAAAGGCAAACTATATCGCTCATTTAATTAAGCGATATAATGAATATAAAGAATATGAGGTAGGCAAAGGAAACGTAAATTATGCTATGTTTTCTTCTCACCTTAAAAAGAAATTCAAGATTGGACCTACCAGGACTATATATAATCTTCCAATGAACCGATTTGATGAACTCGCAACTTATATTCAATTACGTATTAATGATACAAAATTAGGCAGAGTGAAGGGCCTTGGACACAAGAACTATTCTACGTATGATGAGTTTGCTAATGATAATGGATAAATATAGATTTGTGCCTGTTCGTCCCGCTTGGCGATGCCAATCGGGACTTCGTTCGTGTGCGGTTCGAAGCATTGGGAAACGGAAAGAAGAAATATTGATAATTAGAGGATAAAGAGAATGCGGCTCATATGAAGTACAATTAAGAATCCGTGCTATTGTTATATTGAATGGAGCAAACAGTCAAAGGAGAATGATATTATGGCAAAGACAACTCAAATTCATGGTGCTGAAAAGCCAATCATCAAGGTTTTCAGCAGCGACTATGCCTTTCAGATTCCACATTATCAACGCCCCTATTCTTGGACGATTGATGAAACTCAAAAGTTGGTGGAAGATCTCTCACACTTTGCATTTAAGAGCAAACAACTTGAAGAAACCAAACCATATTTTTTAGGCAGCGTAGTATTGATAAAAGAGGATAATAAGCCAGAAGCAAAAGTCGTTGACGGACAACAAAGATTAACAACAATTACGATTTTGCTGTCAGTTTTGCGGTCGCTAATGCCAACCGCCGACTTAAAACGCAATGTGACTGAAGTCATATATGAGCGAGGGAATAAAATTGCCGGAACTGAGGATAGATTTCGTCTGTATCTTAGGAAGCAAGACCAAACATTTTTTAATCAATATATTCAAGCTGAAGGTGGACTGGCTACACTGCCAAAAGACCTAAAACTCCCCGATAGCCAATCCCGGATACGCGATAATGCACGTTTCCTAATCACATATATTCAGTCGAAATATTCAGATGATCAGATCACACATTTAACACAATATCTTACTCAAAAATGTTTCTTGGTTGTAGTTTCTACATCGGATGATGATTCGGCATTCAGGATATTTTCCGTGCTCAATGATCGAGGAATGCAACTATCACATGCAGATATTTTGAAGGCAGAGATTATTGGCGTAATCGATGAAAGAAACCAAGAAAAGTACGCAAAACTATGGGAAGACACTGAATCTGACTTGGGAATAGATCAGTTCAAAGACCTGTTCTCGCATATTCGGATGATTGCGAAAAAGGTGAAGCAGCGCGATACAATTCTTGCGGAGATCAGAGAGGCAGTGCAACCAAGCAATGATCCGACAGATTTCATAGACAAAAAGCTGATTCCATATGCGGGAGCTTTTGCTTCAATAAAGAAGAGCGATTTTGAGGCAACGAGTAATGCAGATAGTATCAATCAGCTGACCTACTGGCTACGACTCATCGATAACGAAGACTGGATCCCGCCTGCAATAATCGGTTTTTCAAATTGGGCGGAAAACAATACGGCTACATTGTTGGCATTCTTGAAAAAACTGGAAAGGTTAGCCTGTTGCATGTCAGTATTGCGCTTTGGAATTAATGAACGATTAGAGCGGTATGGCAAACTTTTAACGGAATTGGAATCAGGCAAAGAGGTCTTCTCACCTGATTCTTCATTGGAGCTATCTCAAGTTGAAATAAATAAGTTTTTGGTTAAACTGCTACAAGATGTCTATGGTGAGAAGTATGCAAAATATTTGCTACTACGATTAGATCGGGAACTGGGCGGAGGAGTTGCCTACTATGACCTAGACAATGTTAGCATTGAACATGTTCTGCCGCAAAATCCGGAAGTAGATGGTTATTGGATGAAAATATTTCCAGATCAAAAAATAAGAGAGACAAAAACAGACATCATCGGCAACCTACTCCTGTTATCACGTCGGAAGAATTCTGCAGCCAGTAATTACGATTTTGACAAGAAAAAAGAAAAGTATTTTTCAGTCAATGGCGTTAGCCCCTTTGCTATCACAACAGTAGTGCTAAAGACTCCTAAATGGGACGTAGACGTTATTGACATAAGGACAAAAGAAATGATTGATCTCTGTCGTCGAATCTGGTCTCTCTAGAGAGACCCATGTTGAACCATGCTAATCCAGCTGCTCTTTGGTAAGATAAAAGTTAATATTATTATTTTCTATACTTCAGCATAGTGGAAAATTCTTTAACTAGGGTAGACGTAGAAGAGGAAATATCCGGGATGATAATTAAGGAGAACGTGAAAAAGATCAACTATCAATAATTTAGAATAGGACAAAGAGATGGATAAGCTCAGCTACGATTTCCAGAACACCTACCGTGAAAAGAATATCTACGACCCGACGATTTTTAGCCATATCGACAGTGTTGTTAAGGTTCACGATCAAGCGTATAATAATCCTATGAGCAGTGCTGCATCTTGTCTCAATGTATTGGGTTCAATGGCACAGATGCCTGATGATTTGTTGCCCTATCTAAATTCTTTTGGGCTAAACATCCAAAAGCTTATACCGTTTCCAACCAAAGCAAATGTAGGAGGAGAAATCTATAACGACATTGGTTATGTGATCTTTGAATGGATTGGACCGAAAGTATCACCTATTAATGAAAAAGGGGGCGGTCGTGGTTTTCAAAAAACAAGTGTCGATGCTTACGTTCTAGCTGTCATCGGCGGGAAGATTACTCAATTAATTATTGAATGGAAGTTTACAGAAGGTAAATCGAGACCGTTAGCATTGGAACGTTTTTCCGGATTACGAGGCGTTGAGCGGTTACGCCGATACTCTACCATCCTGGTCGATATGCGCAACGGAAAATCATTTCCGTTTAATTTTGAAGATGAACTGGGAATCGGTCTATATGATTTCTCGATAGATCACTTGTATCAATTGCTACGGATGACATTGCTTGCCAAGACTACAACACCTATTACAATCGGCGATATGAAAGTAGAAGACTATCGGGTTGTTCATCTCACACATTCGAAGAATGACGATATCAATATCCTCTATGATAAGTATTTAGACTTTAGTCCTGGATTAAAAAAATATTCTGGTCAGCAATTACACGAAGTTTGGAAAGATATACTAAGCCCATCAGAGAAGAGCAAATTCATCGGCGCACATTGGGATGAAGCAATTAAGAACATTCCAAATAATTCGCTGATGAAGTATCTATTCGAACGATATTAAAGTCACATTTTGAATATAGATTTGTGCCTGCTTCGTTCGTGTGCGGTTCAGAGCGTATACATTTGGTATTAGAATCGAACCACATCCTTCACCGCAACATTCACTCACAAGCACTTCTTTGTTAATAGGCACACTTCCGTTGACACGGTCGTAAGTGCCGATGCGCATTACGCGGCACATCCCCGCCCTTAATTGTTTTGTTGATAGTATTTCTTGCAAATAAGGGACGTGGAAGTGCCTTTCCAACTGAATCTTAGCGAGCGACAGAGAAGCTAAGTTCACCGTTGGAAAGCACATCCCGCAAATCTCCTTTGCGGGATCCTTATACACCAAAGCAAAGCCACCACATCGAAAATCCTTCCTACCTTTTGAATCATGACCGCTTTATTTGAAATATATTCTCAGTTAAATCTTTGACCTCGTCAAGGGCAAGCCGTCCCGCCTGCCCCGCTTCACGGGGCCGGAAAAGCGTGGCGGGACTTTGAATCGTGAACGCTCGCAATCATCTCGCTTCACTCATTCGTAAACTCATTCCGTTCCGCTCTATCATTGCTCACTAAAATATTTTGGTTCCCCCTCCGTGAATGAAGATTGTTACACAAACTTCATTCTTCTGGGGCACCATTCGCCTCAAAAAGATGTGCCACCAAAACAACAGTGTCACACTTTTTACTGCCTCGGCGCTTGTCGTGAGCGAAGTCGAACGGTTCCCCCAAAATATTTTCCGCCGATGGCGGAACCCCTGCGGGGTTTCACGACCCTTGCCTTCGGTCATAAACTTTAAAAAACGATCTCTATCAGCGGTCATGATTTTTTTTTCATGAACCAATGGAGGTCGTTATGCAACAAAATTTACTCAATTCACAATTCCAATCGTATTCCAACACCCTGTATGCAGCAGCTTCCAGAATGCTGGATAAACGCAATCCTCAATACGAGGATAAAGTTCAAGACCTTGTCATACTTGCGTATGAAGAATTCAAACGGAAAGCAGAACAAGGAACAATTATGAGTCTCCCGTTTCTCATTCACTTTATGAAGTTGCGAAAACCGGAAGTTCAGCTTGAAATGAGAGGGTATTCCCGCACCCACAAGAAAGATGTGTTCAACAAACGGAACTACTACGAGGGAAAATTGGAATTGTATTCCATCGATAACCCAATAAAAAATGAATCAGAAGAAACGTTCGCTGAATCAATAAAAGATGAAAACAACCTTGAGGAAGAAATATTCTTTCAACTCGAATTTCAGAAAAAACTTGCATCGTTGCACACCAACGAGCAAACCATCCTGCAAATGAAAATGAACGGTTACAACGACCACGAGATTGCACAAGCAATGTGCATACAGTCAAGCACGGTAAAAATAGCACTTCAGAACATAGCCCCAAAGATGATGGAACGGAAAACCGTTCAATGTGAACTTCAGTTGTAAACCGCCTTAATATCCCATCTCATAAAGTCCCGCCCCAAAAAGGCGGGCTTTTCTTTTGGTGCCATTCCGACCAGACTTAGCAAGCGAAGTGAAGCTAAGTATGCTGTCGGAATGTGCATCCCGCTGATTTTAAGCGGGATCTATTTTGGTATAACACAACTGTAAATCACACGCCTGCACATTGAGGCGGAAGAAGTAACACAATACAAAGGAGTTTCATCATGAGTTATCAGAAAGAGTTTTTGCAATTACCGGAAGGTCAGATTGCAGACGTTTCCTTCAAATTCTCCACCGGATTGCAGAAGGACGGTCAATATGGACCGTATTTCCTGTACACAATCGTTCACGCGGGAAAGGAAAAGTTTCTTAAAGTGACCGAGCGACTTGAAAAAGAGTTGCGAAAGTTGAACATCAACACGAAACAAGCGTACAGCTTGTTCAAAGAAACCATTCGCCCCAAGAATGGCGAACCGTTAACGGTTATCAGAATTGTGGAAAATAATAATCCGCAACACGCACCTGAGCCAGTGACTCGTGCGCCTTTGGCGCAAAGTCCAGCATACCAACAATTGCCGGCAAGTCAGCCAGCACCTGCAAAGGTGCAGGAATTCAATTTCACTGGTGACAAACAGGTCATGCACCAATCCATTCTCGATGCAGTAGACATCACAAAAGCCATCGGCGGAGTCGAATGGAGAAACACGGACATTGAAAAAATAGGTGTCTCATTGTTTCTCTCTCGTACCGGACAACTTACGACCGAACAATTTCTTTCAAACAGCAAAAAGCCCCGAAAGGTGAAGGAAGCACAAAAAACAGAAGCAGGTCATTCGCTTGTTCCCGCTGAGGCAGTGCCGTCCAACTGAAACGGCAAAGACGACGACTTGCGGTACTAGTATTCCATCTATGCCATCGGCTCACCTTGTAACGAGGTGAGCCATTTCTATACACTTGAATCCAAAGGAATAAGACCTATGAACGACACACTTTATGAAATCACTCGGGAACTTGTTCTTCTCAATAACTATGAAGAACCGGAATTTCCCGAACCTCAAAACGGAGAAGAAAGACTTGAACTTTTCCGCCAAGCCCTCGACAATCTCAATATGAAGTTTCTCGACAAGGTCACGAACATCGTTAAGTTCATCAAAAACCTTGAATACTATCGTGATGCCGTAGCAGCCGAGGCAAAACGGTTGAGCGATCGGAAACGTTCATTCGAGAGCCGAATTGACTGGCTCAAGAACTATGTCAAAACAACTATGGAGGTTACACAAAGTGAGAAAATTAAATATTCCTTATTCACGATTTCCGTGGGAAAGAGTCAACCGTCCGTTGAAGTCCTTGACATTGAAAAGGTCGATGCTCAATTCATCAAAGTTAAAAAGGAAGTGGACAAGACAAAAATTCTTGAGCAGGTGAAAGCCACCGGAGTCATTCCCGACGGTGTCAACATAAATCACGGAACCCATCTTATCATTCGATAGACCGACCGCAAAAGGCATTCCATAAAACGGAATGCCTTTTTTTTATCCTTTCCTGCATACCCCCATCGTTTTTCAACTATCCACTTTTTGGTATAAGACTTCTGAAAAGAAACACTACACCACTAAAAGGAGTCGTTACGATGGAAATGAAACGTTCGCGGGTTACCGATGAATTGCTCAACGGACAATCTGAAAATATATTCACGTCAAAGAATTCCCTTCAAAAGGGATTGCAACAATATTTCACGCCCACAAAGATTGCACAGTTCGCCAGCGAAGTCATTGAGGCAGACAACAACGCTGTCATAGTTGACTTGACCGCAGGAACTGGAAATCTTCTCAAACCTTATGCAGAGCAGAACGATTCCGCACTCTGTTTAGGAATTGAACTTGACAAGTCCAATATCCCCACGCATACGGAGAATCTGAAAGTTGCCAACGCCGATCTTTCAAAGGTGTACCCATATCTGAAAGCCGTTGACTTCAAAGCCGACATCGTTGTATTGAATCCGCCGTTCTCTCTCTTTTGGGAACTGCCTGAGCTTACTGGAAACCCTGACAAGAAAATTGAGAGCCAGAAAGCAACCATCCTAATCGGCTATGAACTTCTTTCCATCTTAGGCGCTGGATATTTTATCGCATCACGCTCGACCTTTGAAAAGTCATTGAACACCGACACGCGAATCATGCGGAGAGTCTTTGCAACGATTCACATGCAAAATCTATTCTTGCCCTACTCAAATGTAGAATCAACACTTTGTTTCTTCTCGAATGATGTTACAGAGAAGCACATTGAAATATATGCGAGTTCAATCGACTTCATGCAGCCGGACATTGACGAGATACTGGAGAAGGAACGCGACAAACTTCACAGATTCATCAATTCAAACCGTGTCTATATCATTACCAACAATCAAGATGAAGAGAAGAAAGACAAATATGAACGATTCAAAGCGGCACTTGCTGAGTACAAACGCCAGCAGTCCAAGAAAGCGCAAACTTACAACATCGAAATCAAGAACGGCAAGTTTTCAGTTTCACTTTCCAATTATCAATATTTCATCATCAATACAAAGCTTTCTGAGGAGGAACGATCACTCATTAACGAGATGAAGGGCGTAGCTCTTTCCTACTTTGCATTCAATACACAAGCAAGGAAGTTGCTCACAAATGTTGTTGACCAGGATAAACTTTTGACAATCAGCCCGAATGTAAAACAAGCGATTGAGAAAGCAATTCAAAAGGCAGATTTCACCTTAACGCCATTCTATTCTCTAAAGCCGCAACAAAGGCTTGCCCATCTGGAAAATATCGACCAGATCAAGTGCACAAAAGATCTGAATCTGAAAAAGAAATCATTCAAGAGCGGGAAACTCTATCCGGTAAAAGTCACCACCACAATTGCAACCGATTACTACGAGAGAATGAAATTCAGTAGAGAACGTGAGCGAGACGAAAAGACAGAGATGGTTAAGGTGTCCAAGAACCTGAGCATCGAAATCGATGAACACAGTTTCACCGAATCAAAAAAGGATATTGAAGCCATCATACAGCATTTTGAGCTACCAGACCCGAAAGACATACGGGCAAAGAAGCCAGAGCTTTACACACGGTTGAAAACCAGACTTGAGGGGAAGGAATTTGAACGATACACATTAAAGCAGTTCCAGATTGAAGATTTAAGCCGACTTGCAATGAAAGAATCTGCCGTACTGAGTTGGGAACAAGGTTTGGGTAAAACAAGAGGAGCACTTGCATGGTCAAGCTTGCGAAATTCCCGCAAGGTGCTCATTGTAGTTCCACAGGACTTGAAAAAGCAATGGATTGCGGAAGCGAAGACATTAGGAATCGCTATTGAAGAGATCAAGTCCTATTCCGATGCAAAACGAATATCACATCTTGCACCATGTAGCGGAGAGGCAAAGTATTTCATCATTCATTACGAGCTTTTAAAGGGAACACGCCAGCACGATCAGTTGAAACATTCTCATGTCGATTCACAAAAGAAGTATTGCCCGAACTGCAAATCTATCAAAGCATGGAACGGCTTTGTTTGTTCAGATTGTGAATTCAAGAATTGCATGGATGAAACAAATTGCCCGAATTGTGGCAGCACTCGAAACGAGGGATGGAATGGAAGGACGTGCAAACAATGTTCATTCACTTTATATGATGTTCGAGTCAAGGGAATGTATACGCTATTGAAGAAGGCTTTTGATACGGTTATCGTTGATGAAGGAGTGAAAATCAAGTCGAAGGATTCCTTGCAGGGAATTGCGGTCCGTTCGCTTCATGCAAAGAACCGGTTGCTCTTAAGTGGAAGCCCTATCAAAGGATGGATCACGGACGCATACTGGCTTTTGCATTGGACACTTGGAAACGCAAGCGCACGATTTCCCTATCATTACAAAGGAGGAACGGAAAAGTTCCTTGACGATTTCGGTGTGTTTGAATATACCGCAGAGGAATTCCGCAAGTCGTTAAGCAAAGGCAAAAGAAAGCTTTTACCTGAAATCTCAAATCTCTCGTTACTCTGGAAACTATTTGCACCCTCAATCATTCGGAGGAAGAAAGTCGAGACAGGAGAGGTTCTTGTTGACAAACATATTCACAAAATAAAACTGAATTTCACCCAAGATCAGAAACGTGTCTATGATTGGTGGATTGCAAATTTCTCAGATTGGTTTGAATCAACGCACAAATCCAAATTCTGTGGAAGTCAAATCGAATTTATGAAAGCAATCTTAGGACAACTCTGGAAATTACGCTTGAGCGCAACAGTTCCCGCGAGTGAACTTCTTAGGAAAGATGAACAAGGGGAGAAGGGATGCAGTAATTTCACAGAGAAAACTTTGTTCATTGCAAGAAAGGTGAACGAGATAGTCAGGGCAAAAGAACAAATAGTAATATTCACAGCGCTTCAAGATTATGGTGAATTCTTGCAAGAATTGTTTCTTGAATCCCATATCGGTTCAAGGCTTGTCAATGGCAACGTCAACCCGAGAAAACGTTCCGAAGTCATTGACGCATTCAAACATGGAGAATTCCCCATACTCATTGCAGGAACGGAAGCCGTGAACTTAGGACATAACCTTGATAACGCGAATCATATCATCATGTGCGACTATATTTGGGAACATAGCACCACACGCCAAGCCATTGACCGGGTTCACCGTTTAACCAGTAAAAAAGATGTGAATGTGTATTTGCTCTATATAGAAAATTCAATTGATGAAAAGCAGTTGAAGCTCATTGAGAACAAAGGCAAGTCATCCGACCTTGCGCTTGACGGTGAATTGATTGACCAAGATGAAAACGAGATCGATTTTCTCAAAATTGCAAAAGAAATTCTTACAGAACATGACTTCACAAGAAATCATGCTGTACCGGAGCAATTGATCGAAAAGCAGGTGAGAACCATTTTCAATGTGTGTCCTGAATCGGTATTTGAAAAATCAATAACACCAGAGGAATCCGAATCCATTCTTGTAATAGAACAACTGAGTCTCTTTGCAGCTTAGCAAAAATGGGTAAACCCGCCGGTGTTTTAGCGGGTTTACCCGACAGCAGTTTGGCGGGCTCGCCTCATTCCTATCGTGTCAATCCTTCCGATACATCTTCACACCCATTGCCACATTTCGTCATTCGGCTCGCCAAAAGAAAAGGATTCAATATTGGGCTTCGTGCTCAAAAAATATTTGGTATAAGAACAGCACAAACAGGAAGACAAGACTAAGATGATATCAATGGAACCAATTTTGAAGAACAGCAAGCGAGGTGATCGAGTTCTTATCCGGGTTGCAGACGAGCTTCATTTTGGCATCGTTGTCTATGTTTCTCGATACTGTCCCTTCTCCAATAGAATTCTCAGAGACGGCGCAATCGTTGGAGCAGAAGTTCCGGGATTGCCGAATCATCAGCGGATCTATTTCTTCGAACCGTTTGAACCTTAGCTTTCCTCGATTTTCTTCTTAGATAGCGTTCGTCCATGGGTCTATACAATTTACAGCCCCGTTCTCGCACCGCAAGCCTTTCACCCGCCTTTGGCGGGATTCAACCAATCGCTTGTGCAGCTCTGCTTCCCGACACGCAAAGCGTGACGGGATGCTCGCTTCCGCGCTCGGGCTCTGTTCGCTTCGCTCACGACGGGCGGTTGCGTTGCTGTGCCTGCGGGGCTGTGTCAGCACTATCGTTTTTTCTGTCTCTCAGGTCTTTCGGTCTGGGGGCGTCGGCAGGCTGCTTCGGCTTGGGCTTGTCAGCGTGGGCAGTTGCTCGGCAGTTTTCGCCGTCATAGGTGTTACCATGTTTTCGTCTTTCTCTTCCGTTGGCTTTTGCGGGTCGCGTTCGCTTCCTGTGTCCGCACAGCCGCTTGTTTCTTCCGTTGTCTCGTCTGTTCTCTCTGGGTCTTCTGCCCGCCTTGTCGTTGGCTGCTCTGTGGGTGCTGATGCTCTCGTTCTTTCTTCCGTTCCGCAGTCTTCCTTGTCTCGTGTCTCTGTCTTTGCAGCTTTCGGTTTCAGCGGTCGCGGTGCTTGTTCTCTCTCGGCAGTTCCGGTTGTTGCAGCTGCTGGTCGTGGCGGTGCGTTTATCAACTGGTGGTCAGGTGGTCGTCTCAGCGTTCCGCTTCGCCTTCGTCTTGCCAAGCGTTCGCTTGCTCTTGTTCAGTTTCTTGCCCGTCGTCGTTCTGCTCTTGTCTGCTTTCTTTCTTCTCCGTCGTCTCGTGGCTCGTTGCTTGCGTGTCGTGTCGCAGTTCGTCTTGGCATTCCGGTGTTCGTCTTCTGTGTCGGCTTTTCTCCTTCTCGTTTGCCGCGTCTTGGTCGTGGTTCTTGGTCACTCGTTCAGGTTGCAGGCAGTTCAGCTTGTCAGTGGTCTCCCAAACCATTGAAGAAGCAGTTGAAGGAATTCTATGAATCAATCACATACAGCAAATACGACTTTCGCTGTCGTAAGCACGTGAGAATAGTTCATGAAGAAATAAAAAGTGTATTCACCCTTGGCTTATTACTCTTTTCAATCATCGTGGCAATAGCATTGAATCACTTCATTCCAATGAAGTCAAATCAATCCCTACAAACACAACCGGTAGCAAAAACAGAAATGATATACGCAGAATATCAAGAAATGCTGCTTCAGTTTGACGATGAAAATGAATCGGCAAAATGCTTGCAGTGGCTCAACAAAACACCAGCTACACGGCTTCGTTCAGCATTACGGAAATCAAAAATCCATTCAAATCGAATAGATACACTTTTATCAAAACGTCCATATAACACATGGACGGAAGTGCTCTACCTGCCGAAAGTTGGTATAACAACAATAGAAAACATAATCATAGCATGGAGGAAAGTAAAATGATTACAGCAGAATTTACACAAGAGGAAGTTCAATCCCTCATTCAATCGCTTGAGGCAGAGCGTGACCAATATCTCAAAGACTTCGGTTCAAACAGATTCAGTTTCGTTCGTGATATTGCTGAAAGAGTTGTTGAACAAAATAATCAACTTATTCAAAAACTTGAATCGCTGATAGGAGAGGGAGTGCCGTTCTAAATTCCTCTCAATTTGAATAAAAATAAATTCACCCCTTGATTCCTTCTAAATAGAGTGTTACTATTGTAATAATCGTAACACGGAGAATACCATGGAACAACTTGTCCGATTTAGTGTGTCGATGGAGGAGGATCTACTCCACCAATTCGACCACCTCATTGAGCAAAAAGGATATACTAACCGATCAGAGGCAGTCCGCGATATTGTGCGGGATGCGCTGGTTGAAGAAAGTGTGAAAACACCCGACGGTATGGTATACGGTGCACTGGTGTTTGTGTATGATCATCATAAGCGGGAACTGGAAAAATCTCTCTCCAATCTTCAGCATGATTATTATGAGAATATCATATCGACCTCTCATGTCCACGTCGATCACGACCATTGTATGGAAGTAGTATTGCTGAAAGGGAAGGCAGTAATACTAAAAGCCATTGCGGAAAAGCTTCTCAGTTTTAAAGGTGTCAAACATGGCAAGCTGACTCTCACCATGGCTTTGAATGGTCATCATCATGGGAAGTAGCGTTTCTCAAATCGCATTTTCCCCTGTGATGTGCGTAAAGACTATTATTTGGACTTCCTACCACTCCGTTTCTTTGTAATCGGTTTACCAAACACAATAACGAATTATCTCAGATTACAAAGAAAGGGACCAGCATCATGAAAATAACTTTTCTCAATATTATTCTATTACTTATTCCAGCATTACTCTTTGCGCAGATAGACACGGCAAAGACATACAATCTTGATCCGATCACAGTCACAGCGACACGAACAGAAGTAGCTCGAAGCATGGTTTCACCATCAATCAGCGTCATTTCACAAGAGACTATACAGCAAAATCAGCAGAAGTCTGTCTTTTCTCTTATCAGTCAACAAGTCCCCGGAGTGTTCGTTCAGGAAAGCGGTGTTCTCGGATTTGGTGTAAACACTCCCGCTGGGCAAATCTCAATCCGCGGTGTGGGCGGCAATCCTAATACCGACATTCTTACTCTTATTGATGGACGGCCGCAATATATGGGGTTGATGGGACATCCTGTAGCTGATAGCTATCTTTCAGCACATATTGAGCGTGTTGAAATAATTCGCGGCCCCGCATCGCTGCTGTATGGTTCAAATGCAATGGGAGGTGTCATTAATTTCATTACCAGAAGCGCAACACTTCCGGGAATCTCCGGTAGTGCGTCACTTTCATATGGAACCTATGATTCACAGCATCTTGGCGCGAACATAGGATATGAATCCGGTTCATCGAGCACCATCGTTTCATTCACACACGAACGAACAGACGGGTTTCGTCCATGGTCTGAATTCAATGCCAACAGCGGCTACCTCAAATCTTTGTACCATATCAATGAACAATACACTGTGACCGTTGATGGCAGTCTTACAAAATTCAAGACGTATGATCCCGGAACCATCTCTACACCTTTGGCAAATAACTGGATGGATATTCAGCGCGGATATGTTGGAGCTTCAGTCGATAATGATTTTGGAGTATCGAAAGGTTCTTTCAGATTCGCGTACAACTTTGGTCATCATGAACTCTATACAACATGGGTATCAGATGACTTTGCAGCGGTAGCATCTCTCTATCAAACTCTAAACTTGTTTCCCGATAATACATTGACGGTTGGCGTTGATATGAACAAATTCGGAGGGAAAGGACACGACAGTTCAAAAGACTACGGCGCACCTTCTGTGTATGAATACGCTTTATACGCACTTATGCAGCATACTTTATTCCAGAGACTTATTCTGAATGGCGGCTTGCGATATGATAATAATGAATTGTTTGGCGGAGTTATCATTCCACAAGTCGGCGCAGCATACAAATTGACAGATGAAACAACGGTACGCACAACGGTCGGAAAAGGATTTCGCAGCCCGACTATTCGGGAATTATATCTTTTTCCCGCTCCAACACCAACGCTACAGCCGGAAAATATGTGGAATTACGAACTCGGAGTTACTCAGACTTTGGCAGGTATAATCTCGTTCGACCTCACGGGATTTGTGAGTGAAGGAAAGAATATCATCCTTACCCAAGGAGTCTATCCGAATTTGACCCTTTCGAATTCCGGATCCTTTGTTCACCGTGGTGTTGAATTTTCTGGCTCTGCTTTTATTTCCAACGATCTGCATTTACAAACCTCCTATAGCTTTATCGATGCTGGCAACGAAACACGCTCAGTTCCAAAGCACAAGATATTTTTGGGATGTGATTATACCTACCGGATAGCCACCTTCTCACTTTCAATTCAACATATTGCAGGAATGTTTGGCAGCGACAATAGTAAGAATCCACTTGATGATTATACTAATATAGGCGCGAAAGTATCAGTACGTGCACTTGCGCAATGTTCTATTAATTTTACTGTCGATAACTTACTTGATAAAACCTATCAGACCATCCTCGGTTATCCAATGCCGGGAAGGACTGTGAATGTTGGTGTACAGACATCATTTTAAATTAGTGTAAAGAACGATGATATAATAATGTTTAAGCCACGTGATATAGCTTATTGTGCGGTCTTCGGTGCGGCCGCGATGCTGCTACCGGTGATATTTCATGTTTTCCATCTCGGATCGATGTTCATGCCAATGTATTTGCCCTTGGTGTCACTTTCCTTTTTCGTTGGGCCAATACCTGCTACGCTGACCGCACTTCTGTTACCGCTGCTTTCCGGTGCGATCACCGGCATGCCGCCGTTTTACCCTCCAATAGCATTTATTATGAGCATTGAACTCGCAACAATGTGCGGGATCATTGCTTGTGTTCGAATGTTGCTCCCAAAACTTAATGAGCTGATCATTCTCATTCCGGTTCTTTTATTAGGGCGATGCATTGGGATCGGATTGATTTATCTGATGGCAATACTTATGAAATTACCTACAGAGTTTGTTGTCGGAGCATCCCTTCTCAGCGGATGGCCGGGAGTGATTTTAATGATTGTAGCAATTCCGGCAATCATTCGAATTTCTCGTATAGTGGGTCACTCAAATATGCAAACAGGAGTATAAATATGTGTGATTGCTCTCAACCATCAAGCGCTGAATATTTTAATTCTATCGCCTCTAAATGGGATTCATGGGAAGATCTTGAATTTCTTAAAGCCCAATTCGATAATGGACTCAAGCGATTCGGTTTACACCCCGATGAGCATGTACTCGATGTCGGCTGTGGGACCGGGAATTTGGCCGCCGCAATTCTTCGTCAATTATCGAAAGCAGGCAGAATCACTGCCGTCGATATCTCCAGCGGGATGATCGAGATTGCGCAAACGAAAGTAAATGATGCACGTGTTCAATGGATATGTGATTCAGTAGAGCACATGATTACTTACGAAAATGTATTTGATAGAGTGATCTGCTATTCGGTTTGGCCGCACTTGATGAATCCTGAAATGGTAGCACGAGTGTTTCATCGTGTACTCAAATTCGATGGTAAGCTTCATATCTGGCATCTGAAATCACGCGAAGTGATAAACAAGACTCACGCAAGAGCGTCCGAAGTAATAAGTAATCATTTACTGGCACCCGCGTCTCAAACCGCAGTGCTACTTGAACAATCTGGCTTTATCATCGAAGAAACGCTGGACGACGATTCGGGATATCTAGTATCCGCTCGAAAGGTTTGATCATGAAAGATGTTTTTGCATACTGGGGATGCGGAAAAGGTCCACTGAAATCTCTGCACGCGCACATTAGAATTCTTTCAGGAATTTTACTTGGTTGTGGTTGTCTACTGATTCCGTTGCAATCTGTAACCGGTATTGCCTTCATGATTATTATTGCGATCTGTTGGTGCGTTCTAGCGGCAATGCCGATAAAAATGCTTCTTCGATGCGCCATTGCATCGTTCATTCTTTTTTTTCCGTTTCTTCTATTAACTCCCTGGATGACGGTCGGTTCGTCTTCAGTGGCACCAATGATAGATCGTTTTGCACAGGCAGGTGCTATTGCACTTCGCAGCACCTGCGTTCTTTTTATTGCCGCATCGACGATTGCCACTCTTGCCATTCAGGACGTGCATCGCGGGCTTGCATGCCTTCCGATCCCCCGGACATTTGTTGTGCTGATCGTTCAGCTTATAAATCAAACTATGCTGCTGACGGAAGAAACGTTTCGTATTATTGGTGTGCTTCGTTTGCGGGGCGCATCAGGAGTGCGAGATATCAGGGTAATGTTTTCTTTTCCGATAGTGTGGATGGTGAGAATGTTATTTCGCGCCGAACGAACCGCAGCAGCAATGACGGTTCGAGGGTATGGAATCGAGGCAGTAACGACATGTGAGAACGTCAAATTGACAATTGCTGATGTGCTGACGATCCTCTGCGCATCTGCTGTTCTAGTAGCATCTATTTTAATGCGATTGAGGATTATAATATGAACCCCGTACTTGAATTCAAGTCAGTGACCATCCGGTATCCCGGAAATTCTAAGAATACTGTCAGTAATATTTCCTTTCATGTTCATCACGATGAAAGAGTAGCACTGTTCGGTCTTAACGGATCGGGGAAAACGACTTTGCTGCTTGCTGCAGTCGGGTTGGTGCCTTTCACCGGATCTATTTTCATCGATGGGATTCCTGTTGAGAAAAAAAGCCTTCAGAAAGCGCGTGACCGGACAGGGTTCCTGTTCAATATTCCCGAAGATCAAATTCTGTTTCCGCGTGTGCTGGATGACGTTGCGTATGGCCTGATTCGAAAAGGAATATCCCCGAAAGTAGCGCATGAAAAAGCCATGTCTGCACTTGCGGCGCTGGGCGTGTCGGACATTGCGGAGTGTTCACCGTTTCAGCTGTCCCACGGTCAACGACAACGAATTGCGCTGGCTGGAGCGCTAGTCACGAACCCAGTGGTGATGTTACTTGATGAGCCATCATCTGCGCTTGACCCGCACGGAAAATTGTCACTGGCGGATGTGCTGCGCTCTGTTGCATCCTCAATTGTTATTGCCACTCATGATGTTGAATTTGCATCGCGTACGTGTAGCCGCTTTCTGGTCTTATATGAAAATGAGCTTCGCGAATTTCATAGTTGCAGAGATGCAGAACAATGTTTGCTTGGTAATTTCTCTAAGATGACACAAGGCGAGATTCCTCATTAGGAATTACTGAGATGGCTATAGGTATCGATACATTACGATATATCTATTAAAATACTCGAATGTATTTTCTCAAATAATTCTTTCACCGTTTAACTCTTCTTGTCAATGTGTGTACCATCATCTTTTGAGTGATCCGATGATGAGGTGCCTGCTTGACTCTTCCTGACAAGTCTTTCAACTGTATCAATGAAATGCAGGATAAGACTCGTTAAGCTTTTTTTGCGCGGAAGATATGATGACTGAATGTTTTCCAACTCTTTTCCTAATTCTACTTTAAGTGACGGAGATTTTGAAATAGAAAGCACTTGGGACGGATACACACTTCTGTGTCCCGTGATTAAAAAGCTAATAACACAAGCAACCGTTGCGTACGGTGCAATGGCCGGTCCGAATAACTCGACAGCCATAATGCTCGCTGCAATCGGAGTGTTTGCCGCTCCAGCCAGGACACTCGTTAATCCAATTGCCGCAAATGTTCCAGCATTTAGACTGAATACATAAGCAAAGACCAATCCCGCGGTTGCGCCGACGAAAAATATTGGTGTCACAATACCGCCGCTTCCACCAAAACTAAGAGTAATTGCAGTGAAAAGTGGCTTTACTAAAAACGCATACCATTCAGTAGGTTCACCGCGGAAAGCAGCTTCAATTGTCGGTAGTCCTAAGCCTAAATATTTGGTCGAAAATATATACGCCAGTCCTACGAGAAGAACTCCGCCAAGAAGGCCTTTGAAAGGTTTCCAAATGTGTATTCGTTCCGATATTCTATCACCGGCTCTTAACATTTCTATAAGAATGATGGAACAAATACCAAAGAACAATCCGGCTACCATGACTTTTAATAGAAACAACTCGGAAAAAACAGGAATAATATTTACTGGCCCGTGGAAATATGTAACGCCGAGCGCTGAAGAAACCTGATAAGCAGTTATTCCAGCAATAAAAGAGGGAAGAAGTACTTCATAGAGAATGGCTCCGACAAACAATACTTCGACCCCAAAAAACGAACCGGCTATTGGTGTCCCGAATACAGCAGCAAATCCGGCGCTGATTCCGCAAATAACCAATTTCTTTCTATCGTGGTCATCGAACCTAAGAATATCACTGAAGAAAGAAGTCAATCCCGCGCCAATCTGAGCACACGGCCCTTCCTTGCCGGCAGAACCACCGACAGCCAGAGTAATAATTGTCGCTATGAGTTTAACGGGTACTACTAAAATCGCAATCTTACCGGAACGCTTGTGAATTGCTTCAATAACTTTTTCTGTACCGTGACCTTCTGCATCGGGAGCCAGGTATTTGATCGACAATGCGCTGAGGAACAATGCAATGGGGAGGAGCAAGAAGGTATACGGCGATTGTTGACCAACATTCGTTGCCCATCCAAGAATTTTCAGAAACAATGCTGTTGCTCCGCCGACAATTGCACCGGCAATAGTGGCAAGAAAAACCCATTTGATAATGCTGATAAATAATACGGTCGATTCTGTAAGATGTTTTCTCATGATTCTTTTTGATGTATTTAATGATTTACTTCTCTTTCTTAATGTGCAAATATCGCACTCTAAATTCAAGTAAAGCAGCATGATCAATCAATTCTTGAATCTTAATTGTATTTCTCTCTGCTCTTCGCTATATTTCCCTTGTTATTATAGACCCAGAGTCCTCGTGACCTTTTCGAGTCCGGAGAGACCTCAATCGTAGACGGCGATATCAAACTGCCGACGGTTGAGGTCTTTTCTATTTTCACTCGATGGAAAGGAACTCAATGGACTCACTCAAAGGTTATGAACGAATCACGCTACTCTTTGGCAAACCCCTACCGATTCTCAAAACAACACAGCAAGTTTTGCTCAACAATAATGGAAGCATCCGGGCTGTCAACGATTCTGGATTAATCATCATCCAAACAAAGAAGCTCAAAGGTAACATGCGGGAAGTTGCTCGTGTCAACACACGTATTTCGCCTCCTACTATCGAATTTGCACTCGAAGAAATTCCAGAAATATAAGACATTTATTCCAGCGCCTTTTTCATCCAGGTTAATCTATCATTCACTATCACAGGGAGAAACACGTGGCAAAAAATGGTAATAGCGACAATTCTCATTTCACCACTCGAAATAAATTCGATGAATTCTATCGTCTGAATTTCCTTCAATCAGAAAAAGGAGTTTGGTTGGCTCAATTTGACAAGCCTATGCCGATTAATATTCCTATCGAACAGCAAGAAGAACATTTGATGAAGCATGCATATCTTTCCGATTGCAATAGTGCGTTCGTGAAAATGTATGGTTATGAAGATCCTAAAGAAATGATTGGTGTTCGTTTCCCGCAATTGTTTGATAATTCTGATGCGTCAAATCTAGACAATCTCCGCACATTCTTTAAAACAAATTACAGGGTTATCCAGAAAGAAACTTGTGAAATCGGGAAAAATGGTATAAGAAAGTATTTCCTCAACGATGTTGTCGGAGTCGTTGAAGACAACCATCTTGTGCGTGTTTGGGGAATGCAAGAGGATATAACTCTCCAAAAATCAGAATCTGAACCAGAGAACTCATTGGAGAAACAATTGACTCCACAGCAATTGAATGTCCTTAGGTTGACAGTTGAAGGAAAGAAAATAAAGGAAATAGCTGCGGAGCTTGATATAAGCCCTAAAACAGTCGAGTATCTCCGAAAACGCATCAAAGATAAATTCGACACTGAGAGCATTCCGGAACTTGTCGCACTTGCGATTAAATTTGGTATTGAGATCAGAAAAAATTAGATATTCTCACAGTTAGGGATTTTCCTAAGAGTTGAGGGAAATCCCTAACCCCTTTAGGGAAAACCCTAATTGACTTAGGGAAAATCCTCATCACGTTAGGGATGATTTTCCTTGACAAGTTTTTCTCTTGGCTGTATCTTGTAAGCACGCCCTCCTCAAATCGATTGTTTAACCAAAAAGATTTTTCAGTCGTAATCCCGTGTAATGGAGTCGTTTCTCTAAAACCATCGGGAGTATCTATGCGTAATTCGTGCTTCATTTCATCTTGTCAAGGACGGTTATGTCGCTTACTGCTGCCTAATGTCAGACTACCTAATAGGGGGGAGTCCTGCAATCAAGCGCATCAAAGCTTCCCTCATAAAACTTTCGGCGGATACATCTCCGCTTGTCATAACCGGCGAACCGGGCGTCGGCAAGACTCTCTTGTCTTCACGGATTCACGCCCATTCCTTATTGAAAGACCATCCTCTCGAATCCATCAACTTCCAGACTTATAGCGAACGCGACCAGCGAATCAGACTACTCGGAGGCAGCCCTCCAGAACTTCCAACATCCCGCCGCAGCGTTCTCGAAATGCCAACTACCGTCGTCTTGAAGCACATTGATTTTGCAACAAAGTATCTTCAGGAACGATTAGCTGAAGCGATTCCGAAAAGAGAAATCATTCGACTTGGTACGAAGGATCAGCGGCCAATTCGATGCAGAATAATATTTGTTTTCAATGATTCTCCGAATGAGCTATTTCGAAAGGGACATTTCATTCCGGGACTTTCAAAGATGCTCTCGAAATTTCAGATTATTGAACTCCCACCCTTAAAGAAAAGGAAAGAAGACATACCTGAGCTTGCACAACACTTCTTTACCCAATTTCAGATACAACGGCGAAAACAAATTGATCACAACTTCATCAAGTTGCTCCAGCGAAACAGATGGAATGAAAACATTCTCGAGCTCAAATCATTCATAAAGACTTTCGATATGCCTCCCGATGAAATCGCAATTCAGCAAAAGGATAAGATCGAAATCGCCAAAATGAACCTGATGATTGATGAAGGAAAAGAATTTTCGTTGAAGGATTCTCTATCGAAAATTGAAAAAAGGATAATTTACAAAGCACTAAGAAGGCATAGTGATAGTCAAGCCAAAGCAGCCCAATCTATCGGTATAACCGACCGTACTATTAGGCGTATTATCAAATGAGTTTTTCTTTTTCATTGTTGAAAGAAGAACAACGACTGTATTATAAAGATATCGTGATAATTCTATAAACAAAACACACTACTTGAATATTTGGTATCCTTAGCGGAATCTATGCACTCTTTTCATTATTATGAATGAGAAACGAACTCTGAGGATGAACCTATGTCAGATGATAGTCATACATTGGGCGTTTATAATTCCATCGCAACCGAAGAACAGCATAAAATCGAAAAGAGTCTCGGTATTTCCATCGCTCTTAACGCCATCATTTTCATAGTTGAGCTTGTAGGCGGTATTCTGACGAACAGCCTCGCTCTTATTTCCGACTCGCTTCACAATCTCAGTGATTTCTTCGCGTTGATATTGAGCTACATTGCTCTAAAAGTAGTCCAATGTAAATCGAATTCGGGAAAATCGTACGGTTACGTGCGAATTAAAATCTTCGTAGCATTCATCAATGCATTGGCGTTGGTGCTGATTGGCTTGTATGTTACCTACGAAGGGATACATCGGTTTACACATCCTGAGCCTGTTGCCGGTGGCGGGATGCTCATTATTGCTATCATTGGTTTCGTCGTTAATACTACGGCTGCTCTCTTATTAAAAACACACGCGCACCATGACCTTAATATGAAAAGCGCATACCTGCATCTTTTTACTGATGCCCTTGAATCGCTTGCGGTGGTTGTGGTTGCCGGACTCATTGCATGGAAAGATTGGCGGATCCTTGATCCACTCATCTCGATCGCTATCGGATTGTTTATCATCAAGAACGCATGGAGTATTGTTGCTAAGACAGTGTATATTCTGACCGAATGAACACCAAGGGGAATTGATTTACATGAAGTTGCAGCATTTATCCAGTCATTCCATGGAAAAAATTACATTTATATTCTAACTTTCCCGCAGAGAGAGGCGAGTACTTCTTTGGTATTCGTCTTTTATTCTTGCAGATTATCGATACTAAGAAAGAGATAACTTTAATAAAATGACAAATGGACATTCCCATACCCCGACAACCGGCAAGTATCTTATCATCGCCATTGTTCTTAATGCGGTAATTTTTATCGTTGAGCTTGTTGGTGGTATTCTCACCAATAGTCTTGCTCTTATTTCCGACTCACTTCATAATCTCAGTGATTTTTTCGCATTGATATTGAGCTACATTGCTTCAAAAGTTGTTCAATGGAAATCGAATTCAGAAAAATCGTACGGCTATGTGCGAGTTGAAATCTTTGTAGCGTTTATTAACTCCATGGCGCTGGTTCTTATAGGTATTTATATTATCTATGAAGGAATCCAGCGATTTGCCCATCCCGAACCTGTTGCCGGTAGATGGATGCTCATCATTGCCGTTATTGGTTTCGTTGTGAATACAGCGGCTACGCTTTTATTAAAGACACATGCCCATCACGATCTGAACATGAAAAGCGCTTACTTGCATCTTCTTACAGATGCCATCGAGTCACTTGCTGTAGTTGTCGTTGCAGGAGTCATCGCATGGAAAGATTGGCGGATTCTCGATCCGCTTATCTCAATTGCCATCGGATTGTTTATCATCAAGAGCGCGTGGAGTATCGTTGCAGAGACAGTGCACATTCTGACCGAAGGAACACCACGAGGAATCAATTTGGAGGAAGTTGCAACATTTATCCAGTCGTTCCCCGGAGTGGAGAACGTTCATCATCTGCATATATGGGGATTGTCTTCCCGAGTGCGGGCATTAAGTGCGCACATTGTGGTGCAGGATCAATTGATCAGCAGCGGATGTAAGATCAGCACACAGTTAGAACAAGAATTGGAACATCGTTTTGGCATCAATCACCCCACGCTCCAGCTTGAATCTTCTGTTTGTGAAGAGCAGGGAGTTGTGGTGGATATTCATTCATCCCGATGATAACAGTAACTCAATATTCATAACCAAATATCATTACTTACCAATTCATCTATTCTGTTTATTATTAATACTGGTCTATAATGAATAATATCCTCTTTTCTTGTAGTTCCAGTTAACACAGCAATATAAGATATGTCAGCATTCTTTGCTGTCTCTGCATCTACTATACTATCTCCGACATAAACACATTCGCTTTTATCGACTTTAAGCGCTTCAATAATCTTATAAATGCCCTCTGGATTAGGCTTGTGACTTGCAACGTCTTCTCCGCCAATAATAAAATCAAATAATGAAATTAAGTTATTGTTCGTTAGTATTTCGCATATCCTATATCGGTATTTCGTTGAGGTTATTCCAATTTTCAAACCTAACCCTTTTAAATAATTTAATGTTTTAGGTACGTTTTCATAAATAAATGTATTGTTAGTCATTACTTTATCGGCATGATTCGTAAATAGTTCTATAAACTGTTCAATTATCTCTCTTTCACGATTATGAGTCAAGCTTACAAAAGTATTCTCTAACGATAATCCAATTGTTTTACATATTTCAGGGTAAGATACTTCTGAAAGACCTAATCTTACTAATGCATAATTAATACATTGATAAACACCTTTCGAAGAATCGGCCAACGTATAATCAAAGTCAAAAATCACACCTTTATACATATTATGTCTCTTTTATGTTAGAGAGCAACTGTATTCATATTTCTAGAAGCATTCCCGCGTAACCTTGAACAACTTTCTCGCCCAGCTCGTTCTGCATCACAGCAACTGCTTCATCACCGGTGCAATGGCAGGGAACGATTGTATCAACATTCCATTCCTGCAATGCTCGACAGGTTGCTTCAAGGCGCTGGAGGGAGGCATGCGCAAGATGAAAGCCTCCGATGATAGCAGAAATCTTTTCTTGTCCGCTGACTCGACGGACGTGATTTACAGTATTGATTAATCCCGAATGACAACAGCCGGTGATGATGACAAGTCCCCGATCACTCTGAATCCATAGAGCCATATCATCTTCAAGAGTATCCGGACGTGTTCCTTCGGGATCAAGATAAAACGGTCCACTTGTATTCTCTAATAGATGCGACTGAGGAATAGGTCCTGACAATCCGATGTTGGGATAAATCTTCTCCGGATGAGCAATCCAGCAGACCTGCTCTGCAGGCAAACCGAGAATTGCTGACTTTGCCTCTTGGGGTATTGATATATCTTTAGGCCCTGTACCATCCCGTATGACGTACCGAGTATGAACCACATGAGAATGGCAATATATCTTGATGGACGGATTGTGCTTTAAAACATAAGGTACGCCCCCTGTGTGATCGTAGTGTCCATGACTGAGAATCAGTGCATCAGCAAGGGAGAGGTCACATCCAAGTGTGGCGGAGTTATGAATGAGGGCTTTACTCTGACCTGTATCAAATAATATTATATGATCAGAGACTTCAATCCAAACTGAAAAACCATGCTCTTTTTTCAGATCGGGCTTAGCGTTGTTATCGACCAGAATACTGATTTGGATTTTCTCGTTCACCTTAACTATTCGATCTTTATATGGTACTGCCGTTGTTTCAATGGAAAGAAGCTTAAATACTTTTACTGATAATAGCAATTATCCGGCCTTCGAAAAATATTAACGCACAGCTTGATTTTTGTATATACGTCTTGTATATTGTTATGAGCATTTGCTCATAACTAATTATATAAACATCGAGGGATTTCTTTTGGCTCGACCTAAACGATTAAGAAGACTTGCCTTTTCGCCTCCAGCGCACTCTTTTCATCCCGCTGACGAAAAACGATGTCTCATCCAGAAGGAACTTATTGTTTTAACAATGGATGAATTCGAGTCCTTGCGGCTTGCAGATCTGGAATGTAATTCTCAGGAAGAGGCTGCAAAAAAGATGGGCATTTCACGTCCAACATTCGGCAGAATTATAGAGTCTGCAAGATCGAAAGTGGCTCGTGCTCTTGTTGAGGGCTGCAGAATAGAAATTACCGGCGGGTCATTCAAGTTCGGCCGCGGCAGCCATCTGCAATGTCCGCGCTGCAGGCGCCGGCAGTCGAGAGATATCGGTGAGCGAGAGCATGTGGAATGTGGGCGCTGCTGCCAGCCACTGCAAAACAGCGATGAACCACCTCAGAGTCCATCGCATAAATCATGAAAATTCACAAAATCAATAATAAGGAGTATAAAAATGGATTTCAAAAATTCAGTAATTGCAATAGCAACAGATGACGGCGAAACAGTTAGTTCGCACTTTGGCCGAGCTCGTTTTTATGAGGTATTGAACTTCACTGACGGAAAAGTGACAAAACGGGAACGGCGTGAAAAAGCCGGTCACCATTCATTTGGACCGGCAGAAGGTGGGCACACACATCATGACGATGGACATCACAACCATGAAGAACATGAGCAACGACATCAAACAATGGTATCGCCTGTTTTGAATTGTCAGGCAGTGATTGTTCGTGGCATGGGCCAAGGTGCAGTCGAACATCTTCGCAGGGCAAATCTTCTCCCTGTCCTCACGGGACTTCATACCATCGAAGAAGTCATTGGAGCAATCGCTGCAGGTTCGCTGGATAGCGATCCGAACCGTATTCATCAGCATCATGGTGGGCAGTAAGGTGTAAGGGAAAGGTAATGCATTACTAAAAGCAATGTAAGATATGTTCGTTCCCACAGTGTGCGAGCGTGTAGCTCAGGGGTAGAGCATCTGCCTTTTAAGCAGAGGGTCGGTGGTTCGAGCCCACCCACGCTCACATTTCTTTGCCCGGTTGGTGGAACTGGCATACACACCGTCTTGAGGTGGCGTCGTATTCATCAGCATCAAGGTGGGCATGAATAAGAAGAAACTGGAAAAGATTCATAATAGAATCCATTACTGAAGGTATAGAGGAAAATAATGTTTATTCCCTCACAAGTTTTTTTCACTAAAGGCGTAGGTCGCCATAAAGATTATCTGCAATCATTCGAACTTGCACTTCGCGATGCTGGTGTAGAGAAATGCAACCTTGTATCGGTTTCGAGCATTCTTCCGCCGGGTTGCCGCAGAATTTCCGTTTCTGACGGCTTGAAGAAAATATCGGCAGGCGGAATTACCTTCGTCGTTATGGCGAGAAATGCAACCAACGAACCAAATCGTCTCATCGCGGCTTCCATCGGCGCAGCAGTTCCGGCGGAAGCGACTCAATACGGCTATCTCTCAGAACACCACCCGCACGGTGAAACCGATGAGAAGTGCGGTGAGTATGCGGAAGACTTAGCTGCTACTATGCTGGCATCGACATTAGGTGTGGAGTTCGACCCTAACACAGCATGGGATGAACGAGAGAAAATCTATAAGATGTCCGGAAAAATCGTCAGGACATTTAATGTTACACAATCTGCCGAGGGTGACAAGGAGGGCAGGTGGACTTCTGTCGTAGCTATGGCAGTTCTCCTCCCATAAATTCAGGAGCGAAGATATATGATAGACGATAACAATGCGGTATTCCACTCGACATGCTTTGCTTGCGGTGCAGGGAATAAACACGGCCTGCACTTGGAGTTCAAAGATAGTCCGAATGGCTGTAGCTGCGACGTTTCGATCCCCTCACATTTTCAAAGTTATGAAGGCATTGTTCATGGAGGCATTGTTGCAACCATGCTCGATGCTGCTATGGTTCACAGCCTGAGAGGACAGTGTGGAGAGGCTCCTATGACCTGTAGGCTCGAGGTGAAATACCTTCGTGCAGTGCCTCCCGGTGAGAATATAACGGTTAACGCCCGGAGGAAAGGCAAACGAGGTAAAATTATACTTGCTGATGCAGAACTTCTCTGTTCGGGTATCTGCTATGCACGGGCGCGAGGTGCATTTACTCTTAGTTGATTAACAATACAAATTCTATACTTATCAGATCGGAAAGACAATGAATGATAACGAAAAACAAATAGCATTTGAAGAAGAAGCAAAACGAATTTCAGAAACTGTCTCAAAAATAAAACACCGTATTGCCATCTTCAGCGGCAAAGGCGGAGTCGGAAAAACGACCGTCGCTGTCAATCTTGCATACGGATTTCAGTTGAAAGGATTCTCGACAGGAATTCTCGATGCAGACATAACGGGTCCCAACGTGCCTAAAATGCTCGGTATAAACGATAACCCCACCGTCTTGAACGATCAAATGCTCCCCTTTGAAAAAAATGGTGTAAAGATGATTTCTATGGCAGGTCTTCTGAAGAAAGGACAGCCGCTGATCTGGCGAGGACCGATGCGCTCAAAAGTTATTAACCAATTTTTAGCAGATGTTATCTGGGGTGAGCTTGACTATCTGATTGCAGACCTTCCTCCTGGCACAGGCGATGAAATACTTTCGATAGCCCAGCAAATGAAACCTGATTATGCCGTCATCGTTACGACGCCTCAGCAAGTCTCGGTTATTGATGCAGAACGCGCTGTGAATATGGCAAAACAATTAAATATCCCCCATATCGGTATTGTAGAGAACATGTCCACATTACTTTGTCCGCATTGCAGAAAAGAAATTGGTCTTTTTGGAAAAGGCGGTGGGCAAGAATTAGCGAAAGAAATGAATATTCAATTTCTCGGCTCAATTCCAATAGATACAGATATCTGTGCTCTCAGCGATAATGGTACTCCATTTATTTTGGAGAAACCGGATTCTGAAGCAACTAAAGCATGTAAGACTATTATCGAGTTCATCTCAACACAACTCAATCTACAATCATAGGCAATTTCTAAGCCTAATCGAAATGGAATGTGTCCGAAAGGATAATAAAGAAGATTTTGAATCATTTATTCATTTTCTGCATCATACTCCATGTATCTCATGGAGAGGGCAATCAACATACAATATTTGAAAGGAGCAAGTAACATGAAACACTTCAGAGTTATCTTTACCATTCTAACCATGTTCATGGTTATTGTTACAGCAGAATCGTTGGCACAGCAAGGAAAAAAATGGAAGGGCGCTGGCGGTTGGAGAGCCGATTCAGCATCTATGAGATTATACAATCCGAAAACAGTGGAAACCGTCACAGGTGAAATTATTGCTGTTGATACATTTAAATCTGTAAAAGGGATGTCCTACGGTGTGCATCTCATGCTTAAAACAGATAAGGAGAGTATTTCTGTACACCTTGGACCCGGATGGTATCTTGAAAAGCAGGATGTAAAAATCGAGCTGAAAGATAAAGTAGAGATCAAAGGTTCACGTATCACGTTTGAAGGTAAGCCTGCTATAATCGCTGCCGAAGTGAAAAAAGGAGATGGTCTATTAAAACTTCGAGATGAAAATGGAGTTCCAGTTTGGAGCGGTCGGCGTCGGAAATAAAATAACTGCTGGTTCCTGCGGTATGGCAAAAGAACGCATGGAGAAAAAACAGGAAGATGTTAAATGCTATGACTGGTTCTTCTGCACAAAGAAACTGGATAAAGAGAAAGTCTTGAGCACCATCCTGAAGAAATAACTCATTTTATCACGAACCAACCTCTCAAAACTTAAACCGAGGGGTTGGTTCTTTTTTATCCACAAGGGTAATACTATGCAGCCCATTATAACGAAAGTCTTAGGAGAGACCATACAGGTTACACTGTTAGTGTTGTTCATGATGGTTGTTGTTGACGCGCTGAATGTTTGGACACGCGGTAAAATTGCTCTTCTTCTCAAGCAAGGGCATCAATGGCGACAATATATTATCAGTTCCCTAATTGGCACCGTACCCGGATGTGTAGGAGGATTTACCAATGTATCACTCTATATTCACGGCATGATTGGATTTGGCGCGCTTGTTGGTTCTATGGCGGCTGCTTCAGGAGACGAAGCGTTTGTTATGTTAGCTATGTTTCCTAAAACTGCTTTGATTTTATTTGCAATGTTATTTGTACTTGGTATTATCACCGCTTGGGGAACTGACAAAATTGTCAAAAAGGCAAAAATCCAGACTTGCCAAGATTGTTCCGAATCAGTTGTTCATAGCAATGAGAAAGGAATAAAGCACTACTTCAAAGAACATATCTGGCATCACATCATTCGTCGGCATCTATGGAAAACTGCTCTTTGGACATTTGGCGCTCTAATCATTGTAGAATTCGGAATGCATTATTGGCATCTCGATTCGATAAGCTCGCATTACACATTTGTTCTTCTTCTCCTTGGAGCAGTCATCGGCCTTATACCTGAGTCTGGTCCTCATCTTCTTTTTGTCACCATGTTTGCGAATGGTTTGATTCCATTTTCTGTCCTGTTTACAAGCTCCTTCGTTCAAGACGGACATAGCATGCTGCCGATGCTTTCCTATTCAGTCAAGGATTCATTCCTTATTAAAATGTTTAATCTTGCCTTTGGATTGAGTATTGGGTTGCTGCTCTATGCTTTTGGTATATGAGATTCCATTTTATTGCGTTATGAAATAATTCTACTTGCTTTGTGGTTGTAATCCGCATATTCATCCTTTCCCTTTACCCGATCTCTCAGTATCTTCTTATTATATGGATATAGACCAAATACAGAAAATTGATAATGAGCCAGAACTGGTTCGTAAGGCGCAAAAGGGAGATCAGCGCGCGTTTTCACTTCTTGTCAAAAAATATGAGTCCACGGTCTACAGCTTTGCCTATAAAGTGTGTCGCAATGAGGAGAAGGCAGCAGAGACACTGCAAGATACTTTTGTGAATGTCTATCGCAAGCTTGACCAATTCAACGGAAAAGCAAAATTCAGTACTTGGCTCTATCAGATCGTTACAAATAATTGCTTGATGAAGAAAAGAAAAAGCAAGCTGGATAAGTCTTCTGTTTCGATAGAATCTCCTGAGAGCGGGCAGGAAGATTTGGAACTTCAAGTCGATGGAACACCGTTGCAAGCTCTTATTTCCTTAAAACAGACACCGCAGGATGAAGTGGTAAACAAGGAGCTCCGCGAGCTTCTTGATAAAGCTATTCTGAAGCTTCCAATAGAACAGCGGATTGTTTTTATTTTGCGCGATGTAGAAGGGCGATCATCAGAAGAAGCTGCCAAAATTCTCAAGGTTTCTGTTCCAGCGGTAAAATCTAGGCTCCGTCGAGCACGTGTGTTCCTTCGCAAACAACTTCAGGAGTATATGGAAGTATGAAAACGAAACCTGCCAGCAAGCTGCTTTGTAACGAAGTGGCAAAGTATGTCTGCGAGAATCTCGATGAGCAGTTGAACTCCCGAAAATGCCATGCGATCAAAAAGCATCTACAGACCTGTTCAAATTGCACGGCGTACCTTAATAGTCTCAAAAAGATGATCACTTTATATCGGAGTGCTCCCACTTCCTGCGTGTCCAACCCAGCACGCAAGAAACTCTATGCGGTATTGAAATTTGAACGATCCGTAACTCGACAGGCGTGATACTGTATTCCAAAATGCCGCATCCGGTGTTATCCCTATCTTTGTAACTCTGGCTCTTTCCGAATAATGTTAGGAACGATTTCCACCTCGGCAGAAATTGAATTTGCGATAAGACAATTCTCATGTGCCTCATGCACAACATCTTTTACCTGCTGCTCTGTCCATTCATTACGTACGATGATTTCTGGTATGATTGTAATGCGCGTGAAACGATATTTTCCTTCAACAGATTCAAGTACACCTTTAGCAGTGCTGCGGTAGGATACCAGTGGAATATTCTTCCTTCCACCAAAAGAGAGAAATGTTGACATCGTGCAGATCTCGACAGAAGCAACAAAAAGATCTTCCGGTGTCCAAAGTCCCGGAATTCCTTTGAACTCTGGAGGACTTGAGACTTCGATGGGAGGTTTCCCTGTTGAAGAGAGCATCCCTTGACGAGCTTCGTGCCATACCAATGAAGAATGGTACATGAAAGTTTTAAATTTTTTAAGAGGTTGTGGTGTCTGCACCTGACCATCTATCGTTTGATTCATTGTGCTTTCGCCCTACCTTCCCCAATAGTTAGGACAAGACCTATTCCTGCGCCATACAAAGTGCTGATGAACGGGTTGCCTGAAATCGGACACGTACCCGAATGACAGCCAACATAATAATAGTACGCATACCCTCCTAAAGCCCCGAGGAGAGAAAACAGTATCCGCTTTCGCCAGATCGAACCTGTCAAGTATTCCTTGAACTGAAGAATGATTTGTTTCATCGAAATACCGCTGCTTCTTGGATGGACGGTATCAAGTCACTGTCAATAATCCTTTTCAGTTCCTTTTTCGGTAAGGCACCCATTACCATCTTCGGTTCTCCATTGACCGGAATAAACAGTAGCGATGGAATACTCTGAATACCGAACATACCTGCGAGCTCTTGCTCTTCTTCTGTATTCACTTTATAGAAATTTACTTTCCCGGCATATTCTTTGGAAAGTTCATCGATGACTGGACCCACCATGCGGCACGGCCCACACCACGGCGCCCAAAAGTCCACAAGTGCGGGAAGATTCCCCTCATATTTCCATTCTTTGTTCTTTTCAAAATTGAAGACTTTATCTCGGAAGGATTCTTTGTTGAGATGTTCTGACATGGTTATTCTCCTTATATTAAATGTGTGTTTCTGTTATTCTTTATTGATGAGATGTTTAAGATGGGAAAACGGTTCAGCATGTTCTAATAAAATATTCTCGATCTTACTGAATCCTTTTTTGGTCTCATTGCATCCTATCTATAAATCATTCACCTACAACAAGGAGCATTAGATATGAAACAGAATATGGGTTCCATCGACAAATTAGTTCGTGTCCTTGTCGCTGTAGTCATTGGTATACTGTACTTCACAGATCAAATCACGGGCACAGCAGCTATCATCCTTGGCATCTTTGCAGTCGTCTTCTTATTGACAAGCGCAATCGGGTTCTGCCCGTTGTACCTGCCGCTGAAGCTTTCGACGATAAAAAAGAAAGATGCTTAAAGGAAATCAAATGCAGCAACGACTCATTATCAGAAATGTGTTGAAGGGAATTGGAATCCTTGGGATCGTACTCTTTCTTCTGGAAAGTCCCAGGAGTTATTTTTTATTGATCGGTTCAGGTGTTGCACTCTTTCTTGGTGTTACAGATTTCGGCAGGCAATGTCCTCTTATCCTTTCAGTCCGGCATCTTTTATACAGGATGAAATCAAAGAGACAATCTCAAATTCTGTGAGATATTGACCCGCACTTGTTTTTATTGCGATTCTCTGTTTATTTATTGGGGATTATTTATAAAGCGATAAAAAAAGGAAATCATAATATGGGTAATATTATTGCATATCTGCTCTTAGGTTTGGCAGCTGGTATTCTTAGCGGACTCGTAGGGATAGGTGGTGGAATCTTGATTGTTCCCGCACTTGTCTTTCTTTTCGGATTCTCACAACAGCAGGCACAAGGAACAACGCTTGCGCTTCTCGTTCCTCCCATCGGAATACTTGCGGCATGGACATACTATCAGCATGGCTTTGTCAATTTACAAGCCGCGCTTTTTATTGCGACTGGATTCATTGCTGGCAGTTTTTACGGTGCTCGCTTTGTAACAGGAATTCCAAATTCCACTCTGGAAAAAATATTTGGTGCATTTCTTGTTCTGATAGGGTTGAAGATGATCTTTGGAAAGTAATAGAAAAATGATACGGAATGAAGAGCTAATCAACGAGCAACAATTTCTGCAACTTAATCAGATACGACAATCTGAATTTATCACGAAACATTGTTCCGGCATTGAGGAACGCATTCGCGATGCACAATCCAAAGAAGAAGCAGAACAGATTGCAAGCGTTGCTTGCAGCAAGTTTGAGAGTGAATGCACGAGCAGCATCGTCCGTATGGCACTTGCGCAATACATACAAGTTAAAGTAATGCACTATTGGAATAAGAAATAATGTTTTTCAAGGAACGATATGCACGAACGCAGATATAATGGAGAAATAGAACGTCTTCGAGTCCTGCAACGGGTTGCACTGCTCGAGGTAGATCGGGTTGTTAATCTCTGTCTTGATGGCATTCAAGCCACAAATGTTCTGGATGTGGGAATAGGAAGCGGGATATTCGCTGAAGCATTTTCGAAAAGAGGAATGAATGTGACCGGAATTGATCCGAATCCAAAAATGCTGAAAGCAGCCAAAGAATTTGTACCGGTGGGAACATTTCTGCGGGGAACCGTTGAAGATATACTATCGGAAGACAAATCGTTCGATCTCGTTTTCCTGGGTCACGTCTTGCACGAGTCTGATGATATCATCAAAGCACTTTCTGAATCTAAACGTGTTGCAAAGCAAAAAGTTTGCATCCTCGAATGGCCATACAAACAGGAAGAAAGCGGCCCACCCTTAGAACATCGACTGAAATCAGAAGATATTCTTACGGCGGCAAAGCAAGTGGGCTTCTCTCAGATGGAAACTATCCAATTACAACACATGGTGCTGTTCCGGTTTACCATCTGAAAATTGCTTGAAAAATAACTCAAAAGAGATTACTTCATCTCGACATTAGGTGACACGTCGAGATTTTCCTTTTTATCAGCATAGTACACTTTCTAATTTAATATTCCGCATTCCTCTTTTCCTCAAAGTCAAGCAGGCAAATCTGCCTGCTTGTTTCAGGTTTCAAATCCTACAAATTGTATCCCCGTCATTGGTGAATAACATCACTGTTTAAGCGGGTGCATAAAAGTAAAACCGACCGAGAATAAACGAATAACACTCATTTTTTGAAAACGCTGTTATTCTATAACACTGATTTTTAAAAGGGCTGTTATTGGCATTTATGCACACGAAAATCGCCTTATAGAAGAATTTTTTCTGAGAGGATATCCTGTTGAATCAAAGCCAGCCATCCGAATCAAAGTTCATCTCGTTGAGTGCATTTGTTCAATCCTTGAAGAAGCAGAAGGTCGCAGAGAACTCCATTGAGTCCTATATCAGCGATCTCAAAGGATTCCTCCAAAGTCAGGATATTGCGGTCGATTCAATCGAATCAACCGCAATCACTCGGATTCACCAGCAGCACATCGAATCGTATCTCCAGCATCTTATCGGAAAGAATGTGAAGTATTCGACTATACGTCGAATCCTTGCCTCTATCAGACGGTTCTTTTTCTTCCTGGAAGATGAAGGGATTATTAAAGCCAATCCCTCACAGGCAATCCTTCTCCGTTCGACACGCCGAAATGCCTTTACACCTGATGAAGCTCTCCAAATCTTTCGGTATCTCGCGAAACGTCAACGATCTCAGAGTACAACCGAAGTTCTACGTTTCTTCCGGGATGAACTGATACTTCTGCTTATGGTATTCCACGGATTACGTCAATACCAAATTCCCAGGCTTAAGCTTTCTTCAGTTCAGCAATCGAATGGAACAATCATTCTGAACGTGCGAAAAGGTTTTGGTATAAAACTCGAAGGGCTGATTCTGAATAAACTGCGAATGTATTTGGTGATGAGGAATTCAAACTCAGAGTCTGTGTTCCTTGAGCCGTTTGAATCAAAACCCATCACCGTTTCAGGTTTGATGGCAATGCTCATTGAGCTTCGTTATGCGCTTACTCTGGATTGCACTCCAAAGAAGATGTTCAACACCTATCTCTATTTCCAGGACAATCCGGAAGAGAAGAAGCGGATCCTCAATATCCTCACTTTCGAATCTTCCCGTAATTCAGGAGCCATCCCGAATGCATAAAATGGAAACTGTCATTGCGAGGAGCGCAGCGACGTGGCAATCTGCTTTACAATGGTTTATCGTTGTTATTCTATTAATTCTAAGTTCCTGCAAACTCCCGACGGCTGCAGACGATCCCAGCATCGTCAGCAATCTTCGTTTCACCCCAAGTGCATTTGATTCGTTCACTAAGAACACAGAAGTCCAATACACTTTGAAGAATCCCATCGCAGTTAATATATCGATTGTTAAAAGGGATTCATCCGGTCAGGAATATCTTGTCAAAACACTCGCAGAAGACATTCACGAAACCAAGGGAACGCATCGGCACACTTGGCTTGGTGATACAGAGAAAGGTCTATTTGCTCCTATCGGTACATACATTGGAATCGTTCAAATTGAATCCCAGCGATTCGAAGCAACCGTTCTTGTTTTCCACTTTTAGGGATAAATCGAAATCAAAATGGGGGTTCATTCATCATTCACAAATCAAAGAGGTTCATATGATTACCCACAAAAGTATCATCGCAATGGTTTTCGTTGCGGTTGTTGTTATAGTTATTCTTATCTCGTGTGAGAGAAGCAAGCAGGTCACCGAGAACACATCATCCACTGATGTCCCTCAATACCAATTTGAGGCAACCGGAGAAGACTATCTCATTTCCGCACTCGATGAGCTCGACGCTATTGCAGATTGGTCAGGCAGCAACGCGAATGCAAAAGGCCTCTCAATTGTTCCCTCGAGAAATCAAGTTACTGCACTCGCAAAAACAAGCATCGATACGGTCATCATCTACGGTGCGCTCACTGAGGATGGTTATGGAGCAACCATCACTGAGCGTTATACGCATCCCAAAGGTATCCCGTTAATTACGATCAGGAAATCCTATGGGAAGGAGAATGGTCATGTCGTCACCGACACAAAGAGATATATTTCACACATCGACTATCTCAATAACAATCCGCAGCAGAGCAACATCACAGAAGTATTCGGTCTTAGCAGCGACACGATTGTCACTCATGTCCTACGTAATGGGACACTCGAAACCTATACGTTCCGCTTGCCCGTTGTCACGCGAACGATTAATCCACAGGATGGATCGGTAAAAGTGTCAACACGATATGCTCAGGACAGCATGGTCGTTACCGAAGTCAGAGACGGCAATGGAATTCTTTCACAGCTCCGAAGGACATACGGTAGTTCCGATGGTAGTCTTGTCACTCGTATCGAATATGCAGACGGTACTTGGAGACAGACTCGCACACTTGGAAGGTCTGATGGTTCTATCCTGCGTGAAATAACATCCGGCAACTAATCATATGCAAGGCATCCACAAAATAGGTTCCATCGTAACGGGTGTGATTCTGTTGTCATCGCTCACGTGGAATGCTTTGTATGGGCAACCCGTTCCTGTCTTTCCCCCCGAGACGGGGACGGTTCCCATTTATCGTATCATAGATAGCCTCGAATTGCATAAACTCGAAATCGACATCCAAAAGGCAGAAGATCAAGTTTCACAAACAAATTTCTTTCATCGATTGATTCCACAGATGAGCATTTCTGCAAGCTACGGTATCGGTAATCTCTTGTTTATCGATCCATCTTCCTATGCAACGTATGTTCTGCCAAAAGATGCCTACCGGCTTTCTCTGAGCTTATCGTTAAATGAATTATTGTTCTCTTCAAAACATTCAGAAGCATTACTACAACTGACAAGACTTACAACGGAGTATCAGCACATGAAATATTTACAGGAAGCTACTCAGATAGCACTTCGATTAGAATTACTGGACATCGGCGATAAGCTTCAATCCCTTGAAAAACAATTGTCGATGATTCAGGACTTAATCCATTTCAATGAATTACGATTTGAACAAGGGAAAATCGAATACGATGCCTTAATACGAACCAAGCTTGAAATGCTATCTCTTCAATCTAACATCAACGCACTGAAACACCAGCAAGCTCAACTACTTCTAAAATTACAAGAGAGACAATAACTATGAAAAATATTTTGTGTTTTCTATTTCTGCCATTCTTCTTAGCCTCCTGTATCTACGTAACTGCAAAGGATACTCCCGTTCAAAAAACTTCAACTGCCATTCAGTTCACAATTCAAGCCGGTGACACAGCTCAAGTAACAGTATACAATCTGCTTGGCAATTTCATTGTAGAAAAAACTTTTCACGAAGCTGGATTGCATCGAATTTCCATTGATATTTTTAATCTCCCTGCCGGTGTCTATTTTGTCAGAATAAAAACATCTCGGAGTTCCTTCCTTAAAAAAGCGTATGTCATTCCATAACGCAGGGAAGGAACGATGATTAATGGCGCTACGGAAATCATTGCAGGTGTCCCGGGAAAACATCTTGACCCGCTTCTTCTTGCTCAATCTCAGACCACCGATTCGATTAATTTCATGGTAATCGCATACGATATACCATCACATCTTGCAAAAGAAAGGTTCTTCGATCTTCTCTTTCTGAGAGGTTCAAGAATATTTGATTGTGCACGAATGAATCAAGACCTCCGTTATTGCCTACAGGTCGAAAGGGTCATATCAACTTTCAAGCAGCGTTCTGGTGACGATGGAACACGGATTCATCTATATAAAGCTTCACACGATTCAATGGAACAGTTTCGCTCAACATTCTACTATGAAGCATGTTTGAAAATTCAGCTTGAATCACTGACCAAGAAAAGTGTCCAAAAGCTTCTTTCTAATTCAACTTGCCGACACGGTATCATTGAATGCAACGATTTCTCGCAAGCCATACCAAAAATCGTTTTACAGGAAATTCGTTCTTCTCAGGAGTTGACTAATTACGTCCCATCTTCGATGAAAGGACGGCTTCTACTCTATGATATTGATAAGAACAACGAGATTATTCAAGAGCGGTATGATTCAAGTTTTAATGAACTACCTCTTCAAATATCAAAACCAGCGGTGCAACAACAGACGCTTATCCTAAAGAAAGAGGGAGCCGATGGAATTCAAAGTCAGCAATCGGAAATGCTTAATGAAGCGAATCAGATCACAGATCTTATTAAGCAGATATTAAACACTCCCGAACAAAAACAAGAAACAACCAGTACGCTTGAATTAGAATTTCCTGAGATGGTCATCAAAACCTCGGATCAAAATCGAATTGATGTTGAGGCAAACGCAAAAAATCAAGAACATCTTCCGTTTAAACGTCATTCACGTAGGACCATAAAGAAACAGACGGAAGAACCAAAGGAGAAAAAGACTGAAGAGAAGAGGGAGTCACAATCTGAAATCATTACTCTATTCGAACGCATCTTCCGTTCCTTCCGAAGGGTTGTCTATGAATGCTTAGGTGAGAAGGGCGAGACGATCATTGCACAAGCCGAGAGCCAAGCCCGCCTACTGCATCCTGATTTCAGTCTTTCAGCATTGACAGAGCAAAACGCCATTGTAATTCTCGATGTCATCGAAAGTGTCATCAAGAACGTTACTTTGCTCAAACGTTCGCGCGTACGCAATGCGGTTGTGATTCTTGTTGCAGACGCCTACAACAAGCAATACGATTTGCTTGAACGTGCAAAAGTGCTCGACCGGTTCGAGCAGTTCTATTATGAGTTGAAGAGGTAATTGATGAAATGGTTTCACCACGAATGTGCAGCACGTTATGATTCCAAGCTCCAGATCCTTGGTTCCAAGCATGGCGCCGAAGGGATTGGCATCTATTGGGGACTCCTGGAAGAAATCGGCCAGCATTCGGATACTTTTCATCTGAAAGTCATCGGTGTGAGCGAGGAAATCGATCAGAAATATTCAGAATTTCTGCAAAGTTCCAAAAAGACTCAGGAAGTTTCGTCTGAGCTTTCTCCTAACCCAACCCGCATCCCTGTGCTACCTGTGAAAATTCTTTCAAGAAATCTTTTCACATCCCCTAAACGAGTTATGCAAACGATCAAGACGGCCGCAGAAATCGGACTCTTCGATCTTCAAAAATGGTCGGATTTCAATGTTTTATATAGCCAGTCCTTCGAACAACGTGCAGACGACTATACTCGCCGACTCCAAAGAAAAACGGACAAAGTTCGGATAGACTCCGAACAATCTCCGAATGATGTTCGGACACAATCCGAAGAAACTCCAAACACTCTACGAAGTTTGTCAGAAAATGTTCACACAGAAACAGAAGCAAAAGCAGAAGCAGAAACAAAGAAAGAAATAGAAACAGACATGCATGCAGGAGATAAATCTTATTCAAAGAAAAACGAATTCACTTATGAACAACTCAAAAGCGAACCGTATCTCGTCGAACTCGATGAAACAGGTTTTCAGGAGTATTGCCGGATGTTCCGCTCAAAAATTGTGAAATGGAATGAGGAACACCGCAACAAATTCAATTGGAATCCAGCAGATGATGAACTCCATAAAATATTTCACGGTGGAACAAACGAGCGCAAAGTGTCGATGTGCTATGACGCCTACAAAATTCTACACGAAAAGATTCATTACCCAGAACTTGTAATTCGTGCTTTGCAGCTTATGCTGAAGGCAAGCGAGAAAACCCGTATAGCCAATCCTTTCGGTTGGTTGTGGACATGCCTGCACGGAAATGGAGACGGTACGACTCCCTGGGTTCAACTTTTAACAGCTGAAGAAGAATCGAATGTTGGATCGATATTGCGAAAACGCACAACGACAAGTCACCCACCCTGATTCTTTAAACAAAGAACCAAACACTCATTCACTAACCAACTTTTAGGAGCATCTATGTTCCCGGACTCATTTGCGCGAGACATCGCAGAAACATTCGTCAACGACATCAAAGACACCTGCGAGCAGATCGAAATAGTCGGTTCACTTCGAAGACAAAAATATGCAGTAAACGACATCGATATTATAGCCATTCCCAAGTTCATTCAGGAGGATGATGAAACGCTCTTTGGTGAACCGATTCAAACCAATCTTCTTGACAGACGATTATCTCAATATTGCTTTAAAGGAACGCTTTCAATTGAGACAAATGGTCCAAAGTCAAAACGATTCATTAAATCTATTCCTGGCCGCCATCTTTGTGATGATGATGGAGAAGATGTACCAATTGACATTTTCATCGCGAGTCCGCAAACATGGTGGACACTCATGCTTATAAAAACCGGAAGCAAAAACCACAATATCATGCTTGCTCGCAGGGCAATTGAAATGCATATGCAGCTCAAAGCGGATGGAACCGGATTGCTTTCTCCGGGAGGATCAATCATTCCTATCGAAAGCGAAGAACATGTTTTCCGATTACTGAATCTTCCATATCGTATTCCGGAGGACAGAGAGTGATCGCCTCAACTCATATCACGTTTGCAGAATTCATTTATCTTCTTCTGCTTACCACAACGGGCGTTGTGTTGAACGCTACCAATGCAATTATCATTGCATTCGCAGCAGTCCTGCCGGATATCGACACAGCCGCAAGTATCATAGGCAGGACATTCCCATTCATCTCCAAACCCTTAGAGCGCAGATTCGGTCACCGCACATTAACACATTCTATGATGATGATTGTCATAATTGCTTTAGCAGGAATTCCAATATTCATCTTGAAGCAAGATATCTATATCTGCTCTATTATAGGCTATGCTTCACACCCGCTTCTTGATACAGCTACCATAAACGGCGTGAAGCTGTTCTATCCGTTCTCGAAGGTCAAGTGTGTCTTTCCGATGGAGATGAACCATCCGCATTCATACCGGATGCAGACAGGCAGTAAGACGGATCTGATGCTTTCAGTCTTCTTCTTTATCGGCTGTATTCCGACGCTCTTCATTGCTTCTCAGGGCTATGAACGCTTTATCCGTTCGACCCAGCAAAACATCGAAGCCGCTGTTCGCGACTACAATGAATATTCGAAAGACTACCTCGTTTTTGCTGATGTTCAGGCGTACGATATGTTCACAAAGCGGCCATTGACCGGCACATTTGAGATCGTGGGAGCTCTTAATCCACAGACTCTCATCTTCAAAGGACAGGATGCACGTCTGCATACGATTGGCAAAAACTTCCAAGCAGACTATGTTGCTGAAAAGATTCTGTGCCAAAAAGGAAATCCTGCTTTTGCTTCTATCCGCAATATCGATGTGAGCAATCAAATCCTTGTTCAAATGTTTTCAACAATCGATACGACAGCTGAGAACTATTTCTTTGGCGATCTATTGGCAATGGATAAGGTTGCATTGCCAGAGAATATTAAACTCTTTTCTCCGGTTACCGGCAGCAGCAATATTATCAAGTTCAATTATGCGACCGTTGAGGATATACTTACATACAATCTCGAATCCGTTTTCATCTCTAAAGGCATTCTCACAATCAAAACCATCACAAAACGTGATACCGTTGCAACGACAGCGTCCTCAATGCCAATTTATCCGAAGATGGAAAACTTTGCACAGCTTTCCATCTCATTGGATCCAAAAGAGACAATCACCTTTCTGAAACAGAAGGGAGACACTCTAAAAGAAAAAGAAATTATTGCACAGAAGAACTCCGCAAAGTTCTTTTTAGATCAGGTAAATCTCAACGAAGAGAAGATTCTTTCCATTCAGCAACAATCCGATGCTTCAATTAACGCCACAGATCAAAAGATTGCGAATGCAGAAGAAACCTTAAGAATTGATTCAATGAGCTATCGACAGAACTCACAGCTTTCATCAAGTGGATATGTTTCCTCCAATAATCTTGAGACTGCAAAATTGAAACTTCAGAAAGATAAACTTCTGCTATCCCAGCTTGTTTCTTCACGGTCGACAGGAGCTTTTAAATCTCGGCTCGAAATCCACAAACTCCGTTTATCGAATGTTCAATTGAAGGCACGAGCGAAAGTAGCAGAACTGCAATCAGAAGTTCGTTCAACAACGCACGGTGTTTTAATCGATATTCGTCAGATACTCCGTAACAACAAGACACAAGTCACCTTCATTGTAAAGCGATTGAACTGATGCCCTACGAATGCAAACATTGCCATCATGTGCACAGCACATTTCATCTTTCGTGTCCCGATTGCGGTAGATGGAATTCTCTCTCAAGTCAGTCCCAGCGGTTAAACGAAACCGATGCAAGGCCTATTTCTTTACCAAAGATCCGTTCTTCATCAGTGAAGCGAATAAAAACAAAAGTGAAAGAAGTTGATAAAGTGCTGGGAGGAGGATTTGTTCCCGGAAGTTCTATTCTTTTGGTAGGTCCTCCAGGTGTCGGTAAATCAACATTTGTGATTCAAATTCTCGAAAAGATGGATGTTCCATCTCTCTATGTGACAGGCGAAGAATCAGTCGATCAAGTGAAGCTAAGAGCAAATCGTTTAAAGATTCATTCAAAGGACATTTACCTTCTCTTTGAAACGAATGTCAATAAAATCGTTTCTCACATTGAAGACATCGAAACGCATATTTTGGTAGTCGATTCAATTCAAACCACCTACACCGATGCATCAGATACACTTCCAGGGAGTTCTACTCAGATTCGTAAATGCACATACATTTTGCGTCGTGCAGCTCAGAAGAAGGATTTCATTCTCGTACTCATTGGTCAGGTGACGAAAGATAAAACAGCCGCAGGCCCAAAGCTTCTTGAGCACGCAGTTGATGTTGTCTTATATCTTGAAGTACCGGATGAGAAAAGCAATAACCGTTTATTGTTTGCAAAGAAGAACCGATTCGGTTCTACAGTTCCAAAATGTGTTTTCTCAATGGGTAAAATGGGACTTGAATTCAAGAATGGCTGAACAACCGACCAATATCGATCTCCGTCAGGATATGAGTTTCTTTGGAAGAACCGAAGAACTATACCAACTCGTGAAGAATCTCCAAAGAGGACGACACACTCTTATTGTAGGAGATAAGGGCATCGGTAAGAGCCGGTTGATGTTGGAAGCGAAATGGATTCTTTCCGGTAGAACCAAGAGAATTGATTTCTCTGCAAATTTTATGACACAGATACGTGGGCAGCTTGGTGTTCGCATCAATCCGAGTCAATATAAGATTCTCTTTATTGAACATTCCAATCCACTTGGTGATTGTATTAAAGAAATGGCCGAAAAGCTCTTTTATAATGGTGATCTTCATGTTGAGATGGATTCAGAGCGCAGCGACTGGACTATGGTGAAGAAAAAACTGACTGGACTTGGCAGTGTTCGCCTGCAAGCCACCATCTTTGAAGGAATATCCAAATCATCTGAGACTTATCTGATCTTCTTTGATAACCTCGACCGGATATCTCCGAGTCAACAGGCATTCATTGAAACCCTGCTCAATATCGCTGTCATTTGCGCGGCAGTTGTTGAGATGAAGGAGAATTTTGTTTTCAAACGCATTTGGGCATCGTTTGTAAAGATAGATCTCGAACCTTTACCGGATGCTATCTGTATGGAGATGATCAACTACTTTCTCGACAACTACAATTTGCGAATCATTGATCGAGAACTTTATCGGAGAGAAATTCTCAAATCTTCCAACGGCAATCCATTCCACATCAAGAATATGCTCTGGCATGGTTCACGGGAGAAGTATATCGATACCGAAGAGATCCGCAAACTCCGACAAGTCGATGAAGGACATTATTTTAACATGGGACCGATCTACATTTTCGGTGTCGCGATGTTCACGCTATTCAAAATCTTTTCCATCGGAACCGATAATCGGGAATTCTACATCTATTTTTCAGCACTTGGCTTCATAGCCTATCTCGTGTTTCGGGTATTCAGGACATTCTTTTTATTCAGGCCACAGAAGTATAGATAATTAGACCTTATTAAAATGTTAAAAAATGTAAATATACCAGTTTCATTGCTGAACGATAAACGGCTTTCGTTGAGTGATATGAAAGTCTATGCAGCACTTGTACTCTTATCGGGAGAAAATAAGAAATGCTCATCTACAAGGGATGAAATTCAAAGGACATCTGATGTGCAAAGGGTATCAAGGTATACACAAAACCTTTCCAATTATGGCCACATTCAGATTGAAAAATGTAGTGATGGAAATCGGAATACATATACAATTATTTGTGGAGATGAGATGAGTAAATCCGAACAAATCAACTTACAGGAATTTAAAGAAGAATTCTTGGAATATTCGTTAGGAGTGCATTCTCAAAAAACCCACAAAACCCACCGTACCGCTTTTCAAGAATTCATTCGTGTTGAAGGAAATAGAACACTGAGTTCGATAGGAGTGCGGGAGATCGAACATTTCCTCAGTGTAAAGAAGAGAGAAGCGTCTGAATGGACGGCACGTAAATATTACGGATCACTCGCTGCGGCATTTCAAAAAGCAGTTCATTGGGAACACATAAAGGTGAATCCCTTTAAAAAGGTGAAGAAACCTAAACCACCGGAATCATTCCCCTTATACTTTTCAGAGATAGAATTCAATGTTTTGCTATCAATAATGAATGAAAGAGACTTCAGAGAATTGTGTCTCTCGGCACTACTCAGCGGATTAAGACTTGGAGAAATTCTCTCACTTCGATGGAAAGATGTTGATAGTGTCGATAAGATTATTCTTGTAAGGAATAGCGAAATGTTCACGACAAAAAGTCGAAAGAACCGAGCGGTTCCAATAAGTGAAGAATTATATAAATTGCTTATGGAAAGGAAAGAGAATATTAGAAACGAGAGTGATTTTGTATTCCATGATATAAAAGGAAATCAGCTAAAGGAGAAGACTGTATCACAGAAATTTAAAAAATATGTCCGTCGTGCCAGTCTCAACGATAAGCTGCATTTTCATTCACTTCGTCATTCATTTGCGACACATCTTGTGAAGAAGAATGTACCCTTATTTGCAATTCAAAAACTCTTGGGACATTCAACGAGCAAAACAACTGAGGTATATTCACACTTGCTGCCTCAGCAGTTACACAGAGAAGTAAATATTCTCGCCGGTATGTTTAAGATCAATTTTTAAAGAAAGATGAGTTTTTTCGCCTGGATATCGAATTGCATCCCTTTTCAATCTTTTGTATAATACATGTGCAATTGGTCTCATTCAAAAACTTCCGAACACAAAAACGAATTTTGATACAATTGCCTTTCGTGAATTGCACGGCATCGGAAGTGCCGGAATGACGCGGAGGGCAATTGTATTTCTAAGGTGAGAGATAGAATAATGATTGGCACTCAACTTGGCACTATGGTTGCCTAAATTGGCACTATCAGCAAAAAGTTGAAAATTAAATTGCCGAATTCAGAAAGAAAACAACGCCCCCGTAGCTCAGATGGATAGAGCAGCGGTTTCCTAAACCGTTTGTCGGAGGTTCGAATCCTCTCGGGGGTACGAAAGAAATTTTCGATCGAATGATTTGAGATCGGGTAATTGAGATTGAGTGATTTTCGTTTGAAGATTGAAAGATAAAATAATTGAAGGAGGCTATTTTTCTTCTCTCGTTACTCGTTCATAACAAAAGGTTACGCGTAATTCATCACTGATTGCTGTTCAAACAACATACATTCCGAAAAACAATGAGACTTAGTAAAGCATTCGTTCCCACACTTAAAGAAGTTCCATCAGATGCAACTATTCCAAGCCACAAGTTAATGTTGCGGGCAGGTTTTATGCGCCAATTAACTTCCGGTGTTTATTCTTACCTGCCGCTTGGTTATCGCGCAATGATGAAAGCAATGAACATCGTCCGGGAAGAAATGAATGCCATCGGCGGGCAGGAATTTCTCTTGCCGGCTTTAAATCCGGAATCACTCTGGGTGCAATCGGGCAGGCGCAACATACCAAACTTTATCCTGAGCATCAAGGAGCGCGATTTGGTGTTAGCGCCAACACACGAAGAAGTCATTGGCTACATCGCGAGCATGCATATTCAGTCTTATAAAGACTTACCTCAAATTTGGTATCAGATTCAAACGAAATTCCGGAATGAGCCGAGACCGAGATCAGGAGTGCTTCGCGGGCGTCAATTTATGATGAAGGACGCGTATTCTCTGGATCGTTCGTGGGAAGACTTGGATAAGAGTTATGATTTGCAGGCAGAGGCGTACAAGAAAATCTTTACGCGGTGCGGCATTAAATTTTTCATTGTCGGAGCTTCTAGTGGAGCAATGGGCGGTACGGGTTCGCAGGAATTCATGATTGAATCCGAGTTTGGTGAAGATACAACGGCTTTGTGTCCAACGTGCGGATATGCCGCAAACTTAGAAGTGGCTATTTCAAGTATTCCAAAAGTCGGACGTGTTGAGAGGAGTGAGCCCCTGAAAGATATTCACACTCCCAATATCAAGACAATCAATGATCTTGTTGAGTTTTTAAAAGTAGATCAATCCCGGCTTGCAAAATCGCTCGTCTATCGTCATAACGGCAAACCGTTACTTATTTTGATGATGGGAAATGATCAACTCAATGAATCGAAACTGACTGCCGCATTAGGCGTTGGAGAATTTGCTCCAATCGGTGCAGAGGATCTTTTGGCGCTCACAGGTGCAGACGGCGGTTCTATCGGTCCTGTCAACCTGAAAGGGTTTCGTATTATTGCTGACAATCGTTTGGAAGGTGCAAACGGACTCATCAGCGGCGCCAACCGGAATGACTATCACATTGCGAACATCGACCTGGCACGTGACGCAAAGATCGACGCTTACTTTGACTTGCGATCCATTGAAGCAGGCGAGCCTTGCCCGCAATGTACAGCTCCGCTGAAAATCTCCAATGCAATTGAACTCGGCCATATCTTCAAGCTCGGAACAAAATATTCAGATTCCCTCAATATCACCTACCTCGATGAAAATGGTCAGGCGAAGCCGGTGATTATGGGGAGCTATGGAATTGGAATAGAGCGCATCGTTGCATGTTATATTGAACAGAACAATGACAAGGATGGTATCATCTGGAATAAGTCGCTGGCGCCATACGAAGTCCATCTTATTGCCGTGAATATGAATAGTAAAGATGTTGAAACTGCATCGAATCAGATTTATGATCGTATGATTGATGCACAAATTGAAGTGCTCTTTGATGATCGCGCGAATATGTCGCCCGGTTTCAAATTTAAGGATGCAGATTTACTCGGAATGCCATTTCATGTGATTGTTGGAGACAAAGGTTTAAAAAACGGTCAGGTCGAAATTAAACGGCGCAGAACCGGCGAACGGATTATGGTGAAACTTGAAGACGCAATTTCCGAAGTGCAAAAACTTTTAGCAGAATAGATACGAAAGAAAAACTCAAATCTCACAAATCAATTTATAGATGAATCGGTTATAAGAAATTTGAACTATTGTTTTTGATATATATTATTTTTGAGATTTGTTGATCAGAATTTGGAATTTCTTATTTGACTAAAAATAGTTCCGTGCAGTTTGTTCATCTCCATAATCATACACACTACAGCCTCCTCGACGGTGCGGCAACTGTTCAAAGTCTCGTAAATGCCGCTGTTGCGAATAATATGTCAGCAGTGGCGATTACCGATCATGGCGTACTCTTCGGTGCGATTGAATTCTACAAACGCGCCATAAAAGCCGGCATTAAGCCCATCATCGGTTGTGAGGCATACATCGTAACAAAAGGAAGTCGATTTGAGAAATCGATAGATGCGAATCGAATGAGCAAAGGGCAGGGCAGGGGAATTTATCATCATATCGTTCTTCTTGCAAAAAATTCTATCGGCTACAAGAATCTCATTAAACTCAGCACACTTGGACATACGGAAGGCTACTACTTTAAACCTCGTATCGATGTGGAAATCCTTTCACAGTATCGGGAAGGACTGATCGCAACTTCGGCATGCCCGGGAGGTATCATTGGCAAACAGCTTGTGGATGGTGAATACCATGAAGCTGTGGAATACGCAACTATTTATCGAGATATCTTCGGCGAAGATTTTTATATCGAAATTCAAAATCACGGTTTACAAAGCGAAGAAAAAATCCTTGCTGGTGCGCCAAAGATTGCACGCGAACTTGGCATCAAGCTGGTAGCGACAAATGATTGTCATTACATCAAGCAGGAGCATGCCATCCCTCACAATATCATGCTCTACATCCCTGAGGCAAGCAGTACCAATATACCTGACTATCTAACGTTGAGATACCAAACCGATCAACTTTATTTCAAATCTTCCAGCGAAATGATCGCTCTCTTTAAAGACTATCCGGAAGCAATTGCATCAACATTGGAAATCGCAGAGAAATGCAATCTACAAATCGAATTAAAGAAGAACCATATGCCGGCGTTTCCCATTCCGGCAGAATCAGGTATAGCCGATCCGAACGAATATTTTGAAAAGTTGGTGCACGAGGGAATCAGAAAGCGATATTCGAATGTCACTCCGGAAATTGAAAAGCGGGTCGCCCATGAGATCAGTGTCATTCAGAAAATGGGATATGCAGGATATTTTCTCATCGTTCAAGATTTTATCAACGCTGCGTGCGAGATGGGAGTGCGTGTAGGACCAGGAAGAGGGAGTGCTGCCGGAAGTATTGTATCGTATGCACTTAGGATAACGAATGTTGATCCGTTGCAATACGATTTGCTTTTCGAGCGGTTCCTCAATCCCGATCGAATCTCTATGCCTGATATAGACATTGATTTTGCCGATAACAAACGCGAACGTGTGATTGAATATGTTAAAAATAAATACGGTGAGAAATCCGTGGCGCAGATTGTTACGTTTGGAACAATGTCTGCACGTGCTGCATTAAAGGATGTTGGACGCGTTCTCGGCATTCAACTTTCTGTTATCGATTCAATTACAAAGAAAATTCCCGTTGTTCAAGGAAGGGTCACTCCGATTGAGGAAGCGTTGAAAACGGTTTCTGACTTAAAATGGATCAACGAGAGTCCTGATGAGAAGATAAAACTTCTGATCGAAACAGCAAAAGTTCTCGAGGGAATGAATAGGAACGTATCGACGCATGCAGCCGGTGTTGTTATTGCACCGGGAGATATAACCGATTATTCTCCGATGTACAAAACCCCACAGACAGATTCGATGACACAGTACAATATGAAAGACCTTGAAGATGCCGGTTTGTTGAAGATGGATTTTCTCGGGCTGAGAACGTTGACAGTAATCGATGATGCTTTGGAAATGATAGAGCAGGGACACGGCGTTAAGATTGATTTAGATCATCTTCCGGAAGCTGATGCAAAAACTCTTGAAATGTTTTCACGCGGTCAAACTGTTGCATTGTTTCAGTTTGAAAGTTCAGGTATGCAGGATTATTTACGGAAGCTCAAACCGTCCTCGATTCATGATCTTGTTGCAATGAACGCACTGTATCGACCGGGACCGATGGAAAATATTCCTGATTTTATTGACCGGAAAAGCGGGAAGCAGAAGATTACCTATTTGCATCCGAAGCTTGAATCGATCCTGAAAGAAACATACGGCGTCATTGTCTATCAAGAACAAGTAATAAAAATTGCCAGTGAAATCGGGGGATTAAGTCTTGCACAAGCTGATTTGCTCCGCCGTGCTATGGGAAAAAAAGACAAAGAGTTAATGGCGAAGCAAAAAAAAGAATTTGTCGAAAGCGCAATCGAAAAACATGTGGAGCGCAAAGTCGCAGCTGAAATATTTGATTTGATTGAGAAGTTTGCATCCTATGGTTTTAACAAATCGCACAGCGTTGCGTATTCGGTTCTTGCTTATCAAACCGCATATCTCAAGGCGCATTATCCGGCAGAATATATGGCGGCAACGCTTTCGAGCGAAATGGACAACACCGACAAGATTGTTGTGCTCATCGATGAATGTCGCAAACTTGGAATCGATGTGCTTGCCCCTGACGTGAACGAAAGCGGAGTGAATTTTGTTGTTATGCCAAAAGGAATTCGCTTCGGGTTGAGCGCGATTAAAAATGTAGGCGTCGGTGCGGTGGAGCAGATAGTGAAGGCGCGAAGTGAAAAGGGGCGATTCAAGGACATCTTCGACTTCTGTGTGCGCGTTGATTTGCGGCTGGCGAATAAGAAGACTCTCGAAGGCCTTATTCAAGCGGGTGCGTTTGATTCTCTTCATAGTAATCGGGCGCAGTTGTTTGGTAATGTGGAATCTGCCATTTCGTACGGACAGGATATGCAAGAACAAATCATAAAGGGACAATCGAATCTATTCGATCTTGGCGGAGCAAAATTGTTTCACAGACCCATGCTGCGTACGGTGGCAGATTGGATTGAGATAGAAAAGCTTTCTCGGGAAAAATCAGTTTTAGGGTTCTATGTATCGGGTCATCCGCTCTTCAAGTACCGTGATGAGATCGAAGGTTTGGCAACAGCCAAATTGGATGAAGCACAACTCGTCAAACCGAATTCTATCGTGCGTGTCTGCGGCATCATTTCTGACATCAAAAAGAAAATTGATAAACGCGGCAAGACGATGGCGTTCGTTACGATTGAAGACTTTACAGGAAAAGCGGATTGCATTGTCTTTGCCGATGCATTTCAAAAATATATCGCCATTCTTCAGGTCGGTTCCATTGTGATGATGACCGGTAAGAACGATGGAAATGAAGAGGCGATCAAAGTTATTGTCAATGAAATTATCGCTATCGAAGAAGTACGGAAGAAGTTTTCAAAGGGGGTCATCATCAATCTTAATCTTGACGCTACAAGCGAGAAAGACGCATTTGAATTGGTCAAACTGATCGAGCGGCACAAGGGAAGCTGTCAGTGTCTTTTAAATCTCTCCGGTAGCGGATTATCTAACAATTCGATATATTTAACAAGAAAATATACCGTTGATCCCAGCCGACAATTCACCGATGCTGTGAAACAATTGTTGGGGCAATATGCAGTGCGGTTAAGGGGATGAGAAGAAAAGGAAGAGATCGTATGAAACCAGTGGAGTTGGCAGAGGAAACTTTTGAACAAGAAGTATTAAAAGCGACGATACCTGTGCTTGTCGATTTTTGGGCCGCGTGGTGCGGTCCCTGTAAGATGATAGCACCAATTGTCGAAGAACTCGCAACTGAATACGAAGGCAAATTGAAGATCGGCAAAGTAGATGTGGATAACCATCAAAAGATTGCTATGCAATTCGGTATTCGCAGTATTCCGACACTTCTTATATTCAAAGGCGGAAAGGTGGTAGAACAAATTGTTGGTGCAGCGCCCAAGAAGACATTGGTGGAGAAATTATCGAAACATCTTAATTGAAGCAAGAGAAGTGATACGGGCGAGAACGTTGCACATCAGCGACAATTCTCGCTTTTTTATTTTCATAAATCAGTGAAAGAAGAGGATGGGCTTGAGTACATTCAAAAAAAGAACTGTAACATGCGGAGAATTACGAAAGAATCATGTCGGAAAGACCATAACACTTACCGGATGGGTGGATAAGCGTCGAGATCTTGGTGGATTGATATTCATCGATCTGCGTGATCGCTATGGGAAGACACAAATTGTATTTTCGCCGGAACGACATGAGGGCGCACATGAAATTGCAAAGTCGTTGCGATCAGAATATGTCCTGTCTGCTACAGGTGTTGTGAGGGTGCGGCCGCAAGAAACCATAAATCCAGAAGTAACGACCGGAGAAATCGAAGTTGATATTCATGAATTGACAATTCTCAATAAATCGGAAACTCCGCCATTTCCCATGGATGATTATGGAGATGTCAATGAAGACCTGCGTCTGAAATATCGGTACCTTGATTTACGCCGTCCATCTGCGCAGAATAATCTCATTGTGCGGCATCGTGCATATCAAGTGACAAGGCAATACTTTGACCAGAAAGGATTCTTAGAAATTGAAACACCCATTCTCATGAAGAGCACACCGGAAGGTGCACGTGACTTTCTTGTCCCAAGCCGGCTGCATCACGGAAAATTTTATGCGCTACCGCAATCGCCGCAAACGTACAAGCAAATCCTCATGGTATCGGGATTTGACCGCTATTTCCAAATTGTAAAATGTTTTCGAGATGAAGATCTGCGTGCCGACCGACAGCCGGAGTTTACACAAATCGATGTTGAAATGTCATTCGTGGATGAAGAGGATATTCAACAGATAACGGAGGGAGCGATCGTAGATATTTTTAAGACGATCTTGAATACCAATGTACAGCAGCCGTTTCCAAGAATGACATACAAGGAAGCGATGGAACGCTTTGGCAGTGATAAACCGGATACACGCTTTAGTTTGGAAATTAGAAACTGTTCGGAAATTGCGCAACACTCGGGATTTCGCGTCTTCAGCGATGTAGTCAAAAAAAGCGGAATTGTTGCAGGGATCAATGTCCCTGGCCTTGCCTCATACACAAGAAGCCAACTTGATATCTTAACGGATTATGTGAAGACTCTTGGCTCAGGAGGGCTGGTCTATCTCCGAGTGAATGCGGATACGATAGAATGTTCTGCAAGTAAATTCATTTCAGAAGATGAATCCTATGCAATTGCCAAAAAGTTCGATGCGAAACCGGGAGACCTTATTCTCTTGATCTCTGGTGCCTGGCAAAAAGCATTAACGATACTCGGGACTTTGCGCCTTGAAATGGCACAGCGTCTCAATCTCATTCCGGAAGGGAAATGGAATTTCCTTTGGGTGACAGATTTCCCTTTGTTGGAGTTCAGTGAGGAAGAAAAGCGGTTCGTTGCAGTTCACCATCCCTTTACAGCACCAAAACCGGAAGATATGCCGCTGCTGGAAACTGATCCGGGTAAAGCGCGAGCGCGGGCATACGATTTGGTTCTCAACGGAAACGAAATCGCAGGCGGCAGCATCCGCATTCATACACAAGAAGTGCAAAGCAAGATGTTCAGCCTTATGGGCATTGGTACAGAAGAGGCTCAGCGGAAATTTGGATTCCTGCTTGATGCATTTAAATACGGGGCACCACCGCATGGGGGCATTGCATTCGGATTTGATCGTATTATTATGTTGATGACCGGAAGCAAATCTATTCGTGAAGTTATTGCTTTTCCGAAAACAGCGAGCGGGATGTCTTTGATGGATGAAGCACCTTCGACGGTGGACGTGAAGCAATTGGATGAATTGCATATCAAGATTAAGTAGAACATTGAAAAAAGAAAAATGTATTCCCGTATACAGTACACAAGTAATTCCTAAGGAGGATCATTGAGTTTTTCTGATTTACGTACACAATTAGAAGAGCAGCGGAAGCGCCTCGACGCTCTTCGGGGGTATCTTTGACCTCGATACAAAGGAAAAAGAACTCAGGGAATTTCAGGCACGAACAACCATAGATGGATTTTGGAATGATAACGTAGCAGCGCAGAAGATCATTCAACAGATCAACGGACGAAAAGAGTGGAGTGATGCATGGAATTCACTCCATGTGTTATATCGTGATACAAAATCGTTGATCGATATGGCAGAGGAAGCACAAGAAGTGAGTTTCGAAAAAGAAGTTGAACGGGATATCGAAAAACTCTATGTCGAGATCGAAAACCTCGAACTGAAAAATATGTTGAGTGGTCCGGATGATGAGAAGAATGCGATTTTAACGATTCACTCAGGAGCCGGCGGCACGGAAGCGCAAGACTGGGCTGAAATGTTATTGCGCATGTATTCTCGCTGGTGCGAACGTCATGGATTAAAAGTATTTCTGGCAGACATGCTTGAAGGCGAAGGTGCCGGAATTAAGAGTGTCACTATTGAAATTGTAGGCAAATATGCATATGGGTATCTGAAAGCGGAAAGCGGCGTGCATCGGCTCGTTCGTATTTCTCCTTTCGATTCAAATGCCCGAAGGCATACTTCTTTTTCCTCGGTCTATGTGTATCCGGAAGTGGAAGATGATGTCGAGATTGAAATCAATCCCGTAGACCTGAAGATTGACACGTACCGCTCAGGCGGCAAAGGTGGACAGAATGTGAACAAGGTCGAAACCGCAGTCCGCATTACGCACACTCCAACAGGAATAGTAGTAGCATGCCAGCAAGAGAGATCCCAATTTCAAAATCGCGAACGTGCAATGAAGATGCTAAAATCCCGTCTGTATCAAAAACGACGTGAAGAAGAAGAAGCGCGATTGAGCGCGATTGAGAGCACCAAGAAGAGAATTGAATGGGGAAGTCAGATTCGTTCATATACGTTTCAACCGTACCAACTTGTCAAGGATCATCGCACAGGAACAGAAAAAGGGGATGTACAGGCAGTGATGGACGGCGCTATCGATGAATTCATAAAAAGTTATCTGCTCGAATACTCTTCAAAGTAAAGATCAATGGGATTCCTGTGCATGTAAGATTAAAAAAGTACAATGTGACGGACTTTATCGCCGTCCGGCACCTTACATCAAGACACAATAAAGGGTTTGTCTCTTTCATTACGTTTATTGCTATCATCGGTGTTACATTAGGTGTTGCAAGTTTAGACATTACACTTTCTATTCTCGGGGGATTTGAAAAAACCATTAAAGAAAATGTAGTGAGTTTCACCGCTCACATGCAATTGTTCGCTTTTGAGAACGATTTATTGCCTAACCAGGAACAAACAATTCAAAAAGTTATTGCGCGATATCCGGAAGTGCTTGAAATGGCTCCCTATCTTTCTCGCGAAGGTATGATTCGATCAAAAAGTGATATCGACGGTATTCTCATCAAAGGGGTTGACCCGAACAATGATATTTCAGCTGCAAAACACAGGCTTGTTGAAGGTGTCTATGATCTTGAAGAACAGGAATCAGGTGTTCAGCACGTCATTCTTGGAAAACGATTAGCAGAAAAATTGAATGTCCAGCTTCATGATCGTGTTCTTATGTACGCCCTCGGTGGAACATCTCTTTCGCTTTCGCAAACTCGGATCATGCAATTTGAAATTGGCGGAATTTATGAAACAGGGATGGCAGATTACGATGGAAGTGTCATTTATATCAATCTCAGAAATGCGCAAAGATTGTTTCAGGTGGGAAAAACTGTTTCAGGGTTTGATATCTTGGTTTCGAACATTGACAGCGTTACGGCACTCGCACAGCAAATTCCGGAATACCTTGGATATCCTTATTATGCAAGAACAATGTTCCAGCAGTATAGAAATCTTTTTGCGTGGGTCGATCTCCAAAGAATTCCTGTGATGATCATTTTGGCGCTCATTATCATTGTCGCAACAGTAAATATTATTGGAACACTCTTGATGCTGATTCTTGGGAAGTCAAGGGAGATAGGTACGTTGATCTCGATAGGAATGGTGCGGAAAGATATTGTGAGGGTATTTCTGAAACAAGGAATGCTTATCGGAATTGTTGGAACAATATTGGGTAACCTCATTGCTTTGCTTCTTTGTTGGTTGGAGTTGCGGTATCGATTTTTTCCGCTTCCCTCCGGAATTTATTTCATGACACACGTTCCAATTGATCTTTCCATCCTCAATTTCCTTAGCGTAACTATAGCCGCACTTGGTATGAGTTTCATTGCGTCGTGGATACCTTCAAGACTTTCAGCGAAGATGGACCCGATCGAACTTATTCGCTTTGCATCATGAGATATGAACGTCACATAGCATTCCGGTATTTGTTGAGTAAGAAGAGCGTGAAGTTCGTTTCGATTATCTCAGCCATTTCCGTTACCGGCGTTACTATTGGTGTAGCTGCACTTATTGTTGTCCTGTCTGTATTCAATGGATTTGGGAGTCTGGTTTCTTCCATTCTCATCAACTTTGACCCGCATCTTCGTATCGAAAGCAGAACACCGTTGAATTCGGTGGGTTATCAATCAGTTCTCGATGACCTTTCTCACCAGCCCGAAGTCAAAGGATGCTCACCATTTGTTGGCGGTAAAGCTCTCATCGTTTCTCGAAATATCAATCGAGTCGTTAATATCAGAGGGCTTGAAGCCAAAAGCATTCCTCTAGTTTCTGGATTATCGGATAAAATCGTTCTCGGTTCAATCGATTTGACGGAAGCTCGGAGAAATGGAATTGTTCTCGGATTAATTCTTGCGGACAGATTAGGTGTTGTTATTGGTGATACGATTTCTGTGGTTAGTCCATCGGGTGCTGAATTGGCAACCATGCAGCTTGGATTACCGCTCATCAGGCGTTTTCGTGTCGTAGGAATTTATGAATCAAACAATAAAGAGTACGACGGTTACTTTGCCTTTACGAACTTGGTAGATGCTCAATCGCTCTTTGGTCGAACCGGTCAGATCGATGGGATTGATGTCCGATTTGATCACGTTGAGAAGGCAGAAAGTTTTCGGAATGAACTCCAGAAGAAGTATGGAACCGCTTTCCGGTACCTGACATGGTACGACTTGCATCGTGAATTGTACACCGTCATGCAGATCGAACGTTGGTGCGCATATATCGTCCTCTGTCTCATTATCGCAGTTGCTTCATTTAATCTTCTGAGTTCTTTAACAATGACTGTCATTGAGAAACGACGCGATATCGGTATCCTCAAATCCATGGGTGCTACCACTGAGAGCATCAGAAAGATTTTCGCTCTACAAGGTTTTTATGTGGGTATTGTCGGAACGATGGTCGGTTCTGTACTCGGATTATTTATTGTGTATCTTCAAGAACGGTACCATTTAGTTGCGCTGGATACCACGATCTATATTATCCCTGCAATGCCGGTGGAAGTGCATGCTTTTGATATTTTGCTCATCGCTGTTGCAGCAATTGGATTGTGTTCTCTTGCTTCACGCCTCCCGGCTAAACGGGCGGCTTCTCTCGATCCTGTGGAAGCCATACGATGGGAATGACACGCCGCTCTATTCTCCTGACCGGAGAAAATATATGGAAAGAATATCCTATGGGGAAGAACCAGTCTCTTCAGGTTCTCAAAGGGGTTGATATCGAAATACGACAAGGAGAGTTTGTCGTGATTGTCGGGCCCTCGGGATCCGGAAAAAGTACGTTGCTTCATCTCTTAGGCGGACTCGATCGACCAACCGACGGCATTATAAAGCTTGGGGAACAGAATGTTTTCTCGCAGACTGAAGAACAATTGGCGGTTTTCCGCAATCGATCATTAGGATTCATTTTCCAATTTCATCATCTTCTTCCGGAATTTACAGCGCTGGAAAACGTGTGTATGCCCGCCCTCATCGCCGGAAAAACCATTAAAGAAGCAACACCACGCGGACAAATATTGTTAGAACAAGTTGGCCTTTCAGATCGTCTCCATCATAAACCGAATGAACTTTCAGGCGGAGAACAACAGCGTGTCGCCGTAGCACGAGCACTCATGAATAACCCCCAGCTTGTTCTTGCAGATGAGCCATCGGGAAATCTTGATGAAGAGAACGGTTTGAGTTTGCATCGATTATTGGTGCATCTCTCTGAATCATTTGGAATGACCTTTGTTGTCGCAACACACAATATTGACCTGACACGACGTGCCAATCGCGTTCTCAAACTTTCCGAAGGAAAACTCAGTGTTGCAAGATAATTTTTTAAAACAGGACTTGACATTGAAAAGAAATGCCCTAAATTATGTACTAGACCCGAGCAATAGTAACTCCCCTGACTATTGCTCAACAAACGGTCAGGCCCGACGTTCCCCCCGATGTCGGGCTTTTTTTTATACTATAGATTGGAGAGGAAATGGCTCGAATAGAAAAACGCATCGCAAGTAAACCGAAAACTTTCGTTGCAGCACTTCCATTCAAAAAATCGAACTATCAGATTCTTGGCGGCGGTCTCTTGTGTATCGTTCTTGGGTACATAGCTCTCGCACAAGAACCATGGAATGGAACGATGCCGCTCGTCGTTGCGCCAATTTTGCTGGTACTTGGGTACTGCGTCTTGATTCCGATTGGGATTCTTTTTCGCAGACGCACAGGTACCGAAGAAACTACACAACCTCTGGAACAGCGTTCAGGAAATTCGCATTGAATTTTGGCGCTCTGTTTCGTATATTGTAGTTGTTGAATGAAACAGTCCCGTCCCGTTTTAATCGGGACGGGATGAAAGTATGCGAGCGTGTAGCTCAGGGGTAGAGCATCTGCCTTTTAAGCAGAGGGTCGGTGGTTCGAGCCCACCCACGCTCACATTCATTTGCCCGAATGGTGGAACTGGCAGACACACCATCTTGAGGGGGTGGCGCCCGAAAGGGCATGCGAGTTCAAGTCTCGCTTCGGGCACGAACGGAGGGACGATATAGAATCGTCCCTTTTTCTTAATCCTCCTTTTCATTGCATTTCAAACGCAAACCTCGTAATTTGGCAAGAACTATGCAAGCAAGAGTTCACGTTGTCGTAAGCGGATTAGTACAGGGTGTGGGATTTCGATACTTTGCTTATAATAAGGCAATAAGCCTTACTCTTACGGGGTATGTCAGGAATCTCTTTTCGGGTGATGTGGAAATCGAGGCTGAAGGTGATCGTTCGTTGGTTGAAGAATTTATGAAACAAATAAAAGTTGGCCCGCGTGCCGCGCATGTTGCGGATATGAAAATAGAATGGATCAAGTGTGCAGAAACACATTCAGGCTTTGAAGTGCATTAGATGAAATCAAAAAAAATTATTCGATCGAAAAAAAGAAAAACAGTATTGATCCGATTTGGATTGGGATACGATGTTCACCGTCTTGTAGAAGGGCGCAAGCTTATCTTGGGTGGAGTTCGAATACCTTCGGACAATGGATTGCTTGGACATTCTGATGCCGATGTGCTCCTCCATGCAATTTGCGATGCGCTCCTTGGCGCAGCCGCCTTAGGCGATATTGGAAAACATTTTCCCGATACCGATAAGGCATATCGGGGTATTTCTAGCTTGAAACTTCTCAGCCATGTTGGTATCCTTCTGCAGAAACAAGGATATCAAATCGGCAACATTGATTCTACCGTTATACTTGAACGTCCTAAAATCGCAAAGTATGTTGATCTCATGTGTCGGCGAATTGGAAGAGCACTGCACATTTCTCCTCATCAAGTTTCTGTCAAGGCCACGACGCACGAAGGACTCGGCACATTTGGCAGAGCAGAGGGGTGTGCCGCGTATGCTATTGCTTCCATAGTTGACAACAGCAGGATGTAAAGCATTGGAACAATTTATCGACACACCTATTTCCCTTAATTAATTTCCATTGTTGTCATTCTGATCTTGTTTAGTTATGGATATTTCAGGAATAGGAAATAACAATAGCCGGAGAAACTCGTGCTCGATTATCTTAATGTTGTTGATACAGGAGTATTTCGTTTTTTGAATGCTTCATTATCCAATCCAGTCTTTGATATAGTGATGCCATTTCTGACCGATTTAAATAAGCAGCGTATTGTGTTGGTTATCGTTGCAGCATTACTTCTTTGGATGATTATACGAGGAAACAAATCAGTTCGCTTGGCAGCCATTCTGCTCATTGTCACGATCATTATAAGTGATCAAATAAATAGTTCAGTCATCAAGTATTGGTTGTTGCGTCAACGACCTTGCCGCATATTGCATGATGTTCATCTTCTTGTCAGCTGTGGAAGTGGATATTCATTTCCATCTTCTCATGCGGTCAATAACTTTGCAGGTGCTCTTATCTTGGCGTTCTTTCTGCCCCGTGCTAAATGGTGGTTCTTCGGATATGCGGCAATCATTGCATTCTCCCGCGTCTACGTCGGTGTGCATTATCCATTTGATGTGATTGGCGGCGGAGTTATCGGTTTGATATGCGGCGGTTGTGTGTTGATTGTTTTCCTCGGATTAGAAAATCTTTGGTATCGGACGATACACCGTAAGTTACAGAAAGGAAGTTCTTGACAATGCCATCGAGAGAACATCCTCTTCAGGATAGAACATTGTTTCGATTATGTCTTGCGGTTATCTCCGGACTTCTTCTCGGGTTCTCTTTTCCTCCTTCGCCATTCTATTCGCTTGCATACGTTGCATTTATCCCGCTGTTTTATCTTTTTGCATATTTTGGCTCGTATAATCAGATAGCAAAATATTCATACCTGTTTCTGTTCGTGTTCCATATCGTAACATTGTATTGGACAGGTGGGTTTGCTGTCGGAAAAGATATTTGGATGATGACGGCAGGGGCGGCGGTCATATTGATTCATCCGATATTCTTCCTACCATTTATTCTGGTCTCGTTTTTTGTACGGAAAAGACTTGGACTTGTTCCCGGTCTTATTGCGTTCGCCTTGTTCTGGACTTCTTTTGAATATCTCCATTCCCTAGGAGAATATTCTTTTCCGTGGCTTACCATCGGTAATAGTCAAGCATATGATTTAAATCGTATTCAGATAATAGAATATTCATCAATCTATGGATTGACACTTCTGATATTTGCATTTAATATTCTTGCTTTCTTATTACTCTGGAAAATGGCGATCAACAATTGGAAACTTCGATCACGGTCTGTATCCGTTGTCTTGATTCTCTTAGCGGTTCTTTATTTTGGACCTGTTCTCTATGGAAAATGGATTATTAAAAAAGAATCGATTGAATCAGGAAAAACTGTTTGTGTTGGCGTCGTTCAACCTAACTTTGATCCGTGGGATAAATGGGGTGGAGACTCGAGAGAAAAATGGGATTCCTACTTTTATCAGTTCAATACATATATTGAAGAGACAAAGAAACTGGTTCGTTACAAACCGGATATTATTCTTTGGCCGGAAACAGCTATTCCATTTCACATTCTCTTGCCAAGATATTTAGCATACCTCTCGACCCTCCAATTGCTCGTCGACACGCTCCAGCTTCCGATTTTTACCGGACTACCTACGATAGAATATTTCGATTCGTTGAATGCACCAGCAACAGCACAAAGGATTAGCGGAACTGAAATCTTTGCAGAATCGTACAACTCTGCAATTTTCATCCAGCCAAAGCATATGCCTGGGCCTATTCATAAAAAGTCTATTCTTGTACCATTTGCGGAGCGTATCCCATATGCAGAGACTTTTCGATTTCTCATCGAACCTCTTAAGTGGAATGTAGGAATATCAAGCTGGGGAAAAGGTGACGATACATTGTCATATACGCTTTCCCTAAACAATAGGGGTATATCAAAATTTTCCGGAATGATTTGTTATGAATCGGTATACCCCGACTACGTGAGAGAATTCGTGAAGCGTGGAGCAGAATTTCTGGTAGTTATTACAAATGACAGCTGGTGGGGGAATACTTCTGGTGTGTATCAGCATGCTTCATTTGCATCGCTGAGAGCCGTAGAGACACGCCGCTGGGTGGTTCAGTGTGCCAATGGCGGCATTTCTATGATTGTCGATCCTACAGGCACTACGCGATTGGCGACGAGCCTCTATAGTAAAACACGGTTCGTCGGTGATATATTTTTAAGATCAGAAATGACATTCTACGTGAAGTATGGAGACTTTATAGCACAGTTGTGCCTTGCGGCTTCTGTGATGATACTCATGGCAGCAGTTATTCAAAAAAGGAAAGAGGAAAGGATTTCAAATGAATTGGATTGATCTCCGAAGCGATACGGTAACAAAACCCTCGCGTGAAATGCGAGAATCGATGAGTGCCGCAGAAGTAGGTGATGATGTCTACGGCGAGGATCCGACGGTGAATCTTCTGCAGGAAAGAACTGCAGCTATTCTTGGAAAAGAAGCTGCACTTTTTGTTCCATCAGGTGTCATGTCAAACCAGCTTGCTATTAAAACACACACACAACCAGGTGATGAAGTCGTTGTAGAAAGCGAATCGCACATCTTCAATTTCGAAACGGCTGGAGCTTCTTTTCTTTCCAACGTTCAGTTACGTACTGTAAACGGAAATCATGGAATCCTTACTGCTGAACAAATAACTCAATCAATCCGCTCCTCGGTCTATTACAATCCTAAAACATCTCTTGTGTGTCTCGAAAATACACACAACAAAGCAGGTGGAACGATCTATCCGATTGAAGAGATCAGAAGTATTTCTGCGTTGACAAGAAATCGAAATATTGCACTTCATTTAGACGGCGCGCGTCTCTGGAACGCGTCTGTAGCAAGCGGTATTACGCCGAAAGAATATGCTCGATTCTTCGATACAGTTTCGGTCTGTTTTTCAAAGGGATTGGGTGCTCCGGTCGGTTCTGCACTTGCAGGAACACGAGAGAAAATCGAGAAGGCACGAAAGTACAGAAAAATCTTTGGCGGCGGTATGCGTCAAGCTGGAATTCTTGCTGCCGGAGCGTTGTTCGCTCTTGAACATAATAGAGAACGACTTAAGGAAGATCACAAAAAAGCGAAGCTGTTTGCAGAACAACTTCAAGGAGTTTTAGGGACTTATATTGACCAGGAATATGTCCAGACAAATATTGTTGTAATCGATATAAGAAAAAGAAAAGAAAGTTCTGGAGATATTTTGGCAAGGTTAAAAACAAAGGGTGTACTGCTTTCAGAAATGGGCGATACAACTCTACGAGCTGTGACACATCTTGATGTGAGTATGGAACAGATAAAGAGTGCAGCAGAAATTATTAGATCAGTTCTTGGCATAAAATAGGAGCCCTTATGGAGAACACTAGAGACGATCATTTGCAGGGAACAGATTATGATGTACACCAAGATCAGCAACTCAAAGGACTTCGCTCTGCTCAGGAAGATATTTGGCGCGTTTTTCGCATTATGGCAGAGTTTGTCGAAGGCTTCTCGATGATGTCAAGACAGAAGAATCTTGTTTCTGTGTTTGGTTCTGCCCGATTAAAACCTGACCATCCATATTATCAGCTTGCGGTGCAAGTATCAAAAGAATTAGTGAACCAAGGATTTAATGTCCTCACAGGTGGTGGTCCGGGGATTATGGAAGCTGCAAACAAAGGTGCACAGGAACAAAAAGGAGCTTCGGTTGGTGTCGCGATCGAATTACCGATCGAACAATGTTCGAATAAGTTTATAGATAAAGGTCGGCTTCAGATCTTCAGGCATTTCTTTGTGAGAAAAGTTATGTTTTTGAAATATGCCCATGGTTTTGTGGTGATGCCTGGGGGATTCGGCACACTCGATGAATTGTTTGAAGCAATTACTCTTGTACAAACAAAGAAAACAGACTCGTTTCCCATTGTACTTATAGGTTCGGATTACTGGAAGGGACTTGTTGATTGGATCAAAACGGTTCTTATAAACGAGAGGATGATTTCTCCGGACGATCTGGACCTCTTTCACGTTACGGATGACCCGGTTGAAGCAGCTGTAATCATCGCAGATTTTTACAAAAAACACGTAATGAGAACCAATTTTTAGAATGTTTTGTCGATACTATCTCGCAAGAGGAAATTTTCTTGCTTCTTCAGATGGCATTATGTATATTGTACCAGTAGATGTTGATAGCCCGATGTAAACGGGCTATTTTTTTTGGAATCAAGCATTGATGGATTTACGGCACAAAATTGAAGAATTGGCGGCACCATTCCTTCATCCGATTGGTGCATTTATCGTCGATATTCAAATTGTGCCCAGTGAACAACGAAAGGTTGTGCAGCTGTACATAGATACCGATACAGGCATCACCATAGGACAATGCTCGGAATTGAGTCGGCAATTAGGTACAGCTCTCGAACTTCAAGACGTTGTTCCGAGTTCATATATTTTAGAAGTATCTTCACCCGGATTAAAAAAACCGCTCAAATTACTGAGGCAATATAGAAAAAATGTCGGGCGGCAATTTCGAGTACGTTTTAAAAAAGACGATGGAGTTGGAGAGATTCTTGCAAAACTTGCCGGAGTAGAAAGCGAACTTCTGACATTTGTCACCGGTAAAAACGAAATCTATACAATTCCATTCAATGAGATTATTGAATCAATAGAGGAGCTTCCCTGGTAACTGACGGGATGAAAGCTCTGTAGCTTGGAGGTAAGATGAATCACGAAATTGTTGAATCATTCGCTCAAATGGTCCGAGAAAAAGGTATCGACAAAGATATCCTAATCGGCATTGTAGAAGATATTTTTGGTATGATGGTAAAGAAAAAATATGGACCCAATACGAAACATGATGTTGTGGTCAATATGGATAAAGGTGATATTGAAATTTATATCGAAAAAGAAGTCGTTGATACAGTGGAAGATCCTTCTACACAGATATCTGTTGCAGAAGCCCGCAAGAAATCCGGAGACGATTTAACCGCAGGCGAAGAGTTTGTTGAAATCGTCCCGCTTGTAGATTTTGGCAGACGCCTTGTGATAAGTGCGAAACAAAACTTAAATCAACGAATTAAAGAAATTGAACGCGATGCAATTTTCAACGAATATACCAATTCAATAGGCGAGATCGTCGTTGGCGAGATTTATCAGATCAGAAAAGGAAAAGGCGAAATTCTTGTGATGCATAATAAGAACGAATTGCTTCTTCCCAGAACTGAACAAATTTACAAAGAGCGCTACAAAAAAGGCGACACGATCCGCGCGATTGTAAAGGAAGTTCGCAAAGGAGCAGGGAATCCGACGGTCATCATTTCGCGAACAGATCCAGGATTCCTCATGCGCTTGTTTGAAATTGAAATTCCGGAAGTATATGACGGTATCATTGAAATCAAACGGATTGCACGTGAACCGGGAGATCGGGCAAAAGTAGCAGTGCTTTCACACGATGAACGAATCGATGCCGTAGGTGCATGTGTCGGAATGAAGGGCGTACGTATCCATGCTATTGTCCGCGAATTGAACAATGAGAATATCGACGTCATCAATTTTGCAGAGGACCCTATGGTCTTCATTCAGCGTGCACTATCACCGGCAAAGCTTAAAGAAATTCAAATGGATCTGGAAAATAAGAAGGCAACCATTCTTGTGGCGAACGATCAGGTGTCGCTCGCAATCGGCAAGGGTGGGCAGAATGTTCGCTTGGCTTCCAAGTTAACCGGATTTGAGTTAATTGTTCAGAAAGAGGGCGGTGAGGAGGAAGAGTACGACATGGATCTTTCGGAATTCCGTGAAGAACTTGGAGATGTTCTCTTTCATAAGTTCTTCGATGAGAATTTCAAATCAGTGCGTGATATTCTCAAGACTTCAAAAGAAGAACTCGTCAATACGCTTGGTATTGAGCCGAATAAAGTTGACGAGATTCTTACTATGTTAAAGAAGGGTTTTGAAGAAGCGGAAGTCGAAAGCGAAGAAGAAGTGGATGAATTGTTAGCTGAACTTGAAGGATCGGAAAAATCGGAAATCACGGATACCAATGAAGTCTCTGCAAAAATGAAGCCGGTCGAAGAAACACCGACTGAGACAACAGAAGAAGCGCTGCCTGAGAAAGCAGAAGAAGCAAAGACAGAAGGTGAGTAACGACGATCATATCTCGTGTGCAATGAAAGAAGATAAGAATGTCCGAACAAGGATCTAAAAAGATTAAGGTCTTTAATCTCGCAAAAGAATTAAATCTATCAAGCGAGACGATCATTGACTTTCTAAGAAAGAAGGATTTTGATATAAAGTCCCATATGTCTATCGTGACTGACGAGATGATGCCGGTCATTATGGGGCATTTTAAGAAAGACAAGGAAGTAGCAGATCGACATCAACGCAAACTGCAAGAATTCCGATCGACTCGAAAAAAAGAATCTCCAGAAAAAGCAGAGAAAGTAGAAGCTAAATCCCCTGCAAAAGATGAAGTGCATCTACCCATAATCGATGAAGCAAAACCTTCGATAGAGAAAATAGAAGCAAAATCGGCTGAAGAGATTCCATGGTCACAAGTAGATAAAAGAGAAAAAGAACAAACTGACGAATTCGTTCTTCAGGAAACAGCGAGAGTGCAAGCTCAGCCTGAATTGATTGCTCTTGAAAAAGAAAAGCATGAGAAAATTGAGAAATCGGTAGAGGAGCAGGTTGACAAGGAAAAACGATTACCTCCGAAGAAACGAGCGATGCAATCTCCATTGGAGGCTGCTCTTGCCCGCCCGCAACGCGGACTAACAATCAAAGGCAAAATTGATTTAACACCTGCAAAAAGTGTTCAAAAACCAGACGTAGAAGAAGAGAAGAAAAGGAAAAAGAAAAAGAAAAAAGTACGAGAAGAAGTCAAGAGAACGAAAACTTCACTGGCGAAACCGGAAGATGAAGAAGAATCAAAAACACGAAAACGCAAACGCGTTCGTCGGGCTGAAGTGAATGAAGATGAAGTTGCCAAAGCTATCCGTGAGACTCTTGCTGATTCCGGAGACGAGCTAGCAATTGCACGCGCTGCTATTCGAAAAAAGAAAAAGGAAAAGAGAGAAGAAGAAGAGCAGAAAAAGCTTGATCAACTTGAACATGATCGGATGCGGATTAAGGCAACAGAATTTGTTACCGTTGGTGAACTCGCCAATCTGATGCGAGTCTCTGTTGCCGAGGTGATACAAAAAGTGATGAGTCTTGGAATTATGGTTTCTATCAACCAGCGGTTAGATAAAGACACCATCACCCTCGTTTCGGATGAATTTGGATTCTTAGTCGATTTTGAAGAGGAATTCACATCGGAGGCGCTGTCAGATATCGAAGATGATGAAGAGTCGCTTCTCCCGCGCCCGCCGGTTGTCACTATTATGGGTCACGTCGACCATGGAAAGACCTCTTTACTCGATAATATTCGAAATACAAATGTCGTTGCCGGTGAATCAGGCGGAATCACTCAGCACATCGGTGCCTACGAAGTCACTGTCGGCGATGGAAAACAAATCACATTTCTTGATACTCCAGGTCACGAGGCATTCACAGCAATGCGAGCAAGAGGCGCGCAGATGACAGACATCGTCGTGCTTGTGGTTGCAGCGGATGACAGTGTGATGCCTCAGACAGTAGAAGCTATCAGCCATGCACAAGCAGCAAATGTACCGATCGTTGTCGCCATTAATAAAATTGACAAGCCAGATTCCAACCCTGAGCGCATTAAGCAGCAATTAGCTGAACGAGGATTGCTGGTAGAAGAGTACGGTGGGAAGCATCAGGCAGTAGAAATTTCTGCAAAGAAGGGAACGAATGTACATCTACTTCTAGAAAAAATCTTGCTCGAAGCAGAGATGCTTAATTTTCGGGCAAATCCAAATCGGGAAGCACGTGGAACTCTCGTCGAAGCGGAACTAGACAAAGGAAAAGGGATTATCGCAACCATACTTGTGCAAAAAGGAACTCTGCGTATTGGTGATTCGTTCGTCTGCGGTGTTTGGAGTGGACGCGTTCGTGCAATGTTTAATGAACGGGGTCAACGAGTGGAAGCTGCAACACCTTCACAGCCGGTTCAAGTCATTGGATTTGACGGTATTCCACAGGCTGGTGATGATTTGATCGGTATTGAAGACGAGCGTCAGGCGCGAGAAATCAGTCTCACACGACAACAATTGAAACGCGAACAGGATTTCCGCCAAAGTCGACGCGTTACGCTTGATGATATTTCGCAACATATCAAAGATGGCCAAGTACGCGATCTGCCGGTGATCGTCAAAGCGGATGTAGATGGTTCGGCTGAAGCTCTGTCAGATTCATTGATGAAACTTTCGACAAATGAAGTCAAAGTGCAGGTTATTTACAAAGGGGTTGGTGGTATTTCAGAATCGGACGTCTTGCTCGCAATGGCTTCAAGTGCGGTGATTATTGGATTCCATGTCCGTCCCAATCTTAAAGCACGGCAATTGGCACAGAAAGAAGATGTTGACATCCGAATTTATAGCATCATCTATGATGCAATTAACGAAGTAAAGAGTGCACTTGAAGGCATGTTGGCTCCAACAATAACAGAAGAGGTTACTGCGACGGTGGATGTTCGGGATGTATTCAAGATATCAAGAATTGGAACAATAGCTGGTTGCCATGTCCGCGATGGTAAAATCACGCGCAATAATCATGTACGACTGGTGCGTGACGGAATCGAAGTATTTGATGGAACGATAGCATCCCTCAAACGCTTCAAAGAAGATGTGCGAGATGTAGAACAAGGATTCGAATGTGGTATAGGTCTTGAAAATTATAACGATATCAAGAATGGCGATGTAATTGAAGCATACAAGACTGTTGAGACAAAACGTAAATTGGACTAAAGGATAAAGCATGTCAGTTCGAACTCAGAAAGTCGGGTCGCTCATTAAGGAAGAACTGAGTGTGTTGTTTCAACGCAACTTTAGCATGTCGGAATATGGATTTTTGACCGTGACAGACGTCATCATGAGTCCCGATCTCAAAGTTGCAAAAGTGTATATTAGTGTGTACGGCGATGCTGAAAGGAAAAAGAAAAGTTTTGCCATGCTGGAAGCTCATAAACCCTCCTTACGTTCAATGCTTGGTCATTCCGTGCGATTACGCTACACGCCGGAGATCATCTTTTATTTAGATGAAACGGTAGAAAGGGCAATAAAATTAGAAAATATTTTCCGAAAAATTCATGAACAGGATTCGAAAAAAGAAGAGAAGAGCAATTCAGCAGAAGCATGAACGAATTATTTGTACAGAGTGATGATTATTCAGGCGATGGCGTAGTCCTCTTCATTGATAAATCTTTTGCTTGGACATCTTTTGATGTAGTCAAGAAAGTTCGTGCGCTCTTTGATATGCGAAAAGTTGGGCATGCAGGAACGCTCGATCCTCAAGCGACCGGATTGATGATTGTTTGCACGGGAAAAAAAACGAAGACTATCGAACAGTTTGTAAAATTAGAAAAAGAATATACCGGTTCATGCGAGATGGGCGTGAGAACACCGAGTTTCGATATGGAAACGGCGGTGAACGAATTAAAAGATTTTTCCACAGTCACCGAACATCAAGTTGAAGATGTAGCGAAAAGTTTTTTAGGCAAACAATTACAAATACCGCCGATGTATTCGGCAGTAAAATATGGTGGGAAACCGTTGTATCAATATGCCCGTTCCGGAAAGACAGTGGAGCGAACTGAGCGCGAGATTGATATAAAGAAGTTTGAAATTCTCAAAGTTCATGCTCCCTATATAGATTTTTGTATTGTGTGTTCAAAAGGTACATATATTCGGTCATTAATTGATGAAATGGGCATTCGTTTAGGCTGCGGTGCAGCACTGACTGCATTGAGACGGACACGTATTGGTGAATATACCGTTGCAAAAGCAAAGACGATTGAACAATTAATTGAATGGCGGAACATTCACTTCAAGCAGGCGCAGAGAGAACATGAAGCTGGCTCGATACATTGAAGATATTCCGTTTGATAAGAATTCTATTGTAACAGTCGGAACATTTGACGGAGTGCATCTTGCCCATCAAAAAATAATCGGGAAAGCTGTAGAGCTTGCGAAGAAACGTGATGGTCGAAGTGTTGTTGTGACCTTCGAACCGCATCCGCGTGAAGTACTGGATATGGCAAGCTTGGAAATGAAGCTCCTCACAACATTGCAGGAGCGACAAGAGTTATGTGAGCAATTAGGGGCAGATTGGCTTGTTGTGATTGAATTTAACAAAGCGTTTTCGCAGCAAGGCTTTCGTGATTTTTATGTGAAATATCTTATTGGCGGTATAGGCATCAGCGCTATCGTAGAAGGATATGATCACCACTGGGGAAGAAATCGCGAAGGAAATATTGAAGCGCTTGTACAACTTGGTAAAGAATATGCATTTGAGGTTGTACATATTGAGCAGTTTAGGCATAACGGTATTCCGGTGAATAGCTCTATGATCCGAAATGAATTACTGAATGGATCTGTAGAAGTAGGTGCTGGGTTTTTAGGTCGGCCATATACGTTATTGGGAAAAGTCGTTCCGGGTGATCGGAGAGGACGATCTCTTGGTTATCCTACTGCAAACGTGGAACTCGCTTCACACAAAAAAGTCGTGCCCAAAAACGGCATTTACTTTGTGCAGGTTCGAATTGGTGAAAGCAGATACTTTGGAATGGCAAGCATTGGCGTACGTCCGACGTTTCATACGAATGGAAAATGTATTCTGGAAGTAAATATTCTTGATTTCAGCCGGAGTATTTATGGATTCGATCTTCGGATCGACTTTTTACAACGCTTGAGGGATGAATGGAAGTTTGACTCCGTAGACAAACTTATTCAACAGATGCATCATGACGAAGAGTTAAGTCGTGAATTGCAATATAAGTATCAAAGTTTAGTATAAAATGTTTTTTGGACAATCATATTTATAAGGAGATACAATGCCACTTACATCAGAACAAAAAAAGGAACTCATCCATAAATACGGCAAGAATTCTTCCGATACGGGAACGCCGGAAGTACAAATTGCCATACTCACGGCAACGATCAATAGTCTTACCCCACATTTTGATGCATTTAAAAAAGATCATCATGCGCGATTGGGATTATTGAAAATGGTCGGCAAGAGACGACGGCTACTGGATTATTTGACGAAGAAAGATATTGGCCGATATCGCAAGATTATTCAAGAGCTTGATATCCGAAAATAAATTATTGCGGCAAGTTCGATAGCATTTATCTCTACGAAGTTATTTTTAAAAGAAAGAAGCAGGTACGTATGAAGGTCACGAAGGAAATAGAACTCAATGGAAAAATATTTTCACTCGAAACAGGCAGGTTTGCTAAACAGGCACATGGCGCTGTTATGGTTCGCTATGGGGATACAATGGTCCTGGCGACAGTGGTGAGCGAATATGAAGCGAAAGAAGGTCAGGATTTCTTTCCGCTACAAGTTGAGTACAGAGAAAAGACAGCTGCCGCTGGAAAAATACCAGGTGGTTTTTTTAAACGTGAAGGCCGTCCAACTGAAAAAGAAGTAATTTCCTCCCGTTTGATTGATCGACCGATACGTCCGATGTTCCCAAAGGGATATATGAATGAGACTCAGGTTCTCGTGACGGTCTATTCTTCCGATATGGAACATGATGGAGATGTGCTCGGAGCCTGCGCCGCCTCCGCTGCGTTGATGGTGTCGGATATTCCGTTTGACGGTCCTATTGCGGAAGTACGCGTAGGACGTGTGAACGGAAAATATACTCTGAATCCGACATTCAAAGAATTAGAAAAGAGTGATTTGGATATTACCGTAGCCGGAACGATTGACTCTATCGTTATGGTCGAAGGTGAATCTGCTGAGTCTTCTGAAGCAGACTTACTTGAAGCGTTACGCGTGGGACATGAAGCAATCAAAAATTTATGTAATATTCAGATTGACCTTGCAAAAGAGATCAAGAAGCCAAAGCGAGTCATGGTTTCATCTGAGATTCCGGCTGGTTTGAGCGAAAGCGTAAAGACTCTTGCGGAAACAAAGCTGAGACAATTGAGTCGCACGGTTATGACGAAAGAAGAACGATCGGAAGCAAATCATAAAATATACGATGAGGTAAAAGCTTCTTTAGCAGAGAAATATCCGGAAAAAGAATCCGTCATCGATGAATTGGTACATGATATCGAACGAAACGCAATGCGTTCAACCATTCTCAATGATGGCAAACGCCTTGATGGACGTGGTTTAACAGATATTCGACCGATAACTTGTGAAGTAGGCATCTTGCCACGCACACATGGCTCGGCGCTTTTTACTCGCGGCGAAACACAAAGTCTCACATCGGCGACACTCGGTACGAAGATGGACGAACAAGTCCTCGAAGGTCTTTTACCAGAAACAACAAAACGCTTCATGTTGCATTACAATTTTCCGCCGTTTAGTGTTGGAGAAGTTGGACGGGTAGGTTCAACCGGTAGACGTGAGATCGGTCATGGTAATCTTGCTGAACGCTCATTGAAGCGATTGATCCCTGCAGAAGCGGACTTCCCTTATACGGTTCGGATTGTGTCTGATATCCTTGAATCGAACGGTTCTTCATCGATGGCGACTGTATGCGCCGGTACGCTTGCACTGTTTGATGCAGGCGTTCCGATGTCTCGTCCCGTTGCGGGTATTGCGATGGGGTTGGTAAAAGAATCAGATCAGGTAGCTATCCTGAGCGATATTCTTGGAAATGAAGATCATCTGGGTGATATGGATTTCAAGGTTGCGGGAACGAGTAAGGGAATCACAGCATTTCAAATGGATATCAAGATTAAAGGGATTTCATTACAGATTCTGGGAAATGCATTAGCACAAGCGCGAGTTGGACGTATGCATATTCTTGACGTTATGGCAAAAACTCTTTCCTCTGCACGAACCGAGATTTCCCAATATGCTCCTCGTTTACAGACTATTAAAATTCCCGTTGATATGATTGGAGCACTGATAGGACCAGGCGGTAAGAATATTCGTCAACTTGTCAAGGACAGCGGTGCTGAAATTAATGTGGAAGATGATGGTACTGTGACGGTTGCAGCTGTTGAGAAAGAGTCTGCTGAGAAAGCAATGCTGTATATTCGTGGTCTCGCTGAAGTGCCCGAAGTAGATAAAGTATATAAAGCAACAGTCAAAAAAATTACAGATTTCGGTGCATTTGTGGAAATTCTACCGGGCAAAGAGGGTTTGGTTCACGTTTCTCAACTCGATGTTCAGCGTGTCGAAAAGGTTGAGAACTTTATCAAAGTCGGAGATGTGATTGAAGTCAAGTTAATGCATATTGATGCAGATGGAAAGATGAGTCTGAGTCACAAGGCATTGTTGCCCGGTGGAGAAAATGCTCATGAAGAAATGAAGCGTTCGCGTGAGCGCAAGAAAACAGATAGCCGTGGAGGCAGAGACGATAGGCATTCTCGTCCACGTCATTAATTATTACACTTCTTTGAACACATATCCTTACATCACGAAAAACAGAAGCGCGGTGTGAGGATTATTATTATGAATCTTTCCATACCACACATCACTCATCTTCATGGAACACGGCATGTTCCTGGCGATAAATCCATTTCTCATCGTGCTCTTATGATCGGAGCTCTTGCTGATGGTGTTTCAGAGATAAGTTTCTGTTCACGCGCGGCCGATCCGATGAGCACTTTATCATGCATCAGGCAGCTTGGCCTGAAAATCGAGGACCTTGATAAGCAAATAGTCATCTATGGAAATGGTCGACATGGTTTGCAAATGTCATCCGCACCTTTGGATGCAGGAAATTCTGGAACCACGATGCGCTTACTTTCCGGAATTCTCGCTGGCCAGCGTTTTCCTTCTGTCATCGTAGGTGATTCTTCACTTTCTCAACGACCTATGAAAAGGATTATGGACCCTCTCCGACTCATGGGTGCGCACATTCATGGAACCGATAAAAATACAGCTCCGATAAAAGTCGAGCCAGTTGATCGACTTCACGCAATTCGTTATACTCTTCCGATACCGAGCGCACAAGTGAAATCTTCTCTTCTTTTTGCCGGCCTTTTTGCAGATAGTACGACGACTATCCTTGAGAAAACACAGACAAGAGATCATACAGAGCGTATGCTCGGCCTTCAGACAAAGAATGAGAGTGGTTCTTTTGTGGTTGAAGTACATCCTGATGTGAAAATAGAAGGAAAGCGGTTCTTTATTCCCGGAGACATATCGGCAGCTGCATTTTTACTTTCGGCGGGATTAATTGTACCCGGATCATATTTCAGGATTCAAAATATTGGACTCAACCCGACTCGTAGACGAATTTTGGATATATTGAGAACAATGGGTGGCAACATTCAGATCGATAATGAAAGAATAATTGAGGGAGAGCCGATTGGTGATCTTGTTGTTCAATATTCAGAGTTGAAAAGTAATCTTGATCTTCATGGTGCAGAAGTTGTTGATCTCATCGATGAGATCCCGATTCTTTCTGTTACTGCTCTTTTTGCTGAAGGAAGTTTTCGAATTCACGATGCGCGAGAATTGCGTATGAAAGAAACGGATAGAATATCGGCAATAGTCAATAATTTACGCCTCCTTGGGTGTGAAGTAGAAGAGTACGAAGACGGATTTGCATTTGAAGGCAGGAAGAACTATTCAGGCAACATACTGCCGAGTTATGGTGATCACCGAATTGCAATGGCATTCGGTATTGCTGGCATTAGGATTCAAAATGTTACAATCCAGGATACGGAATGTGTTGATATTTCTTTCCCAGGATTTTGGAAAGAATTATTGGCGTCTGCAAAAATGTAAATATTCAGAAAAAGAATCGAAGGTGGAGTAAGCAGCGAGCGGCATAGTTCGCTGTTTTTATTCTATGTTAATGATTTGATGCATGAACTTATCAATGACAAGCTCACTGCGAAGCCAACGCAAAAATTCTAATCCATATTTATTCAAATAATAGATGAGATTCATTTCTCTTTCCTGTAAATGTGAATGTGGAAATAAATTTATCGACACCCTGTCTAATTGTCGAAGAGATATATCGTGCTGTCGTTTTTGAGCAGCAATAGTCTTTTCCTTGAGTGTATTGAGAGCAGCTTGCATTCGAGTAAGAGTATTTTCCATTGCGGGGACAAGCGTTGGATCTATCGATTCTAAACCACCCTTTAAACTTGTCAAGCTTTCTGATACAGTTCCGAACGTATTCGAAAACAATTCTTCTACTTTGAAATCAGAAATCGTACTTGTCACCCTCCCTTTCAGAAGATCGATGTCGCCGAAGAAGTCTTCAATTCTAAGACTGAATTTATCGATCACTTTCCGAATTCGTTCTTCTACGATGGTCGCACTGGCTCGGGGATAGATAATCGGCTCAGGAATGTCAAAATGTTCATAGAGCGATTTAAACTGAGCGAAATAGGCAACTTCGGAGGGACCAGCAACATATGCCAATGTTGGGAAAAGGTAATCCTGGCAAATCGGCCGCAGAACCACATTGGGACTAAACAAATTCGGATCAGCGTGCAAAAAGCCAAGTACTTCATCTACTGAAAATGTTTTCCGTGTACCTTTGAGAGAAAAACCTTCAGAATGAGGCTCTAAAGCATATCTACCGCTATTATGAAACATAAAAAGATTGACGGATCGAGGTTTCACTTGAGCATGATATTGTTGTTCAACGAGCTCGCTTTGAGCAACGACAAGTTGGCATGTGCAGGAAACATTTTTTAGTTCTTGTTCAAATATTGGAATGAGGATTTTTTTCGTTGCTGCATTATGCGGATCGAAGAAAATCAATCCCGAATTTTCAAGCAATACACTGAAAAGATGAATAAAAGCCCGGCTAAACGTCATTCCTTTCTGATATGCTGTTTCGAACAACTCGATTACCTTCGGAGAAAATTCTGTTGGTAGCAGTGATTGCCGGAGACTTTCGAATAATGTTACAATCGAATCATCAAAAATTAATTCACCGACCGCACCGATATTTTTTCCACCTGTCTTATCTTCATATTGATATTGGAGGCGAAGAAGTTCGTTCGAAGAGTTAAAAAGTGTAAAAGAGGATACTTCTTCAATATCATGGTCTTCACCTTCCAACCAAAAGACAGGAACAAAGTTATGATCGGGATATTGCTGAGAGAGGCGTTCAGCAAGCTTAAGCGCAGTAAGTGTCTTGTAAAGCGCATATAGTGGTCCGCTGAAAAGACCGACCTGTTGACCGGTAATGATTGCGACCGTGTTCTCGTTGAGAAGAAGATCGATGTTCGCTAAGGTTTTGACACCGCAGTGATAATCACGGTTCTGATTTAAAAGAACCTGAACAAGAGATGATCGGTCAATCGATCTATGTGAGACTGTTTCAAGACTCGAACGCCAATGTTTCTCATCACGAAAATCGCCGACAAAGAAATTTTTGACACGGGAATAGTTGTTCACATAGTCAACAAACAGGCGAGAGAAGCCTGCTTCGTCGGATTGAAGTTCATTGTAAGGGATATAGTTCATAAGCATGTTCGAAAAAGTATATGTATGATATACATAATATTAATTAAGAGAAAGAACAAGTTGCTCTATGAGTTCAGAAAAACGCCCAATTACTTTGGTCCCTGTTTCCGTTACATCTGCATGAGAAATTTTTACTGAAGAAATTCCAGCTGCTAAATTTGAAATGAGCGAAATACCGACGGTTTTCATTCCTAAACTGCGTGCAAGAAATATTTCAGGAACGGTCGACATACCGACAGCATCAACGCCGATTCGTTTGAGCATTTGGATCTCTGCTGGCGTTTCATAGGAAGGTCCCCTGAGCCAGCAGTATGTACCTTGCTGCAACGGTATTTTGATTTGTGAAGCACATTGGAGTACTTTATGCTTCATTTCTGTATCAAAATAATTTGAATATTTCTGGTTCGGCAAGACTGAATCGTTTGGTGTTGTGGGAAGCTGAAAACTCGCAAGATTGAGGATGTCCTGAATAAGCATAAGATCACCGGCATTAAAACAATTGTTAATACCGCCCGCCGCATTTGTAAAAATAAGTTTCTTGATGCCAAGTTGATGGGAGATGAGGATCGGAAAAACAACTCGTTCAACTGACCCAATCTCATAAAAATGAACACGACCTTGAAAGACAAGTAAAGGCATTGAATGAAGGATGTCTTTTTCCAGATATCCAAAAACTAGTTTTCCAGCATGACCTTGAACCGATGAAACCGGATAATACGGAATTTCGGAGGAAGAAATTGTAGATATTGCGTTGATTCTGTCGCCAAAATTACCAAGACCTGACCCAAGAATCAATGCAAGTCGAGGTCGAAAATTGGTAACTTGCCGAATGAAATTTATTGTTTTACGGACTTCTTTTTTCTTTAAGAAAACAGATTCAGTCATTGAATTCAATGGCTCGTGCTCAATAAGTCATTCCTGAAGAGGTTCATGACAACAGCGGCACCTTGCTTCATAGATATCTTTTGCACCAACGATAACTCTTTCGTGTTGATTGACCATACGTTGTGTTCGATCAGCGGGATTTCCACATACTACGCAAATTGCTAAGGTTTTAGTTATATATTCCGCTATAGCAAGGAGTTGTGGCATTGGTTCAAAGGGTTTTCCAGTATAATCTTGATCGAGACCAGCAACGATAACTCGCTTTCCTTGGTTGGCTAAATGATTGCACACGTCAACAATGTTTGGTTTGAAGAATTGTCCTTCATCAATCCCTACGACTTGAGCGTCATTTACAAGACTCAGAATTTCATTCGCATCTTCGACGACTTGGGCGACGAGCGATTGTTCGCTATGGGATGTGATATGTTCCGCACTGTATCGAGTGTCGACTTTTGGCTTAAAGATTGCCACCTTTTGTTTGGCAATTTGTGCTCGTCGAAGCCGACGAATGAGCTCTTCCGTTTTTCCACTAAACATACAGCCACAAACAACTTCAATCCAACCAGTATTCCGTGGGACATTATGTAGAACTGAGGTGTCCATTTTTGAAAAATAGTTTATGGCGATTGCTTTAAGTTAATTCCGGTAAAAGCAAAGGGGAGAAGCGAGTTAAGTTTGATAATTTTGAATCGCTTTTTTGCATTCATCATGACGAAATCGATGTTGCCGGTAAGGTCGGATAATACTTGTCGGCAGGCGCCACAAGGGGCTGTAAAACCAGGATCATCTGAGACAAGGGCAATTGCCTTGAATTTCGAAGCACCTTGAGAAATTGCTTTAAAGATTGCTACACGTTCAGCACAAATAGTTAAGCCATACGAGCTGTTTTCAATGTTGCATCCTGTGAAAACCTGACCATTAGCAGTAAGAAGAGCGGCACCAACACCAAACTTCGAAAAGGGGGCATATGCATTGAGTTTTGCTTTTTGAGCCGCTTCTGCAAGTTCTCGATATTCTTTTTTCATTGTCATATTAATTTGCGACCATATTTTTGTCGAGAATTGTTAAAAAATATAGAGAAGATTAGACTGAGAAGCAATGTTGTATAATGGACATAGTATCCTTATTCTAAAAAGCTTAACCACAATACACAGGAAGATAATTCTATGTGGAAATTACAACCAAAAGAATTTCCTTTTTAATTCTGCCGCATGCTATCCTTTTTATCGCTTTTTAAATACCGACATGTGAAATGTTGAGATTCGTGTTATCACAAATCAATTTTTACAGGAAATGATACTTTCTCGACAATTGATGCAAAATTCAATTTTTACATAATGCATGCCATTGGGTAAACCTGAACAAAATCAAGGAGAGGAAGTTTATTGTAATTTAGTCTATTAATTTTTATATTTATCATAATAATGCCGATAGATATGTGAAAACGACGAAACTTAAGAAAATAATAAGACCTCTGGGTGTTATTGTCGTTATTGGATTTATTCTCGTTGTTCTCATGGACAGTTTCATTATGCCGTCCTATGTGCAGAGAGGAAAAGCAACAACAGTACCCGATGTCGTTGGTCTACCGATTGGAGAAGCGAAGAAAAAGCTTCTTGATATAGGTCTTGAACCCAAAGAAGCAGAATATAAAACTGATAAACGTTATAAGATAGGCACTGTGATCGTGCAAAACCCCAATGCTGAATCACAAGTAAAATATGGAAGAGGTATCTATTTAACTATTAGCGGTGGGGAGGAACTCGTTGATGTTCCGAATTTAAGGGGCAAATCCACTCGTGAAGCAGCTTTTAATCTCGAACGATGTGGTCTTAAACTTGGATCTATATCCTATGAACCATCAGAAGATATCTTCCCCAATACAATAATCCGGCAAGGGATTCAGCCAAATAAAAAAGTGACAAGCGGAAGTCAAATTGACATAATCGTCAGTCAAGGCAGATCGACAGACATGCGTTTAGTGCCGGATGTTTCATCAAAAACTCTCACTGAAGCCGAAAAAGTACTCACGGATAGAGGATTCCGAATCGGAAAAATAACGTACCAGATAAACCTAGAATTACTTCCGAACACGATTCTTGAACAGTATCCTCATGCGGGTGTACTTATGCAATTAGGAACAGTGATTGATCTTATTGTTGCACAGAAAACAGAAATGAAAACGAAATCAGAGAATTGAACGAATGATAAGAATTGCACCTTCATTACTCGCTGCAGATTTTGGTCACCTTGCAAAACAAATTTCTGAGGCTGAACAAGGTGGGGCTGATTGGATTCATCTTGATGTGATGGATGGACATTTTGTTCCGAACATCACATTTGGTCCACCCCTGGTTCGTTCCGTTCGGAAATACACAAAACTCCCGTTGGATGTACATTTGATGATTGAGGATGCGGACAAATTTATTGCTCCTTTTCGTGCCGCAGGCGCAGATATTATCACAGTACATCAAGAATCTTGTTTGCACTTGTACCGAACGATCCAAGCAATAAAAGAAAGCGGCAGCAAAGCTGGAGTTGCGCTCAATTCTGCGACACCGGTCGATATTCTTAAAAGTATCATTGAAGAGATTGATCTTGTTCTTATTATGACCGTTGAGCCGGGTTTTGGTGGTCAGCAATTTATTCAAAGCACTCTTCAAAAAATTCAAGAAATGCGAGAAATGGTAAACCTCTCAAAAAAAGAAATTTTTCTGGAGGTAGACGGAGGGATAGATCAAGACACGGCAGCAGATGTTATTGATGCAGGAGCCAATGTTCTTGTTGCCGGAACATCGATTTTTAAGGCGGATTCCATACAAGCAGCTATATCATCACTTCGGACAGCAACAAAGAAAAGGACTCAGCACTAAATTGATTTTCCTGATTTAACATATCTTTTCCTATAACATTCCCATCGATCAGAAAGTGGGGTCTCTTCGCGCCTAACCCTAAAACGCTCACTATCTTTATGTTTCTTGAATTGCCACTTGCATCTTATTCGCGTAAATTATAATATATCTAAGTTAATTTTTGACGGTTATTAATATATTATCGTTTTAGCGAAGGAATGCCTTTGGAAAGAAGGGTATGAATCATGATGCTCGACAAAATAGACTGTGAATTACTCAGTATCCTGCAGCAGGAAGGCAGAACGAAGCGTAACGAATTGGCAGAAAAAGTCGGATTGTCTCTTCCTGCCGTAAGTGAACGATTACGAAAGCTGGAGGAGGAAGGAATTATCCAGGGATACTATACACGTCTTGATCACAAAAGACTTGGAAAAGATATCACGGCATTTGTTGTTGTGACGATTGATTCTTCAAAACATTTTCCGGGCTTTCTCGAGCACATTCTCAAATCAGATGATATTCAGGAATGTCACGCGATTACTGGAGACGGTACGCATTTGCTGAAAGTGCGGACGGAGAATACAGAAGGATTGGAAATATTACTGGCAAAAATTCAATCCTGGCAGGGAGTGCAAAAAACGACAACCAATCTTGTACTCTCAACTCATAAAGAATCTACCTATATAAAAATCGCAGCACATAAATAAACATCCCAATGAGTGTTTTAGGAGAGATAACGGGAGTTCTATTCGTGTGATTTGTAACCTTGCTTTTCTATCCGCTTCTTGCTACTTTCACAACGCATTCAAGGAGACACGTGGAATTCTATCGTACTACATATTCTGTCCAAAAGAGAGTCGCTCGTATCACTCTCAACTGGCCTGAGAAGAATAACGCGCTTGACGATCAGATGGTGTCAGAACTCATACAGGCTTTTGTACAAACTCAACGAGACACACAAGTTCATGTAGTCATACTGCGTGCAGAAGGAGATTCCTTCTGTTCAGGTGTTGATCCGTCATATCTTCAACGCATTTCAAAATATGACTTCAGCCAGAATTTGCAGGATTCCACAAACCTCATGAAGTTATTTCAACAGATCTACACATTAAGAAAACCGGTCATTGCGCTTGTTCAAGGAACCGCTCTTGCAGGAGGGTGTGGACTGGCAACGGTGTGCGATTTCGTGATAGCAGCCCGTGAGACTGCAAAGTTTGGATATACGGAAGCGCAAATTGGTTTTATCCCGGCAATTGTGTTGATTTTTTTAGTTCGACGTGTTGGTGAAGGTCGCGCACGCGAACTTGCACTTCAAGGCAATATCATAAATGCTGAAAAGGCCTTTGAACTTGGATTGATCAGCCAAGCTGTGCCAGCTATTGAATTGGAAAAAATCGGCACACAACTTGCAAATGATTTGATCACCAACAATAGCGGTACTTCCATGGGATTAATCAAGGAATTGCTTGCGCGTGTACATGGAATGGCAACGAGTGATGCACTGGAATATGCCTCCCATCTCAATGCATTGACTCGGATGACAGATGATTGCAAAAAAGGTATTGAAGCTTTTCTAAATTCGAAACCTTTTAATTGGTAATTCATTTTTGAGAGTACCATGAATCAACTTTCAGACTCGATTCGGAGTATTCCGGACTTTCCGAAAAAAGGAATAGTCTATCGTGATATTACAACGCTTTTGAAAAATGCTGACGCATTAAAAAAAGTTGTAGATCTTTTCTTTGAAAAATATCGCAATTCAAAAATTGACAAGGTTGTCTGTATTGAATCTCGCGGTTTTATCATCGGATCAGCATTGGCAGTAAATTTGGGTGCAGGTTTTGTTCCGGTGCGGAAGAAAGGAAAACTTCCTGCTGACGTCATCACAGAGCAATACGCTTTAGAATACGGAACTGATTCCGTTGAAATGCATGTTGATGCTCTTCGACCAGGCGAGCGTGTTTTATTGCATGATGACTTATTGGCAACCGGAGGGACGATGTGTGCGGCTATCAAGCTTGTTGAAAAACTTCAAGCAAAGATTGTCGGAGTATCCTTTCTCATTGAACTCTCCTTCCTTCGCGGGAGGAAACACATGCAAGAGCAAGATATTTATTCGTTGATCATATATGACAGAGAGTAGATTCTTTATCAATCATCCTGCTTATAAACCAAAATGTTAGCTATAGGATCAAAAGCGCCAGATTTTAAACTCAGGCTCGATACCGGAGAAATATTTCGGCTGCGGGATTTATATGGGAAGAATAATGTAGTAATTTCTTTCTTTCCGGATGGTCTTTCAAACACTGAAACACAAGACATATATGTTTTTCTCCAGCATCTCCAAAAAGCACAAACACTCGGCGCTATTGTTGTAACGATCAGTCCGAAGAACATTGGTGAATTGCAAAAACTTTTAGCGCTGTACAACTTTACTCTTCCAATCGCTTCTGATCCGACTTTAGAAGTATGCAGAAACTACCACGCATTTTGGCTGCGTGGACTTGGTTTACGGAAAATTACATATGTGATTGATAAAAACGGATTTATTCGAGGCCGTCTGAATCATCACCTCCTTACTGAAAAATCTTGGAGACTGGTTATGCGTCTTCTTCAGGAGCTTGCGGTAAAGGACTGAGGAAAAGGATTTTCCGAGAAGACGATTATTGCGCCATTCAAGATTAAATTAGTAGAGCCAATCAAGTTCACAACCCTTTGAATATTCCAGCCAAGCAATTGTCTGCGAATTATTCTATGCAGAAGAAATTTACAATGTGGAAATCTGAAAGGATCCCGAAATATTGAAGAGGCGCTCGTGCTCAGATATTTCACTGTAAAATTTGACCTCATTTCTTGATAGAATAAAATTCTTCCGATCCTTTTCAAAAAAGCGTTGCTTCCGTGGCACAATCTTCCTAACTTCGATGTAGATAAAAAGCAAAATATGAGTATTGAATTCTATGATTCTTTGTTCGGTTTGTCAAACAGAAAATGATAAATATGCAACGATCTGCAAGAAATGCGGGGGTTTTCTGCAGAATCGTGTGCCCAATTTGGATTTGTTTGACACGCTTTGGAGAATTATCGAAAACCCACGAGAAGCGTTTCGGTTAATAATGATAGCAGAACATAAAAATTACGCCCTGTTTCTTTATGCATTATGTGGGATAAACGTTGCATTTTCTGGATTTTGGTATTTCAGAATAGGAGATCGATTTGAAAATGTGCTGCTTCTCATTTTCTGGGCATTGCTGATTGGTATACCATTAGGCGTTGCACTATGTCCGATTGTATCTTCTTTCCATTGGATGTTGTCTACGCTGCTAGGGGGCAAAGCATCGTTTCGCACTTCCATGGGCATTACAAGTTATGCATTGACACCATTTACTATATCTCTGCTACTTTTGTTACCTATCGAGTTAATGACATTTGGAATGTACTTCTTCACCTTCAATCCACACCCAATTGCAATCAAACCGGTATCCTACATCGTACTTATTGGATTGAATGCTGTAATGATACTATGGGCATTTATACTATTGATCAGTGGAACCAAAGTAGGGAACCAAATTTCTCTCTGGAAGTCGCTTCTCATTGTTGCAATTCTATATGGACTTGTTTTAAATGGTATCATGTTCGGTGGGGAATATTCATTAAGTTTATTCTAGATGAAGTGGATTAGCCAAATGCGATGACACGCGAAAAGTTTGAAGAGATAGCAGAAGAAGTGTTTAATGATTTACCGGATGTTTTTGGTGAAAGAATTGATAATGTCCACATCGTGGTAGAAGAGTATCCCAATGAAGAAGACACCAGACAAACGCATTCGAGCAAAACAACATTATTGGGTTTATATCAGGGGGTGCCTTTGACTCATCGAGGAACATGGTACGGCGTAAATCCGACAACCCCTGATAAGATTTCATTGTACCAAAAGAATATTGAATCCGAATGTCGAAATGATAAAGAAGTATCTGAACGGATCCGTGAAGTATTACTCCATGAGCTGGGTCATTACTTTGGAATGAATGAAGCGCAAATCCGAAGCGCCATGATGAATTTTAAATCATTACACTAACAAATAAAGAAAGAAACCTATGCCAAAAGTCATTCTCCAGATATCATATGAGATAAAACCAGAGAATCGTGAAGAGTATCTTGCTCTTGCTACGGAACTGAAGAGCCATTTTGCCAAAGAGCAAAAGAAGAATTATACTATCTTTGAACAAAAAGGGAAAAGGAACTTTTTCGTTGAAGAATTTATTTGCAATTCTGTAGAAGAATACGAAACACTTGAAGATGGAACAACTGAAAGTGGGGAAGAGTTGGTGAATCGGCTTGAGACCTTCTTGAAAGGCGGCAAGGCCCGATATGCGACGCTTATTGAAATATGATAAGAACAAGAGATGCCTGCTGTTTGGGAACAGCGGGCATCCTTTGAGTAATTCCACATATCCTTTCTCTCTCTTCCTTTTAAATTCGACTTGCGAGCCAGTCTATGCCTTCTTGCTATGTCATATACAAATATGATATCTGATTGAGTGCTAAGACGACTTTATGAAAGGAATTGTGAACATGTAATATTGCGTTGACCTTTTGATAGCAGGTAAGACAATTATTTTGTATTTTTATTATACGGTCATTATGTATAGTATCTTTTGCAATAAATAATGTTCAATTCAAATTTGATTTGAAATAGGTTGTCATATGCATGATCAATGATGAGGAACATCAATGGCTCTTACAGAAATAATCAATGAAGATTTAAAAGCTGCAATGAAATCCGGCGACAGTGTTAAGTTAAATACCATTCGATCTATACGAGCGCAAATGATTGAACTTTCAAAACGCGGAACCGGTACAAGTATTACTCCTGAAGAGGAAATGACTGCTCTTCTTGCGGCAGCAAAGAAGCGCAAAGAAGCAATTGAAATGTACGAGAAAGCTGGAAGGAATGATCTCGCAGATCAGGAAAAACGTGAACTTGATATTATCAGTACCTATCTTCCAAAACAAATAAGCAGGGAAGAGGTTGAAGCAATTATCAAGAAAATAATCGGAAATATTGGTGCAACATCTTCGAAGGATTTCGGCAAAGTGATGCCTGTAGCGATGAAAGAGTTAAAAGGTAAAATTGATGGAAAGGTCATTCAGGAAGTAGTCAAACAACAATTAGGAGAATAATCCTATGTTACTCGATATTTTAATCTTTGTTCCAATCCTGATGTGTGTTTTGTTTGGCATGCGTGATGGTATCGTACGGAAACTTGTTGCGATCGTCGTAATGATTGCCGGCCTCATCTTAGGGCAGATATATATGCGTGATGTCGGAAATTTCATAGTCGGCCGAGGGGGAATAAGTCATGAAGATGCGCCAATGAATGGTTTCTTGATAATTTTTCTAGGTTTACTAATCATTCAGGGATTTCTTTATAGAATCCTCACTAAATGTTACAGAATCGGTGGAATTGCCGATAGAATCGGTGGAATAGTCCTGGGTTTCATTGAAGGGGCCCTTTTTGTCAGCTCACTACTCTTTATCTTTGCAATGGCTGATTTTCCTGACCGTCAAAACAAACGTGATTCACAATTTTATAAGTCTTTTGTGAATATCGCACCGCAGATTTTGGACATGACATCGACTGTTGGTCCCGATGTAATCAATAAACTTAAAGGTGTGGGCTCGTCCGGTTCTACTGATAAGGCTAAAGGAAATAAGGTTCTTCCTCGATCCAATGAACATTAACGGAACGGGAAATAAATAGATTGAAATACCGGGCAAATAGCGAAGAGCGATAGGACGCAGAATCCATAGTGTCACAAAAGTCTTTAAATCTTCCACCAAGCTTTATCGCCGCGCTACGCAAGTTGGAATATCATACAGTCGTTGAACGCATAAGCGAACTTACTGTTTCTGAATCAGGTCGTCTGCATACTCTCCGGCTTGTGCCACAAACTATCCGCAATACAATCGAATTGGAATTGCGAAAGGTCTCTGAAGCAAAAGAACTGCTCATTGCTGAAGGGACTATTCCACTGGAAGGATTTAAGAACATTGTTGCTGCGTTGAAGAAGACTACTGTCGAGAATCAGGTTCTCACGGTGACGGAACTGCTGGAAATCGCACTCACGATTCGCGTTTCACGGACACTCAAAGCGTTTCTTGCAAAACGTGCTGCACTATATCCAACCATCGGAATATATCACGAACAGTTATTCGCGGATAAAATTGTTGAGCACCATATTAACGAAGCTCTGAACGAACATGGATTTGTAAAAGATACTGCAAGCCGGGAATTGCGGGAGATTCGACGTTCAATCATCTCGGCAACCGATGCATTGCGACGACGATTGGAATCAATTCTTCGGCAAGTCTCTGAGCAGGAATTTCTCCAAGAAGATATTATCACCACACGCGATGGTCGTTTGGTCATTCCTGTTAAAGCGGAATATAAGCATAAGGTACCTGGATTTATTCATTCGACATCTGCCAGCGGTGGAACGGTATTTATCGAGCCGGCTGAATCACTTGCGTTCAACAATACACTGCGAGAACTACAAATTCGTGAACAGCATGAGATCTATCGGATACTTGCTGATCTTACAAAGCAAGTTGGTGAAATACGTGAACCTCTTGAATTGAGTTTCACTGCTCTCACTGAACTTGATGTCGTTTTCGCACGCGCAAAATATTCGATCGAAATTATCGGCAATCCGCCGTCTCTTACATCCATACCCGGTGTAAAATTACATGATGCTCGACACCCTATCCTTTTACGACATCTTAAAAGAGAACAAGTAGTTCCACTTACGATTGAATTAGGTAAAGACGAGGAAACACTTGTCATCACCGGTCCAAATGCCGGCGGAAAAACTGTAGCGATGAAAACAGTCGGTCTCTTGACATTATGCGCACAAGCCGGTATTCATATTCCAGCTGGTTCTGAATCAGAAGTATTCCCCTTTCAAAATGTTTTCGTCGATATCGGTGATGATCAATCAATAGAAAACGATCTCAGCACGTTTAGTTCTCATCTCATTTCTCTACGTCACATCCTCGAGGAGGCTGATGAGTCTTCCTTGGTACTCATTGATGAAATTGGTGCCGGAACGGACCCATCTGAGGGAAGTGCATTGGCCTCTGCAGTGCTGCAGGAGCTTACTGCTCGAAAGGCAATAACTATTGCCACAACACATCACGGTGTGCTTAAAGCGTTTGCCCATGAAACACCCGGTATGAGCAATGCTTCCATGGAATTTGATCAGGAATCGTTACGGCCAACATATCGCTTTCGAAGTGGTGTGCCGGGCAGCAGCTATGCGTTTGAACTTGCCGAGCGATTGGGAATCTCGCACAGTCTTTTAGATCAAGCACGCATGCAGGTGGGTGATGAAAAGACAAAGCTCGAATCGCTCCTCCTTGAACTAGAACGACAATCGCAGGAGTACCAGCGTCAGCTCCGCGAAACATCAAAGGAAAAAGAACGATTGGAATCGCTGGTACTGTCATACGAACAAAAGATGACACAATTAAAGCACGAATTAGGGACTATTCGAAAAAAGGCGGTGGAAGAGGCGAAAGAAATTGTTCAACAGGCACATATAAAAGTTGAACGCTCAGTAAAAGAGATACGCGAAAGCGGCGCTGATCGAGAAATCGTCCGCTCTTCGCGTCAGGTGCTTAAGCAGCTTGGCGAAGAATTACAAAAGATCACCGTTGAAGAACAGTCAGTCCCTCAGCACAATGAACCAATTGATAAGGGCGATATAGTACGAATTCGCGATGGGCGTGAACGAGCAGAAGTTATAGAGATTCAAGGTAAACATGCGATTGTCCTCTGCGGCAGTACGCGCCTGCGAATTGTCCTGACCGATTTGCATAAAGAACACAAAAAACACGTTCAGCACATGGTTTCAGCTTCTACCCTCACTTCTCCAGAAGCTACAAACGAAATTGATCTCCGAGGACTCTTCGGCGATGATGCAATTGCACAAGCGCAGACTTTCCTTGACAATGCATATGTTGCAGGCTTGCATCGTGTCGATATCATTCACGGCAAAGGCACAGGCGCATTGCGAAAACGAATAGGAGAATTTTTGCAAACATATCCGCATATAAAGACTTTCCGGTTAGGTGAATGGAATGAGGGGGGCGTAGGCGTAACTGTTGTTGAATTCAAATGAGTAAACTATGTCAAAGATAAGTGAACATCACAAAGAACAAGACGAATTGAAGAAAGAACGTATGGCAGCTGCTATTATAGCTGCATTGGTTCAACATGGAACAATACCTCGCAGACATCCTAAACAAAACTTTGTCAAGAAGGAATCAGAATGGAAAAAGAGGAGAATAAGTGGGTTACGCTAAATAGAGGAGAGTACTTAGTCAATATAAGTAATGAAATTCATAAAGTTTGCGTAGGTGATGGAAAAAGCGTAACGGTAAATGATGCAGAATACGCAATCAATTTTCGAAAGGTCAAAGATGACGTGTATGTCCTGAATTTGTTTGACTCCAGTTTTGAAATAACGATCTCAGACTTCTATGAGAGTAAATCAGTAACGGCATCGACGAAATTATCTTCGAAACTTCAAGTTAATGTTAATGGTTCACTGATGCAGGCGATTGTTGATGATCAACGATCCTTGGTCGCGCAATCGTGGCTGCTCAGGAAACCTCATATTTCAAAATCAATCACTCTCCGTGCTCCGATGCCGGGATTAATAACAAAAGTTTTAGTTCATCAGGGCATGAGTGTACAAATGGGTGGTGTGCTGGTTGTGCTTGAAGCTATGAAAATGGAAAATGAAATCAGGACGTTGCAGAAATGCAAAATAGAATCGATATTCGTCCAACCAGGTGCAACAGTTGAACGAAATGGCGAATTACTAAGAATTATTGAGATATAGATATTTTATTATAAGGTAATTATTGAAACATGAAAAGAGCGAAGAATCAACCTAGTAGAGGTAAGGATCCCAAAGTCACACTAGAACTTGCACTTGAACATGGACTTTTAAAGGAAGAATATGACCGGATTAATGCACTATTAGGCCGTGTGCCGACATTTACTGAATTAGGTATCTTTAGTGTCATGTGGAGTGAACATTGCAGCTATAAGAATTCGATTGCCCAGTTAAAAACATTACCGCGTAAAGGTCCGCATTTGTTAGTAGAAGCTGGAGAAGAGAATGCCGGACTTGTTGATATAGGAGATGGTCTGGCAGTTGCTTTCAAAATAGAAAGCCATAATCATCCTTCAGCTGTTGAGCCTTATCAAGGTGCTGCAACAGGAGTTGGAGGGATTCTACGAGATATTTTCTCGATGGGTGCTCGACCCATTGCCGTACTCAACTCATTAAGATTTGGTGAACTTGAAAATCCTAAAGTAAGACACCTGTTTAGACGTGTCGTGAAAGGAATAGCCGATTACGGAAACAGTTTTGGTGTTCCAACTGTCGCAGGTGAAGTATATTTTGACAATTCTTACAGAGACAATCCACTCTTAAATGCTATGGCAGTCGGAATTGTAGAGCATGGGAAAATCGCGAAAGCAATTGCAAATGGACAGGGGAATATCGTGATGATCGTCGGTTCAAAAACTGGGCGTGATGGAATTCACGGAGCTACCTTTGCATCGGAGGAGATTTCTGAAAAATCTGAGGCAAAGAAATCATCCGTCCAAGTAGGTGATCCTTTTGCCGGAAAAATACTACTCGAATCTACGTTAGAGGCAATAGAAACCGGATATATTATTGGTGTACAAGATATGGGAGCTGCAGGTATTACCTGTTCCACGTCGGAGATGAGTGCAAGGGGCAAATCAGGGATGACAATTGACCTGGAAAAAATTCCTCTACGCGAAAAAGAAATGACTCCTTATGAAATCTTGCTATCGGAATCACAAGAGCGAATGCTTTTTATAGTCAAGAATGGACACGAGCAAGAAGTTGCTAACATCTTTAATAAGTGGGATATAGAATCCGAGATAATAGGTATAGTCGAGAATAAACCTGACATAACAATCAGATTGAATAATGAAGTGATTGCAAACCTTCCAGCAAAACCGCTTGTTCTTGGTGGGGGTGCACCAGTTTATATTCGAGAAACACGAGTGCCGACATATATTAAAAAATGCAGGGAATTTGATTCGTCTTCTTTATCAATTGCAAAAGATCTGAACAAGACGTTAATTGATTTGTTAAAGCGCCCATCGATAGCCAGTAAGCAATGGGTGTACGGACAATATGATTCAATGGTGAGGACGAATAGTGTTAGACTATCAGATTCAGACGCAGCTGTAATTCGTATAAAGGGAACCAATAAAGCCCTAGCTCTTAAGACTGATTGTAATGCACGATTTGTATATTTGAACCCAAGACGTGGTACGCAGATAGCAGTAGCAGAGGCAGCAAGAAACGTTGCTTGCGTCGGAGCTAAACCAATCGCAATAACAAATTGCTTAAATTTTGGTAATCCTTATGACCCTGAGATCTATTGGCAATTTGTCGAAGCAATTGCTGGCATGAAGGAAGCGTGTATTGCATTTTCGACACCTGTTACTGGAGGAAACGTCAGTTTTTACAATGAAGGACCAAGTGGGGCAATTATTCCTACGCCCGTCATAGGTATGCTGGGTTTATTGGATGATGTGGATAAAGCAGTAAATTTGGCATTTAAAACACCAGATGATATAATCATCGCATTGGGTGTGAATCAGGGTGAAGTCGGTGGCTCAGAATATCTTGCTATGAGACAGAACGAGATCCTTGGTGATGCTCCATGCATAGATTTAGAATATGAAGCGCGTCTTCACAAGGTATGTCAGACTTTTGCTATCCAGGGGCTCGTCAGATCTATGCACGATGTCTCAGATGGTGGATTGGCAGTAACACTGGTAGAAAGTCTGAGTGGATCGGAAGAGTTAGGATGTCAGATTGATATAAACAGTTTAGAGAGGATTCGACATGACTTCTTATTATTTGGAGAATCTCAGTCAAGAGTTATAGTATCATGTAAACCGGAGGAGTTAACAAACATCTTAATGGAAGCAAAAAGATTTTCTATCGATGCAAAACAAATTGGAATAGTTACACAGAAACGGCAGCTGCAGATAGGCAAGATTATCGATTTATCCGTCGAGGAAGTTCTCAATGCATATTACAAATCAATTGAATTGAAAATGCCGATAGAAGAGGAATGATAGGAAAAAGGGGATTAGGCTATTCTGCATAATATACATTATAGCTCATTTACTTGCCCTTTCGGTATCATAAAGCTTATTTGAATTGGCGCCAGTTTGACTTCTGCACGTAAAGTGTTCTCTTCAAATATCTCACCATCACCATGGATGATAAATGCGTTATTTGCTTCAATAGTAAATTCCTTAGATTTCCACATTGAGACTTTTTGCAGATTTTCATGAGTACCATTGATGAGTTTTGGTATGATACTAATTGCTTTATGTATTGGCATTACTCCGAGAATGCATATGTCCAATAGTGAATCATTAGGATTGGCATTGGGCAAAAGTTTAAATCCACCTCCCTCGAAACATCCGTTTCCAGCGCATATGAGAAAAGCACGTTCGACTTTTGTTGTCTTCTCTTCAGTGATTTTATATTCATTGGGGGAATGTTTCTGAAGTGCCTTTATTGCTGCCAAGAGATATAATGGTACTCCGCGCAAGAATTTTATCTGCTTGGTTTCTTTTGCAATTTCTGCATCAAGTCCAATACCAAGTGTATTGATGAAGTATCTTTCTTTTTTTTCTCCCCAATGATTCCAATATCTGACTTTGCCTAAATCCAGTAATTTCCTTTTTCCATCTATGATAGCATCGATAGCATGATCTATTTTCCTCGATATTCCAATGACTTTTCTAAAATCGTTTCCTGATCCTAATGGTAAAATTGCAATCGTAGCTTTTCTTCCGACAACACCTGATACGACTTCATTGATCGTCCCATCTCCACCAGCAGCTACAATCGTTTCAAAAATTTCGCTCATTCGAAAGGCTATTTCTTTTGCATGTCCAGGTTCTCTCGTAAGTTCTAATTGAAATGGAATCTTCCTTTTTTGGAGACAAAATATTAATTCTTTTCTCTTGTCTCCTGCTCGTCCTCGGCCAGCTGCAGGATTCAGAATTATTCCTAATTCTTGTTGTTTATACATCCAGATTTCCTGCAAATGTTACAACTGCAGGACCGCTCAACTTTACATTTTGAATGCCTGAGCCGTTCAAATCAAATTCTACAATGAGAGGAATTTTGCTTGTTGGAATTATTGTGATGGGTGGCATTAACTTCCATTTCTTACTTGCGATTATAGCAGTGGCTATTGAACCAGTACCGCATGCAAAAGTCTCTGCTTCTACGCCTCGTTCGAATGTTCTGAGTTGGATTGCCCCGGATTCCAATTTTTTCATAAAATTTACGGGGTTGGTGCCTGCTGGACTAAATTTCTTATGCCAACGCAGTAATTTTCCCCAATGCATCACATCTAATCCATCAAGGTCGCCATTCTTGATCAATTCGGTTATGTTTATGACAATATGCGGTGAACCAGTATTTATGAATTGGTACGCTATCTTTTTCTTGCCGATTGATAAATATCGTATTTTACTAATGGAAACAGGATCCTGCATGTTGAGCGAAACATCTTCTGCCATGATTGATGTGGTATAAATATGACCTAATGCTTCAAACTTGTGATCTTTACTGGCAATCTTCTTCCGAAAAGCAAACATTGCTATACACCTGCCTCCATTGCCGCACATTCCACCATAACTTCCATCAGCGTTGTAGTACATCATTCGATAGGAAACTTTATCGCTTGATTCAAGAAGCAAAAGACCATCCGCACCTACTCCCCAGTGACGATCGCATATTTTCCTTGCAAGAGCTGCTCCATCGACAATCATCACCGATCGATTATCTATGACAATAAAATCGTTGCCGGCACCAGACATTTTTACGAATTCGATCTTCAAGTTTTCATTTAGCTGTAATTTGTTTATAATTTATTATGGCAGGATGTTATATCGTACGGCTCCAGTTGCGTGGAGGTGCGGGGAGTCGAACCCCGGTCCGAAGAGAAGACTCCTAAAACATCTACATGCGTATCCTGTCTTTTAATCTCGCACAAGGGAACTCCGCCAGGCTGGATTTACCTTATGCCAACTCAAGTGATCCGTCTTTCAACGGATTCGCTCATTCTCCTCGAGTACAAGAATAAGCTATCCCATAGAAGCGACGTTCATCCCAAACTTGATGGGCCAAATCTGAGTGAACGGGTTACCTAATGTTATTAGGCAGCCAGTGCGTAATCGTAATTTGCACTTATTTGTTTGCCGCTTTTTATCGTGGACACGGCGACCACGGCATGCAGTCTTAAGCTTCCTCATCCCCGTCGAAGCCAAATCACCCCCAACAAAGAATATCGAACTGAAGCTTATAATAAATATATGAAATGGCGTTGGCAAATCCAAATTTTGCAATTACATCAGGATGAAGTTGTTTCTAATGGATAATTTGTACGCAATTCCTTCACGAGATGAGTAAACGCTTCTTCGGGTGTGTCAACAATTCGAAATATCTTAAGATCCTCAGGACTAATAACCCTGTGTTTCATCAAAGCATCAAAATTCAATACTTCACTCCAAAAATCTTTGCCATAGAGAAGAATAGTCACTTTCTTTCTGAGTTTTTGCGTTTGTACAAGTGTTAACACCTCCATCAATTCATCCATCGTCCCAAAACCGCCAGGAAACATCACAAATGCCTTGGCTAAATACACAAACCAGAATTTTCGCATAAAGAAGTAATGGAATTCAAAATTCAACTCTGGTGTGATATAAGGATTGGCAAATTGTTCAAAAGGAAGACTCACATTGAACCCGATCGATCTTCCTTTCGCTAAAGCTGCTCCTTTGTTCGCTGCTTCCATAATGCCTGGACCACCGCCTGAGCATATAACGAATCTAAATGGTTGCTGCAAAGTCTGTGTCCATTGAGTGAGCTTTTTTGAAAGTTGGACAGCATCTTCATAGTATTGGGACATCTGATAATCAACTCTTGCATCTTCTATCAACTGCTGAATGTTTCCATGCTTTCTTTTTGATTTTCTTAGCCTTACAGTCAGATCCTTTAACAATTTACTACATTGCAATTTAGACTTAAACTGAGCAGAGCCAAAAAAAACGATTGTATCTTTTACTCCTTCCCGGCGAAGTTGCTGTTGCGGTTCAAGAAGTTCAGACAGCAAGCGGATCGGACGAGCACTTGGTCCATTGAGAAAATTAAGATTATGATATGCTTTTGGTCGCGGCTTTTTTTTCACAGTATCCCTTCTTTCAGAGCTTAGTGAGTTATTGAAGTATAATTCTGTATTAAATACTCTTTCAAATCTTCCAACGAACTAAAGAATTCTGTTACACATCCAAGAACCCATCCAGGAATCTTTTCCTTCGGCATATGAGTGACTAAATAGATCGGTTTCTTGAAATACTTAGCAATCGTAAGCTCACCTTTAGTCCCTGCTCCTTGCTGAGCACTCATATCCCAATAACAAATCACATAATCAGATCGAGTTGCAATTTCCTTTGAATCTTGGATAACGAATTTCTGAACAATCTTGATATATGTATCGAGATTTGTTGATTTAAGATTTCTAAAATTGTTCTTATGCAACACTTTACGGAGATATTGATCACTCGCTACATTGGGATTAAAAACTTTATGCTTCAAGGATTTTTGAATCCAATTCTCGATATCCCAACGCCAGTCTTTTCCCTCATTGAGAGCATACTCCATTCCCCCAGAAAGATATGCATACATTCGTTTATGTGCCACAAGCTCTCCTTAAAAACGTTGCTGTGTTGGGGTAAGTCCGCAGTCATATTTGTTCAGAAGATAGGTGAACAAGCAAAGAAATGCAAGAAAACGTACAACTTGGATATAAATTGAAAATCGGCTAACTTCTTTGCATAAATAGTATTTATCACTTCTTCGAGGATCGTTATGGAAGAGTACAAAAAACGTTCATGGGCTGAACCGTACAAGATCAAAGTTGTTGAGCCAATCAAAATGACAACTCGTACTGAACGAGAAAAGGCGTTGATGGAAGCCGGTTACAATACCTTTCTATTGAAATCTGAAGATGTATATATCGATCTGCTCACCGATAGCGGTACAAATGCGATGAGCGACAATCAATGGGCTGGAATGATGCTCGGGGATGAAGCATATGCCGGCAGCAAGAACTACTATCACCTTGAGGAAAATGTACAGAAGTACTATGGATATAAATACTTAGTGCCGACTCATCAAGGACGCGGTGCAGAGAATATTATCTCCAAGATCTTGATTAAACCGGGAATGTTTGTGCCGGGCAACATGTATTTTACAACAACTCGATTACACCAGGAACTTGCTGGCGGAACATTTATCGATGTTATCATCGATGAAGCTCACGATCCGGCAAATCTTCATCCCTTCAAAGGAAATGTGGATATCGACAAGCTTGATGCTCTTGTTAAAAAAGTCGGTGCTGAAAAAATTCCCTATATAACCATTGGAGTGACGGTAAATATGGCTGGAGGACAGCCGGTGTCTATGGCGAATTTAAGAGAAGTGCGATCGTATTGCCAGAAGCATGGTGTTCGCGTGGTTTTTGATGCGACCCGCGCGGTGGAGAATGCATATTTCATCAAAGTGCGTGAAAAAGAATATGAGAAGAAATCGATTGCAGAGATTCTGCATGAAATGTGTTCTTATTCCGATGCATGCACGATGAGTGGAAAAAAAGATTGTCTTGTGAATATCGGCGGATTTCTTGCGTTGAACGAACGGGATGTATTTGAAGAAGCACGCAATATGGTTGTGGTGTACGAAGGTCTTCATACCTACGGCGGACTCGCAGGACGCGATATGGAAGCAATGGCACGCGGCATTGAAGAATCAGTACAATGGGACCATATTCGTGCGAGAATCGGTCAGGTTGAATATGTTGGCGAGAAACTAAGTCCATTAGGCATTCCTATCGTTGTTCCAGTTGGCGGGCACGCAGTGTTCTTGGACGCTAAAGCCTTTCTTCCCCATCTCAAGCAAACCGAATTTCCTGCACAGACATTGGCAGCCGAACTTTACCTTGAGTCAGGCGTACGTTCTATGGAACGCGGTATTGTCTCCGCCGGACGAAATAAAGAAACTGGAGATCATTACTATCCAAAGCTTGAACTTGTCCGCTTAACCTTCCCGCGGCGTGTATATACACAAGCTCATTGTGATGTAACCGTTGAAGCCGTAGATGAAGTATTTAACAGACGACAATCTATCAAAGGAATGAAGATGATCTACGAGCCGAAGTATTTGCGGTTCTTCCAGGCGAGATTTGAGCGGCTGTAAAGATTATGGTGGTCGCGATCTCTATATCGCGTATCGAGGGAACGTGCCTGTCTGACAGGCGCATCAGATCGCGTGACGAGCGGAAGCATTTTCCGAATGCTAAAGCATTCAAATTTATAATCATAGTTTCAGTCCAAGTCTTTCTGCATCTGCTTTCATCGCCTCGATAACGAACTTAATATGCTCCTCAAGTGGGACGTCTAACTCCTTTATTCCTAAATCGATATCCTCTCTGCTCACATTCTTTGCAAAGGCTTTATCTTTGAGTTTCTTTTTGACGGAAGAGACTTCCAAATCTGCAATCTTATTTGGCCGGATAACCGCCACGGCAGAAATGAAGCCGCAAAGCTCGTCACAAGCATACAGAACTTTTGCCATAAGTGATTCTCTTCGGACATTACTAAAACTCGCATGCCCTAAGATTGCATTTCGAATATCATCCGGATATCCCTTCGACTTCAGAATTTCGGATCCTTTTAAAGGATGATCCGGTATTGTCGGATGCATTTCATAATCGAAATCATGGAGAACACCAACAATTGCCCACTTCTCTTCATCTTCGCCATACTTTCGAGCATACGCTCTCATCGCTGCTTCAACAGCGTACATGTGTTTTCGCAAAGCGTCGCTTTTTGTATATTCATTCATAAGATTCAAAGCATCAGAATAATTCATTTGTATTCCTTATGTTATGGCATAGTATTTAAATATTTTTGTAGACATTTCTATTTCCTTATCCTGGATTCCCGCCCACCTGACAAAGCAAAGTGGCGGGCATGCTTACGCACGAATGACAAAATGTTAGCGGATGGACAGTTATCTGATAAAACACAGTGCTCACAGAGCGGCTTTCGGGCATTGCAGGTTTTTCGTCCATGAAGAATAAGAAGATTGCTGAATCGATACCATTCTTTCTTCGGTACTAATTTCATGAGATCTTGTTCTATTTTCTCCGGAGACGTATTCTTGGTCAATCCAAGCCGATTTGATAACCGTATAACATGAGTATCCACGACAATACCACTTTGGATGCCATACGCTCCGCCAAGAACACAATTTGCCGTTTTCCTACCAACTCCCGGCAACGACATTAAATCATCCATTGATTGTGGCACATGACCTTGAAAGTGATCGACTATTGCAGTGCACGCCTCCATAATATGCTTTGCCTTCATTCGATAGAAACCTGTCGATTTAATTTCATCCTCTAATTCATTTCTATCAGCCTCTGCGAAGTCCTTAACATGGCGGTATTTAGCAAACAATGCCGGTGTGACGATATTAACCCTTACATCCGTACATTGAGCGGATAGCATGGTCGATATAAGAAGCTGCAAGGGATCTGAGAACATAAGAGCTGTACGAGCTTGCGGAAATTCTTTCTTCAGACGCGAAATAATCCGAGCTGTTCTGCTGATTGCATCGTCTTTCTTAATTGCTTTCATGGAATTGCCCAAGAAATCAGAACATCTCCTTTGTCAGCCACGTTCCTGCACGAATAGCATTTGCAACGAGATGCCTATCCTTTGTAAACTTCTGAGTCACTGCAACGGCAGCACGCAAAGTGAATCTGTCTTTGGTCAAAATTCGAAGCGTGTATTCCTCCCCTATTCCCAATCCAAGTTTACGCTGCCAGACAGAGACATTGAGATGATGTATCTCCGTCCGAAAATATTTAATTGACTCACCTAACTCCTTATGGAATAGTTCATAAGACTCTTTTCCCTTAACAAAATTCACTTGTAATTCAAATCGATCGAAGCCAGTATAGGAAACTCCATCTGAGAATAAAAGGTTGTAGATCGAGCATACCATCGTTTCGAATTCACTCGCTTTCTTTTCATGAGCCGAATTATATATGCCTATACCATTCCTCACCATATTCTCTAGAATGTCCAGATTTGAACCTCCTTGAACGACATAGAGAGACTCAAACATAGATGCGTTGCTTTTTCCCACCTTGAAGCCGGTCTTTTGCATGAAAGACCGTCCTTCGGCCATTCTTGACTTTGGTAATTCACTCTGTTTGGTTTCTATGAGATATCTTGCATCGTATCCACCCGCTAATCCATAATGGATATTCGGCAGTAACTGCTCTGAGGTCTGTATAATCTGATCTCTCATAATTTTTTGAATTTCATCTGTATCCGACTGTATTGGTGTGGAAAGAAACTGTGAGAGATTCCCACGCGTTGCCTGGACACTTTTTGCTGTCAGATCTGAAATATGATTCTTCCATACCGATTTTATTCGTTCGGTTTCTTTATTCAATTCGGATCTAAGATCATGCAACGATCTTGCATATTCCTTCTCCGTTATCGTCTTCTTATGCTGGTGGAGGACCGAATAGGCTATAATCGGTATTTCGAATGATAAAACGTTGTAGATACTCATTTATTTGTCCCTTCGTTACTTACGTTCCAGAAAATGAATAACTTGTCGGGTGGGCCATGAATTGACAACATCTTTTGCTTCAAGCCAGCCTTTACGCGCAATTCCAATGCCGTATTGGACGTCGCTGAGACCATCCACATGGTGGGCATCCGGATTGATAAAGATGCGGACACCTTTTTCTTTCGCATACTTCACATATCGCCAATCTAAATCGAGTCGCATTGGATGAGAATTGATCTCAATTGCCTTTCCATAATCAGCAGCAACATTGATAATTTCATTCATATTCACCGGATATCCTTCACGCTCAAGAAGAAGTCTACCGGTTGGATGACCAAGGATGGTCACATATTTGTTCTTTAATGCTTTGACGATGCGCTTTGTTGCTTCATCTTCAGTCATTTTAAACTTGCTATGGATGGAAGCAACGACATAATCGAACTCGGAGAGAAGTTTGTCAGAATAATCCAGAGAGCCATCAGAAAGAATGTCGCATTCTGTTCCTTTGAATACTCGAAACTTCGAATCATTCTCGTTCATTCGATCAATTTGTTTCATCTGTGCACGGACTTTTTCATGGGACAGTCCGCCTGCATAGGCTGCGGCCTGACTATGATCTGCGATTCCAAGATACTCCCATTCTAACTTCTTCGCAGCATCAACCATTTGCTCAAGTGTACTCAAGCCGTCACTATCGGTCGTATGACAATGAAATGTTCCACGAAGGTCGCTTATCTCAATTAACTTTGGGATGGCATGTTTCTGAGCATATTCTATCTCACCTGTGTTTTCTCTCAGCTCCGGCGGGATGTAATGAAGTCCGAGTGCCTTATAGATATCTTCCTCGCTGTCACAGGAAGGAATTTTACTTCCCTTGCGAGATGATTTAATTCCCTCGATGTGCGTAAAACCATATTCATTGAGACTCCAGCCATATTTTCGAGCCAGCGATCTCACTTCTACATTGTGTTCTTTGCTTCCCGTGAAATAATTCAGCGCAAAAGGATATTCGGCATCTTTGACAACACGAAGATCGCATTGAATTCCGTTCTTTAACATTACGCTCGCCTTTGTATCTCCGGTAGCAAGAACAGATTCTACTTCTTCATTTGCGGTAAATTTCTTCAATATTTCCGAACGATTTTTATCTGCCGCACTCACCATGATATCAATATCACCTATCAGCTCTTTGCACCTGCGAAGACTGCCTGCATAGTTGCAGTGCTTAATTCCATGAATATTCTTCAACATCCGGATAATGTTCTCGGCAGATTCGAGTGCTTGTGGATAAAGATGCTTATCACCGCTTCGTTCTCTTTGCTCGATGCTTTTAAGAATGTTCTCTTCTGTCTTTGCCCCAAATCCTTCAACGGATCGAAGAAGCTTCTGTTCACATGCCTTCTTAAGTTCCGCTATAGATTTGATATCCATTCTTTCATATAGGACTTTTACTTTTTTCGGTCCCAACCCTTGAAGGTGGAGAAGTTCAAGCACTCCCTGCGGAATAGAAGAACGTAACTCTTCGTATTGCTTTGAAACTCCTTTCGTTTCTAAATCAGTGATGATTCCGGCTAAGCCGCTTCCTATTCCTTTGATTTCTGTAAGAGATTGAGATTTGACGAGAGTTGCCAGATCTTCCGTCACTCCGGAAATGATCTGGGATGCATTATGGAATGCGCGTGAACGAAATGGATTCTCGCCTTGTAACTCAAGCAAAGTTCCCATTTCATCAAGAATTTCTGCAATGCGCTTTTTATCCATTGCATCTACTCACGCAGCTTCCACGTGATCGGAATTTGATTGTATGACGTCGTGTGAAAGAAGTTCATCGCGATATTTCAAAAGTCGAACCATCGCTGATTCCAATTCAATATACATCATCATCTCCTGGCGCACTTTTGATGCACCGTACAATCCTTTCAGGTATCCGGTGTAGTGCTTTCGGAATTCAATAACTCCTTTCCGTTCACCCTTACATTCAACAGATAGTTGTAAGTGTTCCATGAGCAAACGGAAACGTTCTTCGATGGTGGGACATGAAAGAAGTATTCCTGTGCTCAGGAAGTGTTTCGTCTGCTTGAATATCCAGGGATTCTCTATGGCACCGCGGCCAATCATCACTCCGTCGCAGCCAGTTTCCTTAAAAACATGCCGAATTTTTTCCGGTGTTTCAAGTGAACCATTAGCAATAATTGGAATCGAGACCGCTGATTTCGCTTTCGGTATCCATGAAAAATCAGGCTCACCTTTGTGAGCTTGAGACCGAGTTCGGCAATGAATAGTCATTGCTGCTGCACCTGTTTGTTCAACCATCTTTGCAATATCAACGATATTAATCGATTCGGAATCCCAGCCAATTCGTGTTTTTACAGTTACAGGGATTTTTACAGTCTTCACGACCGCGGAAACAATGCGCTCCATCTTTGGCATATCACGAAGTAAACCTGAACCTGCGCCGCATCCTACTACGTTTCGCACCCAGCAGCCGCAGTTGATATCGATAATATCCGGCTGGAGGCTTTCAGCGATGCGTGCTGCACCTTCCATCGAAGACTCTTCCCCGCCATAGATTTGAATTCCGAACGGACGCTCCTCATCCCGAAAATCCATCTTCTTCTTTGTCTTTTCAGAATTCCGGACAAGCCCCTCGGAATTCACAAATTCTGTATACACGATATCTGCGCCAAGCCGCTTACAAACAATGCGGAATGCTTGATCCGTAACATCCTCCATTGGTGCCAAAAGGAGCGGTTTTTCTATATTTATTGTGCCAATGCGCATTCAATTATGCCGGTTTCTTTTGCTCAATATACAAAAACCAGAAAGCAGTTACAATAAAACCCTATACTGCTTTCACCAAATAGAAAAGGCGACTCAAAGCCGCCTTTTGTTCTCAAATGAAACTCCCCGCCACAAGCAGCGGGGTATCTTGATTGTTTATATTTAGTTTTCTTCACCGTAAGCGACTGGGAATTCAACCTAAGTGATTAAGGCGTTGATAGTGAAGGATAAGCTCCAATAAACCGGGCGTCCTTTTTTCGAAGGCCGAGAAGCTTGCTGATTTCGGCCGGTAAGGGAGAAGCTGTTTTATATCCCGGAAATTCTTGTACTAATTGGTAATTGCCTAATACGGAACTTTTAAATAAGGGAACGTTATCATCGGCGAAATACCGGCTGTGTGCCAAAAATTCTGGGTACAGTTTCTGCAAACCCTCTAGCGATTCACACGAAAATTGACAGTCATTATTTTTTGCGGGACTCCATAGAATCAATGGACCGATCGCGGCGCTTGAACCCCGCACGTACATATTGTAATCGAACTGTTTCAGCATCGGTTTATTGAGCTGTTTACACAAAGAGTCCGGCTGCCACACAAACAGAAGCGGTCTTTGAAAATTCTTTTCTCCTGTGAGCAGATTATTTACAAAGACGTGTCCATCCCGCTTGTCAACATCCGGACCGGTGCTGGAATGCCAGCCAAATGTACCGTCATTGGCCGGAGTTCTCGCATTACGCCCGATACAAGCTATACTATTGACAAATGTGTTTTGATATATTTGAACATTCGAACTGTTGAGAATGAAAATTCCCTGATCACAATTGACAAAAACATTTCCGGCGCAAATTGCTCCTTTTGATATTTCGAAGAAGAATCCATTATCGCTCGGCCAGGGTCTGTTATTGTCGAACTTCCTGTACATATTGCCGACACCTTCGACCCAGTTGTTAATGAAACGGCCGCCTACATTTCCGACGTCGTACCAGATACCGTTTGAATACGGAAGGTCGATAACCAGATTGTCTCTGCAGGTGACGCGGTAGCATTGGTTGAAAATCTTCACTGCCGCTGGGTAGTACCCGGTGATATTCTCGATATTGTTTCGGGTAAAGATGTTTTTTTCAAGCAACACATCGGACGAGGCTATAATGTAGATACCTTCTGTACTGGTATCGCTTACCTTGCAATGCCGGAGTGTTAAACGATCTCCCCTGAGATAAGCGGCAACACGTGAACAGTACGAAATGGTACAATGCTCCAACGTCGTACCCACCACATCCTTTCCGTGTTTAGTCTCATCGGACAAGCCTTCCGGTTCTTTTCCTTCGACTTCAATTGCACGATAGGCATACTGTGTGAACGTAATTCCCCGAATCACAGGTCCCTTGCGGTCTGAAGTTTTACCATGACATTCCCCAGTGATTCTCTTCAGCGCGACATCGAACGCCGTGATTTCCACGAGGCGGTTTGTTGGATCGGTGCCGATGTACACCTGTCCGGCATCGTAGTCAATGTAATACGAATTCTCATCAACGTCTCCTTCCCGCCCGACTGCTTGTAAAAACCTTCCATCTACGAATACCATGTCGTTGTTAAAACGACACAGTGGTGTCTCCTTCCCAAACCTGTCACGGTTCCACCATACATCGGGCTTGGAAGGAAAGAAACGAGACCATGAGGTCTTCCATAATCCGTTTTTCAAATTCTTCCATTCTGTGGCTGTATAAGTTCCTTTTAAAACTGGTTGTTCGTCCGCATAGGGCTGCATCGTGATTCCCTGGTTTAACAATAGGTTGCCGGTACGATAAACGCCTCCGCGCATGATGATCGCACCACCGGTTTTTACCCTGTCCATGGCCGCTTCCAGAGTTGTCGGCCGGGCAAGCGTCTCACCGGATTCTTCGGCATTTCCATCAGGTGCGACATAGTAAATTTTTCCCGCTCCCTCGGGTAAATCATAAGTTTGCCGAATCGGGCCGTAGGGACCCCCAGAGGGCTGAGCAGTTAAAAACAATGAACCAACGAGGATGCAGAAAAGAGCGCAGCCAACACGATACAACCTATTCCATTTCTTTGTATGAGCATGAAACCACGGTCGGTTTTGTATGGTTATGCTGGTTTGTTCAGAGCGGTTTGTGTTCATTAGTACTTTCCTTCCACTAAATAGTATGTAATATTGTAGTCACAGATATTATTTTAAAAAAAGCCATCAGAACATGCCGCTCCCTTCGTTATCTTTGAGTGGGAGAAAATCGATTCGCAAAGAGCCGCTATGTGTACTATATAGTAAGGAAGTTGATTTTAAAGGTCAATCACTTTTTAGGCAGTGGGCTACTTTGAATAAGGGTAAACTCTATATTGCGGGGTCAGTTGTCCATTTTGTTGACGTCAACAAAATGCTTTTCATATCGTCCTAAACTCTGTTCCCGCGTCTTTCATTTGTAAGACGTTATTTGTCTGTTGTCTTTTTCCTCCCCTTGTCTAGGAGAGGTGTCCCGATGAATGTCATTCATCGGGACGGAGGAGTCGACACCCCGAATTGCTTCTTCAATAGCATCCAGCACACCATACAAATTCTTTCGTATATCATCATTTGTAAAACGTAAGAATCGAATCCCGAACTGCTCGATCCATTTCTGCCGTGCTACATCTTTTTCATGCGCGCCTTCTACAAAGTGACTTTCACCATCAAGCTCAATTGCGAGCTTCTTCTCTGCACAATAAAAATCTACGATATATTTACCAATGCTATATTGGCGTCGGAACCTTGTTCCTGTAATTTGTCTGTTTTTCAATCGAGACCATAGAATAACTTCTGCATCGGGCATTGCCTTCTGCAATTGTTTTCGTCTTCCTTTCTCGCTCGTTCGATTAAATACTTTCGCCATTGTTTTCCGACCCCATCGTCACGCTCGACACGTTGTGCCGTTCGTGACACTTCCCCTCAGTGAGGGGAAGAAAAGAGCGCTCAGATTGTTTTGAATTCTATTCCTGCATCTTTCATTTGCAGAGCGGTATTGGTCTTAAGTTGATCGTTCCCGGTCTGCCCTTCGACGGAGGCGAGTTTCTTTTTCAAGGATATTATCGATTGGTTCTTGTGTAATGTTCTCCAATGCCAAAATCAACTCACCATCTACGATTGAAGGATCCTTCCCCGGCTCAGCCCAAAATATATAGTTAACAAAAAAAAGTGTTGCGCCTTCTTCATTGTCGCTCCATCTAACTTGTTATTTTCAGTGACTGCTTATGGCGTATAACGTGTAAGTGTTTACACCGTGACGTTGTGAACAATTAACTACTTATTTTGTCGCGAGCGACGTAAACACGATTGTTATGTGCCGCGCAGCCGTCAAAATATTCATCAGCATGAGTGCCTGTTCAGGTCGCCTCGCAAAAGTGTTCGGATTTTCTGACGTTGGAAAAAATACATCAAGACAATACTGATAAAAACTGTGAGAGTCACTATGAAACCGCCTTCCAAACCAAACGCACCACCTGTAAATAATGGCGGACCATTGACCACAATCATTTTCCAACTGCCTCCTAAATCACTAATGCCGCTTTCCGTTAATCCAAGTACCGGCCCCAATAATACATCCCATGCAAAGTGAATGGAAATGGGAAACCATAAATTACCGGTGATGCTATAAGCAAGACAAAAGAGCAATCCTGCGGCAAATACATTGACCACGGGCAACCGCTCACCTTTATATGCGCCAGCATGATAGCTCGCAAATAATAGTGCCGACACGACAATTGCGATAACAATATTGGATTGGCGTCGGATCGTTTGAAAAATAAATCCACAGAGGAGAAGTTCCTGTGTGAGAACATTAAAAAGCATAGCTGTTGCAGCTCCCACCAGAACTGGCCACGCAAAACCAACCGGTACAATGGGTGATGCCCAGCCTAATCCCCAAGCAGTACCAACAGACACTCCCAACCAAATGCTTCCAACCGCTAGTCCACCGAGAAAATCTCTCATGATGTGGCCGGAAGCGAGTCCAATTGTTAGAAAGGGGCGGTGGTCGATAAATCGTGTCATGAACCATGTGGCTGCTAATATTGTTACTGCACATGCAATATCGGTATATAATCGTGCTTCAATCGGAGATGTTTGCATCCACTGAGCAAGTCCCGAACCAAATAGTACAAAGCATGGAGCTAATAAAAATCCCCAAATGAGAATGAACAATCCTGATCTCCAAAGGATTCTCCAGATCGAATATAAACCTGAAATTATGCTTGACATCAAGAAGTTGACCTTTCAATGTATTTCAAACGACGAGGCACCCTAGCTTATGATTATACTGCATGGCAACGAACGTGGCGCTGGAACAATACAGTGCTTTTGCGAACTCGCAAATGACAAATTCTCTGTGAGTAAAAGCATTGTGCGACAATTATAATTGTTGTTTATCAAAAATGGAGCGTCGTTGTTTGCCGTGTTATGCGTTCGTTGTCCCTGTTTGATGCACACAGAATGACGGACAGTGCAAACACCGATTCAAGCAAACGATATCGATATAAGAAAATAAATGCTCATTGAGTGTCACTTATTTTCGGTTTTCCTTTGTTGGTGATATATGGTATGTATTCCCTGTCCATTCCAAGAACGTGAGTAGTATACCAGGATGCGAGGAATGTGAGTATTTCACGTTGGAGAACAATATCCTTCTGTTCGATCTTTTGGGACATATTAAATACTTTTCTGATGAAGTCGACATGTATCTCAACGTGTTTTAACAATCCCGGATACTTCCCTTGCAACATATAACGTTCTTCTGTAGCAAAATGTGTATAGGCATAATTGATGAGAGAATCAATGATGGCAGAGGTTGTTTTCCATTCTGTCTTATTTTCGATCGATGTGATAAGTTGATTGACGATGTTCAGCAAACCTTGATGTTGAATGTCTATTTCCGGCACACCGACTTTGAATCTATCCTGCCAAGGTATTGTTTTCATATCAATATCTCCTTCTGGGGAAAAATTAATTAAACCAAGTGGACAAATATCATTTGAGCTTCATGAAACATCTATCACCTATATCCTAAGTAAATATACATATTTTCGTGACATATATTTGTAATCGCTCTAAGTTTAAGGTCACAATAGGCACAATGACGCATAACGTTTCGCGGGAACCATGCCGTGCCGCCGCGAGCATTAATGATTCATTCCCTTATGAAGCGATGGGATTGAGCGAGCACCATTATCATTTTTCAATAAAGCGAGTGTCGCGGTTTGTGCTGTTGTGCGTCCGTGCATCTATCTTCGGTAGTGACTATACCTACGGTTTAGTAATTACTAATTTAACATCCTATTACTAACGATATAGTCATATCAAGGACGTTATTGTGTTACCTATCGTAGTAAGTTCTTTTAACGAATTTTTTATTATGTTTTCAGAAAATCTAGTTCTATAATGCACACCAGTTAAATAATCAACCAAACCTACATCAACATCATTAAGATTACAACCATAAATTTTGTTTGCTATGTAATTCTGTATTATTGGGAAACGAAGTTCAGATTTCCAAGTATTATCTTCAATTTGTTTTGATATTATGTATCCAGATCTTCCTCCATCAGCGGTCATGTTCAATAACCAAATCCATCCAGTAAGTTTAACCTTAGTAGATAGTATTATCTCAATTGGGTGCGCTTTTTCAAGGTATATATATCCATATTTCTTATGTTCCTTCACATAGTTTTTCAAAGCTTGAATCAATCGGTCAATTTCTATTCTGTTTTTATTAGTATTTATCCGATTCGAAAACGATCTCTCGAGGGAATTTATTGCTTCGGAAAGATTTGATGTTTTATGATAAACGCCTATCGCATCTAACCAACGAACAGATTTGGGCCGACCTCCAAATTGGCCTGACCCAAGAGTTCCCTGTTTAATAGATGCAGCAAAGGCAGATGGATTATTTCGAGCAGCCTCTAGTTGACGAATTGAAAATTTTTTCATCCTATTATTTTCAAAATATTTTGATATTTGTTAAAAACTGAAAATGATTGTGCAGATACTCTCTCGTATAATTTTAGAGCAAGGTCTGCATTAATAGCCGGATTAAATAATTCAGGAAATTCCATCATTAAAGCGTTTTTATTAGTATTTGTAACTTTTTTGAACTTGGATACAAATTCTAAATAATCTATTAAATTACGTTTTTTATCGTCAGTATCAGTTAGTTTGTTTAAATCCATTCGAAAGACGTCATTTGCATATTCGTTGAATATGATACCGTTAAACTCAACTGCAATCCTTCTTGAAATGCAAGGAATGCAATACCCACAATGTTTGTTTCCAGGTGTATAGTGAATCATCCAGCAACTAGCAGAACGATATGCTTCTTGTTGAAGCTTCTTGGGAAGTAAAGCAAAGACCTCAGCTTTTGTAAGATATAGAAATGGATTTAATATCTGGAACTCTGAATTATTCAAAAGTATTTGAAAAATCTCCCTCGTCGTCTCAACAAATTGTGGATCAGCAGTATGAGTCGAAAAAGGGCCGACCCGTGATTGGTTCAAGGGTAAGTGAATTGCAAATTGTCCATTTTCTGCCATATAAAGAACCTTGTTGAAACCACACCGCCGAGTAATTAGAGCCGCTATACTCAAAAAAAGAAAAGATCGAGTTCGCTGAGTATTTTCTCTTTCACCTGGAAAGTCATATACCGCATTCTTTCTTGCATACACTTTTATATGAATATGCTTAATAGCTTTATTGAAGTGTTTTTCCAAAACTGAATGAATATTTCTTTGACATGCTTCTACAATTTTATTGGCTTGAGAGTTATGACTGACTAGGACTAAATTATTTCCTTTACTTACGAAATTAGCCGCCGCACACATGGAGTCAATGCCACCTGAGAAAAGAAGAACTGCACCATCTTTTTTTTGCCAATTAAAATTTGAATCAGGCGTGCCTTTACTTTGAATGAAATTAATAGACCAATTATCTCTGCTGACAGTCAATAATGCACCTTCTAGTAAATCTTTTATGCGTGAGAAAGCATGAAAATTGATTACTTCAACATTTAATTCGATGTTTCGAATAAAATGTTCTCTTTCTTCTCTTTGTATAGCTAGATCAGTTGCGTAAATGCCTGAGGCAAGATTGAATAGGTCTTGTTCTAGGGAAGAAGGATTGCCGAATTCATTTATAAATGGTTTTACACCAGTATATAGGTTTTGACCGGGGCATAAATGAATATCACTACCTTTATTGTTGATACCTATATGTACTTTTATTGTTTTCATCTATTGCTTTGATTTAAGTTTTGCAATTGTGGTATCAATAAACACATTCCAATCTTTTTTAGTCTTAATATCTTTTCTTTGCGAACTTAGAAATATATCTAGGTTTTCCCCTATTCTCTTTTTGAAACCATCTAAATCTCTTACGGTTTTATTCCTATATTTTTCTCCAACAAATCCCGATGTGTCTCTAGAAACTATATATTTTGTGATCTCAGAAAAAAATCTGTTTGTCCATTGATCAGCAGGGTCAGCACCTTGATAGGCAACTGGAATTGAGCGTTTCGCAAATTCAGCCGCTATTGAATTACTTTTTGTTTCCAAAATTACTCCATTAAATTTATTAAGAGCCTCTAGGAAATTATTCGATGATTTTACGGATTTATAACAAGAGTAGATAATATCAGATTTCATTTCTGTCGACATCTGAACAGGATCACTTGGGTTATCTGCAGAACGCCACACTTCGGTCAAGATTCTTTCTTCAGGAATTATATCGCTTGTATAACAGATGTGAACAGGCTTCCATCCTGACGTTCGTGGTGATGATTGACTTATAGATGTTCCCATGTTAGTGCACTTTATCTTTTTGTATACGATTGATTTCTTGTTGAATAATTTTCTTTTCAATTACGATTTCTGAAAATATATTTCGCCATTCAATTGACACTCTCTCATCCGGTGTATTTTGTAACATTTGGACAATTGTTCCTAATTCATTACTGGTTATGCATGATATTTTGCAATTACACAATCTATAAAGTTCGTCAGACCGATTGGAAATAGATTGTTGTGAATCATTAAAATGCCCAGAAACTACGGTAAAGGAAAATACTCTTCCAAAGAATTGGGAATATCTTATGTTAAAATCATTCACGTATGATGCAAATCTCTTAATATCATCTGCTGTAAATTCGAATCCTCCTGAATATGCTTTCGAGTCGAATAGAATCATCAAATTTTTACCAAGCACCACTCCATCGGGAAGAGACTCAAAAAGTCGCTCTTTCCCGTAACGTCTAGATGGCGAGGCTAACAAGAACTGTAAGCAATCGCTCGCATAAAGTTCGTGTAGATCATCTGGATCTCTTGCCAACCCTTTCGGTAGCCTATTATGACCGAGTTCGTCTAGAATTTCTGGTAGATTAGGAATAAGAATTAAACCAGTATTTATTATTCCACCAAAAAATTCAAAGAAGCTTTTATTCGTATAATTAGCACAGCCAGAATGTTGAATATGATCATTAACAAACAAAGGCTTTGAGCTATAGCTTTTGGAAATTGTTATTAAGGATTTCATCGAAGGGGTTTCGATAGTATCATCAGAGAACATAATAGTATATCTGACCTCAGCACCAAGTCTATCGAATTTATAAGTGCTTACGGCAAGATTTTCAGGTGAAAGTCGGTCGACCTTGTAAATATGAAAACCATTAGTAACAAGGGTAGCTATAGTATTCGCGAATTCCTCTTTCTTCATTTTTTTTCTGCTGTCCAAAAAACACAAATGTCTACTTATTTATAATACTATTTAGTGTATTGATCATGCCATGTATGAGACACAACTATCGTAACAACTCATTGCGTTTTTGCCCCAACTTTTGAGGCATGGACGTTATAACTTTTATTCCTTGTAATTTTATTTTCTTCGAATTGGAACCCCTCAGCGCATCAACAATAGCCCTACGAATGAAACAACTGCAAACAAAGTACGTGAGAGAACATTCAAACGCAACACTAATAAAAAACCCCCAGTAGCGCCAACAACTGAGGGTACACAAAAAGTGTTTTACGCCGCCATTTTAGGAGGGAGCGGCGCACACCAAACTTACACAAGCTTTTGTTCTTTGTCAACACCTGTTGTCAAAAAATCTTCTCTTTGTGTTTGTTCACAGCGCATAGAAACTTCTATCGAGACTTCTGTACTGAATTGCTTCGCTCAGGTGTTCTGTTCTTTTATCGCTGCTGCCGCTCAAATTAGCAATGGATGTCAATGCGGTCTAAAAGCGGAACGGGGATTTTACCGACATATTATTATCGCCCGCCAGGAACTTCTTAAGAATAGTTAGTAAATCAGATCTCACTTTTGGATGGAAAGAGCTGCGGGAGGATTATTTCAGCAAAATCATTTTCCGCGTTATGCTTTCGTTGTCGACCGTCAGTCTCGCAAAATACAAACCGGAAGCAATTGCCCGACGATTGGCACTCGTGCTGTTCCACACTGCGCTGTATTCACCAGCTCCCTCGTATTGATCCGCCAGACGTACCACTTCGCGTCCCGCTGCGTCGTAAATGCTTAAACGAACTTGAGCGGCATTATTCAATCGATATGTTACGCGCGTTGTCGGATTAAAGGGGTTCGGATAATTTTGATCCAAGACGAACGACCGGTTGCTGCCGTTTGCGTCTGTAGTGATTGAGCGATCCGACCAACGAAGTCCATCAACGGTAACGCCGAGACTGTCGGATTTCGGACTTACAACAAGCACGCTGGCAAGCGTTACGTAGCTTTCTTTCGCAGTTCCCGTGGATGCATAGGATAAACGTATGAGCGAACCGGAGCCGCTGCCGAGCGATTCTTGCTTCATACTCACGATAAGGACATTTACAGTCGAATCATTCGGTTTATAAGAAGCCACTATCCAAGAAGGCGCGAGTACGCGATCGTAGCGTTCGGGCTCTGATAAGACAATATCGGAAGACGAACGGAGACTAAATTGCAGACCGCCGACAACATCGGTATTTTGCAACTGAACTTCAAGACTGTTCGATGATTGGCGAACGACTGAAAGTATATCACCCGCTACCATGGGTGTAGTGAAAAATAATAGCGCTGTCATCCCCTTTGCAATTATCTTCTCTTTCACACGTCTCATATATATTCCTGAATCGTTTATCGGGCATCAATTTATTATCTACAACCACAAAGAGAAAGATTTCGTTCCCACGCCGTCCTAAATTCGCAGATCCAGCGGTTATGTAGATTGAAGGATCGAAAAAAAGTGGTGGAATAACAATGAGTTTCGAGTGTTTTGTCGGTCAACCTACGAGTTCAATTCAACTCGGTATCGGAGATGTTCTAAAAGTGAAGATTTAGTCACATCGAATTGGGACAAATGCTGACTGTTCATCGAGAAAGAAAAATAATTCTCTTGAATAGTCGCAAATTTTCTTCATGTATTATAGAAGCTTCTATCGAGACTTCTGTACTGAATTGCTTCGCTGAGGTGTTCTGTTCTTATATCGTTGCTGCCACTCAAATCGGCAATTGTCCGTGAGACTTTTAAGATTCGGTCGTACGCACGAGCTGAAAGTCCTAAACGGTTCATCGCTGTTTTTAAAAGCTCCGCTCCGGCTTGATCTATCTGACAATATTCTTTTATCTCTTTCGATTCCATATCTGCATTGCAAAACAAACCCTTCTGTCCGATAAATCTTTGTGCTTGAACAGCACTCGCATTCACAACTCGCTGACGGATGATGCCGGAACTTTCGCCAATCCGCTTTGATGAGAGTTCCGTATACTTCACTGTCGGCACTTCCACATGGATGTCAATGCGGTCAAGAAGCGGTCCGGAGATTTTACCGACATACTTCTGAATTTGAATCGGCGTACAGGTGCATTCTTGTGACGAACTTCCATAATTGCCGCACGGACAGGGTTGTGTCGCTATTTTGCCAATCGTGATTAAATGTTCAAAACCAACTAAAATTCCTCAGAATCCACAGACGTGGGGAGAACATATTAAAAAGCGAAGACTCGAACTTGGGCTATTCCAATCTCAGGTGGCAAAGATTCTTGGGGTCACTGAATCCACTATTACAAATTGGGAGAAACATCGATCTGAGCCAATGTTGTGGGTAATACCTAAGGTCATCGAGTTTCTCGGCTGCGTACCAGACTTACAATCGACTCAATCGTTTGGGCAGAGAATCAGAGCATATCGGTATTTGCATGGTATAACGCAAAAGGAGCTTGCCAAACAGATAGGAATTGATCCGGCAACTTTGAGTAGGTTAGAAAGGGATCAAGGAAATATATTTAGTTCAACGATGGCGAAAATAAAACTGTTCCTGCAAGGATATCCTGAATGATTTTTTATTCTATAGTTACCGACATAGCTGGAGACTGAATAAGCGATCATTCTGACCTATCCCTACCATCTTGAGGATCCAAGAATTCCTTTGTCTTAAAAGACGCTAGTAACAGAGTCTCAGCGAGATTTTTGCTAAGACAACTGGCATTACTTGAGCATCAACATTTTCTTCTGGAATACGTGATGGTTGTTTTGCTCATCCGTAGCGATGAGCCGGTAGATATATACACCGCTCGCTAATTGCTGTGCATTGAACGTCTTTTGATAGTAGCCCGCAGGCTGAGACTCATCGGCAAGCATCATCACCTCACGGCCGAGAATATCATAGATCTTCAAACTCACACGGCTGTCCTTTGACAACTCGTAGCTGATGATGGTAGTAGGATTGAATGGATTGGGATAATTCTGATACAACGTGTACGTCTGAGGTGCTGCAACCTTAATTGCGATATTCTTTGTCCACGTTTGTCCATTCGCAGTGATGGAAAACGTGAGTGTCTGTCCTTTTCCCACCGGTGCAGATTTGTCGACAGTAAATGCAAAAGTTGCCATTTGTTCTGCGCTTGCCGTGAGAGCCTTGATCGTTTGACGGGTGGAATCGAACTTTACCCAGCTCGGAACATTGCTCACACTCACATTCACAGCTTGTGTTGTCATCTTAGATGTATTTGCCACCGTCAGTTCTATAGTATTGCCTTTCGATGCAAAAGGAATAGTATACGCGCTGTCGGTTTGAGCTGCGGCAATGCTTGCACAAAGAATGAACATCAATATAAATCGCATGTTTTTCCTCCTTTATTTCCTCTTTCGTCTTACGTACTCTTCAGGCCAAGTCACTACGCCCCTGCTTATTGTATAACAAAATCCACTATGTTATTCGTTGATAAATTCTGCTGTTTGTCTATTTGTTGTGTTCCATATTTTATTCGGAATGAAAGATTCACAGGCAATAGTTCCTTGGTAATGAGTCCGCTGACGGTGTTGCCTATCTGTTTCCACGCCCCAGAATAATAACTCGCCAGCGCATTATCGACAAGTTGGCTCTGCGAGTTTTTCACACGTATTGTGCATAAGACAGTCGAGAAACTGACGGTTGCATTGCTCGATATATCCTGTGTCTTATCGACCGAAACATAAGCATATGTCATTCTAAATGAATAACTATTCGGCAGGAGTTCTTTGTTGGCGACACCGTTTATCGTTGTTCCAAAAGTTCTCCATGCACCTGAATAATATTGCACTGTGCCTGTATCCATCAACACACCGCCGCTGTTTTGCAGTTGGACGGCAGTATTCACGGTTTGGAATACTACAGTTGGATTTGTGCTTATGTCCTGTTGTTGATCTTTACTGGCATAAGCGTATGTCATTCTAAATGAGTAATTAGCGGGCAAGAGTTCTTTGTTTGCTACTCCATTGGTTGTAGTTCCCATGTCTCTCCAAGCGCCTGAATAGTATTGAACGGTTCCTTGGTCAATCAAAGCACCTTTGCTGTTTTGTAATTGGACTACTGAATTAACGGTTTTGAAGACAACCGTCGGATTGATACTCAAATCTTGTTGTTTATCATTACTTGCATAAGCATAGGTCATTCTAAAACTGTAATTGTTCGGCAGAAGTTCTTTGTTTGCGACACCATTTAAAGTTCCACTAAAATCTCTCCATGCTCCAGAATAGTATTGCACCATGCCCTGATCCATCAAACTTCCTTGACTGTTCTGCAACTGTACGGCAGCATTCACCGTCTGGAATACGACTGTTGAATTTGTGCTTATGTCCTGTTGCTGATCTTTACTGGCATAAGCGTATGTCATTCTAAATGAGTAATTAGCGGGCAATAATTCTTTTGCCGCTGTGCCGTTTATGGTCGTTCCTAAATTCCTCCAAGCTCCGGCATAATACTGGACTGATCCTGTGTCTATTAACGTACCGCTGCTGTTTTGTAATTGTATTTGTGCCTTGACGGTTTGAAATGCTACCGTATCATACCCAACCGTGACATTCGATTTTGTTTGAGTGCCATACTCATATGTCATTCTTAGACTTAAAGTTTTTGCGGTTGTATTGACAAAGAATGTTCCGTCGTTGTTATTGACGGCATCTTTCCAACTTCCATCATAGTATTGCAAAGATCCGCTTGTGAGTTTTGTGCCGGTGCTGTTAACAAGTTTAACAGCGAAGAATGGCGCAGCTTGTGCTTGTGGTAATATATTTACTAAATATTCCGTATTGAATCTCAGCAATGCATAAGCTTCACTTGATAGACTTGCAGTGCTATCTATATCAACATCGTGAAGGACTTGCAAAAGGACAGTTCTGGCTCCAACGCTATCGCGTTGCACGAGTTTTGTTTTTGCTGATGTAAAGTAGCCGAGATATTTATTTGTCGTCGCATCATCTTTGATCCAGCCCAACGAGCGGGATTGAGTAGTGTAATTGCTAAGTGAGTCGAGAAAATACGTTTTATTAATTGGTCCACTCCAAATTTTAGGACTAATAGTATAACCTTGTACTGAATTATTATATATGTCATTTATAAAATCGGACATGTGACTTTGTATATCGTTTGGATCGAAAATGGGCGTTCTATGAGGTCCTTGAGCATAAAAGTTGGAAATAGTCGGAAGCCCTGATGATTCTATATTTAATGATGAGGCAATTTTTCCTGGAATCAGTGCTGTTGCATTAAATATTGTAGTAAATGTAGCGAGGCTTTCAGCCTTAACAATACCAAATTTCCATTCATTATTTGTCGTAGATTTCAGATCAGACACACTACTTTTGATCGACAGATTATTGATTCCTTGTATGCTCAATGGACTGTTAGTGATTGAATAAGAATAGATATAGATAGAAGGTGATTCATCAACCTTACAAGCAAGTAGCATAGAAAAATTATTGCCTTTGCCAAACTCTTGTTGATTTGTCGGTAATGAAATGTTTGACTGCGTATATTTTGTCCCGTTCCATGCAAATACTACTGTCGATGAATCCCCGTCACCTATTAATTCCATAATTTTGTCAGAGTTAATGTCCTCAATATAAAAACTACGGGCATGTGCATTAATAGCAGAGAAACCCATTTTATCAAAATCATTGAGGAATTTCCCGTTATTCCCATCCCAACTCAGTATCCAAATATGACTCACTGCCCCAGTAGCTCCCATAATCCAATCGGTGACAATTTCAGGATTCCCATCCTGGTTTAAATCTTGTATAGATAAAACACTTCCCATATTGCTTCCAATAACAGGGTCTGAGACCCATTTAACAGCACCATCTTTTTTATTATAAAGACCTATTTCGGAAAAATTGTCATCATCAACTTCTACTAAAGCAAAGAAAAGAACAAAGTCTTTCAATTTATTGGAATTGTCAAGGAACAAATTTCCATTAAAGGCATGAGCTAATAGAGTGTCTATATCAAAGACATTACCTAATTCTGCCGAGGAATTTTTTGATTGGACATAGGTTAGTATGGTCGATTTTATGGTTACATCATTTTGTTGTGATAATAAAGTTTGGAAACCATAAAACGAAAGAAACATAATAAAATATAATTTCATGATTCAATACTCCATTTCTTTAATTTTCAGGAGAGAATTTATTCTTTGCATAGTTAATCACGTTTTTACCGTATTGGCTTATGGCATTGTCACCGCGATATTCGCTGTAAATTAATTCGAGTGTCTGTTCAAAGCCGTTTTTCCATTGAGATGGCATATTATTAATGTTTTTATTCAATAACTTCAGAAAATATCTTGTAGCATATGTCAAGTTTGTTTCATTTTCATTTAATTTTTCAGGTGAGTGGTCGTCATCTACTGGATATTTTTGTGAATATTGAGCTGTTCCATACAAAATTTGTAAAAGACCGTACGAAGAAGCCATCCGTGTTTGGGCAAGTTGAGTAAGGGAACAACCTTGACCTTCACCATAGAAATTTTCCAACCAATTGTTTGCAGCATTAACCCCGGAAGAAAGATCACCACCAAGCATTACATATTCCATAATTAGATAATTATATGTTCTTGCAGCATCTTTGTACCAAAGTAATGTCTGATTCGAATTATACATCGGATAAAGATTGTTATCATCTGATACATTTGGGTTTAGTGTTTTTGAGTGAGCAAAGAAATAGTCCCAAATTCTACCTTGATACTTTAAATAGGGGGAAGGATAAACATTTGTGTGTGTTGAAGGTATTTCAACCTTTCCGAAATCCGTTGGTGAAGTGATTCTGAATCTATCATACTTGCTTTGTGAAAATTCAACTTGTCCATTTATATCGACAAATGGTTCGTAACGATACGCCGGTTTGAATTTAGCTTCCTGCAACATTTGACCTTTTATCATCTGAGGTGGAATTCCTTGCTGACCACCCCATTTACAACATAGATCATCAATATTATATGGTGAACCGAATACATCTGTTTCGGTCGTTTCCTAAAACGTACTCTGTCATTGCGATCCCGCTGCTTTTGAGCGGGAGAAACAATCTGCAACCCTTGATTTTTTTAGGTAAACTTATTTTGCGGATTGCTTCATTCGCTCCGCTCATTCGCAATGACAGTTCAGAGTATTTTTATCGGTTATTGCGCAAATATTCCAGTCGATCTTTCAACTCCTCTGTTGATTTGAGAAGTTTCTCCTTACCAAACAGTGCCTCTTCCTGACTCGAAAATGCAAGTAAATATTCGTTACTCATAATGATAGCTTCTTCCGGACATACTTCTTCGCAAAAACCACAGAAGATACAACGTACCATGTTGATTTCAAATTTGATAGGATAACGTTCCTTTTCGAGTTCTGTTTCTGATGCCTGCACTTCAATTGCTAGCGCCGGACAAACGCGTGCACAAAGTCCGCATGCAACACAGCGCTCAAATCCGTTTTCTGCAACAAGCACAGGACGCCCGCGAAACGAAGACTCAGGTCTGAATCGAACTTCGGGATACTGAGATGTAAAAGTCGGCTTGAACATTTGCGTGATGGTCATCCGAAGTCCCTTAAGAATTTCCGGGATGTATATCTTTTGCAGTAGACTCAGATCTTTCTTGCGAATTATTTTATCCGGCGAATTCACTTTCCCATGACTCCGAACCACTGTAAACCTAGAATGATTAAACCGGTGAGCAAGAAATTTGCAATAGCCATGGGCAGCATCACCTTCCACCCGATCCGCATCAATTGATCGTATCTGAAGCGAGGAATCGTCCATCGCACAATAATGAAGAATAACACGAGAAGAATGACTTTTGTGAGAAACGCGAGCATCTGTACAAGGCTTAACATCAAAGGTGAAAGTCCCCATTGCTCTGCAAATGGAAGATGCCATCCGCCAAAAAACAGCGTAACAGTGACTGCGCTGGATGTAATCACGTTGGCATATTCTGCAAGAAAGAACAATCCGAATTTCATGCCGGAGTATTCTGTATGGTACCCACCAACCAATTCCGGTTCTGCTTCGGGTAAATCAAACGGGAGCCGGTTGGTTTCAGCGAACGATGCAATCATAAATGTGATAAATCCCAACGGTTGAAGAAAAACATTCCATTTGGGAATGATGCCCCACCAATATGCCGTCTGTTGAAGGACAGTTTGATCCAACCGTAGTGTTCCAGAAATCATGATGACGCCGATAAGAGACAAACCCATGGAAAGCTCATAACTAATGAGCTGTGCGGAGGAACGTAATCCGCCAAGAAGTGAATATTTATTATTGGACGACCATCCGGCAAGACTTACTCCATACACACCGATAGATGTGAGTGCAAGAAGATAGAGTACCCCGATGTCTACATCTGCAATCATGAGCTTGATGTGCCGTCCGAACAATTCGATGGTATTTCCAAACGGAATAATTGCAAACGTGCTTAAAGCAATGGAGATAGAAATGATCGGGGCGAGATCATGAATGAAGCGATTTGCTTGCCGCGGAACAATATCTTCCTTCATCACAAGCTTCACGACATCGGCAAACGGCTGAAGTAATCCAGCCGGCCCGACTCGATTAGGTCCAAGTCGTTCTTGTATGAATGCACTGACACGCCGTTCTGCCAGCACCGCCATTGCAGCGCCTAGAACAAGCACTCCGAACATAATGATGAGTATCTTGATAAGCACAATAAGTATTGAAACGATATCCATCTAAGTGTTTTCTTTTCTACTTGTTCGCAGCCGCGGGTTTTATTTGTTTGAGATGAGCGCCATGAATACCGATCTTCGCATACGATAAACCTTTGAACGCAGGAAGACGTTCCGTCATTTCTTTGAAAACTTCTTCCGCAGTTGCATACTTCATTTTTCCACCCATCGCAGAAGCAACAGCGGCAATAATTCTCCATGATGAACGCGCATCACGTTTTATTCCTTTTCCCCACGAATCATTTTGTGCAGCAAATTTATCCCATCGGCTCATCGCCATGCCATCCATGGCACGCTCTTGTTCAATCATCGCTACTGCCGGTCGTATACGCTGCACGCGTCCATTGAAATTTGTCATCGTCCCATTTTTTTCAGCAAACGTTGATGCCGAAAGAACAATGTCTGCTTTCGCGGTAGTTTCATCCCTCACCGATGAATGTACAATCAACATTTCAAGATTCTTCAGCGCCTCGGCAATCTTCGGATCAGCTACGATGTTGTCTTCCAGAACATAAAGTACTTTAATGGTTCCTTCGGATATTCCTTTGAGAATATGGTCTATTCCAATTGTTCCATTCTCTCCTGCCGCTCCTACGAATAATGCACCGAGGCTGTTCGGTGTTTTATCGGCTCGAATAAGCAGATCATCTTCGCTGCCGGATTGTACATGAGAAAGAAAACCAAAGTTCTTACTTCCAATCACTTCTTTGATAAACCGGATGAAGATGTAGTTGTCCTCATTGGTAGCGTATGCTGATGCGATACCTGCGATTTCGTGTTTACGATAGGTGCGCAGTTCTGAGACTACTTTGGAAATAGCTTCATCCCAGCCTACTTCCACTTTGACACCGTCCTTCCGAATGAGAGGACCGTTCAGTCGTTTCTCGCTTGCTACGTTTTTAAAAGAATTCAATCGTCCATCATCGCACATCCAATAGGAATTCACTTCTTCATTCTTTCGAGGTGTCAGCCGAAGAATTTCATTATTACGAACCCATACGAACGTATTGCATCCGCGCGCACATCCGACGCAAATACTGTCTGTGGATGACATTTCCCACACACGCGCTTTGAATCGGAAGTCGCGGCTTGTGAGCGCGCCAACCGGACAAATATCGACGACATTCATGGAATAGGGATTATCCAATTGAGTGCCTGGAAATGTTGTAAGGACAACATGAGTGCCGCGTTCGGTAAACGTGAGTACAGATTGGTGCGCGATTTCTTCAGAGAATCTGATACAGCGAGAACACATAATGCAGCGTTCAACATCCAGTAACACATGCGGACCAAGTTCAACACGCTTCGGTTTATGAACTTTATCTTCCTGGAATCTGCTGGCGCCAATGCTGTACTTGTATGAGTAATCCTGAAGCTTGCACTCACCGGCTTCATCGCAAATCGGGCAATCCAGCGGATGATTGATGAGTAAAAATTCCATCACAGCATTGCGAGCCTTGACAACTTTTTCGCTCTTGGTCTTGACGACCATTCCTTCTGCAACTTGCGTGGCACACGCAATAACGAGTTTCGGCATTTTCTCAACTTCTACCATGCAAATTCGACAGTTGCCTGCAATGGAAAGTTTTGGATGCCAGCAAAAATTTGGGACATGAATCCCGTTTTGCGCCGCCGCTTGAATAATCGTCAGCTTCGGATCGACTTCTAGCTCTTTCCCGTCAATCGTGATCTTCGCCATGAGGCCTGTATTCCGCTATTGCGTAGAAGTCCGCTGATAAAGTTTGAGTGCTTCCCTGAGTATCTTCAGCGATCGTTTGAGATCATCGATTTTTAGCATAAACGCCAATCGAACTTCATTTACGCCTTTGCCCGGAGTGACATAAAAACCCTGCGCCGGTGCCAACAGAACTGTTTCACGTTCGTACTCAAACTCCTCGATCAACCACTGGGAAAAATGTTCCGCATCTTTGACCGGCAAACCCACAACAATGTAGAACGCTCCTTCCGGTATATAAGAGACAACGCCTGGAATTGTTTTCAGTTCTGCGCATACAAGATCCCGCCGCCTCTTGAATTCTTCAACAAGAGGGCGCGTATAAGGTTCCGGATTCTCAAGAAGCGGGACCATGGCTAATTGTTCAATCGTCGCCACAGAAAGCCGCGCCTGACAGAACTTCAATGTTGTAGAAACAATCTCTTTGTTGTGACTCGCAAGCACACCGATACGAGCGCCGCACACGTTGAATTTTTTCGAACAGCTTTCGAGCACAATTGCACGATCTCGTACCTGAGGAAAATCTGCAATGCTTATTGCTTTCTTCTCATATGCAAACTCACGGTATGTTTCATCGGAGAGAATAAATAATCCATGCTTCAGCGCCACATTGACAAGCCGCTGAATTTCTTCTCGACTGTAAATTGTTCCGGAAGGATTGGATGGACTGCAATAGAGGATCGCTCGCGTCCTGTTCGTGACAAAAGATTCTATCGCCTCTTCCGATGGAAGATGAAAGCCGTTTTCTATCGTTGTTGGAACCGCTTTGAGTTTTACATTCGCGATACCTGCAAAACCATTGTAATTTGCATACGTTGGTTCGAACACGAGTATCTCGTCGTCTGCATCGCAGACGGCACACATCGCTAAGGTAATTGCTTCGGATCCGCCGGTGGTAACAATAAGTTCGCTTTCATCGAAAAGAATTCCAAAATGACTAAAATATTTTTTCCATGCCTTGAGTGGTTCCGGCAAACCGTTAGACGGTGCGTACTCAATTGTCTGTTGTGAAAATTTATGCACAGCATCTAATACCGGTGCCGGTGTAGGCAAATCCGGTTGACCAATATTCAAATGATATACATGGATTCCCTGCTTCTTGCGTGCCTCTGCAATAGCTGCAAGTTTTCGAATAGGAGAACTTTGCATCTCTCGTCCCCTTCGGGAAATCTTTACAAAACTTTCTTCAGTATTTTTATTTGGTGTATCCATCAAAGTCGTTGAATCTTTTGTAAGGTAACTATTCAGATTTGGTTTCGTGTTTTCCGTTCGGATGAAAGATAACTGTCGCGAAACGTTCTTCTACGAACAATCCTTCAGCCATTTCCTGAACTTCATCTTTTGTCACAGCGTCAATCTTTGCAATGATCGCATCGAGCGTAATCAATTCTCCAAAATATAACTCTGAGCTGCCTAATCGTATCATCCGGTTAGGAATATTTTCCATTCCCAGCATCAGACTCCCCTTCAATTGTGCCTTCGTGCGTTCCAATTCCTGTTTGGTGATAGCGTGTTTGCGCACGGATTTCAGTTCTTTCCACACAAGATCGATACACCGCTGAACATGAGAGTCATCTGTTCCAATGTAGACTCCTGCTGAACCAGTTTCCTGCATCATATTGTTGAAACTGTAGACTGCATAAGCAAATCCATATTTTTCCCGGATGTTTTGAAACAATCTGGAACTCATTCCATCGCCCAGCAATGTATTCAGTACTTGCATGGCAAAGCGCTTTTCACTTTTCACGCTGCAACCGATGGTGCCAAGACAGATATGAGCCTGTTGAATAGGCTTATAATATTCACTCAAAACATAATTCGGCTCTTCAATAACCGAACCGGATTTCCCGGCTCTTTTCTGCTTCGTACTCGATGGGATATTTTTGAGATAACGTTTTGATAATTCAACAACTGTCTCGTGACTAATATTCCCTGCTGCCGCAATGACAAGATTATCAGATGTGTACTGTTCCGACTTATATTGAACGAGATCTTTTCTCAATAAAGAAGAAATAGACTCTTTCGTTCCGATAACCGGCATACCAAGCGGATGCGTTTTAAAAATGGCTTTTTCAAAGTAATCGTGTATAATGTCGTCCGGATCGTCTTCCGCCTGTTTCAATTCTTCCAGAACGACATTTTTTTCTTTCGCCAGTTCCTTATCCGGAAATGTCGGTGCAAGAACTATATCAGAAAGAACATCGGCTGCTAACTCCAGATGTTCATCAAGTACTCGTGCATAATAACAGGTATGTTCTTTGCTTGTAAACGCATTCAAATATCCGCCGACAGATTCGATGCTCTGGGCAATTTCTTTTATAGTGCGTTTTTTGGTGCCTTTGAACACCATATGCTCTATGAAATGTGAAATACCGTTTTTTGCCGGTAATTCATTTCGTGAGCCGGTTTCAATCCAAAAACCGAGTGAAAGAGAACGTACGTGCGGAATCGCTTCCGTGATAACACGAACGCCATTCGGAAGAGTTGTTTTCTGATATGTCGATTCGGTTCTAGTGGAAGATGACGAATGTAATCGCTTAAATGTCTTTAGTTTTGCCTTTTGATTCACATGACTCCGATGAACAACGAATTGGGATTTTTGATGAAAATAAGTTTCTTTTATGAAGATATTGCATTTTTGACGGATAGTCAAGAAATGCAAAGAACGGCGTGATGTGAGTGTGTCAAGCCGTCCTAAAAGTACTTACGCTCTTTCCGTCAGCGCGTTGTTTGTGTGAAACCCCGCGTTGTTTGCGGGGAGCCGCGGGTTAGGGTGCATTATTTAATTTTTGATAGAGCTTTATCTACAATCATAATAGAATGATATAATTTCGTAGCAATTGACTCTAAATATTTCTTGGATAATTCTTGTTTAATTTCAAGCTTTACAACATGCTTTTGAGGTTTAGAATATATATAGACTGTCATAGGAAAATCATCTTTAGTAACCGTTCTACCATGAGCCATAGAATCTCTAAATTTAATTATGAATTTTCCGTTAGGTATCTGGAATTCATTCTTGACAACTCCATTATATTTATCAAGCAATTGTCGGAAAGTCATATAATTAGTCAAATAATCTTCCTGACAAGTTTCACCTTCGTTTATTTCAAGACCATGGTGAGATTGTTTTTCGTAATTCATCAAGTAGAAACGTATTGTGGTTTCCAATGAATTATAGTTTAGCCAACACATCCCAAGCAGATTTTGATATTCTTCTAAATTCATTGAATGCGCCCTAACGGATGGCCGCTCCGCCAACCAACCGGCGGACAAGTAAGCTATCGCACTGATAACTTTTAAATTGCACAAAACGAACCAAGTTCATTCACTTCACTTTCAATTCTTCACAGAATCTCTGAGCGCAATGCTTAACGCACCTACGCTTGCTATAGCCTGCAGTATGGCGAAAAAGAGAATCACTCCACCTTCCTCAGGAACATTTTCAACAGACATGGTACTATTCGCCGTGTTGCTAATTGGAGTTATCGTCATTGTCGGGGCATTGACCTTCTTCCCAGTTCAGTCATATTATAAGCGGTTGCTTTAATATCCTTATCTATAGCTGTTGCTGTGTGGCTTTTACGTCTCTTTATCTGGTAATTCATTAATAAGTCTTAGAGCTTTTTCAAAACCGTTTAACATAATTTCATAATGTTTTCTAAATAATTCAGCATATCCTTCCTTCTGTTTTTTTAATTTTTCTAATTCCTTTTTATCTTGAGTAACGCCAACAAACATTGCATCTATATTGCTTTTATGTTCAAGCCCTCTATAATGTACAATTTGCCTTCGCACTTCATTGAGATTTTTGAATTCATCTTGCTTAAATTTTACAAACCAATCATAGTATGGAGACGATTTATACCCATCGGGGATATTGTCTATAACATTAGCAAAATATACTTCTCGTTCACCCAAACCTGTAGGGAAATAATTATCAAGCAAATCTCCAATCCTATCCCAATAGATATATACAACTTGATAAGCGAAACTGACATACATGAAATACATACGGTCATACAAATTCTGGCTATGAGAGCCACACTCTTTAATGGGGTCGTTTATGTGGGGTAAGAAAAAATAGAGGCAGGAGATTATATATCTCAAATCCAATGTCGTAATATTTAAATCAACGTATAGCCCATAAATATCAAATCGACGTACTTCTTTCTTTTTAGTAATTATTGAAGTATAGAATGTATGAGTACTTGATTCACCTTGAATGCAATACTCAAGGAGAGTCTTAATTCCAAGTTCTTCAGACTTATTTCTAATTCGTTCATAGAAGGCATCAAATATCAAACGGTCACAGTCCATATTATTTTCTAATACTTTTTTAAGCGTGCTAACAAATTCCTAATGGAGTAAAATGGAACCTACTTGCACATATCCAAAACCTCCTGAGAGACGCGATAACCCATTTCTATCGCTCTCATGAAGTCAGCCAGCGCTTTGCTTTTTTGATCAAGCCCCGAATATACTAACCCCCTGTTATAGTAGGCCCTTGCATAATCCGGTTTCAGATTGATTGCCTCGGTGAAATCAGCAATGGCTCCCTGCCAGTCATAAAGAATACCCTTTGCTAACCCTCTGTTACCATAGGCGTACGCATAATTCGGTTTCAGACCGATAGCCTTAGTATAATCAGCAATAGCTCCTCGATTATCTTTAAGCTTATTCTTTGCGACACCTCTGTTATAATAGGCTTCTGCTAATTCCGGTTCTAAGCTGATTGCTTCGGTGTAATCAACAATAGCTCCTTGATAATCTTCAAGCTTATTCTTTACGAGGCCCCTGCAATGATATGCGTTGGCACTTGGTTGCAAATCAGTCGCCTTCGTAAAGTCAGCAATGGCTCCTTGATTGTCTTCGATTTCAGATCTTGCAATCCCCCTGTTTATGTAGGCATCTGTATAATCAGGTCTCAGCTCGATTGCCTCGTTACAGTCGGTGATGGTACCCTGATAATCTTCAAGCTTAATCTTTACGGTTCCCCTGTTGTAGTAGGCTTCTGCTAATTCCGGTTTCAAACTGATTGCTTCGCTGTAATCAGCAATAGCTCCTTCATAGTCGCTAAGTGCAAACTTTATATTTCCCATGTTGTAGTAGGCATATACATAATCCGGTTTCAGCTCGATTGCTTTTTGAAAATACAAAATTGAGTTATCATAATCTTTTAATTCGGCGGCATTATATCCCTTTTCAAACCAATCCGAAGCAGAAAGAGTATTTGAAGCAGCAATATATTCTTCTTGTTTTGCTACTTTATCATTTTCAGATTTTGATAATGCAAGTTCTTTTCTTAATCTTTCAATTTCAGCAAAAGCATCATCAGCTTTACGTTTTATATCAACAAGCTCTTTTAGTTTGCTTTGATCTGCACCAATGCGAGCAATATTTTTATTTACTTCATCAGGGTCAACGGTAATAGATGCTTTGATGTAATAGATTTCGCCATTCCATCGTTCTTCGATGATTTTCGTCTCTGTAATTCCGGCAGTGATACTTTGAACTTGCTCCATCGTTAACTCTTTATATGAAGTATCTCGTTCCTCTTTTTTCGTTTCTATGGAACTTTGAAGATACACGCCGATTTCTTCCAGCAAAATTCTCTTTACCTGGTCAAGCGCAATAGCACGCGAGGTGATTTTACTGTCGGCTTCACCTGCTTTGTACGTATATTCACGAACGCATGTTTTAGTTCCTGCAAATAGAGGAAAGGAAATAGCAATGAGTAGTGAGCAATATATTATCTTCATAATATTACGAAGTTATTTGACGCGTAAGAAAATGAATAATCGTTTTTGAGTTACTATTGTGGCTTCTTGGCATCTTCAAGCTTCTTCACTTCTTCGTCCAATTCCTTGAAAGTTTGCGTTGCACGCAAACGAGTATAGAGTTGTTCATTATTCTTGATTTGCTTCATAAATGCTTCGTTTGCAGCGCCAACCGAATATTCAACGAGCACATAGGCACGCCAGAGATTTCCATCTTTCATTTGTTTTTGCTTTGCAATCTGAGTGCCTGAAAGGCTGGTTGAAACAACCGTTTTGTTTACCTGTGTGAATTGATCTAGTAATTGTGCATCAGTGCTGGTACCAGTTTCTTCTTGGAACCTCTTTTGCAGACCTTCGATTTTTATTTCCACTTGCCGTGCAATTTCTGCTCGTGCATCTGTTGCCGCTTTGTCAATTGCAAGTTGGAGGTCTTGTGAAGTGGCTGTTTTTGCACCATATAAGGAATTTGGATCTTTTGGAACATTAGTAAACCAATCAGGAATTTCACCTGTATCAGTTGCCTGAAGTGATTTTGTGCCACCGCAACCTATCAGCATTAGCGACATTGTGACAAGGAGAGAACTGATAACTGATCGCATATAAACCTCCTGAGGTAATAATGAATTGAATGAGTTATTTTAGTGATGTAGAACCGTGCTTCCGCCCAAAAACTGTTGCACAAGGGTAATGAGTCTTTAAATGAAAATCAAGGTTTCGATATTGTCAATAGGCGGAAGACATCCTATTTTCAATCGAAGCGAAATGATTTCCGTGGCATCCTGATTTCATTTTAGACATTGCAAAAGAACCCATTATTTCCGATTATGACATAATGGAAATTCTCATAATCATCAGATGGTTTCTTATACTCGCCGCGGCTTTTTATCTTGCTGTTCATCTTGGCTTGACTATAGGGCTCAAGCGCTGCAAACAAACAAAAAGTCCGCTTCAGCCATTTATCTCTGTCATTGTGGCGGCGCGCAATGAAGAAAGAACCATTGGATTGCTCCTTGATTGCCTTTCTCAGCAAACATACACTCATTATGAAATCATTATCGTCGATGATCGTTCGACAGATAGCACAGCCACTATCATAGCTGACTTTCAAAAGAAAAATCCTGCCATCAAGAGAATAGACATCGCAATCGTTCCGAGCGATATGCCGGCGAAGAAAAATGCGCTCAGAGCAGGAATTAAAGCAAGCAAAGGTGAAATTCTTTGTTTTACAGATGCAGATTGTTTTCCTCCTCCTACTTGGCTGAAAGAATTGGTCCAGCAATTTGAGCCGGAAGTTGGCCTCGTTGCCGGCTATTCTCCTTATACGATTCCATCTAACAAAACAATAACGAATGGAATCTTGAGAAAGATATTCTTTAAGTTTATTGCGTATGAGGAATTCCGGGCTGCAATTTGGTCGTGTGGCGCTATCGGTTGGAATCTCGGCTGGCTTTGCACAGGGAGGAATCTTGCATACCGAAGGAAGCTTTATGACGAGGTAAACGGCTTTGAGAAAATCAAACAGTCTATCAGCGGCGATGATGATCTCTTTTTGCAGCTCGTTCGCAGACAAACAGATTGGGAAATTCGTTATATGAAAACGAAAGAAAGTTTTGTCCCAACAGTACCGCCTGCCGACTTCCGGTCATTCGTCGAGCAACGCAAGCGTCATTTCTCTGCATCCAAGGTCTTTACATTCCCTATGATGCTTTTCTTCTTCTTCTATCACTTTGCGAACTTTTTGCTCTTCTTCTCCACTTTTTTATTTTTACTTCACCTGATATCAATTCCTATTGTTCTTGCGTGTATTGGAACAAAGCTCTTTGCAGATACGATATTGGTTTTTTTCTCAGCAGGCACATTCGATGCCAGCACATATTGTCGCTCACTTATTATTATGGAAGTTTTTTATATTCTCTACAATTCACTCATCGGACCTCTGGGTATTTTAAAAAAGTTTGAATGGAAACAAAGTTAAATAGTGTGGATAAAATCGAAACCGGACAGAATCGAAATAAATTGATTTCGGTAGTGACTCGTATCGTCATCAGTGCGATCGTTCTCTATCTTGTTATCTCCTTAGTAACATGGCAGAATGTGCTTTCTGCTTACCAATCTGCGGACGGTAGATATATCCTTTTCGGCGGACTCTTGCTCATTGCGAATCTTGGTATCAGGACTTTGAAATGGCGTATTATGCTTCACTCCGTAAAGAATACGCCTTCATTTTGGGAATCGTTCGGCTCGGTGATGCTTGGAATTTCCTTCGGCTCTTTTACGCCCGGTGAAATTGGCGATTTTGCCGGACGCGCTTTGCACATTGTCGACGCAAGAAAATCTCATTTGGTTGGTTTAGCTCTTCTTGACCGAGCACAAATATTTGTTATCACGAGCACTGCCGGACTCATAAGTCTTTTATTTTTGTTTTTAAGTGACTTGTTCTTCTTTACTCTTATATCTTTTTTTATTGTAATTTTTTTCCTCTTATTCTTCATGCGCATGGATCTGCTCGCAGTATGTGGACATCGTCTGAATGCATCTTTTTTTCAAAAGTCATGGGTAACGAACGTGCTTGATGGATTTACTCTCTTGAACCCGCAACAGTTGTTTACAACACTTCTCTACACACTTTTATTTCATGGGGTTCTGGTACTACAAATGTTCTATTTCATTCATGCATTCGGTGAGATCACGCTCTTCCATGCATTCATAGGAACAAGTGCAATGATGTTTGTGAAATCTTGTCTCCCGATTTCTTTGGGTGATCTTGGTATTCGGGAAGCAGGATCAGTTTTCTTTTTTTCAAAGTTTGGTATTTCACAAGCAGCTGCTTTGAATGCATCGCTGCTGCTCTTTGTGGTCAATGTATTATTTCCAAGTATTTGCGGGACCATCTTCTTGAAGCATCAACACGTCACCGCATGGACTATCTTTCAATCATTAATGTCCAAACCAAAAACACATCCTCATGATTGAAATTATAACACTCGTCGTACTATCGTTGTCATCGGTCTATTATGTATATTTTATTACGCGCGTACGCATTGGTTTGCTCTCTCTTCGGTTTGCACAGCCCAAAAATATCGCTCATCGTATAAGCGTTGTGGTGGCAGCGAGAAATGAGGAGAAAGATATTGAAAAATGCCTTCAATCACTGCTCAAGCAAACCTATCCCACCAACAGCTACGAGATTATTATTGTTGACGATGGATCTACGGACAAGACTGCTTCCATCGTCAAATCTTTTTCGGAACATTACGCCAACATTCACCTTCTCTCGTTGATGTTTGATTCTGAACAAAAAATCGGCCGTAAACCAATCGCTCTTGCAAAGGGCATCGCTCAAGCAACCGGAGAAATCATCCTGACCACAGATGCCGATTGTCTAGTTCCGTCGCAGTGGATTGAAATTATGGTCAATCACTTTGAAGAAGGCGTTGTGTTTGTTGCGGGACCTGTTGCGGAACGAGATTCCAGTACTTTTTTTGCAAAGATGGAACAATTAGAATTTCTTGGACTCATCACAACAGCAGCCGGATTGATCGGTTCGGGACGTCCCATCATCTGTAACGGGGCAAATCTTGCCTATCGGAAAGATGCATTTACAGCCATTGACGGTTTTAACGAGAAGAGCAGTTCCAATGATGACGAATCCTTGATGAATAAAATGGTACATAGGAAAATCGGCAAAGTTGTATTTGCTCCGGAAGCAGATGGAGTTGTAACAACAAACTCATCCAACACAGTTTCAACATTCTTTCGTCAGCGTATTCGATGGGCAAACAAACGCGGTCATTATGAAGACAAATCAATTTTATTCACGCTCGTTGGTTTGTATATATTTTTTGCAAGTATGCTTCTCACAATGGTATTGCTTTTCCGTGAACCGCAGCTCATCCAACTGTTTACAGTAGCATTCGGCGGTAAAATTTTGGTGGATTATTTCACGCTTCGCTCCGGAGCACGGTTATTCCGACAACGCATCCCAATATTCCACTTTCTGATTGCAGAGTTTTTGCACGTTCCGTATATTGTCATTGCTGCTGCTATCGGGCAAGTTGCTTCGATGCAGTGGAAGGGACGTACACTTCGGCGATGAGATACGATACTCGAATTTTGCAGCTGCTTTTTCCTTCGGTTCTCTTCACGACAACCGCAGCAGGGATTCATCTCACGTTTGATGATGGACCACATCCGACAGCAACACCGGCCGTTCTGAATATTCTCCGAGAACGAAACATTCGAGCAACATTTTTTTTCCTCGGGCAGAATGTGCAGCAATACCCTGATATTGCCAGACAGGTAGCCACGGAAGGGCATGATATCGGGAATCATTCCTATAACCACACGAATTTATTCTTTAAGGACGAAGCGTTTATACGAAAAGAAATAATTCAGACAGAGGAGATTTTGGAATCGAATTTAGGTAAACGGACACGATATTTCCGCCCTCCTTATGGCTACTTTAATTTAACAATTCTGAATGTGCTCAAAGAGATTGGATCGACCTGTGTACTCTGGAATATAGACAGCAAGGACTATCGACTGACCAGACAATTAGACATAGAACGCCGTGTTCTACACCAGACATCGAATGGTTCCATTCTCCTTTTTCACGACAATAAAGACACTGCCCAAAAACTTCATACGTATCTTCCTTCTCTCCTCGATATATTACAAGGGAAGGAATTTATTTTTCAACCGTTACAATTATGACTTTCGAAACGTTTCTTTTCGTTGTTACGACTCTTTATCTTTGTCAAGCAGGATTATTCCTCTTTGGTCTTAGGCGTAATCGAGATCATATATTGGATTCATCAGAACTTTTTGTTTCAGTTATCGTAGCCGCTCGAAATGAAGAGACAAACCTTCCGAATTGTCTTGAATCTGCAGCAAACCAATCTTATCCGACATCTCAATACGAAATTATTGTAGTCAATGACGGATCAACTGACAGGACAGAAGCTGTCTGCCAGAACTTCATTCAGCGCTATCCACAGATTAAATTGGTTCGTGTTCAAGAAGATGCATATTTGCGAGGCAAGGCTAATGCACTAGCCCAAGGTATCGATGCGGCTAATGGGGAAATAATTCTCATCACCGATGCTGATTGCACGGTCCCATCAACTTGGATAGAGCAAACTGCGAAAAGATACAGCGATGAGGTCGGCTTAATAGGCGGATTCACGCTTCAGAAAGCAGCGACACCATTTGAAGGAATGCAGTCTCTTGATTGGGCATTTATCCTTGGTACAGCGGCAGCAACAGCAGGTTTTAAACATCCGCTTGGAAGTATTGGCAACAATCTTTCATTTCGAAAGTCAGCATACGATCAAATTGGCGGATATCGCAAACTGAAATTCAGTGTGACTGAGGATTACACTGTCGTTCAGGCAATTGTTGGCTCTCAAAAGTGGCAATACCGTTATCCGCTCGATCCAAAACATCTTGTAGAAAGTAAGCCATGTCCAAACTTTCTTACACTTCTTCGCCAAAAACATCGATGGGGTAAAGGCGGACTTGATATGAAACCGGCCGGATTAGCTATTATGGTTATCGGTTTTTTCATGCATCTTTCCCCCTTTGTGATGTTATATTGGGGCGGGGTTGTGCAATCTGCGACAGCGTTTATGATCAAGTTTATTGCTGATTATATTTTTCTTTATAAAATTCTCAAACAACTTGATCGAACTGATGAATTGCGTTGGTTTTACTGGTTTGAGTTATACTTTCTTATCTATGTTTTAATCCTTCCGTTCTTAGTTTTCTTCGGAGGAAAAGTGAAGTGGAAAGGGCGAGAATTTTGACCGACCTTCTTCCTTCCTTACTGCACATGCTTCCTGTTTTTCTCTATGCCGAAACACACTATCGGTTCCGATATTTTTTTAGTTTCTTGAGGAAACATGAACCGGAGATTATCTCTGATGCCCCGCACCGAATAGAACCCAATCAGTCCCTGCCTATTCTCGTTCTTGTGAAGGATGCTCACCAATTTCCGCTTAAGTTGAACAAAGTAAGCATTGTCATTCGAAAAAATGGAAAAACATTTATAGAAAAGGAACTGCTAAAATCTTCTATTGAAGTGACTGAAAAATTTTGGTGGAGGGTATATGAAGTTCCTTTAGAAGGTATAAACGGCATTATAGAATGCGATGTAATATTTGAGATCAATGATGGAAGAAGACAATTAACCTATCACAATGACAACCATCGCACATCATCTCATCAGCCATTGAAGATTTTCATTGCACCTACTCCTCTGCCGCGATTTGAACACCTTCATTTTGGGGAATGCCATTCGCATTCTTCCTACACAGACGATCAGGTCGAGTTTGGTGCACCGCTGGAAGCTTCGATTCAGTTAAGCCTCGCACTTGGCTTGTCGTTTTTCTGCGTAACCGACCACTCATACGATTTAGATGACTCAGTGGATAACTATTTGATGAATGATTCGAATTTGCCCAAATGGAGTCTCTTACAGCAAGAAGTAGATGATAAAAACTCCAACCATAAGGATTTTGTGATCGTCCGCGGTGAAGAGGTAACATGCCGAAATTCTAAAGACCAAAATATTCATTTGCTGCTTCTCGGGAATCGAAAATTTTTCCACGGCTCAGGAGATGGAGCCGAACGCTGGCTTAAAACACGCAGCGAAAACAGTCTCCATGAGATTTTGAATAGTGTTGAACCGTCTGTTCTCTCTTTTGCGGCTCATCCGAAGGAACGTGTTTCCATTCTCCAGAAATTGCTCCTACGGCGAGGTATATGGCTTCAGCAGGACTTTATTCACACTCAACTAATCGGAATTCAGTTTATCAATGGATACATATCTGACGGTTTCTGGGAGGGTTATCATCAATGGATAGAAGCATTGTTAGAGGGTAAACGAATGTTGGTTCTCGCTGGCGACGATGCTCATGGCAACTTCAATCGCTTTCGACAGATTGGTATTCCGTTCTTGAAAATTCGAGAAACTGGGCATCAATTGTTTGGCAAGATGAGAACGGGTGTCTATCTTGAATCACTTTCTGAAGAGAACATTCTGCAGGCAATTCACTCGGGAAAGACTATTGTGACAGATGGTCCTGCGGTCAACATACTCATAGACTCTCCAACACGTGAAATCAGTTCAATTGGAGAAACAGTCGCCGGAAATAAACACTCGGTTTCACTTGAAGTCCGCTCTTCAAATGAATATGGTTCAATTGATTCTGTCAAAGTCTTTATGGGCAGTACAGGTGTAAAAGAGACGGCAGTCATCTCTGAAAAACTATCTCAAAAATACACTGCAGATAGAAATTTTTCATTGGAGATCAGAAAAAAGTGTTACATCCGTGCAGAGGTGTGGACATCGTCTGACTCGAATGATGCACAACCTCATTTTTGTTTAACAAACCCCATTTGGTTCACTCCGACTTTTTCTGCATGATAATAAAAGTGAAAAGAAAATTTTTTATTGGTCGTACGTCTTAACAGCAAGGAAACGATGGATACTAATCAAGAGCAAACAGTGAATATCCATAAAGAAAACCGTAAAAGAATTGCCATGACATTCGGTTGGTTCTTTCACTTCGGGTTATTTATACTCACATTTTTTACTACAACCGTTGCCGGTGTCGTATGGCTAAACAGAGACCCATTTGAACTCAGTAACTTTCATCTCGGCATTCCTTACTCCGCCGCCATTTTATTCATCCTTGCCAGTCATGAATTTGGACACTACTTTGCTTCTCGATACCACAAAGTGGACGCGACATTACCATATTTTATTCCGTTTCCACCTATTCCTGTTTTACTGCAATTATTTTTGAATTTTGGTACGTTTGGTGCAGTCATTCGAACAAAGACCATCGTTCCATCAAGAAAAGTAATGTTTGATATCGGCGTTGCGGGACCTATTGCGGGGTTTATCGCTTCCCTCTTGGTCCTTGTTTATGGTTTTCTTCATCTGCCATCTCGGGAATTTATTCTCGCTATTCACCCGGATTATAATTTTGCTGCCAATGCATCAGCGGGCGCTCATGGGATGCCGCTTGCTTTCGGAAACACGCTTCTCTATTCGGGTTTAAAAGAAATGCTGACAAATCCTTCGCTTCAATTCGTTCCACCCATGAGCGAGATGTACCATTATCCTTTTCTTTGTGCAGGCTGGTTTGGCCTGTTTGTTACCGCTCTGAATCTTATTCCGATGGGCCAGTTCGATGGCGGCCATGTGATATATGCGATGTTCGGAAAACTCCATCGGAAAATTGCATGGATATCATTTTACACTCTTCTTGTATTCAGTCTACCATCGCTCTCTGACACAATTCTGAGAACATTATTTGAATTTGTTTATAAACGTGACGTCGGTCAGATTGTGCCTTTCGCTCAATATAGCTGGTCGGCTTGGTTTTTCTGGGCAATGATAGCGCTCTATATCGTTAAATTGTACCATCCGCCTGTATCTGACGAGACGCCTCTTGATTCAAAACGAATGGCAATCGGATGGTTCTGCATCGTCATTTTTATTCTCTCTTTTTCATTGAATCCACTCACTATATAGGCTTCTAGATATTTGAATTTTTCAATAATATTTTATATCTTACATACAGTTGATTGAATTTCTTCACTCAAAAAGGCTGACCGATAGACGATTGCTATAATTTTTATTTTACTCATAGAACAGTAAGAAAGCAATCAGTGCGTCAGCTGCTACTCAAAATATTTCTATTTCCTTTCGCTGTTGGTCTCAGTTGTATCTTCCTTTCAGGTTGTGAGAAGAAATACGGTACAGTTATTGACTCTACTGGTAGCGCACCGGTCATTTCCGACGCCAAATTCTCACTTACCGTCATTAATACAGACACAATGTATATCGGACAAGCGCAAACATCCCATGATTTGTTTAACATACGTGCGACGGCAACACTTAAGGTCATTCATCCCGACGGAAAAGAAAAGATTGCTTCAGTTAATTATTTTTTCGGCGACTATGAATCTTCTATTATTTTAAGTGAAGGTACACTTCATGACGATGGCGTGCCTCCGGATTCGATTTCGAATGATAATATTTATTCAGGGTATGTAGCTTTTCAAATTCAACGAGTTGTTGTGGGGGATTTTGTTCTTAAGATGTGGAGTATAAGTCAAAATGGCGACGAGAGTAATGTGTCCATTCTTCCCGTTCATATTGGCCGTTTTAATCATGCTCCTGTCATTTCAAACCTCATAGCCCCAGATACATTGTACATCGGTAATCGTCTTTCTTTGACGCTGCAAGTAGCTGATTCTGATGGTCTTTCCGATATATACGAGGTTGGGTATCTTTCATTAAAACCTGATGGCAGCTATGCAAATAATGGAAATTTGATTCTAATGTATGACGATGGGAATGATCAACCGCCAAGCGGAGACTTGGTGGCTGGAGATGGCATTTACACTTACACAACGACTGTTCCTTCTGATGCACTGGTAGGCACCTATGTGTTTACATTTTCGGCTTCTGATCGACTTCATACAAAAAGTAACACAATAACTCATCGAATGACCATACTTCCTCTCAATGTCATCGAATGACCATACTTCCTTGAAGAAATTATTAACGATATTTTTTATTTCCCTATCATTTACCTTTACAGCAAATTCTCAACTTCCAAAAACCTATCGCTTTCATTCCATTCCTACTAGTTCGTTGCCACTTACAAATTCTGTTAATGATATACTTGTTCAACAAGATACAGTTTGGTTCGGAACAGAAAAAGGGTTAAGCTTCACCTCCAATGGAGGAACAACCTGGACAAATTTTTCCGGCTCTTCCACATTCGATACTAAAGGTATCTCTGCAATTGCGATAGAAAACAACAACATTTGGGCTGCAACAGGGTATACAACAAACTTAGATGATGAGGATGTGCAAACCGGTGGTGGATTGCATTATTCGACTGACCATGGAGTTACATGGTCTTTCATTCCACAACCAGTTGACAAAGGGACTGTCGATACATTGATTTATGGAAACAATAAGATTCTCGCATTGGATGTTACTGTTCCCCAGCAAAATATTACTTTCGACATTGCTCTGACAAAAAACACTGTATGGATTGCAAGCTGGGCTGGTATGCTTCGCAAATCGATAGATACTGGTAAGACATGGCAGCGTGTTATTCTTCCGCCGGACAATCTCAATCAGATTTCACCGACAGATTCATTGAGTTTTGACCTATCACCAGCATCGGGTAGCTTAGGCTTAACGGAAAATGATAATCATAAGGTTTTTTCTGTGTATGCCAGTTACGATACAATTATTTGGGTCGGGACTGCTGGGGGAATAAACAAATCTACCGATGGTGGTGTAAGTTGGCGCAAGTTTTCTCATCAGAATCAGAATCAAGCAATTTCTGGCAATTTCGTTGTCGCTCTTAAAGAGCAGATCTTACCTACTCGCAGGATTATGTGGGCGGCGACAGTGAATGCAAATGATCCGGATGAGACGAAAGGAGTGAGTTATTCTGAAGACGGTGGTGAAACTTGGAAAACCACATTGCTTGGCGAATGGGCTCATAATATCGCTGTAAAAGATTCTTTGGTTTATATTGCAACTGACAATGGACTTTTCCGATCACCTGATTTCGGGGAAAGTTGGATTCGAAGTGGATCCATCTACGATCCTTCAAATCTCCAACGTTTCGTTTCGACAGAATGCTATGGCGTCGGCGTTAAGGGAGATACCGTCTGGTATGGGGGACCAGAAGGAATAGCGTATACTCTCGATTCGCCTTCTCAACTATTTGGTTCCGCATGGCATATTTTCCGCACAGCGGAACAAGTTGAGAACAATAAAAAAACATATTCATTCCCAAATCCTTTTTCCCCGAATAATGAACCCGTTCGTCTTCACTACAGTCTTGGTACTACAAATTCTGGAACCAAGGAAATAACCATCCGCATTTTTAATTTCGCTATGCATCCGGTTCGCACCTTAATACAAAATGCATCACGTCTTAGTGGAAAAGAGTATGATGAAATATGGGATGGTAAAAGCGACAATCATTCACTTGTAGCCAACGGTGTCTATTTCTACCGGATAGATATAGATAATCAGGAACCACTTTGGGGAAAGATAATTGTGCTAAAGTGAAAAAAGATTTTCGGCATATACTGGTCCTTGTGCTTCTTGTATCAAATTTATGCGTTACTACTTATGCGCAATTGCAGAGTAGTGCCTCCAGCGATAATCTTCCTGGCGCTCCAATGTGGTTGGGATTTGGCGCGCGCGGAATTGCGATGGGAAATGCAATGACTGCTGTCATCAATGGCGACATACAGGCATACTACAATCCTGCAGCATTGCCCTTTGAGTCTATACCAACGGCTGTTGCAGCATATAGCGTACTTTCTCTCGATCGAAGACTGAACTACCTAAGTTACACACAAAGTTTGAAACCGAATGCAGGGATCTCATTATCTATCATCAACGCTGGAGTTGGAGACATTGATGGCAGAGACGAAGATGGCGTTCATACACAAACGTATAGTACATCAGAGAATTCGTTCATGTTTAGCTTCGGGTTGCAGCCTGTTCCTAAATTTTCATTTGGCATTACATTAAAAGTCCTCTATTATAATTTTATCGAAGGTATGAAAAGCACAACAGCAGCATTAGACATTGGTGCGCTCTATCTCCTCACTGATGAATTTACTCTTGGGGCTGTTGTGCAGGATATCAATGCAAACTATAAATGGGATTCCTCTCCGTTGTATGGAATAAATGGTAATTCCAGCGTGGAACGATTTCCGCTAAGGAAACGAATCGGTATAAGTTGGTCTCCATCAAAATATTCTTTATTGGTATCTGGTGAGTTCGAAGCGATTGGCTCTGCAACATTTTTGCGAATTGGTTCGGAAATAGAAATATATGATGGGATCTATTTCCGAGGCGGTATAGATCAGATTGCATTGAATTCAGATCTGCCTGCAGAACCTGCATTGGGTATATCTGTTCAGACAAAACTTTCAACATGGACGCCTGCCTTTCAATATGCCTATGTGTTTGAGCCCTATAGTCCAAGCGGCACTCATATTCTCTCATTTTCTTTGAAATTCTAATGAAACCAAAAATATTTTTAGCAATCATTCTTTTTCCGACTCTTGTTCTCTCTCAAGGAACTTCCCAAGGTGTTGCGAGTTTAAAGTTACCGACAACTCCTTTTATTGGTGCCACTGGCGAATCTTTTATTGCTGACCCTACGTCACTTCAATCTGTTTTAATCAATCCTGCAAATATCGCTTCCCGCGAATCGTATGGAGTAATATTCTCTCACACAGAATGGATCCAGGATGTTCGTACAGAATTCTTATCTACCGCAGTGCCATTTCGATATGGTTCTTTCGCTCTTTCCATAGCAAATACAAGCGTGGACGGGCTCGAATTACGCACAATCCCTGGTCCCCCGATCGGGACATTCAATACTCAATCCACTTCCTTCCAGTTGACTTATGGTATCAAAGTAACAGAAAACATAAGCCTTGGCGTCACTCCAAAGTATCTCTATGAAAAAATCTTTGTAGATGAAGCAACCGGATGGGGAATTGACATAGGCACATTGTATACTCCGCCTATAGAGGGGCTCACGCTTGGATTTGCACTGACGAATTTGGGTTCTCTTTCTGCATTCCGAAACGAGAGAACAGATTTGCCTTCTCAACTTCGACTCGGCGGAACATATTTATTCTCTTTGGATGTAGTTTCTTTCAGAACCGCTGCGGCTTTCTCTTCTGAATTAGGTACAACTGTTAATCATATAAGCATCGGTACTGAAGCTACATATAATGATGCAGTGACAGTTCGATTCGGTTATGAAACCGGGTATGAGTATCGCGATTTCTCTGCCGGTGTCGGACTGCGCTACAGTATAGTCATGATCGATTATGCCTATATTCCCTCTTCATCACAAATGGGAACGGCTCATATTATTTCCATAAGTTTCATTCTCTGATGAGAAGTTAAAAGATGAAGGTAGTCGGATTCACATTTGTCCGTAACGGTGTAATCTATGATTATCCTTTTCGTGAATCCATCACTTCCCTCCTTCCGTTATGCGATGAAGTGATTGTCGCTGTTGGTCGGTCGGCTGATAACACTCTGGAACAGATCAAATCTCTTCAATCCTCCAAAGTCAGAATTATTGAAACAATATGGGATGATTCACTCCGTGCAAACGGGGCCGTTCTTTCCCAACAAACAAATCTTGCACTCGATCAAGCCGCTGGTGACTGGGCTATTTATCTCCAAGCAGATGAAGTGCTGCACGAAAAAGATTACCCGACCATCAAGAATGCAATGACTCTCTACCGGAACATGAGCGAAGTGGAAGGATTACTTTTTCACTACAAGCATTTTTACGGCAGTTACAATTACATTGGCGATTCACGTCGCTGGTATCGAAGAGAAATTCGAATCGTGCGACCATCGAGCAAAATGCGTTCTTGGGGAGATGCCCAAGGATTTAGAATTGAAGGACGGAAGCTTCGCGTAAAGCTGATAGATGCAACGATCTTTCACTATGGGTGGGTGAAACCTCCCAATATTCAGCAGGTAAAACAAAAATATTTCAACAAACTTTGGCACTCAGACGAATGGGTAGATCAACATGTCGGCAAGATAGCTGAATACGATTATTGTCAAGGGGGAAAACTAAAATTGTTTGAAGGGATACATCCTGCAGCGATGAGTGAACGTGTACACAAGCAGAATTGGCATTTTCATTATGAGCAGAATAGAGTACAGCAGCCACTAAAGGAAAAGCTGCTTGATTTGATTGAGGTGCGATGTGGATGGAGAATCGGTGAATATAAGAACTATGTTATGATATGACTTTATTCTCCTTTTGAAAGGCGGTACGACGCCATCGTAAATCCTGCCATTAACCACCATCCCCAGCAATTTGCGAATGTTCCGTAATAATTTTGGAAAAGACCTCCGACCATAAAACCTATAATTGCCAATGTACTTCCTAGCGCTAATTCTCTCAGGAATGGATTCTTTGAATCTTTTGAGGTCTTAAATCCTATCCGAATAATAATTATCCACATAGATAGGAATGCCAGCAAACCCGGAATTCCCGAATTGACTAAAACATTAAGATAATCGTTGTGCGGATGCCCTGTAGCGTCGTAATATCCCTCCACTTTATATTTATCGAAATAATAGTCAAAGTTATCTTCGCCGATTCCAGTCAGAGGAAAATCCTTTGAGATGTTGATAGTCGTTCTCCAGAGGTTTAGTCGTGTTTGGTTTTCGGAAGGAATAACAATGGAAAATGCACGTTCTCTAATTGCCGGGATAAAAATGAGACAGAATAAAACAATAATAAGAAATCCTGTTGTTACAATACTGCCAAGTCGCTTTCCTTTCATAAAACCAAATATTGGTATTGCAACGGCGAAGGATAACCAAATACTTCTTGCAAATGTTCCAAGAACAGCCATAAAGCTCATAAGTGCAACAAGTCTATATTTCCAACGATGGTTCAATCCTGAATGAAAGCTGATGCAGAGGCCGACGAGGAATACGGACATCATGAATCCTGCATATGTAAGATAAAAGCCATTAAACCCTGCTGCTCGGAAATAATTTCCCATCGGACTCATTAGATCGGAACGATGAAATTGAATGCCTGTAAATGTTTGCCAAATTCCATAGGCAGCAGCTATCGATGCTGTGAAAAACCAGAGATGCAACATACGCTTCAAGACATTGATATCATCAATGGTAGAAAGCATGAACAGCATAATAAACATCGGCCATTCATTATCTGCTAAAGCCCATAGACTGTGTGCAGGCCGTGGTGAAATACTCGATGCAAGAATATTCCACACTATATAAAATAACAACGGAATATAGAATCCGGTTGGATAGTACTGCCAACGTCTATTGAGAATACCTTCCAAGAGCCATCCGATAAATGCAATGGCAATAGCAAATTCCGCCGGTACAAACGAGACAGGAATGCTGAATGCAAAAATATATAGTCCATAGCGCGTTAATGTCTTTGGCAATGTCTCTTCTTTATCTGAGCGTCGCATAGTTAAAATCCATTCTTGAGATTCAAAAGATTTCTTCTCATTTGAAGTATTTTGCTCTTCCACGTAATATCATTATGGAGCAATTAAAAATTCATCAATTTCTTTAATCATTCGTGAAATAAGTATCGAAGATGTTGCCTGATTTTTATCGGAGACAACAACCTTGTGTTTTACATGAAACGGTAGCCATTCGTGTACATCCTGCATGCTTGTATAGAATCCGATGATAGGGGTTTGGGCAGCCGATGCGAAGTGGACGATGGATGTGTCCGGTGTTATGACAGCCGCTGCACCTTTGATGATTGCAGCGATTTCAAGCAAGGAAGCAGTCTTTTGTTCTGGAAACGGTAAACAGCGCGTTTTCTCTATTAGCAGCTGCTTCGTTTTTAGCATAATCGAATCTTTCGGACCATGAAGAAGAAGCGTTTGAAATGACGTATTCGAACTAAGATATTCTCCTATCAATAAAGCTTGTTCGGATGATATTCTTCTTACCGAGTCATTCGCGGAAAGATTGAATACAATATAGGGGATTCCTTTATTCCCCGAAAGCAAACGTGGCTGAAGGTTGTGTTTTGTCCAATACGCTTGGATGGCCTCTCTTGTCTTACGATCGATGATGATATCATATGTTAATTGATCCGGGTTGAGGCGGACATTGAACACCATGTTGATGATCAATGCAAGAGTTTCAACCATGTGATCACTTTGACGAGTGAGTTTGAGGAGGATGTTGAAATAGAATCTGTATTTCGTATCCCCCTGCCCTATCTTTATTCCATCGGGTGCAACCAGATTAGCGAGAACTCCTCCACTCGTTGTTCTATTAAAAACAAGATTGAGGACAACATCATACTGTTCTTTCCGTGCACGTTTAATTTCCTTCCACATATGCCACCAAGAAGCAGAAAGGATGTGAATAGTGTCGACATTGTGATTGTTCTGAATGATTTCTGCGTTGGCTTTACTCGCGAAGACTCCTATTCGCAATTGAGGATGAACATCCTTCAAACCTCTGAAGATAGGTGTCGTGACAATCATATCTCCAATTCTGTCATATCGCAAAATGAGAATGCTCTTAATAGAATGGATATCAATAGGTATATTTTTTTCAGCGTTGCGGAATATCCCTCGAAGGACTGGATAGACAATGTGCTGTCTCCACCAATATTCCATTTTCTTGATCATTCTCATGTTTTGGTTCTTATACACCTACTTCAGCGTTCTTACGTGACCGCCGAATAAGTCTTTCTAAAGCATCTTGAACTTGTGTGACTGGAATCATCGATAGATCATCTACATCTGTTACGATACATTCATAATCAGTCCCATAGGGTTCCCAGATGCGTAATTCTTTGTTTGATTGGACATACAGTACAACAGTTCCGACTTTAAATGCAGACGCTAAATGTACAGCAGCTGTATCTGGGGTAACTAAGAATGACAATCGTTTAACGAATGCAGCGAATTGATCAAACGATGATGTTATCGGCGAGAGTACTACACTTTGATGAGATTCGGCTATCATGTGGGCATGCCGCACGTCAGATGGTTGATAGAGTAACAATGACTTATATTCTGGATACATGTTTCTCAAGTGATTCAGAAGTCCCTTGAAGTTCTCGACACCCCAAAATCGTGCATCACTACCCGCAGAAATATTGACACCGATGATTGGATGAGAGAACATGTTCTTTTGCCGTAAAAAATGATTGACGAATTCCTCGGACTCAAAGGACGTATAGTATCGAACAGAAATTTTTTCTTCACGAGGATCAATGTGAAAAGGGATCAACAATTGTGCGATCCTATCGATAATATGTGTTTCACGACGCGAAAGCATAGGCACGATAATATCATAGACAAACCTATTATCCTTGTCAATTCCTACATTCCATTTTGCGTTGATCAGTAAACAGAGAACAGTCGAAGTAGTCGAGGGATTATCCATCAGATCGATGACAAAGTCATAGTGTTCCTTTCTCAGTGCTCGAATCAAGGAAATGATTCTTCCTATTCTCTTTCTGTACATCCAACGTGTATGAATCAGTAGATCATTTTCCAGGACAAAATGATTGTTTTCACTCAAGAGCACATCGAGTATCGCGCGTGGATAATGTTTTTTGAGAACTCCAAACAAAGGCGTCGAAATCAGAACGTCACCGATCCTGTCCTGACGGATAAAAAGAAACTTGCAGGTATTAAAATCAATATTGCTTTGCAGAATATTCTTTCGCTGGAATAGTCGCCCAAGCAATTGAATCAGCAGCCGACGAAACCAGCGTTCGATACGTTTTTGAATTGGATCTTTCATGAAGCGGAATTGTCGGCAAATTGGAGAGAATGTAAGCGCCGGTACAATCCGCTTTCTATTCTAAGAAGCTCATCATGCGTTCCGATTTCCACAATCCTGCCCGAATCTATGACAACAATGCGGTCACAATGTGCAACTGTTGATAAACGATGGGCAATAATTATGGAAGTTCTTCCTTCCATGAGACGATCGAGCGCTTCTTGTACCATGAGTTCGGACTCAGTATCGAGTGCAGATGTTGCTTCATCCAGTAAGAGGATTCTCGGATTACGAAGAATCGCCCGGGCAATCGCAATTCTTTGCCTCTGACCGCCCGAAAGTTGAAGTCCTCGTTCACCCACTTCAGTATCGTAACCCTTTTCTAATTTTTCGATAAACACATGTGCATTGGCAGCTTTTGCCGCTTCAATAATTTCGCTGCGTTGAGCTTCGAGTCTGCCATAACGAATATTATCAAAGATCGTACCTGAGAAAAGTATAACATCTTGCGGCACAACTGCAATTTGGCTCCTGAGCCCGAAGAGATCGATATCTTGAGTATTCTTCCCATCAACAAAGATAGCACCTTCAGCCAATTCATAAAACCGTGGGATCAAGTTGACCAATGTACTTTTTCCTCCGCCGCTCGGTCCTACAAGAGCGATTTTTTCACCTGAACCAATTTTCAGATTAATTTCTTTTAGCGCTTGAATGTCACCCGTATAAGAGAATGATACATTTCTGAATTCAACAGTACCTTCTTTAATTTTGAGTGATGGAGCAAAGACTTTGTTTGTTTCTATCGGAAGATCAAGAATATCAAAAATATATCCCGCAGAAACGAGTGTCTTTTGAATCCGCGCTGCACCCTCACCTAATGCTTTTACCGGTTGTCTCAAATTGACTATTAAAAATATAAATAAGATCATCATATCTATTGCCATTGCTCCGGTGATAAAAAGATATCCACAAAAGATCACGAGCAATAATACAGCAGTTGTATTAAACAGTTCATTGGTCGAACTTAAGAGTGCAATAACACGCACAATCTTCATCGAAAAATGATAATTACTGCCGACTTTATTTCTGAATACCCTCTTTTCCTCCTCTTCCCTTGTGAAAGATTTAACAATACGTACCGCAGCTATTCGCTCCTGTAAAAATGCCGAAATATCTGCGAGAGTATTTGTGATATCATGACTGTGTTTTCGAATTCGATCACCATACCTCCTCGAAATCTCTCCTGAAAGCGAGAATATAATTATTGTAACAATAGCTAATTTCCAATTTGTTATAAAGACCGCAGTGGCAAAAAATAATGTATAAACAATATTTTGTGCTATCTCTATGAGCTGAATCAAAGATTGTTCAAGATTGAATACATCGTTTGTAATACGCGACATAATATAACCAGTTTTATTCTCATCGAAATAGCGAATAGGCAGAGCAATAATTCGATCGAAGAGGTCAATACGGAATCGCACTAATATCTTTTGCTGAACAGAACTCATAACGTATTCACGGATGTACACAAATGTCACTTTAATGAGCACAACAATGAATGCGACAATTGCAAATCTATAAATAAACTGGAAGCTTTCATCATTTCCATGAATCGTGGTTGAATAAAAAATATAATCAAACACTTTCATAACAACAGGAACAAGAATCTCCTTACCTGATCGCACTTGTTGACTAATTGATTGAAGAACATCAATAAGGCGTGAACCTAAAAATGCGTAAGCTATTTCGGATAAACTCATAATGCCGACAGATATAAGGCCGGCTACAATTCGCCATTTATACTTTTTGAAATATTTCAGAAGACGAAGAAAGGTTTTTAGTGGGCTCATATTATTGGTAACTTACAATTATTTCATCCGATTCGCAATTTATGATTCATCGTGCTTATGATAAAACTCCATTCTTTGTTTTTTCTTTTTCCGCAAGATCGAAATATTCTAAAATCCTCTTCGCGACTGTTTCACCAACAATTTCTGCAAGTTGTTCCTCTGTGGCAAACTTCACACCTTGCACTGAACCGAATACTTCAAGTAATTCCCCTGCTCGTTTCTTTCCTATACCTTTGATCAAATCTAACTCTGTCTGAAGTATTCGTTTTGAACGTACCACCCGATGATATGTTATAGCAAAACGATGCGCTTCGTCCCTAATTTGCTGCATAAGCCGCAGCCCAGATGATGTTCGGGGTAGTTGAACAGGTTCGCTCTGATGGGGCAAGAATACATCTTCGAGTTTTTTCGCTAATCCAAGTATTGGCAAAGTTTTCAATCCTAAAGTATCTAATACTTCAACTGCACTCGAGAGCTGCCCTTTACCTCCATCAACCATAATTAAATTTGGAAGTTCTTCGTTTTCTCGAAGAAGTCTCTCATACCGGCGCTTTACCACTTCCTGCATGCTCCCAAAATCATTTTGTCCTTCGACGGAACGTATTTTAAATTTCCGATATTCGCTTTTCTTCGGCTTGCCATCCACAAAGACCACCATGGAAGCAACGGTATCTGTTTCTTGGATATTTGATATATCGAAACACTCGATTCTTCGTGGAGGAGAAGGAAGCCGAAGATCTCTTTGAAGTGCTTCGAGCGAATGAGGGATAATATCTCCACGTTTGAGTTTTATCAATTCCAATTCATCTAACCAGAATTGAGCATTGGTGCGCACAAGTGCTACGAGTTTTGCCTTGTCTCCTGTCTTCGGGATTTCAATGTTGACTTCATGACCGCTCTGTTTTCGGAGCCATTCTTTAATGATATCTCTATTTTCCAGCTCATCAGATAAAAACAAATCAGGTGGAATATCCTCTTGATCAAGGTAGTACCGTTCAAGAACTGCTTCCAGGAGATCACCAAAATATTTTCCGGTAATATTCGAAAGATAGATGTGCTGACTCCCGATCATTTTTCCATCGCGAACATTGAAGACAACTGCACACGCATCATCCCCTTTGGAAACAAGTCCAACAATATCCCGATCCGCTTCAGTTGAATCGACGATTTTCTGCTTCTCCGAATACACTTTGAGTGCATTGATGCGGTTACGAACAGATGCGGCTTCTTCATACTTTGTCGCTTCCGCAAGCATATCCATTTCCTTCTTCAATACCTCTGTCAGGCTTTTAGTCTTTCCACGAAGCACTTGTGCCGCCTGATCGATCAATGCATTGTAATGCTCCCGTGTCACATATCCTTCACATGGTCCTTCACATTTCTTAATATGATAATCGAGACAGACTTTGAATCTTTTCTGCGAAATAGAAGATTCAGCGAGATCGTAATTACAGCTTCGAATCAGAAATATATCACGTATAGTTTTTAGTGCACTCCTCATCGCTTTCACATCGGTGTATGGTCCGAAGTAACGATATCCAGGAATCTTTCTTCTCGTAACAAATACGCGAGGATACATTTCTTTCGTAAGAGCGATATAGGGATAGCTTTTATCGTCTTTGAGTACGACATTATAACGCGGTTTCAGCTGTTTGATAAGGTTTGCTTCAAGAATAAGTGCTTCAATTTCGCTGTCGGTGACAGTAAGCTCTACATCAACAATCTTGGCAACCATTGCGTCGATCCGCGTGTCGGTTACTCGCGATTTGTGAAAGTACTGGCGAACTCGATTACGTAAATTCTGTGCTTTTCCTACATAAAGAACTTTTCCATCGTCGTTTTTGAATTGGTACACACCAGGTTTTGCCGGAAGAGCATCAAGCTTTTCGATCAAGGAAAGATCTTTTACAGCGAGTGTGAATGTTACTTCATTCATTTGATTCAACATAAATTACCAGCCTGGATTTCATAAAACCATTTTACAAACTTCAGTGTAACTCCGACTATTATTCTTTTTTATGTTTCACTCATTTTGCGGCGATAGACAGCAACGAGATCGCCAATGGTCGCAATTGCAACGCCAATGAGAACAATCGTTGAGCCTATGTATGCTGTCGGTGTAAATCCTTCTCCCATCATAATCACACCGATGAATACCGCTATCACTGGAGTGATGAATGCAGACAGAGATAAAATGACTGCTTCAATGTGCTTGATCAACCAAAAGTAAATAACAAATGTAACGACTGTGCAAAAAATGGAAAGATAAACGAGCGACCCTATTGCTTTTATGTCGAAGAGAACTGTGGAATAATTCTCAGTACCAATACTGACGACAAACAGAATTACTGCGCTCAAAAGCATCGGCCAAAAGTTGAGCATCACCGGATGCATGTGCTTGCCAAAGCGCCGTAATGCAATCAATCCAAAAGCTTGGATGATTGCTCCAATAATGAGTGCAATCATAACTAAAAGCGTTGTTCTGCTCACATCTGAAAAACCATTGTTAAAGATGACGACAACTCCAAGGAACCCGAGAACCATACCCACGACGCGCTGAGGTGTCATTCGTTCATCAGGAAGAAAGAAATGTGAGAAGATTGCAACCCACAGTGGGAACGTAGCGAAGAGAACGGACGCAAGCCCTGAGTTCACTTGGATTTGCGCCCAGTAAATCAACACAAAAGGGATGGTGAACGATGTACTACAAAGAATGAACACGAGCTTCCAGAATTTCTTATCGGTCGGAATATCTAAACGCCTCACAAGAATGACCAGGCCGAGAACAATACTTGCGATAGAAAACCTAATTCCTAAAGAGAGAAATAGCGGAATGGTTTCAAGGCCGAGCTTCACTGCAGCCCAGGATGAACCCCAGAGAAGACAAATGATAAGAAAGCCGAAATAGATTCTTAAACGCACTGACATCTATGCGATGCTTTCAATCTTAACTGTGATAACCGAGCTGACGAATAATCGTCTCATTTTCACGCCACTTTTCACGTACCTTTACATGAAGCTCAAGGAATACTTCATGCTGCAAAAAATTTTCAATTTCCCTGCGCGCCTCAATTCCGATTTCCTTGAGCGCCTCTCCTTTTTTACCTATGACGATACCTTTTTGTGAATCACGCTCTACTAGAATATCTGCATTGATGAGTGTCTTGCCTTTTTCACGTTCCTTGAATTCACGAATCTCTACTGCCGTAGAATAGGGAATTTCTTCCCGGAACTTCTCAAAAAGTTTTTCTCTGATAAACTCTGCAACAAAGAACCGTTCAGGATACTCGCTCACAATATCTTTAGGATAGAATGCTTCATGTTCCGGTAAATATTGGATAATCGTTTTTAGAATTGCATCAAGATTGTCTTGCTTGAGAGCAGAGATGGGAATAATTTCCCTGAATTGCCTTTCCTGAGCAAATGTTTGGATGATGGGCAGCAATTCTACTTTGTTTGCCTTATCTACTTTGTTTATAACCAGAAACACAGGTTGGGTCATGCACAGCGGCAAAACGCGCATACTCACTTCTTCCGGCAATTCCGTCTTTCGTGCTACATCGGTCATCACAAGAATAATATCTGCATCTGCGAGAGCACTTTCAGCGTGTTTGACCATCTCTTTGTGCAGAAGATATTTTGGCTTGAACAGTCCTGGTGTATCTAAAAAAATAATTTGTGCATCTTCTCGACTGAGAATGCCCAAAACACGCTGACGCGTTGTCTGTGGTTTGTTCGTTACAATCGAAATCTTTTGATCCAGCAATGCATTGAGAAGTGTGGATTTTCCGACATTGGGCTCACCCACAATTGCAATATACCCGGCTTTATATTTTTTTTTAATTTCTTCCATTTCTCAAGACAAAAAAGCGTTCCATCTTTTACTGACAGAACGCTCAGAATAATTTCCACACATCACGAACACTCTACGCGTAGCGATGCCGATTCCTTACACAGCTTCTTCGCCCGATTCTTCCGTACGAATGCGAATAACGTCCTCTATCGGTGAGATAAATATTTTTCCATCTCCCACCTGCCCTGTTTTCGCAACTTTGAGGATAGTTGCAATAACTCTTTCCAGCATATCATCTTTCACTACAATTTCAATTTTAGCCTTTGGCAAAAAGTCTACATTATATTCTGAGCCACGATAGACCTCTGTGTGTCCTTTTTGCCGACCATATCCCTTTACTTCAGTCAAGGTCATACCTTTGACGCCAATCTCCGAAAGTGCTTCGCGTATATCATCCACTTTGAATGGTCGGAGTATCGCTTCAATCTTCTTCATTACACCTTACTCCAAATTTGTTTCCGTTTAACCGCCATGACAATTTTTATATTTTTTGCCGCTGCCGCATGGACATGGATCGTTCCTTCCTATTTTAGGACCGACACGTATTTGTTGAACCCGTGGAGCACTCGTCTGTTGTGCTCTTTGCGGTCCATCTGATGAGGAAACAGGCTCTTTATTTGCAGCAAATCCGGCTCCCGTTGCAGAATCGTGTGTCAGCACCATATCTTCCCGACGCATGGGTCGACGCGCTCTTTGCGGCGGAAGCTGCTCAGGATGTTCAGGATAAAGCTTGAGGACCATATTGAGTACGTCGGTTGCAATCAGATCCATTAACTCCATAAACATCTTAAACGCTTCACCTTTGTATTCAACTAAAGGATCTTTTTGTCCATATCCCCTCAGGTGAATACCTTCCTTCAAGTCGTCCATCTCGCGCAAGTGATCGCGCCATTTTACATCGATCACTTGCAGCATTGCCATCTTTTCAAGTGTCGACATAAGATCAGGACCTATTTGTTCTTCCTTCCGTCTGTAAAATTCTTGAGTCACCTTGATAATCTCATCTGCGACACCTTTTTCGCCTAATGTCTGGAATTGCTCTGGCGTGAGACTGAGATCAGTAAGAAAACGCGCCCGTACTTCATTACGAAGTCCTTCGATATCTCCTTCCGGATAATATACTTCTACGACCTTATCGATGGCATCACGCATCATATCGAAAATGTCATCCCTGAGATGTTCCCCCAGCAATGCATGCCGACGTCTGGCATAGATGACTTCACGCTGCTGGTTCATGACATTGTCATATTCCAAGAGCCGTTTACGGATACCGTAGTTATTTTCTTCAACTTTTTTCTGCGCTCGTTCAACGGAGCGCGTAATCATCGGATGCTGGATCACTTCACCTTCCTTCAATCCCATCCGATCCATGATCTTTGCAATGCGCTCACTTCCGAATAAACGCATGAGATCATCTTCGAGAGAAAGATAGAACAGTGAGGATCCTGGATCGCCCTGACGACCAGAACGACCACGAAGCTGCCGATCGATGCGTCTGGCCTCATGTCGTTCCGTTCCAATAATGTGTAATCCGCCGTTTTCTCTCACTCCAGGACCTAATTTGATATCTGTTCCGCGGCCAGCCATATTTGTCGAGATAGTCACGGCGCCCGGTAATCCAGCGTTCCCTACGACCTCTGCTTCTCGTTGGTGTTGTTTCGCATTCAAGACATTATGTGGTATGCCTTTTCGTTTGAGCATCCGACTTATCGTTTCCGAAACATCGACGCTCGTCGTTCCAACCAGTACGGGCCTTTGAATGGCGCGCATCTTTTCAATTTCAGAAATCACTGCGTTGTATTTTTCACGCCTCGTCTTGAATACTTGATCGTCCTTATCATCGCGCACCATCGGCTTGTTTGTCGGAATGACAACGACATCAAGTTTGTAGATGTCATAGAATTCTGCAGCTTCCGTTTCCGCAGTTCCTGTCATGCCGGCAAGCTTTTTGTACATTCTAAAATAATTTTGAAGCGTAACTGTTGCAAGAGTCTGAGTATCGCGTTCTACTTTAACGCCTTCCTTTGCCTCAATAGCCTGGTGAAGTCCCTCTGAGTAACGCCTTCCCGAAAGGAGACGACCCGTGAATTCATCCACAATCATAATCTTGCCATCTTCTGATACGACGTATTCAACATCTTTTTCATAGAGACTGTATGCTTTGAGAAGCTGATGGATCGTATGGATGCGATCGCTTCGGTCGGCAAAAAGTTTATTGGCGTTATCTTTCCTTTTCTGTTTTTCATCAATGGAAATAGTTGCATCACCTTCTATCATACTTAATTCTGTACCAATATCCGGGATAACAAACAGATCTTTATTGTTTCCAGGATATCCTTGAGCAAGAAATTCACGTCCTTTTTCTGTGAGATCGATAAGATGCGATTTTTCATCAGTGCTGAAATAGAGTTCATCATCGATCTCGTGCATCCGCGCACTTTGATCCTGCATATACTCATGCTCTGTTTTTTGCATAAGTATTTTATTGGATGGCTCAGAAAGGAGTTTCATCAACTTTTTATTCTTTGGTAAGCCTCTCTGAGCGCGCAATAATTGGACTCCGGCCTCCTCTAGCCGTTCTTGTGTTAAATACGTTTCTGCTTCAGAAGTAATTTTCGCAACATAGTTTTGCTGTGCCTTCACCAAGCGGTCAACATACGGCTTCATTTCATCGAACTTATGGTCTTCACTTGCCACCGGTCCGCTGATAATGAGAGGTGTTCGCGCTTCGTCAATCAAAACCGAATCCACTTCATCCACAATTGCGTAGTTGTAGGGACGTTGAACCATTTCGTCGGCACTCACTACCATATTGTCACGCAAGTAGTCAAATCCAAATTCATTGTTCGTACCGTAGGTAATATCAGCGGCATATTGAATACGCCGTTGGTGAGGATCCATATTTTGCAGGATACAAGCAACTTTCAATCCTAAAAACTCAAATACTTTACCCATCCACAGACTATCGCGGAGTGCAAGATAATCGTTTACGGTAACGATATGTACACCTCGTCCTGTAAGCGCGTTCAGATACGTCGGCAGCGTGGCGACAAGCGTTTTTCCTTCACCGGTAGTCATTTCTGCGATCTTGCCCTTATGCAGTACGACGCCACCCATTAATTGAACGTCAAACGGTACCATATCCCAAACAATTTTAGTACCGGCAACATCCCATGTCTGTCCTACCAATCGACGGCACGTATCTTTCACGACAGCAAAAGCTTCCGGAAGGAGTTCATTCAACACTTCCTCAATTTGCTCATCAAGGTGCTTGTTGAGTTCATCTATCTTTGTATAGAGATCTTCACGTTCTTCAAATGATTCTGACTGCTTCAGCGTTTCTTTCACTTGAACAATCTCATCTTCAGTGGTTTTAATGTACTCTTGAATTCTCTGGCGAAATTCTGTTGTTTTGTTACGAAGTTCTTCATCGGTAAGTGCTTCTAACGAAGCCATGTGCTGATTGATCTCCTCAACCATGGGATAGAGATCTTGCACGTCACGTTCGTGCTTTGAACCGAAGAGATTTTTGAGGAATTGAAGCATGCTTTTGCCTTGATCATTACACAAGTTTCGGTGAAAATATACCCTTTTTTCGATGAGATTGCAATGTAATCAAACCAATATACGTAAGGATTCTCAACAATGGTTCTTCCCACAAAATATTCTCACGGAAAAACTTTAGAATCGAACATCTAATTGTATACTTAATAGTGATTGAGTATGCCCTTCGATTTCATCAAGGCCAGAACCAATAGAATGAACGCCATCTTTGATAGTCTGAGAAAATTTTGCAGCCATATCGACTTTTATAAAAACGCTATATGTGAGGATAACATACCATCGTAAGCCGCGGCCATACAATGCCGGATTGGATGATGAACGTGGAAGGTCGTCTTCGTACTCATACATCCGTGAATCATAGGAATCCGTCTCGAAGATGGCAACCCTCGCTCGAAGTGCCAGTGAGCGGAACAATGCACATTGCATGGTTTGCGAGAGCAGTACACCCTGTTCCGATTTCTTCATCCCTGCGTACGTTACTTTTGCCCACTCTATTCTGTTCGCTAAACGAACAGAAGATGACGAGATCAATTCGCTCGTCAGTCGATAATTTTCCTGAATGCGGGGAATAACTTGTTTCATCATTCTGCCGTACAAATCGTACTCATCTATTGTAGATGGCGATTCTTTTCTCTTGAAGCGAAACGCAAGTTCGTACGTATTTGTTATTTGACATTCTGAAAGCGCAAGGAAATCGTTGCCGTGTGATGAAGCCGGGATAAACTGAGTCGGTTGAGGATGATCAAATTGATCGTAATACGTTGAGATACAAACCCCATCAATCGGTTGTACCCTTAGTCCGACATACACGCCATTCTCGTTCTGAACGTCCCTGCCGGATTCACCAAATGCATTTCCGTGAATGCTCTGAAATTCGGATGGATATTTTCGTGCTACCAACGAAAGTGAAAGCGACGCCGTCGGTTCATAGTTCATTCCGCCAATCATCGCAATTTCATGTGACCGATCCGCAGCAAGTTCTGTGAACAGATCGATCTTTCGGTTTGTATACGAAATATCCATTCCTTCCATCCATAGCTGAGGAGTTGTCTCACCATTTCCGTTTTTCAGTATTAAAGGATTTTTAAAATGTGTACGATAAGCCGTTCCGCCGAGCTTGACTCCTTCGCAAAGATGTGCAATTGCACGACAACCAATCATGGCCTCACGAGTTGAATTCCTTTTTTGTAATTCATTCTCTGTTCGGAACAATCCGCTTTGGTCGATACTGGATATTTGGCCGAGTGAATCAATCGTCGCATTGACCGGTTTATTCGAATAGAACATCTCAAACTGCACGGAACTGAACTCCATCGACACTGCGATTCCCTGCAGGAAAGAATTTTCATCGGTTGAGAGGTATGGATGAATTCCGCTGCCATTTTTACGTGTAGGAGCAATAACGTCGCTTCCTTTTGAAAATGCAGATGCACGCCAGAACATTAATCCCTCGGCCGCCTCGACTTGATAATTACCAATAATCAACTGTGTCGAAAATGCCGATAGAGAGATGCATCCAAAACCGCTTGAAAAATCTACGAGACTTCGTTCACCAGGATCTTTTTCCGTTAAGACTCCAACCTCTAGTGTCGATATTGCTGATGTCAGCGGAGATTCTTTGTCGCCGACCGCTAACCGGAATTTATTGAGAATTTTCATTGGCGAGCCAGGGTATGCATTATTCACAAATCCTTTTCGTTGTTCTATTTCGGTCGACACTCTGCTGAGGAACACTCCTGCCATGTTTGATCTTTCATTCATCTTCCTTATCCTTACATACGGTCGAATGAAAGAAAGCATTTCCGGTGTTACACCCTCGATGGTTATCAGTTCATCCGTCGACGTAAATGGTGTGATCTTTCGTCTTGCAACAATTCGGGAGGCGACCACATTTGTCATGGCGGGGATACGATGAAGCTCCTCTACCGACGCCGTGTTCAAATTGAGCGGATTATCTTCAAGCTGTGTAGCTTCGTCAACGGCCGAAGAATTTTCTTCATCTTCGGTTCCTATCTCAAATAGTTTCTCCCATGGAACATCTTTTGAAACTTCCAAAGTATCCACTGATTGCAACTCGTGTGCGCCGAGTGCAACCGGGACACCGAAGATCAAGAAACAAAAGAATGAACGGTGCATACTTTAGTAATTGTCGAGTTTGAATGAAATTTCGATCTGATGAGTCCAGCCAAGATCAAGCTGGCTGTAGCCTGCATATCCAAATTCAAAAAAAGAATATTCCACTGCAATTCCCGCTGAATACTTCTCAGGATTATTCGCCACTCCTGCACGAAACGCCAGCACACTAAACACCGTTTGTTCAATACCCCATTTTATACTTGCAGGATAGCGTATATCTTTTTCCATCTCCAGGGATAACAGTAAATCATCAAGCGGAGACCAGCATGCGCCGAGAGTGAACAGTTGTGGAATTTTCTCACTGAGTCTTCCAACGGTTGCCCCCATCATGTTGTTGAAATTGAACCCAACCTTCACACTCTTGAGGGCATAGGTAAGGATCCCTCCATTGAGTATGACATTTTGTGTACTGCCATATCGAGCAATATCGAGACGATGAAGATTAAGAGTTAATCCTCCTGAAATATTTTGATCAAGCTTTAAGGCGCAGGCCATTCCAACTTCGGTTTCCTTATATAAATCAAAACCGAATTTCTCCGCTTTCAATGCAAACGTAGCAAAGGAGAATGGCACGGCCGCTGCAAGAGCTGTTGTCCGCAATTCAGGTAAGCCGAATTGATTAGGAATGATAAAAGCAGCGCATTGAATACCTGTGACTTGAGTAAGACCGGCTGGATTGTAATTGATTGCCCAAAGATTATCCGAGACTGCGACGAAAGCATTCGCCATCCCAATCGCCTTTGTGCCTCGACCATTATTTTCCATTGAATGAAGATATAAAGTGCCCGCCAGCAAACAGATAAGGCTTGCAAGACCTATCTTTTTTCCTTGCTGAGGCAGAAGAAATTGGCTATATTTCCTGTGCACAACCATGGAATGAGTCCCCTATGAAGCGAATATTTGTTTTTTTGTTCACCCTCGTGTTCATCATAACGCCCTTTCTTGTCTCACAAGAACTCGACTGTAAAGTGACGATCAATATAGAAAGCATTCAATCTTCCCAGCGAGATTATCTGCGCAATTTTACAACCGACATTGAACGTTACTTGAACAACACACGTTTCACCAATGAAGATCTCAATGGAGAAAAAATCTCTTGCAATATGGAAATCTTCTTCAAGAACGGGACAAGCGATAATCGCTATCAGGTACAAGTTGTCATCGCCAGCCAGCGTCCTGTTTATGTCAAAGATGAAATATCAAATCGCACAACGCCTATTTTAAGAATATTGGATGCCAATTGGGAATTCACTTACATGCCCAACCAACGGATGAATCATGATGAAATGATTTTCGATCCGTTAACCGGTTTTCTTGATTTTTATGCGTATCTCATTATTGGATATGATCTGGAAACATATATACCCATGTCCGGAAATTCATGTTTTCAAAAAGCATTAAATATTGTCCGGCTTGCAGCGAACTCCGCCTCAGCTAACGACTGGAAACAATCTTCCGCCAGTTACAGCAAGTTCGGCATTACGGATGAATTAACGAATATGAAATATGATTCTTTCCGCAGCGCGTTCACTAGCTATCATTATGACGGAATTGATTTGCTCGCTACGGAACAGAAAAAGGCGCAAGACAATATACTAAATGCACTTGAATCTATCAACGATGTACGAAATCGGCAAGGCCGTAACAGCGTCACTGTGAAGCAGTTCTTTGATGCAAAGTTCAGAGAAATCGCAGAAGTATTCCAGACCTACCCTGACCGTAGTATCTATGATAAACTCTCGAACTACGATGAAGAGCATCGACAGAATTATCAGGATACGAAAACAAAACCCTAAAATTCTTTCTCGCTATCGTACAATCCGAACGGACTGTATGGTATCACCGATTTGCAGACGGTCGGCAACCCCCATTCCTTCCACCACTTTCGCGAAAATCGTGTAGCGTCCATCAAGGTGCGGTGTAGAAATATGCGTAATGAAGAATTGACATCCTTCCGTGTCTTTTCCTGCACTTGCCATACCACAGCTCCCGCGTTCATAATTTACTAACGATACTTCTGTACGCATCGTATATCCGGGTCCACCCCAGCCGTCACCTCGGGGATCTCCTCCTTGGACTACAAAGTTCGGAACAACGCGATGGAAACACAAACCATCGTAAAAATGGTTCTTGATCAATTTCATGAAGTTTACCACCGTAAACGGTGCATGCTCTTTCATCAATTCTATGATGAGGACGCCTTTGTTCGTAGTAATACAAACTCTTTGTTCCGGTAGAATGCTTTCGAGAAGATTCCAGTCTTCTTCTGTTCTCTTGGGAATTGTATACTGTGCCAACCGAGCTGAAAAATCCTTGCCAGTCAACCGATGCAATGATGCAGCAGCCTCCGCGGCAACTGCAGGGTTTGGATCTGATAATACATTTTCAAGAAATGGAACGGTGCGTAGGGTGTCCATCGTCTCTAATGCTCGAATGATCGATTGCTTTGCTTCTGCATCGTCCGGATTCTTGAGGCTATCACATGCCATTATGAATGCATCGATGATCTTGCCGCTCAGTCCACGGTCTTTAATGTTTTTCCATACGACAGTATCTGCAAAGAGATTGCTAATAACAGTAGTTAAACCGATATCTCTCTTCACCAGCGCAATGTTTGCATCCTCGATAACATTACGAAACAATTTGAATTCAGCTGTTGAATCGAAATCAGGACTTTTATTCGCAACCGAAATAAGCATCGGTTTCACAAAATCCCATGCCGCCATTGCCACTCGTATTGATTCATGATTGAGATGAGCGAGGAGAATATTCAAATGCTCGCGAGTGATCTGTTGTGCAATTCCTTCAAGCAGTTTCGCCTTCAGCCTCGGTGTCACGTGCGTGTCGGCAATCCAACCATAGAATTGATTCAACTCATCCGGAAAATGTTTCCCTAGCGTTACAAGTGCCTCTCCGCGTACTGTTTCGTTTTCTCCTGAATGCACGCCTGCATACCTGCATATCGTCTGCCGTATTGAATCGACTTCGTCCGACTGACTCATAAGGTTCGATGGCAATGTTGCAAGCGCTTGCAATGCCGAGATCTTTACCTGATCATTCTTCATTTCAAGATATTGAAGATATTTCATGAAAACATTTTTATCCTCTGCAGCCAGTAAAGTGCGCGCACGAACAATCTGCACCCACGCGTGCCAATCATTCGTCTTTAGTTCTGTCTGTTCTAATGTATCTAAAATCTCTACAGCGTCTTTCGACTTTGATCGTGACAACAGTGTTGCCAAATTCATCCGAATCATTGGATCAGAATCTTCCGCTAATCGAATGAGCCTGTCCTTTTCTTGAGAGATTTCCAAATCAATGAATCCATGCGGTGCAGACCTCCAGAGTGCAAAGAGCGCAGCAGAACGGACTTCCGGTGATTTGTTCTGTGTTAAATCGAAACATTTCCGGATGGATCGTTCTGTTTTGATTTGGCGAATTGCAAATCGAGCAATGCACAATGCAATATCTTTCGCCGGAAATAATCCTGGTTTCATCGCATCAAGATTGAGGACTGAATCTAAACTTCGTGGTGAACTGCTCTTTCCAATCGCCTCTAATATTCGCGAAAGAACCATCGCATCATTTTCGTTCGAGACAGCAGAAAGCAATGCTCCATCTGCTTGTTGGGAACCAATCTGCCCCAATGCGAACGCAGCCGCCGCACGAACTTTGCTCATGGGATCTTTCATTGAGATTGCGAGCGCTTCAATGGTCGCGGGATTCTGAATATTTGCCAATGCAATTGCAGCCCGATATCGGAGCATCTCATCCTTATCTCTCAGATAGGACAGTAGTTTTCCTTCCCCTAAAGAACGTTGATCCTGTAACTGGAGTATCTCCCGTTCCTCCGGAGAAATAACCTGAGCGAATTGAATTGAATACACACCGACGATGAGAGCAAAACAAAGAATTTTCCTCATTGTTGATTACTCCTTACTCGTTTGATGAATCTTTTTGCCAACGTTTGTACATACACAATCATAGAAAAATAAATAATATTCGTAAAATAAATTTACGCACCTTTGTCACCTTCATCACTCATCCAATCCGAACAGATGCATTGTATTTTCTGTCGTCACTCGCGCTACTTCTTCTTCCGTGATATGGAACGCTTCTGCTATCTTCCGCCCGACATACACGATATTTGCCGGTTCGTTTCGTTTTCCCCGGAGAGGAACCGGTGTCATATAAGGAGAGTCTGTCTCGAGAAGAATATTATGAATTCCGATCTGTTTCACGATCTCAATGCTCTCTGATTTCTTGAATGTCACTATTCCCGTATAGGAGACGTAAAATCCGAGTCCGCGCACATATTCTGCTTCTTCTGCAGTCCCCGGGAAACAATGAAATACTCCCCGCCGAGGTGCCGTTGTGATCTCTTTCCAATCCGGATGAGTTTTCACTGCCTCTTGGACAATTGCGAATGCATCCTGTGTCGATTCCCGTGTATGCACAACGAGCGGCAGATTTCGCCGGACAGCAATTTTTATCTGTGCTGTAAAAATTTCCCTCTGCCGATCTTTTGGAGAAAAGTCATAATGGTAATCCAACCCTATCTCGCCGATGGCTACCACTTTCGGATGGCTGCTCAGTTCTTCAATTTCCCCAAAATCCTTATCCGCCGCTTGAGCAGCTTCGTGCGGATGGACTCCGATACATGCAAAAATATTCTCATGCTGCTCAGCCAGCGAGACCGCTGCCCGGCTGCTCTTCAAATCTGTTCCAGGTACGATGCAAATTTTCACACCTGCATCCTTTGCGCGGGTCAGAACGCTCTCAAGATCTCTTTTGTAATCTTCGTAGAAGAGGTGTGCATGAGAATCGATATACTGGTGCATCATGTCTGCATCCTATGGGCAATGTGTTGATGAAATAGTACGTTAATCTTTCATTTGATTCAATATGCGATGGTACATAGATGCGTACTTTAACGTTGGAATTCTTGGCTCTCTTGTGTATATTTACTTCAAGTTTTAAAAAGATATGGAACCGGTGAACAAGCGATAGACAATGTGACCACAGAAGAGAAACGTGATCGACACATATACCGACAAGCGCACGTGCGTTCACTCTTTGATTCTATTGCATATCGGTACGATTTTCTGAATCATACACTCAGTTCGGGCTTAGATATACTTTGGCGACGGCGAGCCGTTCGATTGCTCCAACAATTACATCCGAGACGAATACTCGATGTCGCTACCGGCACAGCAGATCTAGCAATCGAAGCGGCTTGGCTGAATCCGGAACGAGTCATCGGTGTGGATATTTCAACGAAGATGCTTGAAATTGCCCGAGTTAAAATTACAAAGAAGAACCTTGAAGACATTATTGCACTTGAATCCGGCGAAGCAGAACATCTTCGATTTGAATCCGGTTTGTTCGATGTTGTCATGACAGCATTTGGAGCACGAAATTTTGAGAATCTTGAGCTTGGGCTGCGTGAATTCCACCGTGTGCTTCGTAGCGGCGGAACAGTCATGATACTCGAATTTTCAAAGCCGAGTCGGTCGCCGGTGAAACAGTTCTATCAGTTCTATTCTCAATATCTCCTTCCCTTGCTGGGAAGTCTTATTTCAAAGAATCGTTCGGCGTATGAGTATCTCCCGAGTACGATTACAGAGTTTCCGGACGGCGAAGAATTTTGCACATGCCTGCTGAGTGCCGGGTTCTCCAATGCCGTATGGTATCCGCAAACCTTCGGCATAGCATCCATCTATATGGCAGTGAAAGTGTAGACAAGCAAAGTATGAGCGACAGAATTATCAGAATCGGCCACAGCCCGGATCCGGATGATGCATTTATGTTCTATGGCCTCTCGTCCGGGAAAGTGAAACTCGACGGCATCATCATCGATCATATGCTTGAGGATATTCAATCCTTGAATATGCGCGCTTTAAAGGGCGAACTGGAAGTCACCGCCATCTCTGCTCATGCGTTTCCTTCTGTCGCAGATAAATATTGGATTATGGCAACGGGCGCCAGTATGGGCGAAGGATACGGACCGGTTCTCATTTCAAAAAATTATGGTTCATTGGAAGAACTCAAAGGAAAAAAGATTGCAACACCGGGAAAACTCACAACAGCATCGCTCATTTTCAAAATCTTCACGGACGGATTGGAGAATGTCGATGTCCCGTTCGATCAGATTATGGACCGTGTCGAGTCAGGTGAGTTTGCGGCCGGTGTGTTAATTCACGAGGGACAAATTACATACGCCGATCAAGGCTTTAAAAAGGTCATCGACTTCGGCGAGTTGTGGAAATCGCGATTTGGCAATTTGCCGCTGCCTTTGGGACTCGATGTTGTGCGGAAAGACCTTGGTGAAGTGCTGGCTCGTACACTTTCCGTCGGTTTGAAACAAAGTATTCATTACGGGTACACGCATCAATCGGAAGCAATCCCGTACGCATTGCAGTATGGGCGCGGAATCGACATCGCACTTGGCGAACGCTTTGTGAAAATGTATGTCAGCGAATTAACGATAGATATGGGAGAACGCGGCAAGAAAGCTCTTGAAACACTCTTCCGCCTCGGTGCAGAACGAAAATTGATTGCCCCTCTGGGTACTATCGAATTGTTTTAGCGATGATTGGTCTCTTTAAAATATTTGACGCACACGTACACTTCTATTCGAACTCCTTCTTTAAGTTTTTAATAAAGCAGAAGCCGAACCGGGCAGATATGAATACCGAACTGCGGAATTTAGCAGCCAAGGGGCATATTGAAATTCCCGGCGAAGATCCGGAACAGCTTGCCAAACGGTGGATCGATATCATGGACAAATGGAAGTTGGAACGGTTGATGCTCTTCGGTAGTATTCCCGGTGATGAAGAATCCATCGTCAAAGCGGTGCAGGCATTTCCCGCTCGTTTTACCGGAATATTTGAGGTCGATCCTAACTCAAATGTGTTAATGGAAAATGCCACGAAGCGGATGAAAGAAGACAAACTCAAAGGCGTCTTGCTCTATCCTTCTTTGTATCACATTAGTGTCAACGACGAATGGCTTTATCCGCTCTACAATCTCATCCAGGAATGCAAAGGCATTATCTATGTTCATTTCGGCAAGCTCCTTATGCGTCCGCGCGACTATGCAGACATTCCCCCGATAACGAACGAAGAGTTCGCAAATCCCAAAGATCTTATTCCGGTTGCAAAAATGTTTTCCGGTATTAAGTTCATCATTCCAAATTTCGGAGCGGGAAAGCTGGCTGAGACATTATTGACCGGTCAGGAATGTAAAAACGTTTACGTTGACACTGCCGGTTCAAACTCTTGGATCACCGACCACCCGGATAAACCGGATATGCGCCGTGTGTTTCAGAAATTCTTAGATATCTTTACGGCAAACAGGATATTGTTCGGATCGGATTCCGGATTATTGCCCCGAGGTTACCGCTATGACATCGTGGATAATCAGTTGAAGCTGGTGCAGGAAATGCGCTTACCGATAGCTGATATTAAAAAGATTTTCTACGAAAATATGGCGGGATTAGTAGATAACGAATGAGATGTGCTCCTTTTGTTCAAAGAATGACTGCAGCAATATATTCTGAAAAGCTTTTCACTCTTCCGCAAACTTCTTTATCGCTTCGTAATATTTCACGATCGCTTTCGCTTTGTTCCTCCCAAACGAGAACCAATGCCACGTTGTCTCCGGGTTCGGATTATCTACAGTCGGGATGCGTATGATCGGTTTGCCTTGATATTCGCCGATGGTGGGTTGCGCTTCTTGATTTGGTTCTTCCATGGTATTCCTTTAACGGTTTATTTTATGAATGATTAGGTGCACTCCATATAGAATGACTACACCTTCTTCAACTTTACTTTTCCGCTCCCTGAAGGACCGACATGGCGCGATCGAGGTCTTCGACATCGAGTATGACGGATGCATCTTTCTGTCCTTTGTTGACCGTGCTATAGCAATAATCGATGTTGATCCCGGCCGCTCCGAGGCGCGAGACGACCATCGCAAACGAGCCCGGTTTGTTGTCGAGGTGAAGTCGGAGTACTTCACGCAGCTCGACCTGATAATTGCTTTGTCTCAGCACTTTTGCCGCCCGATCGACATCCGAGACAGAAAGTTTCGCTATATCTTGGAAGAGCCCAATCGCCTCGATATTAATTTTTTCCCTTCCGAGACATCCAAGAACCTCTCCCAGCGCACCGGGTTTATTCTCGACGACCACAAAGAGTTCTGTAATTTTTTCCATAATCACATCCTCCTATAATATAATGTAATGGATTTCAAATACTTTTTATCTCTTATTTACCTCAAAAGCAATATAGCCGACGTCGTCTTGTCCGCCATGTGCCGCTTTACGGCACCCCGTACAGCGGGGTTATTTGGCGGGATACGTCCCTACGAGGATTTTCCTCGGCCGCAATGTTTCCATTTACTTTTTCATATCATGCATTCTTATATATTCGATAGTCTTTTCAGGTGACGACATACCAGGTAATTTCATCCAGTCTTTATATTTATCTTTTAATTGATTTTCTTTACTTGGATCCGAGGCGGCAGCCGTCATATCAATAAAATATTGACGCATGGATACAACCATTTCTTTATCGCCCGCCTGACCATGTCCGGGAACAATTCTGCTGTCTCTCCAGCGGCTCAGAATGGTATCCAACACGTGTATCCATTGAGAGACTTTTGCCCCGCTTTCTTCCTTTAACACCGGATTGATCCGATTGAAAATCAAATCTCCCGTGAACAAGACATTATGATTTGACAGATAAACAACGAGATCATTCAACGTATGAGCTTGACCAAGATTATAGAGGTGCACTTTCTCATTGCCAAGATCGATGAACAAACTGTCCTTCACAAAATCCGTCGGTTGATTTTCTGGATCGATATTTTTTTGAAGAAATTCTTTTTCATAACTCCCAATATAGATCCTGCTGCCCTTGAAGAATTTGTTCCCATTTACATGGTCTTTGTGATAATGCGTGTTGATCACTATAATCGGTTTTTGACCTGCCTTCTCCTTAGCGAATTTGTACAGGTCTTCAGAACTGCCCATCATTTTTGTATCAATGACAACCACAGCACTATCGCCTATTATAATTCCGCTGTTGCCGCCGCCTCCAAGCATGAGTGTGAGGCTTGGGTCAATCCGGACAATTTCTTTCTGTGTCATCATGCGAATTGTCGGATAGAATATGACGATTGCCCCAATGATTATGACAAGCAATGCTATTCCGATGTTGGTGAATATTTTCTTCTTCATATTCTTACCTTTCATAATGTTTTCTGCTTCCATCTTCTCAATTCTTCATCTCTCTAGTGTCTACAATTTACTATATCTATCCCACATATTGAAGGATAAACTCCAGCAGATATCCAACTTTGATCACCTATTCAGGATTTATCTTTGTATGAATTCTCCTCGTCCAACCACCATTTTAAAGGATTATTGATAATATAATTTCGAATATTGTTCAGTTCTTTATCGCTGCGGATGATATGTTCGTAATAATTACGTTGCCAAAAGAAATTGTCATATCCACATTTATGACATTCACGCTTCACTGCAGCCTTGTAAGTACGAATAATTGATCCTCATGAATTCGGAATTACATGTTGAAATGTCATTGGTAGGGGTTGAATATATTCAACCCCTACGGATGGATTGATAATAATAATTCCATGTATATGATTTGGCATTGCGATGAATGCATCCAATTCTACATTAGGAAAATGTTGCGGTATTTCTTCCCAACACTGCTTGGCAATTTTGTCAATTTGTGTAAATATCGTCTTTTCTCCAACAATCTCACTCAATACACATTCCTTATTCTTTGTGCAAATTGTTACGAAATATTCTGCTGGATAAGAATAATCATATTCCTTCAATCGTATTGACTTTCGATGATGTAGATTTATCGGTTGCATTGGCGCCTAGAATATCAAAAAACACTCAACAGTCTTTATCTCTTCTGCAGTTTAATGTTATCACTGTTTATGTTCGGGAGAACATTTATTTGCCATTTATCATTCGATGTCATGCCGATGTTTGCAAAACGCGACTAACGTTCGCGGCTACAATGCATCTTATCGCTGTATTCCTTTTTTTATAAATCGTGCTTGGGATAAACAATACCGCATTCTTTTCTGATAGAATCCATAACACTGATAAGCTGGATGCTGTCATTCCATCCCCACAAATCGCTTTGAGTCTTTCCGGCAAAAATACACTTTGCCGTTTCCTCTGCTTCATACTCATACCCGTTGCCCTTGAAATCAAATCCAAATATTTTTTCCCTGCCGTCGTGATATATTAATTTCACTTTCCCCGGGCAGAACCATAAATGATCGAGAACAATTTTCCCTTTTGTGCCATGGATCTCGGCAACAACCGCCGGATCTGCGAGGAAGGAGGAATACATGACTGAAAGAATATCCTTCTCGTATTTGAACGTGTAACTGCAGCTGTTATCGCCGCCCTGTTCGCTTAACCCGGCGACGGCAGAAATGCTTTTTGGTTTTCCCAGCAGCAGCAGTGAAAGAAAGATGTTGTATATTCCGGTGTCCAGGATTGTGCCGCCGCAAAGATCTATATTGTAATGCCTATGTTCCGGCCCATGATCGGAGCGAATAGAGAAGAATGCTGTCATGAGTTTTACTTCGCCAATTTCACCGGAATCGATCAATTCTTTTGTTTTTATGATATTCGGAAGAAAGCGGCTCCAAAGCGCTTCCATCAAGAAGAGATTTTTCTCTCTCGCTTTTTCAATCATACGCAATACTTCTGTACGATTGACGCCCAATGGTTTTTCACACAGCACATGTTTATGATGATCGAGAGCGAGCAGTGTGTTCTCGAGATGAAGATTGTGCGGTGTCCCAATATATACAACATCAACAGCGGGATCGTTTACAAGTTCCTCATAACTGCCGTAGGCTTTTGGGATATGAAATTCACCGGCAAACTTTTTTGCCGTGCCGAGAGTACGGGAACCGACGGCGTGCAGTTCAGAATTGGCTGCAACCTGAAGCGCAGTCGCAAATTTATGCGCTATCCATCCGGTGCTTAAAATTCCCCATTTAATTTTCTTCTCTATCATGGTATTGTTCCTGTAATCATGCGTAAGGGCGTATGATTTTGTTTTTATCATTCCCGCGTACTTTGTAGCCGAGGTCGCTGGCTACATTATTTTCTACAAACCGCTTTATCGAACCCCCAGCCTTCGGCGTCCTCCCTTTCTTAAAGGGGGGAGCAAGGGGGGTTAGGTTCTTCCTTCCACAATCTTTATCTCTTATTGTCATTCCCGTACACTTCTAACGGGGATCCAGGATAAGATTCTTTCCTCTTGCCTTCTCTTGATTTCCTTTTCCTGGATTCCCGATTGCAACATCTGGGAATAACAAAATCTTCTCTTTTTCTTTTACACATGCCCGCGAAATCGATATCTGTGATCTTTATGTTTTTTTCATCGACCTTAGAAAAATATGGAAGTAAAACAAGGCGAGCAAAGTGTCCGACCAGAAAACTGTCTGAGTTCGCTTCAGCGAACGAGTTTTTTCTGGTCAACGACGCGAGCCGCGGTTTTACCCATATTTTTCTTCAGTCTTGACTTTTTCTTTGGTTCTTTCCTTTTGTGTCAAGACAAAAGAAAGAACAATATCTTTGCGCCCAAAGAAAGCGACGAACAGACTTGAATCTTCGAAATATTCCCCCCTTCACTCCATCATATGCAGAAGTCCTGTATTCTGGATTCCCCGCCTGACCGGCGGGCAGGCCAATTACAACATTTCCCAAAGGGATCGCTTTGCGACGGGAATGACAAAAAGCACTTTGGTTTTCCTGACCCTTATTTATTTCTCTTCGTTAATAAGTTCGTTACAACTCGAACAAGGATTTCTTTATCTGTCGGTTTGCTTTCAGCGATAAGAAGTGTCATGGCAACAAGTGCGTTTTCAGCAATGCGTTTGGTACCATCTCCACGATAAAGGATTCGATTCTTTTCAAGGAACCAAAGAAACAACGCCGCCGCTATCCGCTTATTTCCATCCACAAAAGAGTGATTCTTCACAAGGAAATACAGCAAATTCGCCGCTTTCTCTTCCAGGCTTGGATAAAGTTCTTTTCCTTCAAATGTCTGAAACACATTATTAAGCGAACCTCTCAGACTTTCGTCTTTCTCGCGACCAAATAATTCAGAAGCATTAAATTGTTTTTGTAAATGGCCGATGGTTCTGACCGCTTCATCGTACGTGACAGCATGCACTTTACGTTCGGTTGTATCTGCAATAACCACTTTCTGGTGGTCATAATCATCCAATAAATTCAGCGCAAATGTATAATCTTCGACGACGCGTAAGAGTGCTTTCGCTTCGTCACCGGAAAGATCCCTGCGCTCCGCAATTTCAGTGATAAGATGTACAGCTTGATGAAGGTCTTTGAGACGTCTCTCGTTAACCGTAAATCCTTTTACAAGGTGTTCACGCAGTACACGCGTTGCCCAGATACGGAATTGAGTGCCTCGCTTTGAATTAACACGATATCCGACTGAAATAATAAGATCAAGGTTATAATATAAGATGTTCCGGCTGATTCGGCGTCCGCCTTCTTTTTGAACTTGTGCAATTTTTGCACAAGTTAACTCAGCCGCTAACTCACCGGTTTTATAGATATTTCTGATATGTCTTAAGATTGAAGTTCGGTCTGTTGTAAACAAATCGGCTAGTTGATATTGGTTCAACCAAACGGTTTCTTTCTCAAGCCTTACATTAATGGCAGTTTTTCCATCCTCTGCCTTATATATTATTATTTCACCTTTGTTCTCTGGCTTCATTTTATTATTTCATTTTAAAGTGCAAGTGATCGTTCGCTTTCCTTCTTTTTGAACTACCGAGAAATACTCGGTAGTTGATTTCTTATGCAGCTCTCCTTCTTTATATACATTCTTGAGATGTAATCCAATGGTATCGGTATCTTTTTGAAACAATTCCGACATCATTTTTTGAGAAAGCCATACAGTATCCGCCTTCAGATATACTTGAAGTCCAGATCCCCCCTCTTTGTTTTTGTAAATTACTATTTCACCTCTGCTCTCTTCCTGCTTCATAACTTCTTTCCTTCCACAATCTTTATCTCTCATTGTCATCCCCGTATGCTTCTAATGGGGATCCAGGGTAAGCTTGCCTTCTCTTAATTTCCTCTTCCTGGATTCCCGACAAAACCATTCGGGAATGACAAAAAGTACTTATGTTTTCCTGCCCTTCCACAATCTTTATCTTCAATTGTCATCCCCGTATGCTTCTCATGGGGATCCAGGATAAGGTTCTTATCTCTTCTGCCATTGAATATTGACACTATTTCTGTTCAGTAAAAATAAAACTTTTAGGATTATACCCCTGTTTTTTCAGTATATCGAAAATAATATTCTGATCTTCTTGTGAAAGAGCAGGCGAGCGGCTGAGTATCCATCCATATTTGCGGGATGGCGTTCCGACAATAGCATATCGATAATCTTTATCCAAACCGATAATCCAATAATCTCCCCAAAACAGCCGAATGCCGAGTAGTCTGACAAAACTGACTTCCAATTTTGAATTTGTGACCGTGTCTACTATTCTTGCAATTCCCTTTGCCTCATCGACAGTTCCATCGCTTTTCGAGCAACGGTTTATAACATCAATCCTACCATCATCCCGGATACTATATGTTGCCGTTGTATTGCATGCACATTGCTTTTGAAAGCTATTGGGTATTTTCGCAATCTCATACCAGGTTCCCACATATTTCTTAAGCTCGACTGAATCTACTGTACTCGGTTCGGTATTTTGAGGATTTGAAGTAGTTGTATTCATGGATTGACTCCAAGAAAATTGAGAAAATAAAATACCTAATAATAATCTTCTAAGGCAGACCAGAATATCTTTTTCTATAATTCTTGACATTCGCAATTTCACTTTCTTGATTTCGTAAATGGATACAAGTCTAAGCGCCTGCATCTCCAGCCCCGCCATGCTTACGCGTTTTTTCAGCGTCCCGTGCTTTTTACGGGATTGGGCGGATGACGTCGGATTTATGCATTCATTCCTTATTGATCTTGGAAGGAGTAAAACTTTTATATTGATATTGCTGTGTATAACTCCCTGCTATATAATTTTTTATATCCACTTTCATCACCTTTATTAGGGAGATCGCTTAATTAAAGTTGACGCTGTAACTTTAATTAGGAGTACGGATTAATTAAACTTTGTGACTCAAATAAAATAGAAGAATACTGCTTAAAATCAATGTATGGTTATCGGATTTTTCGTTTTTTGGCGGGAAAACTGCCATTATTTTCCACAATCTTTATCTCTACTTCCTTTGCCCTCGATCACCCGCTTGCATTCCCGCGTATTTCTGTAGCGAGGTCGTTGACCTCGGTTGGTCTCAAGTCCGAGATCAGCGATCACGGCTACAATTTTTTCTCTATCAACTCCCCCAGTGCAATCCATTTCCCACACCGCACTTCCTTCAGCTTCTTTCCATCCAATTGTAGCCGGTTTCGATACAGTTCAATGCGTGAACGTACTCAGTCATCGTTACATGCTTAAAACCAAAAGCAATTCTAATGACCGATTCTTGACCGTCAAGGACGGAGTTGAGTAACTTGCCTGGGAATCCGGGCTATAGCGGAATTCTAATCCAACTTGAATGGGAAGGATGGAAGCCGATTCTACGCCCACACCGAATGTGCCGCCAACATTCATGGTCTTTAAATCACTCTTAGAGAAAGCGCCGCTGCTCGTAAGGCAAAAATCGAATCGCGGACCAGCAACAATATACGGAGACAATAATCCTCCATTCATTCGAAACTTCGCCAATATCGGCACCGATAAATAACTGATCTCGGTAGAATAAGAAATGAATTGACCGTTCCCATCCGGATTCTCTATTGTGGTCATTGGCACATTTGTCGTAACATCTGAACCTTTTCGAATATATTGAATTTCTGTGAGAACACTGAACAATGGAATATCAAGCCACTCTATAAATGCTCCGACCTCGAGGCTTTGGTGTGTTGCTGTTGAAGCGGCAGTAACACCCACCGTTGGTGCCCACTCCCAATTTTGGCTCGTGGACGCAACGCCTACCTTGATGCCATAACCGCGAATCAATTGCGATTCGCTTATGGAAAACCCTATCACAGATAACGTCAGAACGGCAAAGATGATCTTCTTCATTTGTATTCCTTTTTTATTGGCCAACAGATAATTCATTTTTCTTTGTTTGATGCTTTTCATCCTTTTATGGATTGCAAGCAGCGATATAGATTATCGCCTGTTTGCAAACCCGTAAACCGATGAATCGGTTTATTCTTACATCACGGTCATCGTAGTACCTCGATTAATCGCAATGCTAAAGAGGTAGGGAATTATCAGAAACCATTTCAATGTTTTTCATGGTGGGGTTCCTTAATTTCCTTGCCCCCTCCACAATCTTTATCTCTCATTGTCATCCCCATATGCTTCTAATGAGGATTCAGGATAAGGTTCTTACCTCTTGCCTTCTCTTAATTTCCTTTTTCTGGATTCCCGACAAAACCATTCGGGAATGACAAAAAGTACTTATGTTTTCCTGCCCCTCCACAATCTTTATCTCCAATTGTCATCCCCGTATGCTTCTAACGGGGATCCAGGATAAGATTCTTTCCTCTTGCCTTCTCTTAATTTCCTTTTTCTGGATTCCCGACAAAACCATTCGGGAATGACAAAAAGCACTTAGGTTTTCCTGCTTCTCCACAATCTTCATCTCTCATTGTCATCCCCTTATGCTTCTAATGGGGATCCAGGACAAAGTTCTTATCTCTTGCATTTTAATGTTATCACTGTTTCTGTTCGGGAGAACAATTCACCGCCATCTCATATTCACTGTTATGCAAAAGGCTTGCTTACTTCCTCCGCCGCCTTCTTCTTCATCTCCATTCCTATTGTCATGCCCGCGTACGCGGGCATCTTACATGACCCATAATGAGATTCCCGTTCCCCGTTTTCACGGGGACAAGCTTCACGGGAATGACACGAGGATTACTTACCTCAATTTTTTATTTTGCCGGTAATTTCACCAGCAGTGTTTTAATGTGTTTTGGGAAGCGTCCATTTTCCTTTTCTTGCTTGATAAGCTCGACCATTGATTTATCTGTACATGCAAACACAATTTCCTGCGGTTTTTCACTGAGGGAACCTGCCCAAAAAGCATCCTTACGGATCTTTGCAAGCGCGGGTTCTTCGCCCACTGTCTTGCTTGAGCTTGTTGAGATAAAGCAGACAATCTTTCCGTCTTCAGAGACGGCGTCGCATTCAAATTCGCCGCCGGATTGCACCCCTAATTTCTGTTTTGAGAATGATTGATGATATTTCTTGGGAAGAAATTCGTTTCTTATCCAATTTTCAACATCTTTTGTTGCTAGCGTTGAGTCTGCCATTTTATTATCGTTTTCCTAAAACACTTCTTCCAACTATTTTTTCCTCAACGCATTAATTGTCACCCACGCGCCTGCATTGTTTTGATATTTCCAAAAATGCCAGCCATCTTTTGCACCAATTGTCAAATGCATGGCTGCCATGGAAGGAGAATTAAATACTTTGCCGTCGAAATGAATCTTGCCATCCTGATCAACTTCTGCGGAATATTCTTTTCCTTTAAATTTTGCTTTCAAGACTGTGCTCGGCCCAAACATACCTTTTAATACCGGTACACCCTTCTTTCTCTCGCCGATTTTCTTTGGTGATTTTCGGTGGAGCGGTTTATGCTTTCGATGACGTTTTCCTCTTGCACCTGCCAAGATGGTTTCTCTTTGTCGCTTATCGCGTTCCTCCATCATCTCTTCAAGTGTTTTAAGGAGATTGACAGATTTTGTAAACCTCCCGCGCATGATATTACCCGTTGGTTCTGCAATATGGACAAGGAGAGATTCCAACTCACGTAAGTAATTTACATTCCGGATAAGGTAAAGACTGAAGGTATCCCATTTCTTTGCATGTCTGTCTCGGAGATGATGTTTGACGCGGCTTTTTAAATTATTAGCAAGGCCCACATAATAAAGCCGGTTCTTTTTATATAACGCATAAACACCATGATGTTTTCCGACAAGCTCGGTAATCTCATCATGATAAAGGTCAAAGACTCTACTCGATATTCTCTCAAGATTCCCTTTGATTAATCCTCGACGTTTTTTCTTTGCCATTACGCATCTCCTGACATGAATTCATTCTGCTTCTGTTATACCTACCACCAGAGAGATCGATTTCAACGTCCCTCCATCTCCCTCACAATCTTCATCGTTTCCACACTCACCGTGCAAACCTTCTTCAGCAATTCGATCACTTCTTTTTTGTAATCTGCAAACTTATAGGTGTTAAACTTCTCCGCAATCGTCGGATCGCTCGGCGTGCTTTCTTTGTATTGATCCAACACCCATTCCAATGCGCTCCGGTTTCCAAGTTTGTATTCCCACGCTTCTTTCGGGACACCCATCAATGTGGTTTCGTCATCGATGATGATGGCACCGCTGTCTTTATCGGCTTTTAATTTCGCTCGTAGGGACACAACACGTTGTGTCCTGCTTTTGGGCGATTTACCATTGGATTTATTGGGCACGTCGTGACGTGCCCCTACAATGGATTTTAATGCAAATGGTTTTGCTTTTTCGTAATTCACATGCAGATCCATCAATTGCTTGCCCCACGTCGCCCATTGCCAGAAATCATCATACAGCGGTATGCGCGGAAATTCACGCTTCAAATTTATTTCGTATTTCTTCCGGTAGACGGGATTGTGCAGCACGGCATAGACATAATGGAAGATGTCTTCTTTGGATATAGCCTTGTCATTCTTGCGTACGCGGGAATCTTTTTTCGACCTCCCCCGCGCTTCGCGCGTCCCCTCCTTAGTAAGGAGGGGATTAGGGGTGGTTGCATACTTTTTCCTAAACTGCTCCAAACCCCAATCCGTAATATTCTCCACACGCGTGCCGTCATCGTTGTACCGATAGAGCGGCAGGCATTGTGTTTTCTCTAACGCATCTAAACAGACAATAGCATCACTTGCAAGACTTTGAAAACTTTTATTGAATCCGATTCCAGAAATTGTAATTATTGAATTACCTTTATCGGTTCCAATAATGTCTGGCCACTGATATACTCTCCCATTAAAATGACGATCATAGTACAAATGCTTTTGTACATATGGACGGAATAAAGACTTCTTAATATTATTGTCATCATATTTTTTCTTTATATGATTTTTGCAGTATTTCTCAAGATCGCTGTCCCAAGCAATCGAATGTTTCCCTTTATAGTTTGGGTCAGCAAGAGTTTTTGAATAAATACTTATCAAATGCTTTACTCTTTTTTCAACTTGTTCTCTATTAAAATCATAAACCCAAGAATCGCGATGAGTTGCAATACCGAGTGAAAAGAGTTTGAATATTGCATTGTTGCTTTTACCTGCTTTTACATCTCTATCACTCAATGGTATTAGTTCATCAAAATCATTTGAAGAAATATTGATCCAGTTGTTTTTCTTGTCAGGAGTCACTATCTCGAATTTTATTTTATCAAATGTCTGTGATTGGAGGAAAGCGATCTTTTCATCTCTCGTCGCCCGAATATCCGTTGGGTGAATATAATGAATTCTACAAGGTTGTCCTTTTGCCTTTTCATCCCTCACAAAAAAGCCAATTGCAATTCCAACAGCGGCAGAAACACCAAAAATTGTGTGTTTTTCATTTAAGAATATTCCATCTTTTCCTGAAAGTTCTCGAATGTTGCCCCCAAGATTTATGAGATATACATGTTGAAATTCATCACTAATACATTTTCTAAAACCATCCAATGCTCTTCCATCGATATATGAGTTGTTTGTAATAAAAGAGACAATGCCGTTTTCCCCCAATCTATCCATCGCCCAACGGAAAAAGCGTGTATACATATCATATACTACAATTTGGCTTTGCGCTGTCCCATATTTTATGAATGAATTCTTTATCCGCTTATCAATCGTTTCATACACTTTATTGGGATTGAGGAAATTGTAATTCTCTTGCTTTGCATTATATGGCGGGTTGCCAATAATCACGGAGATTTTCTTTTTGTTCTGCCTGCGTATGCGCTCTACATTTTCTGCACTGACAGCAAATAATCCTTCCTGCTTATTCCTATATCCGAATCCCATATTATCCAGCGTATCCACAAAGCAGAGGTTTTGGAACTCGGCGTACTGCTCCATCTTCTGTTTGTAGGTGAACTCGATGTTCAGGTTGGCAATGTAATACGGCAGAATGGCGACCTCGTTGGCGTGGAGTTCGTTCTTGTATTTGTATTCCAACTTGTCGGTGCGTATGTGGTCGATAATATCGCAGATGAACGTGCCTGTGCCGGTGGCGGGGTCGAGAATTTCCACGTTCTTGTCTTCCAAAAACTTACCGAAGTGTTTATGCAGAAGGTGGTCGGTGCTTTCCACCATAAAGCGCACGATCTCGTTGGGCGTATAAACCACGCCGAGCCGGTCGGCAGCTTTGGGATTATAGCTTTTGTAAAATGTTTCGTAGACGGCTTTCAGAAATTTCTGTTTCTCGTGGTGGTCGGCAATGCCCGCCGCTGCTGCATTGATCGCCTGATAATAATGCTGAATGCGGTTGAGCGTTTTCTTGCGCACCTCGGCAATGAAGAACGTATCCACTACTTTTTCCAGCGCCTTTGCCACGTTGTTTTCGCGGTGAAAGTACGGCTCATCGAACACGGTGTTGAAAATATCCGACGTGAGAATGTGCTGGATCATCATCTCAGTGATATCGCCGAGTGTGATCTGCGGGTTGATCGCTTCTTTGCACAGCTCGAAGAATTCGTCGCGCGCTTCAACATAAAACTTGTTGTGCTTCTCCGCTTGCGCCATAACATTGCGAAGAGTTTCGGCTACATCCGGCACATCTGCTTTGAATAATTCAATCGCTTTACGGAATGTTTCCACTTCCGGCCGCTGGTAACTGACAAATGCTTTGAGAATGGCATCGAGCTTGTCGGCATCGCTGACTGAGGCACGCAGCATTTCATGGCCGCTTTGAATCAACACAACGGTGTTGCTGTCTTCAAAAAGAATATTAACATCCGGATAACCCTTGGCAAATTTCTTTTCAATCTCTTCGTCGATGTCGTCGGCTTCGTCTTTACTTTCCCAATAACCCCAATCCTGACGTAAACTGTCCTTCAGTGTGCCATCCGGTTTTACTTTTCTACCGAGCTTGCCTTTCACCCACACCTGCGGAACCAACATTAATTCCTTTTGCTGTGCGTAGTCATTGAGCAGTGTATAGAATGCCTGGCTGACGGTAGATTCCATCTTTGTACCGCCTCGCTGCTTGAGTTTTTCTACTTCCTGGTAATAACGTTGTATGCTGTTTGTTGGCATAGAGATTGGTATCGTTTTATAGGGATTTAGAAGTAAAGAAACTTATTTTTCATTTCTCTATCCTCAGAATGTAACCAAAGCTCGTATCTTGTTCAACCTTCATTTCCATCACCTATTTTTTTTGTTGAAATCCACGTTCTTTACCTCTCATCTGTCTTTGTGTCTCTTTTTCCCTCTTGAAACATCCGTCAACACTCAATAAACTCTTGTCAGTTGTCTCCAAACTGCTGCGAGAGGTCTCCAAATCCATGTCAACTCACATTAAACTATTGTCACACTCTATTTAATCACTGTAAGATGACATTATTTCTGTGTAACCTGACTTTATTTTGCTGTAAGACTCCATTTAGTTGCTGTCATCTCTCTCCAAACCTGTGTAACTCTTCATTATTCTACTGTCACGCCGCATTATTTTTCTGTCAGATGACATCATGGCATTATAAGCTTGCATTATTTTTGTGTCAAACTCCATTCAATCGCTGTCAATGCCTATTAATTCATTGTCAGTGTCCATTTAACCGTTGTTCATATCCTTCAAATTCATGTCAATCACTTCCAAACCGTCGTACATAGTCTTTGCATTGTTGTGCGTTGTCTTTTAGTGAGCGTCGAAATTGATCAGCCTTCATTCCCATTTCATTTACGGATTCAACCGCAAATAGTATTTGATGTCCATGCGGTTGACAACTTCCGCTTCATAGAATAATCAGAGTTGTCAACAAGCTGTCTACCGGGAAGAGTGAGAATGCTCTCCCCGCACATGATCTATCATCATTTTGACATTTTCGTCTGCATTGCGTATTTCAATGAGTGCCCGGGGATGATTTTGTTTCCATACACGGAAAACTTCATCTGCGAATCCCTGCCCTACTGTCTGTACATTCTGAAAATCGAGCACGAGATGCTTAAATGTGTCCAGCCCGGCCAGGACACGGCGGGCTTGAGATCTGGATACGAAATCTCTGCCGGCTTTATACAGAGCGATGCGAACATCAGTTTTCGCAAATTCATACTCTTCACCGCTAAAACGATGAAAGACGGAAGGCAGCGTCGTCGCAGAATCAAGTCCGATAACGAAATCAACGACTGTCCCTTTCTGCACTGTTGTCTTATCGATGATAACATCATTCATCCTGGTCTCAAAAATAAGACGTTTGCCCGAACTTTTAAGGACAAGCCGGTCTGCCGCCCGTGATGTAAAGAATATTCCTTCTCCGCTGTGCTTCCCCGGAGCGGTTGTTTGTTTCCCTTTGAGAAGATCCTGTATCGCTTCTTTTTCATTTTTCAAGTTACGCTGTTCTTTAATATTGCGAAAAATCCCGATACCTTTATCCGTGACAGAGAACCGGATGTCCTCCGCTGTTCTCGTCATCCGTACCTGTACTATCTTTGAATGCGAGTGGTCTATGGCATTATTCAGCATCTCAGTAAAAGCGTATTCCACAATCCGTATAATATTTTCCGCTGTATGACGTACGATGCCTGTCTGCTGAACGATTTGCGTCCAGACACGATATTCCTGCAGGTTTTTAATCGGATAGGTGCGAAGGAAATTCCGTCTTTCGGCTAGTACTGTATCTTTTGCCTTTGCGGTTGCGAGAACATAACGCGCCCGATCTGCCCTGCCGACGAGAAGAATCTTGCCTGCATCCTGAAGTTCTTTAAAATGCCTGTGAATATATGCGCGCGAAAATCCCGTTCTGCGGACAATATCCGAAGTGGTAAGAGTTTTACGCTTCTTGAGAAGATCCAGGATGAGTTTTGAAACACCGGTCGCCATGACGCCCTTTGTTGTAGACAACTACATGATAGTGGAAAATAATTAAGTTGTCAACAAGTTGTCTCCTCTTTGTGCAGATTGCTTCGTCTCCCGATCGACTTCGTCGCTCGGGATTCTCGCAATGACAGATACACTTTTTTCCTGTCATTGCGATCCCGATGTTTTTTATCGGGAGAAGCAATCCGCAAACTCAAGACTTTCCTTAGGTAATTCGGTCTTTACGGATTGCCACGCCTTCCGATCGACTTCGTCGCTCGGGATTCTCGCAATGACGGATACACTTTTTTCCTGTCATTGCGATCCCGATGTTTTTTATCGGGAGAAGCAATCCGCAAACTCAAGACTTTCCTTAGGTAATTCAGTCTTTACGGATTGCCACGCCTCCCGATCGACTTCGTCGCTCGGGATTCTCGCAATGACATTTCCTTTTAGAGAGAAAGATTCATGGGCGCACGCGACGGATATACTACTGCTGAGTTTTCTTATATGATTCCTCGGAGACATCCTGTTGCTCATCCCTCGAATAACCGGGACAGAGACTAATGTTATCGAGCAGCATTTTACTGTGAGCGATATCGATTGTATCCGTTTGCAGTCTCAACGGCAGAGAAGCAACTTTTCTGAGATATTCTTTCCCTTCTTCAATATCCTTCTTATTCTCTCTGTCCAGTCCGCTCGTAATAAGAGCCACTCCATATTCTTTTACAATTTCTATCCGTGTGGAATCAAGTTCATACGCCCTTCGGCAGTAATCCACCGATTTGTTGAGATCCCCGCTGATTCCAAAAAACCATCTGATCAGGAAAAATGTCGGACAAAGCCGATAGTACACTCCCAATGCTAGGCAACTCGATGCCTGAAGATTCTCGCCGTTCGGCGTGACATAATCGGATTTACGATCGACTGCGATGAGCCAGTCTTTCTCAATTTGCTGTGCCGTAAAGAGCTGGGACATAATTCCTTTCGTTGTGGACATCCTTGCATTGGCTAATCCGCGCATAAAATAACATTCTCCTCTATCAGGAGCGCATCGAATACCTTCATCTGCAATTGTATTCATTTTTGAATAGAGTTCTATTTTTTCCTCCTTGTCGTCAGGTTTATGTACATCAAGTCTTTCAGCTATCTCATAATAATCAAGACACATCATCGCCCGAACCAGAAAATCGTCCGGTTTATATCGCAAAGCTGCTTCACAACTTTTTATCGATTCCCAAAATTCGTACTTACCGAGATGATCGTTCGCTTCTTGAAAATATATTTTGTATTGACCCTCGTTCGATCGCTCATTGTATGCGGCTTGACCGGTATTCTGCGAAAATAAAGTAAGCATAGGTACGATCAGAGTTATAAAAAGAAATAATATTTTCTTAACTGCAGGTTCTATCATAGAATCCTTTTTAAGATTAAACTATCGAAATAAGATAATGAAGATTTGTCTCACGATATTGGTGCATCTATCAATCATTTTTATTCAGATGCCGTCGGCATATTGCCCATCCTTAATCAATATCTGCTAAGAAATTAATTAAAAGGAATTGGAATCTCAATGGTAAGAAGTTTAAATAACGTACACGACCATTTTGGGAAAGCGCATCATAAAAATCTCATTTTGCAGAAGAATCCGCAAACCAAGACTTTCCAACAGTAATCCACTTTTAGCGGATTGCCGCGTCACTACGTTCCTCGCAATGACAGATGCTCTTTTTTTTCTGCTTTAGGGGCTTCATTCCTCGCAATCACATTTCCTTTCAAAGAGGGGAACAAGGGGGGTTCACTATCAATAGAAGCCGCGATAAACTTATTTGTCGAATGAGTGAGTAATTAAATTAAGATACCCGCTGGAGTTTATCCCGCTGCTGGCGGGAAGAGTTCGGCTGGCAAAACGTAAGGCAAGAAATTCTAGCGCCGAAACTTCAATCCAAGTGAGATGCCGTATTCCGGAATACTATTATGTTCACCGTAGCGCCCGGTGAGAGACAGGGAATAGTTTTCTTGCAGGGGGAATTCCAGGCTGGTTCCAAATCCCAAGCTTTGGTAAACTCCTACGTTGGCTCCCATCCAAATGCGTGTGCCATTCTGTGTTATCGGCGTCCCCATCCCTATCCGGAAAAGTCCTTTGCCCGTTGTGTAAGGAATTTCGTCCAGACCTTTGATTTCAAAAAAGGTTCTTTCTAAATATCCTACTCGTAAACCTGTTGTGCCAAGTGAAAAGAATCCATTGTCATACGCAAAGTCGGGGTAGCCGAAAACCGTTAAGCTCCCGTTAGAAGGTATCGCACTTATACTCGCTCCTAATCTCCACGGAGATTTTAATTTCGTTGTGACACGAATGCCTGCATCATAAAAATGTGATGTATGCTCGCCGCTGCAATCTTCATATGTATATTGTCCACCCCCTGCACCGATTTGCCATTCAGTATAGGAAGAATCCTGCGGAGCAAAACCAACAATGTAGGGCGCTAAAAAGAGTATGATGAAAAAACATTTCGACATTCATCCCTCCGTCTGTTGATGAAGTCACGCTGCAGCGGATTTTTCTTCTACTTTGATAATTTCGTACAGCGTTGTACGTTGCGCCGGGATAAATCCTGATTCCCGTATCAGGTTCCTGCACTCTTCGGCGTCGGTTGTATTGATAAAATTAGCAGCCGCATGCACATTCTCTTCAAGCAATGTACCGCCAAAATCATCGGCGCCAAAATGCAAAGCAATTTGGCCGATCTTCTTCCCTTCTGAGAACCACGACGCCTGGATATGCTGAAAATTGTCTAAATAAACGCGTGAGAAGGCGATCATCTGCAGATACCGTGTAGAGGTAGCATAATGCGGAATAATCTTCTCCAGAGGCGTGTTACCGGGCTTAAATGACCACGGAACGAAGGCAGTGAACCCGCCGGTCTCATCCTGCAGCTGGCGGATGCTTTCGAGATGCTCAACGATATCCTCTTCTGTTTCGAGATGCCCGTACATCATTGTCGCCGTTGTTTTAAATCCAATATTCTGTGCAATGCGCATGACATTCAGCCAATCGGCTGAAGTGCCTTTTTTACTGCTGATCTTTTTCTTGACGCGGTCCGAGAGAATTTCTGCACCTCCGCCGGGAATGGACCGCAATCCTTTTTCCCACAATTTCTCCAGCACTCCCTGAATCGATAAACCGGAGACTTGCGACATTCCAATAATTTCCGATGTGGAAAAGAAATGCGGATAGATCTCCGGTACTTCCTTCACTGTGCGTTCGACAAGTTCGAGATAATATTCAAATGGAATCGTCGGGTCAACGCCGCCCTGGAGAAGCACTGTTATGATACCTTGCGACGCCGCTTCCTTAAATTTCTGAATCAATTGATCGCTCGACAGTCGGTACGCGCCTTCTTCGCCCGGATGCCGATAGAATGCGCAGAAAATACAATCGACGTTGCAAACATTTGAATAATTCGGATTGGTATCGAGCACATACGTTACCCATTGTTTCGGATTTTTTTGGAATCGAATTTCATTTGCCATGTCGCCGAGATCCAATAACTCAGCATTCTTGAGAACGAATAATCCTTCTTCCCGTGAGATACGAGCACCTTCCCGAATCTTCTGATAAATTTCTTCCAATGTCATACCATACATCCTACAAATTTATTTGATAACCCGATGCTTTAAGATCTTTTAATAATCCAAAGCTCGCTTCTTCCAACTTGATCACGATCGATTTCGTTAACACGCCCGGCACGTTTTTTGGAAATTCAACATCGGACATATGGAGAACACAAACACGGTTCTTGCCGAGCTTTCCGACGAAATGCCCAAGCTCGAACATTGCATACGCAAGATCGTCCGGGTTGATGATAAAGAATGCAAACCGTACGCCTGCATCGACCTGAAGTGTCTCAAGCGGAAGCATCTGTCCGTGTTGACGTTCGATATCAATTTCCTCTATTCCAATTTCTCCGAGAAATTGCAGCAACTGCACACGGAGCGGATCATTTGCTTCCCCGACGACGTACACTTTACCGGTATGCGCAGCATCCTGCGATTGTGCAGAAGTTTGAGGAGGTGCCGACGCTGCGTGTTTCGGAGGCGGTTTCAATACTCGAACTCCTCCGGTGTCTGTTGCAGTCTGAACTGTCGGCGTCTGACGATCCATTGTCGGAGCGGCCGGAGCCGATGCGAGATCGGGCGAAGCTTTTACTTTTTCGTACAGTTCACGCATACAGTTGAGAATCAACTGGGCGGATGGCTGAAAAAAGAATCCGCCGTTTTTATCGCCAAGAATTTTTTGTTTGTACGGGAATCCAATCGGTCCGGATGAATCGAGCGTTTCCAAGCACGCTTTTCGCCAATCCAGATATTTATTCTGTAATCGTGCATTATACCCGGAAGCATCGAATCCTCCTTGCGGCGCTAATTGAGTTCCGGTGGTTATTAATTCGTCATATTTTTTTAGTAATTGTTCCGGCATAGCTCTTCTTACGAATACTATCTCATTCCTTAGAGCGGAAGGTCAGGATGAGGTCACACACGTTCTAATTTTTCAATTTCTAAAAGCAATTCTTGAAATTCTTCTATCGCCGCTCGTTCCCGCACGCCCATTCGGAAATTGAAGCCGGCAAGATAGTCCACAGATTCTTCGATTGTAAGATTAATCCGCTTTGCAGGCAATTGCCCTACCGATGCATAATCTCCCTCAGCGCGTGCAAGTGATTGTTGGATGATTCCCTTCAGCTCGTCTTTCTTTTCTTGCGTCATGGTTTTTTGCACAGCCCAAATGGCAAACACGAACGGCAGTTTCTTCCATTCATACCATTCTGTTGCAAGGTCGTACACAATCTCGAATCCGGCCAATCCATATTTCCGCGATCGCAGCGCTTCATCGCCGATAAGGAGCACAGCGTCGTACTTGGTGTAATCGTTCACACCGGAATTCATTCGATGGAATATTGCTTTACTACCATATCGTTTTTCCAGCAGCACTTGAAGCAGCTTGACTGATGTTGCTGTATCATCGACGATGCCGATGGTTTTACCGTCCAGATCCTTCCAGCCGTGATTCGAAAACAGCAGAACGCTCTTAACTTGATCGCGTGTGGCAATACAAAAATCCAGCGGCTCCAACCGGTCTTGCTGTTGAAGAAAATCTATCAATGAAAATAATCCGGCATCGAGCTGTCCTTTTAAGGAAAGCACGCCCATTCTTCTCGGTGTGACAGGAAGGATTTTAAATTGTCTTCGCTCAATATTTTCGTAAAATGGCACTGAATTGAGGTACGGTATCTTTCCCACAACATTTTCAGTGTACAGATTGATCGGGTTGTAGTAAATATCACGTTCGACCGGAATTTTTCCGGCATCGCGTATAATCTTAATAAGCTGGTCTTTCGCCATCGTCGATGGACTGATGGCACCTGCATCGTGGGCGATGCGTTCGCCGCCAACCGTTCCGTCCATATCGTCTGCACCGAAGTTCAGCGCGACAGAGGCAACTTCCTCCGTGAGCATAACCCAGTACGCCTTGATATGCGGAAAGTTATCAAGCATTAAGCGTGAAACAGCAATCATCTTCAAATCATCGATTGCCGATGTGAATTGGTCGCGCGGTTTAATGCCGGTATCACCCGGTTGAAATGCGAGAGGAATGAACGAGAGAAATCCACCGGTTTCATCCTGCAGCTCGCGCAGCTTGATAAAATGTTCCAGCCGTTCATCGATCGTTTCAATATGGCCATACAGTATTGTTGCATTCGATGCAATACCGAGTTTATGTGCTGCACGATGAATTTCCAGCCAGCTCTCTGCGCCGATTTTCTGGTGAAACAGTTCTTTGCGCACACGCTCGGAAAATACTTCTGCTCCGCCGCCTGGCATCGTGCGCATCCCTGCCTCTTTGAGTTGTCGAAGGACTTCCTCGATAGGCAATTTAAATTTCTTGTGGAAAAAATCAATTTCTACGGCAGTAAATGCTTTGATGTCAAGGTTCGGGAAATGAGTACGAATATCCCTCATCATCTGAAGATAATACTCCCATTCCCAGTCGGGATGGAGACCGCCGGTCATGTGTACTTCATGAATTTCCGGTGTCAGCTTAGCGAGCATTTCTTCGATGGTCATCTCATAAGCATTCGCATCGCCTTGCTGTACTGCAAAATTACAGAACTTGCATGAAAGCACACACACGTTCGTCGGTTCAATTTTTTGATTCAACACAAAATACACAGCGTCGCCGCTGCGGCTCTTCTGCACAAAATGCGCCATCTTCCCGAGAGAAATCACATCATGCGTCTGAAACAAAACTCTGCCGTCGTCAAGCGATAACCTGTCGCCTGCATGTACCTTCTTCCAAATCGGTTGAAGGAGTGTATCTCTGAAATGTATACTATTGCTCACGTGCTCCGACTCCTTTACTTCCAGTAACTATCCCAACGTTTATCAACGCGCCGAACTATAGCAGGATCCATTTCAAGCGGCGCAGGATATCCTTTTTTCCATGTTGCGTCAATTCCCATGACACCTTTATAAATAGGCGAGATGCCGATGAGACTCTCTTCGCTGAACCTGACATCCCGTTCGCAATCGAACCTCGTGAAGATTCCCCAAATATAACTTTCCTGATTCTTCATATCAACATCGTCGCTGACAGCCGCAATGATTTTTACTGCTTGCAATTCTTTTTGCTTCACCAGCTTTTCCATAATTGCCTGTCCATGACTGCGCACTTTTACCATGAGCAGCGATTCTTCGATCAAGTGAGCATCAATAATTCTTCGATCAAACGATTTTAGATTCGAGATTATGGATCGGGAAAAGGAAGGTTTCGATTTTCCCATCTTTCGTCTTCCATCTCCCATCCTGTTCTGCTTTTTCGTTGCGTCAATAATCATCTTACTGCCTAATTCCATTTTGAAACTGGTGAAGTCCAGTGTATCCAGCGGGACTTTCGGCAAAAGAATAAAATCGTAATGCGGATCGAAATGATCTCGAATCTCGCGAAGCACAGACAACCAATCCCGCGGATTGATATCTTCTGAAACGAGAACGAGACATTTTGTCAATGCTAACTGGCCTGTGCCAAGCAGACCGAGCGCGGCTTTCATCGCTTCCTTTTTATAACGCTCTTCAACGGAGACTACCAGCAAATTGTGAAACCCCGCTTCATAGTACGCCCATAGGTCGCGCACTTCCTTATGAATCAATCTTGCCAGCGGACCCAATATCTGCTGTGCTGCGTCACCAAGAAATTTATCCTCCATCGGCGGAATACCAACGACCGTTGCCGGATAGATGGGTTTTATTCGATGCGTTACGGTTCGTACGTGGAATACGGGAAACGGCGCCGCGTTTGAATAATGACCGAAGTGATCGCCAAATGGTCCTTCCATCCTCCGTTGATTGGGAGGCACGATACCTTCTAAAATAAATTCGGCATTTGCAGGAACCTGAATACTAATTTTCTTCCCCCGCGTCATCGGAATACGCTTTCCCCGCAGAAACGATGCAAACATCACTTCATCCATTCCCTCCGGTAACGCAGAAACAGTCGCCAGCAATAATGCAGGATCCGTTCCGAGTGCAACTGCAACTTCCAATTCTTTTCCTAACTGTTCCGCTCGTTGATAATGGAATCCGCCGCCTTTTTGAATCTGCCAGTGCATTCCGGTTGTTGTCTTGTCATAGACGTGCATCCGGTACATTCCAACATTGCGTTTTGCGTCCACAGGATCATGCGTGAATACCTGTCCTTGCGTAATGAATCTTCCTCCGTCATCCGGCCAGCAAGTTTGGATTGGAAGAATATCGAGATTCGGTTCCATGACGACTTTCTGTGAACTTCCGAATAAAACGGTACGCGGTCTTGCTTTCAATAATCGACGAACGAACGAACGGTTCTTCCAGAGCAACGATGGTCGAGGTGGAATCATTTGTTCAAAGAAAGTGATCAACTCATCGCCGATAGCTTGAGGATGACGGCCCAAAGCCAATTCGATTCTCCGGTCCGACGCATAGACATTGATCGCAAGCGGATAGTGTGATCCTTTCATATTTTCAAAGAGCAACGCCGGTTTTTTTTCGCGCAGCGCTCGCGCAGCAATTTCAGTGAGTTCTAAATGTGAATCAACTTCCGTACGAATACGCTTCAGCTCACCAAGCGATTCAAGATATTGAACAAACTCTCCAAGCGCCGGAAATTTCATAGACCCGTCATCACTCCAACTCTTCTGCTTTCCAACCGCGAGACGGACGTACGCCGACAACGCCAAGAACTTTATCTACAAATGCGTCGATGTATTCGTCTGCGGTTTTCGGAACAAAATACATCGGCGGCGAAATTGGCATGATGATCACTCCATCGCGTGAAAGTTTTGCGCACTGTTCGAGCGTGATAGTCGAAAGCGGTGTCTCCCGCACGCAAAGAACCAGCTTGTAGCGTTCCTTGAGCGCTACGTGCGCTGTTCGGGTAATCAATGTGTCTCCTATTCCTGATGCAATCTTGCCCAATGTCGATGTCGAGCATGGTAGAATAACACACGTATCGAACCTGTTAGTTCCGGATGCCGTTGGAGCTGACAGATCATCATCCGAGAATTGCCGCTTAATGTACGGTGCAAGATCATGGTCGCTGATGCCTAGTTCATCTTTGAGCAATACTTTTCCCCACTTGCTTACGATAAGAAATTTATCGGCATTGCATTGCTTGAGAAATTCCTTTGCATACGCTGCACCCGAAGATCCCGTAATGCCGACGATGATTCTCATGGGAAAAATACTCCGGCAAGAACCATGGCAAGGACGGAAAATCCGAGCACCGCATTTATTCTGAAGAACGCCAGTTCAACATCGTGGGATTTCTTTTGTTCGAGATAGAGCAAATATCCGGATACGAGAAGGAATGGCAGCGCAGCAATCGCACGAATTTGCATGAAGAATAAGAGAACGAGTACCATAAATGCAAAGAGATGGAGCAATGCGGAAATGTGCAGCGCCTTTACTTTGCCAAAGCGGGAACTGAATGAATAAAGATTTTCACCCCGGTCGAAGGCTTCATCGAGTGTCGAATAAATAATATCAAATCCCGACACCCAGCAAAGCGTAAAGAACGAGAGCAGCAGTCCCGGCACAATATCGTCAAGTGAATTCTTCACTGCAAACCAGCCGCCCAGCGGTGCCATGGAAAGTCCAAGTCCAACGCCAAAATGTGCATAGGAAGTGAATCGTTTCATGTATGGATAGAACGTGAAGATCACCAGCGGAATGGGCGACAACAGAAAACAAAAACTTGAGATCAGAGCCGCGCTTACAAAGTATGCTCCTAAACCTACCAAGAGAATGATGACGGCATCTCCCAGCGACATATTTCCACTGGGCAGTTCTCGACTGATCGTGCGGGGATTACGTTTATCAATTCGGCGATCGATGATGCGATTCAGTGCAAGTGCGACAGTGCGGGCGCCTGTTGCTCCGAGAAGTATCAAACCAATGAGTTGAGGAGACGGCGGGTTCTTCGATGCCAGAAATACTCCGCTAAAAATCAAGGGCAGCGAAAACAGCGTGTGCTCGATCTTAATAAATCGTGTAATACTTTGAATTTTGTGTAGCGCCATATATTTCCTTTACTACATTTCAATATACCAGAAAAATGCCGCTCTGGCAAAGGCGCTATTTCACTGTTGAGCCAGTGGATATTTCCGATTGAACACCAACGAGTGTTAATGTGCCGGATTCATTGCTAGCGGCAAGAAGCATGCCTTGCGACTCCTGCCCCATGAGCTTCGCAGGCTGGAGGTTCGCGACAACAACGATCAACTTTCCGATTAAATCCTCCGGTTTGTACTGCTGGGCAATTCCTGCAACCACTTGGCGTCTTTCATTCCCAATTTCAACTTGCAGCTTTATAAGCTTTTCAGACTTGGGTACTTTTTCCGCTTCGATAACTCGTCCGACACGAAGATCAACCTTTTTAAAATCATCAATCGTGATCGTAGGTTTCAGAGGAATAATTGGAACGGCTTCAGGCTTGTCTCCGCCTTCGAGGAATTTCACAATCTCGTCGATCTGCTTATCTTCAATTTTGGTTATGAGAATTTCCGGTTTGTTTAGCTGGTGTCCTTCTTTGATTCGGAATTCAGATGCAGAATCCCATCCATCTTCTCCCATGGGAATATCGATATTGAGGAGTTTCCATATTTTTTGGGAAGTGGCAGGTACAACAGGTTCCAACAAAATTGCAAGAGACCGCACTATTTGGATTGCGACATGGAGAGTCGTTGAGCAACGTTCCGGATTCGATTTCAGTGTCTTCCACGGCTCGCTGTCATTAAAATACTTGTTCGCGGCGCGGGAGAGATTCATCGTTTCCATCAATCCTTCGCGAAAGCTGTAATGTTCAAATAACTCGCCAATTTTAGACGGTGCTTGTTTCACTGCTGCAATAACTTCTTCGTCAAGCTTATTGAGCGTGCCAAGCTTCGGTACACTGCCTCCGAAATTCTTATCGATGAACGCAATCGTGCGATTGACAAAGTTTCCGGTGATGTCCGCCAATTCATTATTGATGCGTGCCTGAAAATCTTTCAGGTAAAAATCACTGTCGCGTGTTTCAGGCAGGTTGACAGCGAGAGCGTACCGCAGCATATCCGCTGAAAAGAATTTCAGAAATTCTTGAACATTCATTCCCCACCCGCGACTCTTGGAAAACTTCTGACCTTCAAAATTGAGAAATTCGTTTGCGGGCACATTCTCCGGCAGTACATAGTGATTGGTATTGCTGTCATTCCAAGCCATCAGCATCGCCGGAAAAACGATGCAATGGAACACGACATTGTCTTTGCCGATAAATGCAACATACTTTGTGTCTTCCTTCTGCCAATATTCCTTCCACGCTTCCGGTTTTCCGTGAGCTGCCGCCCATTCTTTGCCGGATGAAATATACCCGAGCACAGCGTCGAACCAGACGTAAATCACTTTATCTTCGTATCCTGCAACCGGCACGTGTACACCCCAGTTCAAATCGCGTGTCACCGCACGATCTTTCAATCCATCTTTGAACCATCCTCCGCAATACCGAAGAACATTGTCCTTCCAGCCATCTCTTTTGTCTCGTTCAGCGATGTACAATTCCAATCGCTGCTGATACTTCCCGAGCGGAAAGTACCAATGTGTTGTTTCCCTCACAACCGGTGTCGTACCGCACAACTTGCACTTTGGATCAATGAGTTCAGTTTGATCCAGCCACGTACCGCAATTCTCGCATTGATCACCACGCGCCTGCGTTGATTTACATTTCGGGCACGTGCCTTCAACATAACGGTCGGCAAGAAACAAGGAATCTTTTAAGCAATACAACTGCTGTTCCATTTTATCGATCACAATGTTGCGTTCGTGGAATTCCCTAAAAAATTCTTTCGTCGTTTCGTGATGCAAAGGAAGCGATGTACGTGAGTAATTATCAAAACTCATTTCGAATGCTTCGAATGCCGCCTTGTTGGCCGGATGGTAGCGGTCAATGATGTCCTTCGGCGTTGTCTTTTCTTTTTCCGCTGAAACGGTAATGGCGACACCGTGCTCATCGGAGCCGCAGAGGAAGAGAACGTCACGTTTCTTCAAGCGTTGATAACGGGCATAGATATCTGCAGGCAAATAAGCGCCCGCAAGATGACCAAGGTGCAAATATCCGTTTGCGTACGGCAATGCTGCTGTAATAAGGATTCGTTTGAAAGGAGACTTCATACTGATGGTGCTTCCATTATAAATTTCCGTAAATCAATTGCCAATATCGTTAGAATAAGATGAAGGTAGACATTTTTGTCTAGATGAGCAATCGCCTTCTCGACAGTCTGAATGGATGCAATGAGATTTGCATTGTTAAATTTCGCAACAAAATTTTCCATGCTTTTCTTCTCGTCGTCGAGCAACGGCGCTTGGGCGTTCTGCTGCAGAAGGAGCGCATCACGCAGCCACGACTGGAGAAGTTTCAACCACCGCTCGATACCGGGACGATCAGAAGACGACGCAAGTTCATCGATTGCATCGATGAGCGTTGCTCTATTCTTGCCAAGTACCAGGCGCAAGAATTCGACGACATCTTTTCGCTCGTCGAGCATATTCAATGAACTCAGTCGCCGTGCATTCCCATAACTTCCCTGGGAAAGTTGTGCCGCTAGCCGGGCAATCGAATGATCCACTCCTTCTCTGCTGATGAGAGCACTTTCAATTTCCGCATCCTGCAACGAATCGCACTTGAGTAATTGACAGCGAGAAATGATCGTTGGCAGTAATTGGTCTTTTACCGATGTGGTTAAAAGGAGAATGATCCCGGGCAGTGGTTCCTCCAAAGTCTTTAAAAGTGAATTACTTGCCTCTGCATTCATCATATCTGCATTGAGAATGATGAATATTTTTTTCCCTTCTTCCGTCCGGCTCATAGATGCCTCACGCTTGATATCCCGAACGCTGTTAATCTTGATAAAGTTTGCTTTCTGCACTTCGATGCGATGGTACGGGTCTTTTGCTTTCCATTGGATCTGTTCCCGCACATCGGCAACTTGTGCCTCGGTAAGTACGGTGATCGGATCGTCACCGGTTTTTTCACTTTTCCCGGTAGGAAGCGCGAATACCAGCTTGGTATTAGGATGCTGAAATGTATCCATCCGTCTGCAATTCTTGCATGTACCGCAAGCTTCTGTGCTCCCGGTTTCACAGTTCATGGCTTTTGCGAATTCGATTGCCAGGGCATCTTTTCCGATTCCCTCAGGTCCATAGAAAAGATACGCATGAGCAATCCGGTGATTTTGCAGAGTTTGCTTCAACTGTGTTTTGATGCGTTCTTGTCCTATGATTGACGACCAACTCATACTTGATATATCTTAGAATGTGTGACCTATTCCAAGTTGGAGTACACCGTCTTTGACTGTTTCCGGGAAAAAACCTTTTTGTGTAACCCATCTTCTTGCTGGCGGAGCGTCGGGATCATACAATTTCATACCAAAGTCAATGCGGATGGGTCCGGCAATCGTGTTATATCTCAATCCAAGTCCAAACGCCATTGCAATTTCACTCAGACCCATCTTTTGAGGTGCTGTCCAGAGATTACCGAAGTCATAAAAGAAAACGAAAGAAATTTTTTCGAGATCGAGGAACCAAAATGTTCCGGCTTCATTGAGAATATTCCATCGTGCTTCGATGGTTCCTTCCAACATTGCATCCCCTCCCAGATTTCTCAGGGAATCAGGCATGGTACCAAGAGTTCTTGCCCTCCAGCCACGAACATCTCCGCTCCCTCCCGAATAAAACCGTTGTGAAAGAGGTATATCTTTCAATGGTGAATCACCGTAGAGAAGCGCTGCCCCTGCTTGCGCGCGCATCGCCCAGATGAGATCTCGTTTTTTGCCTGGATCCAAGTACCACTGTTCATCGAGGTATAACTTAACATACTGGGAATAGGGAAGATGCAAGCTGCCAAATGTTCGTGGAAAAAAGCCGCCTTCTTCCAATGAGATAGATTGAAAGAAACCTGCTGACGGATAAAAAATATCATTGCGTTTATCGCGTTGTAAGGTGATTGTAATAAATGAATTGAATTGTTTTATAAAGCCTAATTCTTGATTGATGGTATCCTGTAGATTCGCGACTTTTTTCGGATCGCTCAGCTGAATATTCCAATCGATAAAAAGTTTTGTGTACGTCGCTGTCTGTGATTGAGTACCGAGACGAAAACTCAGACTCGGATTATAATACGTAGTCTGTTTATCGAGCATAGCAGAAAATGCGAAGCTGATACTTGTTTTGTTGTTCAAAAAGTAGGGCTGAATAACCTGCATCGTCAACTCTGCTCTTGAAACGAGCGAACTGTCCCGCAAAGCGGCAGGGTTAAAAAGCGATAGATATTGTATCGATTGGAGATTGAGTCGGAGACGGATGGAAAAGTTCCGTGCACCTCCAAAAAAGTTTCTGTGATTATATCCAATGCCAACCAGAACGTTAAATGCATTATTTTCGTCGTTCACACCGATTTCCGGTGTCAACTCTTGAAACGGTCGAGTGCGTACGAAAACTCGTACAGGAATGCTGGTCATCTCCGACGAGGTATCCGGAAGAACATTCTCAATTTTTGTCGCTTCAAAAACGCCAAGTCTGTTGAGATTTCTCTCACTCTCTATTTTCTTCTGTTCACCATAGTATTCCCCTTCTGTAAAATCCAGATGCCGGAGCACAATGGTGGAATCAATGCGCTGCGGCGAAGCGGTGTCCTGTTCAACAGAAATAGTACCAAACGTATAACGTCTCCCGGGATTGAAGACAAATACAAGAGTAAAATTATCCGTTGATGAATAATGGCGAGCATCTACAGAAACAAGCTTCACGTTCACATACCCGTTATTGGCAAATACTTTGATGATGCGGCGGGATTCTTCTTCAACCTTACTTTGGATATACGGTTGACCCACCTCAATCTGTTTATTCAAAGTAAGTTCGTTCATAACCTCTGACGAAAGATTCTCAAATCCCTGATAGACGATCGTATCAATCAATGACCGTCTTCCTTCTTTAATTGAAAAGGTGAGAAACACCATTTCTTTTTCGGGCTGAATACTGATGCTTGTATCAATTTGAGAATGAACAAAACCGTTGTCCTGATAAAATCGGTTGACTTGATGAAAATCGGCAGAAAAAGTGATAGGGTCAAAATAGTTGGGCTTCTGACCACCTAATATTTCTTTATCGAAGATGTGATATATCCATTTCCATACTACCCAAGGAGTTTCACGTGTATTCATGACATTGTGAAGCTGATCGTCGCTCAATGTTTCGTTTCCCTCAAAACGAAGCTGACCGACCTCATATTTCTGTGCCGCAGCCTGCGCCAATACCGGTACCGAACAGAGAATACTGAGGAGTATAGTTAAAATAAATTTCTGCATGAGAATTCAGCAATAAAAAAGCCCAGCAGGAAAGTGCTGGGCTTCATTCAATACAAACAATCCCAAGGTACCCTGATGATAAAAAACGAATGTTGTAATTCTAATACTCTTTCTCGTCCTCAAAGAAATAGTCTTCGTCAGTTGGGTAATCTGACCAGATTTCCTCAATACTTTCGTAGGGCTCATCCGAATCCTCAAGCTCTTCCAAATTCTGGATAACTTGACTCGGAGCGCCTGTACGCATCGCGTAGTCGATCAACTCTTCTTTTGTCGCAGGCCAAGGAGCGTCATCTAAATATGTTGCCAGCTCGATGGTCCAAATCATCGTCGGTTCAATCCTTTAAAAATTTTTATTATGAATTAATTCTGGAAATCACTTGCACGGACATCGTCAAAAAAATAATCTATCGGATTCTGTGCCACGCCATTCACTCGTACTTCATAGTGAAGATGCGGTGCATTCGAAAGTCCTGAATTTCCGCAACGAGCAACGAGTTCACCGCGCTTCACCCGTTGTCCTTCTCGCACAAGAATCTGTGAGAGATGCCCATAGAGCGTCTTCAATGAAAAACCATGATTAATCTCAAGGGTTAGTCCATATCCACCTTGGTGCCCGGTGAACTCTATGGTGCCTTCCGCAGCTGCATAAATTGGAGTACCTACTTCATTGTCGATATCGATACCTTCATGTTTTCGGAAGATATGCAAGATAGGATGAAAACGCATTCCAAATCCATTCTTATTATAAAATCCATCCATCGGTTTGATTGCCGGAAGATGAGAGAAGCGCACTTTATTCTTTTCGTATGCACTTTCAATTTCTTCATAGCTCGATGATTGAAGACGCAACTCATGTTCTGCTTGCTCGACTGTCGAACGCAAATTATTAAGAAGTGAATTTACGCTTATGGAAGATGTAAAATCAATTCGTGATTCAGTGCCGCCTGTTCCAGCTTTCCGTAAATCCTCATCTAATTTCGGCAAATCTGCAAGCAGCCGCATTTCATTTCCTTTGTCACCTAAAAGGGTGAGCTGCTTCTGAATGCCGTTCAATTGATGCGTGAGAAATTGCAATTGGTTCTGCAATACTCTATTCTCATTAACCAGAGCAGTCTGTTGAACGAATCCCAATCCAAAAACATCGCCGTAGTGTTGGTTCATAGCAATGAGAAACCAGAGAACAGCACCGCCCATCAGAAGCCCCGTTACCATAAGGCGGGTTCTAGCCCAGCGAACCTCATGGAAGGTCAATGACTTCATTGAAAATTTATAGAGCTTAGTTTTTCTCATATGTATCAAGATCTCTCAGTGAGCGAACACATCTACAAGTTCAGACTAACTGCTGGCTGAAAATAGGCAATTATCAATTCTTTGTCAAGAATCACCATCACGTTATTCAAAATCGTGGTGAAAATAGTTAAATGCCCTCTTTCCCTTCATTTTTTCGGCAATTGTAGAATCAAGACGCTTTTTAAATTCCTGCGCTGAATCATATCCATATTGCTTAAGAAGATAATCCAAAGCAATCACTTCGACGATGACAGTGATATTTTTACCGGGAAAAATCGGTAATTTGATGTGAGGAAGATTAACTCCCAGGATAGGAATGTATTCGTGATCTAAACCTGTACGCGTGTATTCTACATCATTCTTCCATTCCTGCAATTCTACAATGACTTCAACGCGTTTTTGAAAACGAATTGCCTGAATACCAAAGATGGAACGGACATCAATCAGTCCGAGACCCCGAATCTCCATATAATTCCTTACGACATCCGAACCCGCACCTAACAAAATTCCCTCCCCTTTGCGAGAAACCATGACTACGTCATCTGCAACAAGGCGATGTCCTCTTTCAATGAGATCCAACGCTATTTCACTCTTGCCAATACCTGAACGCCCTGTAATCAACACTCCAATACCATAGACGTCCATAAAAGAACCATGCAAAACAGTTTGAGGCGCAAAATGGTCGTCAAGAAAATCACTGAGGAAATAGACAAACTTTGTAGTTTCCAATGGCGTCAAGATAACTGATACGCGATGTTCCGATGCAATGGCAATAAGTTCGTCGTCGAGTTTGTTTTCGCTTGTAACAAAAATACAAGGTAAATCAAATTGAAAGATTGTCTGGAATGCTTTGACCCTTTCGGCGAAGGTCAAGTGATTGAGATAGCGGACTTCCGTATTACCAAAAATCTGCACGCGATCGTAGGTGAACAACTCCACATATCCAGCAAGCGCTAATCCAGGCCTGTTAATATTTTTATCCGTGATCTCTCTTTCAAAGCCAACATCGCCATTCGCTGTCTCTAATGTGAGCCGCTTCTTGAGGACTTCGAACAGAGAGCCAACCGTAATACTATTATTCTGCGTTTCTTTCATGTTTTCCAGCGCCATCGTCCCGTCTCCCGGGTTGGTTATTCTTTCTCACGTATTTTTCTTACACCTTTTTTGTCTTTTGTATGAAGTTTTTCTTTGTATTTTTTTAAACGAGTTTTTATTTTTGCAAGTGCTAAGTCGATAGACTTTTCAAACTCTTCACTTTTGCCTACACCTGTTAGGACCGCACCATAGACTGTCAGAGATAATTCTGCGATCTTCACACTATTCCGTGCTTTTTCGAAGGAAAAAATAACTTCTGCTTTGATGATGCCATCATAGAAATGTGAAAGCTCTTCAATAGAGCTCTTTGCATACTCCGAGAGCGAGTCATGTGATTTGAAATGTCTTGAAGTGACTTTGATGTTCATCACGGATACTCCTTCTTGCTAAGTGTGCGTACTGATAGATCGTTCTTCTCGAATCTACGCCTTAGGATGTGACTCCTCATAGACCTTTTTCATGCGCGCAGATGATACATGGGTGTATACCTGTGTGGTAGATAAGCTTTCGTGTCCCAATAATTCTTTCACTGCGCGTATATCTGCTCCACGATTAAGCAAGTGCGTTGCAAATGTATGACGCAACACATGGGGACTCTTTTTCTCAATCTCCGAAACCGCTGCAATGTACTTCCGAACAATTCGACCGACTGCCTGAGGATACAATTTCCGACCTTTTCCGGTAACAAACAGAGAGAGCTCGCTGTGTGTTCTCTGTGCTGCCAACAACAAATCACTTCTTGTGGCAAGGTATTCGTTGATTACTGTTAATGCTTTTTTTCCCACCGGCACAAAACGCTCTTTGCGTCCCTTTCCCTTTACTTTGATCAGTCCTTCTTCCTGCTTGAGATCGTTCAACGTAAGATTAATTAATTCACTGAGGCGGATACCAGTACTGTAAAACAATTCCATCATTGCCAGATCTCTTTTTTTATTTGGTCCGGTTTGATCTGAAGATAAAAGAAGTTTGCGCATCGACAGTTCGTCCAAGAACACTGGCAATCTTTTTCCTACTTTCGGCGTGATGAGCACTAATGCAGGATTACCCTCTACGATTTTGTGTCTCCGAAGATATTTAAAAAACGAACGCAGTGATGCAATTTTTCTGGCAACACTCCTTTGGCCAAAACCTTCATCGAGTAAAAATCCAATAAATGCTCTTAAGGATTCCTTATGTACTTGGTCGAAGGTTTCTATCTTTTCATTCTGAAGAAATTGAACCAAACTCATCAAATCTGTTTCGTACGAAAGGATTGTATGAGCAGAATAATTCCGTTCTGTTTCTAAATATTCGAGGTAACCTCTGACGATCTTCTCCATAGTCCTTTTCGTTCAGCTACCTTTCGGCATCTCTTATGCCGAAGCAGCAACTTCTATTTGATCCACTTCCTGCTTACATACCGGACAGATCATATACTCACCTTTTGTCTGAGAGTATTTTGCCACGACATATCCATTGCCGCAGGATGTACATACTTGAGCGACTGGTTTATCCCAAGAAGCAAAATCACAATTGGGGTATTTCGAACATCCATAAAATGTTCGCTTGCCTTTCTTTGTCTTCCGCTCGATAAGATCGCCCTCTTTACATTTCGGACATTTGATACCCATAGAAATGGGTTTTGTATTCTTGCATGTAGGATAATTTGAACATCCAAGAAATGCTCCGAATCGTCCTCCCTTTACTACCATATCACCACTACAGAGGTCACACTTCCCGCCTACAACATGTTGATGCTTCTCTGCGTCTTCGGCAAGCGGCTTAGTATTCTTACATCCCGGATACCCTGTGCACGCCATGAATCTTCCGTTCCGTCCCCACTTTGTCACCATCGGCTTTCCACACAACTCGCATATTTCTCCCGTCGTTTCCTGCATCGATTTCTTAATACTGGATGCTAAACCGGAAGCTTTTTCCACTGCACGATGAAAAGGGCCATAAAAATCTTTCATGACATCCAAATACTCTTGTTTACCAGATGCGATCGTATCTAACTCCTCTTCCATTTTTGCAGTAAACTTTACGTTGAATATTTCAGGGAAATGACTGACAAGTAATTTATTCACCTGCATGCCAAGTTCAGAAGCGTACAGCTTCCGTTCTTTTTGTTCAACATATTTTCGATCGACCACTGTTGTTACAATCATTGCATAGGTACTCGGACGACCGATACCGAGCGATTCTAATTCCTTCACCAGACTTGCTTCCGAATATCGACCTAGCGGCTTCGTGAAATGTTGCAGAGGAAGGAGTTCTGTAAGCTGAGCTGTTTGACCTTTCGCCAGATTCACCGGAAGTTTTGATGTCGGATCGGCATCCTCTTGTTCTCCACTGTTCTCTTCCACAATGTCATCATACACCTGAAGGAACCCGCGAAATGTCGGAAGTTGATCGCTTGCCCGGAAAAGATAATCTCCTCCTGTTACTTCCACGGTGATTTGTTCAAATTCCGCTGGAGCCATCTGACATGCCAGAAATCGATTCCAGATGAGTTCATACAGTGCAAACATATCTTTATCAAGATACTTCTTCACTGCTTTGGGAGTAAGTTTAACAGAGGTAGGCCGAATGGCTTCATGCGCATCCTGAGATGCCTTTCCTTTCTTAAAAAGACGCGGTTCTTTTGGCAGGTACTCTTTGCCATAATTATTATAAATATATTCTCGAATGTGCGCAACGGCCTCTTCGCTCAAACGAGTAGAGTCGGTACGCATATACGTTATAAGTCCCGTCAATCCTTCTTCACCGATTTCCTGACCTTCATATAACTTTTGTGCTAACATCATTGTCCGTTTCGAGGACATGCGAAGACGCTTCGCCGCTTCCTGTTGCAGCGTACTGGTGATGAAAGGCGCTGGGGCATTTCGCTTAACCGGTTTTCGAGAGACATTCGTAATTTCATATCGTTGTTTCCGAACATCTGCAATATATCCATTGGACGTTGTTTCATCCGGAATTTGCGGGTCATCACCGGCAACTTTTACAAGTTTTGCTAAAAATTTTTCATCATGCAGAGTTGTGAATTCTGCTGTTAACGACCAGTATTCTTTGGGCACAAACTTCAGAATGGATGCTTCCCGCTCGCAGATCAAGCGCAGTGCAACTGATTGAACCCGCCCGGCCGATAGACCGTAATACATCGTCTTCCAAACGAACGGCGTTACTTTGTATCCTACAATCCGATCCATCGCACGCCGCGCTTGCTGAGACATCACCATATGTGCGTCGATTTTCTTCGGATGTGCCATGCCATCTTTGACACCGGTTTCTGTGATTTCATGAAATAGTACGCGTCGAATGTGCTTATTGACATCTTTTATCTCATCGGCGATATGCGCAGCAATTGCTTCGCCTTCACGGTCAGGATCAGTTGCGATAAAAACTGCTTTTGCTTTTGTCGCTTTTTCTTTGATTCGTGCTACAATATCTTCTTTTCCTACGATCGTTTCGTATACCACTGAAAAATCGTTATCGATATCAACGCTCAATTTGCTTTTGGGAAGATTCTTGATATGACCAACAGAAGCTTCAACAATATACTCTTTACCTAAATATTTGTTGATGGTTTTTGCTTTGGCTGGAGATTCTACAATAATAAGTGATTTTTCCATACTGCCTATTCTTCAGTGAATCGTATCATTCATACCAAGTGAAATCTGTCCATTGCTGCCTTCCATATCAAATAAATATCCAGCAACAAAGGATTTCATTTCCGGTAATCCTATGGTTGTAAATCCTGCCATCATAATTCGCTCAATGATGGTTTCAACATCAATATTGTTAAAAAGTCCAAGCTGCTGACATTGAATCAAATAACCATATGCTTGCGATTCAACGACCATCTTCTCAGTATCATTCAACATGCGATGTGATGTGCTGGCTCCGCTGGTAACATCTGTCATGGATTTTCCCAGAGAGAGACGTTCAAAGAGCCATGAAAATGCCGATGAAATTTCGCTTTGCGTATAACCATCACGCGTCAGTGACGACACATCCACATCACTGAGACGCTTATTGGAACGCAATTCACTTACCAGATATAATATTATTTCCACAATCCGTTCTTGCATAACTCCTTACTTCCTTTTCTTTTTCTTCATCAATTCTAAATACATATCCTCACGCTCACTCATCTTTTTCTTTCTGCGTATTGTTGTGTCATCGTACCCAAGCAGATGAAGCGCACCGTGGATCAGCAGTCGACGCGACTCTTGAGTGTATGTTACACCATATTCACGGGCTTGTGTTCGCGCCGCGTCCAAATTAATATAAATTTCCCCTTCCACTCCGCCATCTTCTCCAAGCGGGAAAGCAATAACATCGGTTACATAGTCGTGCTTAAGAAAGTCCCGATTCATCTTTCTGATAGATCGGCTATGAGTAAAGACGATTGCAAGTGAAGGAAGTTCCTTCCCTTCTCCTTGATAGACAAGATACAACGCATGGAGAACATCCCCACTGGAAAACCGCAGATGAGGATGGTTGGTCGATATAAGAATCATTCGCTGCGTCATCTCCGCTTCTGACTCCTTCCCCGCACACGTTCCGATGGTTTCTTGTAAACTTGCGGTGGAAGAATCGATTCGGTCAATGACAATGCAATACCCGAGAGCATCACCTCGGGTCCCAGTTTTGTAAAATCACCGGATAAAATTTCTCGATCAACATTCGCGTAGAGCGAGCACCCGCCTTCGCGTTCGATGGTCAGGCCGGAAAGTTTTCCATCTGACTCTCCGACAAAAGTAATTTCTCCTAACATCTTACTAACAACATACCCCGTACAGAAATGCAACTGCAGATGCGCCGTGGAGGTATAGACCGAAATGAGGCTTCCTTTTCGATTACCTATTTCGATATCTGAATAAATCTCTACTGCCAGTTTCCGCTGCTGTTTTTTATTTTCAATTTCAAAACGCATACTGCTACCACTACGCTTCGGCTTGACCTCCAGCACCTGTGCTAACTTTTGAAAATCTTTTTGTTTGAATTCGAATGTCATTCCTACGTGTCTCAAAGAAAATCTTTTAATTCATGTTCCTTTTTTCTACAATCGCTCTCCGCATGTTCACGCCCACTGCTCTGTTACAAGCACTCAGAATACAAATAACCATCGCCAATATACATTCCGCCTCAGTGAATGTCAAGTTCAGATAGAAATTGTTGTATTCTCAACAGCGGCTTCACACTCGAATTTGTACCCTCGGCTTCTGATCTCCTTTTTACATTTTTTTAAAATGTCATCCACTTTTTCGTCGCTATGATTCTGATCATGATGAAAAATATACAATCGCCGCACATTCGCTTCCGCTGCCAATCGAAGCGAGAAGAGATAATCCGAGTGTCCCCAGCCGATGCGATCAATGTATTCTTCCGGCGTATAGGTTGTGTCATGAATAAGCACATCTGCGCCCCGGCAAAAATCAAAGATACGTTGGTTGGGATCGCCGTTGCTATCATTCATAAATTTTTCTTTTACCTTCGGCTCGAAATTACTCATCGAAGCCGCTGATGCCCTATCAAATGGCTCGTTGTCGCTGATGTAAATGAGTGACTTTCCTTTATATTCCACGCGATACCCAAGCGAGAATCCAGGATGATTCACGTAGATCATCTTCACCAATGCATCATGCACTTTCATTTCGCCTTCTTCCCTGATTGGTACAAATTTGATCTTCGCCTTAAGATCATGAAGCTGTACCGGGAAATAGATTCGGTTCATTTGTTCCGAGATGATTTCATTCAGCGGTTTCTCGGCGCGATCTGTTCCAATAATTGTCAACTCGTTGCCTGGAATAAACGCCGGCTTGAAAAATGGAAATCCTTGAATGTGATCCCAGTGCGGGTGCGAAATGAAAAGATGCGCTTTGACGGATTCTCCCTTATTGATTAAATAATCACCGAAGCTACGGATCCCTGTACCAGCATCGAAAATAATAAGCCGATCGTCATCCAGACGGAGTTCCAAACACGGGGTATTGCCGCCATAGCGAACAGTATGCTTTCCTGGAGTCGGAATGGAACCACGCACACCCCAAAATGTTAGTTTCATAGCATGTCTCTTTGGTTATTCAAAATTAATAGTTATCACGATAGCGAACATAGTTCGCAGCCGACCAATGTAAAAATTGTTTTTCTTCTTCCGTAAGAGGTCGTTTAATTTTTGCCGGAACTCCGGCAACAAGCATTCCTTCCGGAACATTAAATCCTTCCAGCACCATCGCCCCCGCAACTACAATAGAATCTCTGCAAATGCGAACACCATCCAACACAATCGCTCCCATCCCGATCAAACAACAATCGTCAATCGTGCACCCATGGAGAACAGCGCTGTGTCCAATAGTCACCTCCGAACCGATATGAAGCGGTGCAGTCTTCGTCGTCACGTGCAAAACCGAATTATCCTGGACATTGGTACATGCACCGATACGAATGTAATTTACATCACCTCGAACAACTGTGTTAAACCAGATGCTGCTCTTCTCTTCAATCTCCACGTCACCGATAATCCTTGCACCCTCAGCAACAAATACCGAAGGATGAAGACGAGGTATTTGCCCCCGATATGGAATTAAACCTTTCAATTATTCGTCATTGCTTTGGGCGGTATCCAATCGCCGCGTTTCCACTTCCTTAATTCCACGCGAACGCTTCCTACAATCACTTTCATTCGTGCAGTTATAGGAATACCAGCAAGATCGTTGCTAAAGACTCCTTCAAAAGCACCTGTCAAGCCGAATACTCCGACAAATTCTGCACGTCCATCCAGCTTGATAACATCTATCGGATAATCAACCGCATCAATCTCTTCGTCCAAGTTCTCAACGCCTAAATTTATTTTTGTTGTCACTTCGTTTGTGTCGATGAAGGTTGGAATACTCTTCTGCCTTTTCTCTAACGCATGTTCCCGCGCATAATAGAACAATGACAACCCATCTTGACATTCTTGTGTAATAGCAACGCTGGCTGTACCGTTTTGTTTCCGTTCACCTGATGGTAATTTTTCTCCCCATTCGAAGTACATCTTGTTTTTCTTGTAATCGAAACTCATCTTCCGATAGGTCACTTTTTTACTCGTACTGTCTTCGCTCACCCATCCATAGGAAAATGCATCCTGATCAATTTCACTATAGAAACGGACATGCAGCTCAAGCAGCCAATTGAGTGATGGATTTGAATCCATGAACGCAGAGGCATGGAACACTGTCCTTCCATTTCGTTCTTCTTTATCTGTTACTCTAAAAATTATTTTCCCGATATTGAAGAACGAATAGTGAACACTATACTCCAATTCTTCTCCCACTTGAAGCATACTCTTTATCGGAGGTATTGTCGACTCAACAGGATTAACAGAAGAGTCCTGGTTTTGCTTTGAGAAGCAAAAAATAGATTGTGAAACTATGAGTACAGCAATGGCACTACCACTCAGAACCCGCAGCGATTTCATCCTTATCAAATCATCCCTTATTCTAGTTTAGCAATTTTCTCTGCTTCGGGGAAGAGAGTTAATGCTTTTTGTATTTGATTATCGACGCCTGCCAAAATACCAATAGATCCCTCGAACCCAAAAATCATTTGCGCGATTTCCGCTTTGAGTCGTGCTTTCAAGAAATCGATATCTTTCAAATATTCTTTCTCATCGATTTTAATTTCTTTGTTTTCAACAAACTTGCGAAACTCATTCATGAATTCTTTTGATACGATATATCTCAATTTGTACTCTTCATAGTGTTTATCATACTTTTTTCTCAGATCAAACCCCGGACCTTCCATATAATTCTTGATAAAGTCATAGAAAAGGTTTTTCCGAAATATGGTTAAGACCAATCCAGTTGCCCTTTCAGATTTTACAACATAATCCGGTGTAATGCCTCCACCACCGAGGACAGTTCGTCCGCTATGTGTTTTAAAAATAGGAATAGTTGTATCAGGCTTCGCGTCATGTTTGTGCTCGAGATTGTCTCCTTCTTGCTCATCCCGCTGAAAAGCTTCCATTTGATATTCATCTTTGTCTTTTCCTTCATACGACCGCTGGATCAGCCGCCCACTCGGCGTATAATACCGTGCGACAGTGAGCCTAAACGCTGAACCATCCTGTAACTTCCACTCCCTCTGAACCAATCCCTTTCCAAACGATGTCTCGCCGACGATCAAACCGCGATCCCAATCTTGAATCGCACCTGCTACTATTTCGCTTGCGCTTGCGGAGGCATTGTTGATAAGAATAATCAACGGAAGTTTTTCATATGGATCGCCTGTTTTCGCAGAGTATGTTTCTTCAAACTCGGGTTTCCGAGCTTTTGTGTAAACTATTCGGTGCGGGTTTTCGGTTGTTCCTCCGTCAAGGAATTGATCGACCATACGAACAGCTTCTTCTAAATACCCGCCGCCGTTGCCCCGTAAATCAAGGATGAGCTTTTTCATTCCATCATCGTGGAGCTTTTGAAGCGCTTTTTCCATTTCGGTGTGTGTTGTTTCTTTAAATTGATTCACAAGAATATAGCCTACTTCCTTATTCAGCATAAATGCAGCATCAATACTCGTGATCGCAATCTCATCACGTATAATAACGAAGTCAAGGATTTCCTTTACGCTCGGGCGTACTATAGAAATCTTTACTCTCGTGCCTTTTGGTCCACGGAGAGTGTGCATCACTTGTTGATCTGTCCATTTAATAGATGACGTATCGTTGATCTTGACGATACGGTCATTTGAAATGATGCCCATGCGTGCCGATGGTCCGCCGCCGATAGGCTCAATCACGGTGATCGTGTCATTCAGAACGCGGAAAGAAATTCCCACCCCTTCAAACTTTCCCTTGAAATCTTCTACTACTTTTTCATATTGTTTTGGGGGAATATAGATAGAATGCGGATCGAGTGTATTCAGCATTCCAACAATCGCTGCATCGGTCAGTTTTCCGGTATCAACATCTTCTACGTATGCCTTGTCTGTGGCGCTGAGAACATCCCCAAACTTTTTAATTTGTGTGTAGATGTTGTCAGCAGAAATCAATTTATCGATTCCCATACCGGCAAAAATACCGACAACAACCAATGCCGCGACAGTAGCCAAAGAAAATCTTTTCTTCATCACTTCTTCCTTTAGAATTATCAATTCATTTTCAACATAGTTCTATTGATTCAAAAACTATTCTTTCTATCACTTTGTATAACAAGGTACGTGAAATCGATGGAAAATCAAACAACAGCCATCACAGCCTTTTTTTAAATACAGATATTTATTGCGAGAGTTGCTGTATTATTCAAATCACTTTTACAATTCATCTTTATCTTAACGCTCTTCGGATTTCATTTGCGGGAAGAAGATGACATCCCTGATCGAATCCTGATTCGTCAACAACATAGTAAGACGATCGATACCGATACCCAATCCCGTTGTCGGCGGCATGCCATATTCAAGAGCGCGAAGAAAATCTTCATCAAGCACTTGCGCTTCTTCATCACCACGATCAAGGAGTTTCATCTGCTCTTCAAATCTTGATCGCTGATCAAGCGGATCGTTCAATTCAGAAAACGCATTGCATAATTCCTTCCCGTTCACAATTGCCTCGAAGCGCTCAACTAATCCCGGCTCCGAACGGTGCTTCTTTGCCAGTGGTGACATCTCAAGCGGATAGTCGGTGATAAATGTCGGTTGGATTAAGTACGGTTCCACTTTTTCACCAAAGATTTCATCAATGATCCCGCCTGCACCTATTTTCGGATCCACTTCGATGCGCAATTCTTTCGCGATCTTTCGCAACTCATCTTCAGCTTTGCCCCTGAGATCTTTGCCGGTCTTTTCCCTGATAGCATCAAACATCGTTATTCTTTTCCAGGGCGGCGTGAAATCAATTTCATGATTTCCTACTTTCGCAATCGTCGTTCCGTTGATCGCCATTGCTACCGTTGAAACAAGTTCTTCCACCAAATTCATCATCCAATGATAATCTTTGTAGGCAACATAGAGTTCCATCATCGTAAACTCCGGATTGTGCGTCCGATCCATGCCTTCATTGCGAAAGTCTTTAGAAATTTCATACACACCATCATAGCCGCCGACAATGAGGCGTTTAAGATACAACTCATCTGCAATACGCATATAAAGCTTGACATCAAGTGCGTTATGATGAGTAACAAATGGCCGAGCAGATGCACCTCCATAAATCGGCTGTAGGACAGGCGTTTCTACTTCGAGATACCCGCGCTCATCTAAAAAGCTGCGAAGAGCACTGATGATCTTTGCCCGTTTCACAAACACTTGCCGCACATTTTGATTGACCGCAAGATCGAGATACCGTTGACGGTAACGTAACTCTTTGTCCGAAAACGGGTCATAGACAGTTTTATTCCCTTGTTCATCAATTTTTTCTTTAGCGATAGGCAAAGGACGAAGAGATTTTGATAAAAGGATAAGTTCCGATGCATGAATTGATACTTCTCCCATCTTTGTTCGAAAGACAAATCCTTTGACACCAACGATGTCACCGATATCCATCAACTTGAAAGCATCGTACACTGTGCCAAGATCGTCCCGTTTCAAATACGCCTGTATTCTCCCCTGCGAATCTTGAATGTGGCAGAATGATGCTTTCCCCATTCTACGAATGGACATAATCCGTCCTGCTATTGCTACCGTGCGCTGGGGAGCATCATCACGAAATTGTTCGATAATTTGAATAGAGAATGCATCTCTGTCAAATTCATAAGGGTATGGATTAACACCGAGTTGAGTCAGTTGGTCTAATTCCTCCCGACGACGAAGCATCAGCACGTTCAAATCTTCAGGTTCGTGTTCGGTCGATTGAGTTTTCTTTCCGTCAGTCATTATTCTTCAAAATTTCAGGTTAAGTGAAGAGTCTAGAAAAAAAATTGTTATGATAAAAGATTAAGTCTATTAGGATTACACCTTCCGTAGAGTGCAGTTAGCTCATAGAGTCGATTCGCCGAATCAGTCCCTACTTGATCCCAGGTGAACCGCCATTCCCAATTTCCTTCAATTGTGCCTGGAATATTCATTCGCCCTTCACTGCCGAGTCCAAGAATATCTTGATACGGAATAATTGCAATATCTGCCACTGATTCCAAAGCAAGCTTTATAAAATCCCATTGAATTTCTTTCCCATCCGTTTTACAATATCTCCTGACAAAATCGCATTCATGATTCGATGATTTTTCATACCACCCGCGTGTTGTATCATTGTCATGTGTGCCGGTGTAAACAACACAATTTGGTTCGTAGCGATGAGGAAGATAAGCATTCTCGGGTCCGCTGTTGAATGCAAATTGGAGTACTTTCATGCCTGGAAATTCCAATTTCTCGCGCAGCGCATGAACTTCCGTTGTAATAATTCCTAGATCCTCAGCAATGATAGGTAATGTACCTAGTTTTCGCTGAAGATACTTAAAGAATCCCTCACCCGGCCCCTTTACCCATCTACCTTTGACGGCAGTCTCTTCTTCTTCAGGAATCTCCCAATATGTTTCAAAACCTCGAAAATGGTCGATGCGAAGAACATCAAACAACGCAAGGGTTTTTCTGAAACGTTCGATCCACCATTGATACTTGGTTCCTTTTATGACATCCCATCGATACAGTGGATTTCCCCATCGTTGTCCTGTTTCGCTAAAGTAATCCGGAGGGACTCCGGCAACAACCGTAGGCATTCCATCTTTATCCAAATGAAACTCCTTCGGATGCGCCCATACATCTGCACTATGATAAGCGACAAAAATAGGAATGTCTCCAACAAGTACTACATTTCTATCATTTGCATATTTTTTTAATAAACTCCATTGTCGAGCGAAACACCATTGTGTGAATTTGTGGAAGGCGACGCCATCGTGCAATTCTTCAGAGACTTTTTCTAATGCATTTGGTTCTCGATGTGCCAGATTAGTATTCCAGGAAGACCATTCCTGCTCGCCATACTTATGATTGAGCGCTTGAAAGAGTGCATAATCCTCCAGCCATGACTTTTCAGCCGCACAATACTGAGCATAATGCTTCGAATCCTCTGAAGTTCCATGTTTAAAGAATTGCTCTGATGCCTTCGCAAGCATCTTCGTTCTGAAGTCTGTAACTTCTGAATAATCAACTCGATAAGCTGAAAGACCTTGAGTGATACAAAGGTCTTCTTGAGTCAGCCAGCCATGAGAAACGAGTTCTTGCAGATCAATAAGTAACGGGCTTCCTGCAAAAGCGGAATGTGACATATATGGTGAGTTCGCCAAGCCTGCCGGACCAAGGGGAAGCATCTGCCAGAGAGATTGACCTGCTGCAACTAACCAATCAACAAAATGGTAGGCTGGTGCACCAAGGTCCCCTGAGCCAAATTGTCCGGGTAATGATGTAGGATGGAGAAGAATACCACTGCTACGAGGAAATCGCATCGATCTCTTTTCTGCTTACTGCGCCGGTGAGTTTTTTTAGGTTGTTGACCTCGCTTCGGGTTAAATATCTCGAACTTCCGCGCGGAAGCCCAAGCGGTGTGAGCCCTGCAAAAGAAACGCGGTCAAGCTGGCGTACATCGTGCCCGATAACCTCGAACATTCTCCGCACTTCACGATTTCGCCCCTCCCGAAGCGTGAGCAGCACTTTCTTTCGTTTGGAGCCCTCAATCATTTCTGCAGTGCTTGCCTTTGCCGGACCATCTTCAAGACGGACACCTTTGCGAAGCTTTTTTAAATCCTCGTCGGTCACTTGACGATCGAGCGTTACACGGTACATTTTTTCAATTTCAAACTTCGGATGGATCAATGCATTTGCCAGATCGCCGTCATTCGTGAAAAGTAATACACCTGTCGTATTCCTGTCTAATCGGCCGACCGGAAAAATACGCTCTTTCACGTGAACATATTTCATTACAGTCGTTCGACCTTTTTCATCGCTCGTCGTTGTGATAGTATCTTTCGGTTTGTTCAGAAGGATATAGACAAGCTTCTCTTCGAGATGAACCAACTCTCCGTTCATTGAAATCTTGTCTTTACCAACATGCACTTGAACGCCCAATTTCTGCACAACGCGCCCGTTCACTTTTACTGCACCGGAAAGAATCAAATCATCATTCTTTCTTCTGGAACCAATGCCCGCCATGGCGAGGTAACGGTTCAGGCGAACAGTTTCTTTATGAAGCCCTGAATTTTTTCTTTCCATACCTTCCAACGTTTTGGTTGTTGAATATTTTCTTCCTCTGGTGCGTTTACCTCTGTGAGTCCAACCGAATTTTCAGTCTTGGCTTTTATTCTATCTGCTTCGATTGCCTGTTTCGCTAGAACATCTAGCTCCAATTTGCCCTGAGAGATTTCAGCAACCGGCTCAACTACCGATTCGTCCGGCACTTGAACAGAATATTCTTGCTCGTCAACTTCTTCATGAATGTTCACCTTGGACGAAATGAACGGCGACTCCACTTTGGGTTTTTCCTCTGTAACGGACGGAGAAGGTAATTGTTCTACCGGCGGCACATCTTCCAAATTGAATACGATCGTCTCCTGCCCTGCTTCTTCTAAGAGCTTGCGATCCACAACCGGCACAATTCTGATATCACGTGTCTTTTTGCTCTGAATAATTTCAACATCTTTCTCTTCAAGGTCTGATTTCTTCTTTGGAATATGCGGTAAGCGCGACTTGAAGTCTTCCTGTTCCTTCTTCATGAGCTCGCCGCCTTCTTGAGCTTCCAACATTCTGCGCTCTGTCTCGAACTGGCTTTCACCAAGAATTTCTTCGATCTCTCTCGGACGCGGGAGATCGGTGATATCATTCAATCCAAAGTGTTTGAGGAATTCCTTCGTTGTGCCGTATAAAAGTGGACGCCCGACGCTTTCCGCACGTCCTGTTACGGTAAGCAATTCTTTCTCTAACAGTGTCTTGAGTACATAATCGCAATTCACACCGCGGATTTTCTCTATCTCCGCTTTCGTGACGGGCTGTTTGTACGCTACAATCGCAAGTGTCTCCACACCGGATTGCGAAAGCTTTCGTCGTCCCTGCTCCTTATAGAGTTTCCCAAGCCACTCTGCATAGTCAGATAATGTTGCAAACTGATATCCACCTGCAATTTGCACAATGCGATACGGCCGACCGCTTTTTTCGTACTCTAAGTTCAGATCTGTTACACTTTGCCTGATGGTCTCCGGTTCAATTTGCTTTGATCCGTTATTTCGCGCATCATCACCTTGATAGATCGCACGAATCTGGTTGATCGAAAGCGGTTCCTGTGCTGCAAAGATGAGCGCTTCCACCAACGCTTTCAGCGTTGTCGGAATTTTCAGTTCTGCTTTTTCTATCGTTGTTTGTTCTTGCATCAACTTATATTTCTCATGATCGAAAGTTCACCGAACGGCTGCAACTGGCGAATGATGAGTTTTTTTGAGCGGATGACTTCAAGCAAGGCAAGAAATGTTACGATAACGCGAATTCTATCTGCAAAATCTTTCACCATTTCATAGAATGTCGCCTCTGAACGCCGTGAGAAGAAATCTTCAATATAGACGATCTGTTCCTCGACAGTAACATTGATCTTTTCAATTTCGTGAATAAACTTCTTCGGCATACTATCCATCGCAAATTTAAATGATGCAATAAGGTCAAAGAATGTCACATCACGAATCAAATCTTCTCCGGTCTCTTCTTCTACAACATGTTCATCGGCAGAATGATATCCTCGGTAACATACTTTCATTTGTTCATCTTCACGCCTCTTCATCTCCACAGACATTTCTTTGAAGCGCTTGTATTCCACCAACCGTTGTACCAGATAAGCGCGCGGGTCTGCTTCATCTTCTTCGCCCGGTTCCGGTGGAAGAAGTAATCTGACCTTAATTTGCATCAGTTCAGCCGCCATGACTAAGAATTCACCTGCAATTTCTAAATCGAGCTGCTGCATGTAATGGAGGTATTCCAAAAATTCCTTCGTGATTCGAGCAATCGGAATGTCGTAGATATCTAATTCATCCCGCTTGATGAAAAAAAGCAAAAGATCCAGCGGACCTTCAAAGTCGAGAAGTTTGATCGTATACATAGTTATCCGAGCTTCATTGCTTCATGAACTTCTGCCATTGTCTGTTTTGCGATTGTTTTGGCTCGCTGTTCACCATCTGCAAGAATATTTCTTACTTTGTCCATATGCGATTCATAATAGGCGCGCTTTTCACGGTTTGATGCAAGTGTATCAATAATTTTTTTTGCACAGTTCATCTTGCAATCTACACATCCGAGTTTTCCACTTTCACAATTGGCGCGAATCTCCGGCACCTCTACCGGATTAAATTTATTGTGGTACGCGAACACCAAGCACACATCCGGATGTCCCGGATCACCTTTTCGTATTTTCTGCGGATCCGTGATCGCGGTTTTCAATTTCTTTGTGATTGCTTCCGGTACATCTGACAGCAATATCGTATTGCCAACTGATTTGCTCATTCGCTTACCATCAAGTCCGGGTAGACGTGCAAACTTTGTGATCCTCCCCTCTGGTTCCGGAAATACTGGAGCGTATTGGATATTGAAACGCCTTGCAATCTCGCGTGTAATCTCGATATGCGGTAATTGGTCTTCACCTACAGGAACAATATCGCCTTTGTAGAGCAAAATATCCGCAGCCTGCAGCACAGGATACCCGAGATGTCCATAGACTACGCTGTCCATCTCGAGATCGCGAATTTGTTCTTTGAGAGTCGGGTTTCGTTCAAGACGTGCCGTTGTGATGAGCATTGAGAAAATCAAATGTAATTCAGCATGTTCTTTGATCTGTGATTGTCTAAACATCGGACTCTGCTCAGGTTCAAGTCCGGCGGCAAGCCAATCGATGAGCATATCGATGGAATTATTGTATATATCAGAAGTATCCGGATTTGTTGTCAGCGCATGATAATCGGCGATGAGATGATAATTTTGGTATTCACCCTGCAATGCAACCCAGTTCTCGAGAGCACCTGTAAGATGACCAAGGTGAAGTTTGCCTGTAGGTCGCATTCCGCTCAGGATGATTTTTTTCTTCTGATTCAAAAGAACAAGAGACTCCTTTTGATGATACAATAAACAGTTTTCAGTTGTCAGTAATCAGAAAAATTAAGATAACCGACGACTGAGGACTGACAACTAACAACTAATTCATAAACAAATACGGCTTCCAATGGTCATCCACAGTGCCGACGAAATGACGGATAAACATTACGTGGTTGGGACGAATCGGTCTGCGGAGGAGAGTCATCTCTGCTTCATGCAAAGTTCTGTCTCCTTTTTTGTTGTTGCAAGAGACGCATGCTGCTACCAGATTTTCCCACGAATCTGGACCACCCTTTGCTCTTGGGATGATATGATCCACGGTGAGCATGGTGTCAGTTCTCCCGCAATATTGACAACTATGTCCATCACGGCGCAAAATATTCTTACGTGAGAGGACAATCTTTTTATAAGGGACGCGGACAAAAACACAGAGGCGAACTATGCTTGGATAGGGCATTGTCAAATAAACAGAATGCAATTTTCTCCCATCGCACGCCGCAATCAATTCAGCTTTGCCTAAATACAAGAGGATGACAGCTTTCTTGACATTACAGATGCTTAATGGCTCATAATTATGATTGAGCACCAATACTTTTCGGCTTAATTTTGCGCTTGTACCGATGGTTTCTGCAAATATACTGAAGACCTATGCACCTCCTTTTGAACAATTGAGCTATTAGCTCATATCTTTCTTGAGGTATATCGTTCTTTCCATTGAAAATATAGCATATTCCACAGCCAGAGTCAAGATTAGAATGGATTTGAGATTGTACAGATGTGAGATTGCATGGCGCAGCACCTGTTTTCCCAATCCTTTGCTTCTGTGCGCAACATCCAGATAAATAATTAGCTCGATGGTCGTATCATACGCCGGCCGGCCCTAAAACGACTGAAAACTGACCCAACCGATGATTTCTCTATTTTTGTTTTTGACAACCCATAAAGGATGTTTGTTGGGAGTATGTTCACGAAACCATCGTATTCTGCTTTCCACTGAGACAGCTTCTGTGTCGATAGTTCCAGTCCGGTCTGCACTGATGGTATTTTTCTTTCTCTCCGAAACGCTCTCACCGACGAGCACTTATGAAATGATTATCACGCTCACTGCCAACTGTGTGGATTTTATTTTGCGAATGACCCTATTATGACTGGCTATTGTTGGAGCCTGTGCCGAGGCGGCCGGAGTTAGGATTCTCTTTATTCGGTAAATCTGTCGGGAGATGTTGAGACAAAATCGCCCCGCGTTTATCTTTGATTTTTGACAGATAGCCTCCATACAGCTTTTCTGCACATGCCGGACAAACACCATGACTGAATGTTGCTTCAGAATGCTCATTAATGTATTGCTCGAGTTGATTCCATTACCCTTTATCATCACGTATTTTCTTGCAGCTTGCACAAATTGGAATGAGACCATTGAGCACTTTGATCTTCGCCATTGCTTCTTCAACATTTACTTTCAGTATTTTTTCCCGCACTATGAAGCACCACACTCGAAGACGATGGACGCCAATGCCCAATAGAATTACGACAATTACCATGAGACCACGGAACCAGTTCGTTTGATAGAAATACGCAGCGATATTCAATTCCAATGCAGCGCCTTTCCAATCCCATACACCGTCGTTATTGCATGCAATGACCTTGAATGTGTATTTCCCATGAGGAATATGGGTGTAAGATGCCATGCGTCGCGTGCCGGCATCGATCCAATCTTTGTCGAAACCGATGAGCATATATTTGAAACTCAACAGCTTGGGTGCCGCATAACTCAGTGCGGTATAGTGAAACTCTAGTTCGCCTTGCCCCGGTCCTTCCTGTATCAGACTGTCAATTGCTACTTCCTGATTGTTGACAAAAGCGTGCTCTATAAACACTGGCGGAATAAGTGTGCTCTGTCCGGCTGTTGCAGGGTCTATGATTACTACACCATTGAGTGTTGGGATCCAGAGTTTTCCATCATGCGTGCGAATTCCCGCAGGCTGCGAACTTCCATTACACTTTGCGTTTTTCATCCCATCATCTATACCAAACGCTGAGCAATAGATTTTTGGGATATTTCCATCAGCAAAATCGTTAAGCTCTTTTTTGCTGACACGGAAAACTCCCCGATTGCACGTCATCCAAAGATTCTTTTGCTCATCTTCAAGAATTTGAAGCACACTGTTATCGTATAGACCTTCTTTTGTTGTATATGAAGTGAAGCGGCCGTCCTTGAATCTACTGAGACCACCACCAAACGTTCCAATCCAGAGAACATTGTTTTCATCCTCATAGAGAGAACCAACGTTGTCGTAGGAAAGCCCATTTTCCGTTGAGTACTTCGTGAACTTTCCATCTTTAAATCTGTTTAATCCGTTGCGTGTGCACATCCATATGCTTCCATCGCTTGTCTCTATAATAGTCCGTACGACATTGCTTGACAGACCATCCTGGGTTGTATACGTTGTGAACTTGCCATTCTTCAATGTTGTAAGACCACCGCTGTATCTTCCAATCCAGAGAGTACTATCACTGCTAACGAAGAGACCTACTATATATTTCAATTCCATTCCCAATCTTAATCTATCTTTTGTCGTAAAAGTTGTGAACTTGCCGTTTTTCAATCGGCATAAGCCTTCACCGAAAGTCCCTATCCACAACGAACCATCGACATCTTCGCAGAGTGCATTTATATTATCGGTAGGAAGACCATCCTTCATAGTGAAGGTTGTTAACAATCTATTCCTGAATCGTGTCAGACCTCCACCGTTTGTTCCAACCCATACGGAACCATCGCGCGTTTGGTAGATAGCGTGCACCTCTTTATTTCTTAGACCTTCTTTCTCAGCATAGACTGTGACCATCCCAGAACGGAAACGATGCAGACCGTTATTAATTGTTCCGACCCAAAGATTTCCTTCGCGATCTTCACAAAATGTTGAGACAAAATCATCGCCAAGCCCATCCTTAGCGGAATAGGAAGAGACGTGGTTGCCCCATATGCGACAGAGACCTCCTCCAGCGATTCCGATCCATATGTTGCCGTCACGATCTTTGTAGATGCTATTAATCCAATGGTTCGCCAAACCATCTTTTGTTGTAAAGGCAGCCCATTTTCCATTCTTGAATTGGTCAAGACCGACGTTGGTTCCAACCCATAGAACATTATCGATATCTTGGCACACAGATGTGACGGTGTCGCTGGAAAGTCCGTCGGCAGTAGTATAGGTGGAAAAAACTCCATCTTTAAATCTATTCAACTCAGCAGGCGAACCGATGTAAATGCTTCCGTCGATCCCTCCATTCACACACGTTAAGGTATCACTGGAAAGTCCGTCTTTTGTAGTATAGTTTGTAAATTTCCCTTCCTTCCAAACACTTAATCCTCCGCGCAGGGTCGCGATCCAGAGTTTCCCTTCGGTATCTTCAAAGAGGCCTGTTATATAATTGTGCGCGAGTCCATCTGCTTTTGTATAAGTGACGAACTTTCCATTTCGCATTCGTGTGAGACCATTTTGGGTTCCTACCCATAAGCTTCCGTTGGTAGTCTCAATGAGTGATAGAATGCTGTTGTTATTGATCCCATGCTTTGTATTGTTCCTATTGAAAACAGTAAATTTTATACCATCAAACCGAACAAGACCGTCCAGAGTGCCGAGCCAAAGATAGCCATCACGTGTCTGTGCGATGCATAGCACCAAATTTTGTGGCAATCCATCTTCCTGTAGCCATGCCAAATGGCCGTACTGTGAGATTGCTTTTGTAGGATCAAGGGCAAAGGAAGATGGAGTCACAGCAAGCTGGACAAGCAGGAACCCGACAAGAATGTTCCATGCAATCTTTTTCACCTCTCTCGTACTACAACTCTGAGAGTTTTTCATACGAACATCCTCATCGTTTTACATCTTTCATATCGAGGTCCGTTTTTATAGAGTATAATATATATGTTGTCTTAACCGGAAAGTCAGCGTTTTTTCTTGCCTTTACTTTGACGCCGCGTACTATTTTCTTTAATCTTTCATGGACATATATTTTTATGAAATAAAGCTGACGAGAAATTACTTAGGAACTTTCATCTAATACTTTCCGGATTATCTGTAGAATTTCATCAATCATATAAGGCTTCTGAATAAAACCATGAGCTCCAGCTTTCAGGAATTCAGATTTAACATTCGGATCAAAAAAACCGCTGGCAAAAATTACTTTTACATTCGAATTTATCTCTTTGAGTCTTTTAAATTCTTCCATACCACTCATTCTCGGAAGACCAAGATCAGTGATAACAAGAGCAATTTCCTGTTTATGTTGTGAGTACCTATCGATCCCTTCAAGGCCGTCTTTTGCCATATGGACAGTATATCCTTTGGATTCGAGAAATGGACATACGGTATCTCTCAGGAGTTCTTCATCCTCAACAAACAAAATGGTCTCTGTACCGCCAACCGAAAAAGATTTGTTCGGTGTTTGCGCATCCATGATGTTATCACCGTGAGTTGAAACCGGGAAATAAAGATGAAACGTAGTTCCAATGCCCAATTTGCTTTCTACGCTAATGAAACCTTGATGTGCTTGCATAACGCCGTAGACAACAGACAATCCCATCCCCGTTCCTTTTCCTGATGGCTTTGTTGTGAAAAATGGATCAAATATCCTTTGTCGAGTTGCTTCATCCATTCCTTCGCCAGTATCACTCACACTGATACTCACGTACGAATATTGATCGGCGGAAGCAAATTGTGTTCGCACATAATCTTTAAGATGTTTCTCCACTTTAATTGAAATTGTTCCGCCATCGGGCATGGCATCCCTCGCATTGACACAAAGGTTCAATAATGCCTGATGAATCTGTGCGCGATCGGCAGAGATGTATGGAATGTCTTGATCAACGGTCTCTGTAAAGACGATGAGTTTGGAAAAGGTTTGTTTGAGCATCGACAAAACTTCGCGTACGAGCTCAGTAACATCTATCGGCTCGAATGAAATTTCGGTCTTTCGTGCAAATGTCAATATTTGACGCACCAGCGCTGCTCCGCGCTGAATTGTTTGCGTGACAGCCGATAGACTCTCGGTAAATTTCTGATCATCTGACCTCTGTTTACTCAGCAATGAAGTGTACCCGAGCATAATGCCGAGAATATTATTGAAGTCGTGCGCAATACCGCCGGCAAGCGTGCCGATACTCTGCATCTTTTGCGATTGGAGCAGCTCATGTTGGAGTTTTTTTTGCTCGGTAATGTCTCGACTAATGCCGACAAGACCAATGATCTTCCCCTGTTCGTCTCGCAAAGGCAGCTTGGATGTAAGCATCCAATTTTTTTTCCCTCCTTATCGAGAAAGAATTCCTCCTTATTGATGAGCGGTTTACTCGTCTGAATGACCGACTGATCCTCATTATGGAAACCTATTGCTATGTCTTTTGGGAAAAAATCAAAATTAGTTTTTCCTAAAACTTCTGCTTCTGACTGTGCTCCCATGTTATGAAAATCTGTGATATTCGCTATAGTTATACGGCAATCAGTATCTTTGACATAGATACCATCTGGAATATTGTCAATCAATATCCGGAATAAATTGCGTTCTTCTGCCAGTGCTTCCTCAACCGTTCGGCGTTCAAGAACGTGCTGTTCCAGTTGTTTTTCTCTCTTTATAAATTGCCGCACACGCCAGCGATATATACCCAATACGGTAATGATAATAACCACCAGCACAAAAACATAGAACCACAATGTTTGGTAGAAGTGCGGTTTAAGTTCGAAAGCAAAGCTCGCTCCGGTTTCATTCCATACACCATCGCTATTGCACGCCGTGACACGAAAGACATATTCCCTTGGCGGTAAGTTCGTATAAAACGCTTCGTGACGTGTTCCCACCGATCTCCATTCCTTATCAAACCCTTCCAACTTGTAACGGAAATTCACTTTCTGCGGTGTAGTAAAACTCAATCCTCCATAGTGAAATTCTACCTGACCATTGCCGGGTGCAAAATATCCGTACTCATACGGAGAATAATCCACTCTATCGATAACTACTCGTTCAATCACAATCGGCGGTGGAAGAATATTCTTGTGAATATTATTTGGATCAACAACTACGATACCTTTGGGAGTTGCAAACCAGAGATGTCCATCTTGGGTTTTGCACCCACCCGACTGTATGTTACCACTGCACTCGCTAATGACCATACCATCTGAAAAACTATATGCAGTGCATTGAATGTGATCAATTTTCCCTTCAGCAAAATCATTGAGCATTTGTTTGCTGACACGACTAATGCCATTTATGCTACTCATCTAGAGATACCCGTCATTATCCTCCAGGATTTGATATATTATATCATTAAACAATCCATTGGTACGTGTAAATCGAGTGAACTTACCTTCTTTATATCGAACAATGCCACCGCCATAGCTGCCCATCCAAAGAGTGTGTTCACTATCTTCCATCATATTATAGATGGGTTCAACTAGTCCGTCTTTTTGTGTATATGTTGTCACAGTTCCATTTTGCCAACGTATGACCGCCTCATTCCCTCCGACCCACATGGCGCCGTTGTGGTCAACGAGAATAGACCGGATCACATTCATCGGTAATCCTTTATCCCGGTAATTTACAAATCTTCCATTTTCCAGTCGATGAATTCCACCGTTGAGCGTTCCTACCCATAAATATCCTTGGTGATCTTCCCCAATTGCACGAATGTAAATGTCCGTCAATCTATCCTTCGCAGTATAAGTATGGAAAATACCATTACGGAATCGTGTTAGACCCGCTTCCGTACCAATCCATATGACACCATGGGAATCTTCAAAAAGTGAACGAATAGAATTACTGGGAAGATTATTCTTTGTGTTGCAGACAATGAACTTCTTCCCATCGAAATGCACTACGCCAGCACAAGCGATCCACATATTGCCGTTACGAGCTTGTATGATAAATTTGATAGCATTTTTAGGTAATCCTTCACTCTCTCAGTGTAATTCAGAAACTTACCCTTCCAGAATTGATCCAGTCCAGTATTATAGGTGCCAACCCATAAACTTCCTTCACGATCTTCCAATACTGAAACTACTAAATCACCCGAGAGACCATCGGAAGAACGATATGGCGTGAAGACACCATGAGCAAACTGGCAAATACCACCCCCCACCAGTTCCAATCCACAACTCGCCTGAACGATCTTCTCGTACCAATCCATACAGTGCTATCGGATGCCGCATAAATACTTCTGACCGTTTCATGTGGTAACCCGTTTTTACTCGTATAGTACGACCATCGACCCTGACGATACACGCTTACACCTGCATTTGTTCCTATCCAAATGTTACCTTGACAATCTTCTGTAATTGCATACACTACGTTACTGGAAAGACCTTGTGCTGTGGTGATGGATTCCGTTTTCCCATCTTTGTACTTGCGAAGCCCGGCATTCATCGTACCAATCCAACAATTTCCCTCACGATCTATTGCCAGAGCCCGAATGATTTCAAGTCCTCCAGTCGTGTTCGTTGGATGATACGTGAAGATGTCGTTTTTTAGACTGGTGAGTCCATTGTACGTACCAATCCAAAGAGTTCCATCGGCAGACTCAATCAGTGCTGTAATGTCATTGTGCTTTAGCGCAGGCGTGTTGTCTTTATCAAACACTTGAAAGACGGATCCATTGAAGCGAACTAGACCATCTTGTGTGGCAATCCAGAGATATCCGTCTTGTGTCTGAATAAGTGCCCGACCGGAATTATGCGGCAATCCATCTTTGGTTCGTCCATATTTTATGGATATACTGCCTCAGTGGTGTTTTTTGTTGTTCTTGTGCAAGAGAGCCGGGACATACAAACAAACTGGTGAGGAGAAACAATAGCAACCATCGCAATCGATGTATTGTATTCATGAAAGGCAGCATCCTTTCTTAACACATATAGATAAATGCTTCTAAATGGTAATCAATTTAATAATCCTTTTCCACTCTTAAGTTTGATGAGTTTACCTATTGAAATAAAAAACCCTCGGCAATGGCAACAGCTGAGGGCTTATAAAGTGTTTTACGTCGCCATTTTGGGAGGGAACGACGCATTGGAAGCCTAATCATCTTCCCGCACCTTGTCACTGAAATCATCTCTTATCTCAGCGGATTAGCCCAACTCTTTACTTTCTCGCAAACTTACTTGCTAACCATGATAACTTTCCCTATCATTAGCATTAGATATAATCTAACCTAACAGGAGGTATGTTATGAAGAGTAAATATCTGGCTATCATCATCGTTGTTGCTCTTATCATGGTGGTTGTCGCGTCAAAGTTGGAAGCCGCTGTCAAGATCACCGTCACTCAAACTGCAGACAAAATCACCATCTCAGGTTATAAAGGTAAAAAAATCACGTCAGACAAATTCGCGCTCAGCAGTGACGGGTGGTATATCATTAAGGTTTCGTACATTGGCGCTGATGCCAGTATTTGCCAGCTATCACTTGTTACCCAGAAAATGATCACCGATCAAGAGACTATTGCCGGCTCGTTAACGAACTGGATGGGGCCGAATACGACCGAGAAAATCCGGTCTAAGGGTTCAGTAAACTCAGAAGATTACATGATTTATGTAGAAAATGCAGGAGGGCCATGGACAATCGAGATTTTGAATAACCCGAAGCCCGCATCAATATCCAGCGAAACTACGTTCAGCGACACTACGGATAAAGTAACTCCGTTCTTCAACCTAAACAAAGGATCAGCAACGTTTACCATGCACCAAAAGCTGAAAGGCCAGTTCTCTATGCGCCTTGAGGTCGCTCTCTACGATGCTAACACGGGCAAGATTGTGAGTGACTTGTGCCATAACGACGCTTCGCCTACGCTGGAAGCAACCGCGGATATACCGGAAGACGGTACCTATATCCTTGAGGTTTCCGGCGGCGACAGCTGGGACGTTTCGTACAAACAGTAAATATTTGGATACGGCTTGAGGGCACTTTAAATTCTGCTCTCATCACGTGAGGAGTGGTGTGTGATTCGTCACAACACTTCTACCTCCTTTTCATATACTGATAGCGCCTTAGAGAAGGCATAAAGATTTGGTAAATCGAGTCATTGTGTATGCCACATAAAACCATTAAACAAGCTGAAAGAACATTCCGTACTGCTATTTACGCCCGCGCAGCCCAATTTGATATGGAAACAATTCATCGAGCAGAAACACTTTTGATTCAAGCTCGATCTCTGGCGATGAGCGATCCGTTAAAGAGCAAAATGTTGGCAGAGAGTGCACAACAAATTGCGTTAAAAGCTATTGCAAAAACCGAAATGGAAAAAACACGGCTCAAGGGGATTTTAAGTTCCGAAGTCGCATCCCTGGTCCAAGAATATTCTCGTGACAAAATAACACTTGGCGATATCAGAAAGAGAATTAACAACGCGACGTATTTAATAATTTCACAACGCATGGAAATTGCCGAAGTCTGCATGAGACAAGCGAAGGATGGATTGGACAAAGAGCAGTTCGACTCTTTTCCGGCACTGTACGCCAGAACAAAACAACGCTTGTCCGACGTTGCACATGTTCTGACACCCGTGATTGACCAGTTACATTATTCGGAGTCCCCGAAGATTCTTCCTCGAAAAAAAGTAATCCGCTGAATACGACTTTTTCTCTGCGACCGTTTCTATGTGTTTGGGAATCAGACCTTACACCTGCTCGATAACTCTTTCAGCGAGTCCCCACCGAACTTTTCCAACAATGCATTTGCTAACACCGGAGCAATCACCGCCTCGCCGATAACTGATGCAGCCGGAACGGCACAAACATCCGAACGCTCGTAGCGCGATTGCACAAGTTTGTTTGTAGTAAGATCAACAGCCATCAATGGCTTGGCAAGCGTCGCTATTGGCTTCATTGCAGCATGGAGAACGATCATCTCGCCGTTTGTCACACTCCCTTCGAGTCCGCCAGCTCGATTGGTTTTGCGTATAATATTTCTGTTCTTCAGCGTAAATTCATCATGTACATCCGAACCGAATTTTGCAGCATTCGCAAAGCCTTCTCCAATCTCTACACCCTTGATTGCTTGAATCGACATGAGAGCTTGAGCGAGCATTCCATCAAGCTTTCGATCATACTGCACATAACTGCCAAGCCCAACCGGCACACCGCTTACGATAACTTCAAAAACACCGCCAAGCGTGTCACCGGACTTCTTTGATTTCTTAATTGCGGCAATTGCTTTTGCTTCAGCAGACTTGTCGAGAATGCGTACTTCGGAGCTATCTGCTTCTTTGGATACCAGATACATATTCTCAGCATACCGGATAATTACCTTGTCAATTTTTTTTCTGTCTTTTATAAAATTGGGACCAATGCTCAGAACATGACTTCCGATGATTATTCCACAATCTTCTAGCAGTTTTCGTGCAATGGTACAGCACGCAACACGCATGGCTGTCTCCCGAGCGCTCGATCTATCAATGACATTGCGTATGTCATCAAATCCATATTTTTTTGCGCCAGCATAATCTGCATGACCTGGACGAGGAACCGTAATTTTTTCTATTCCTGCACCGTTCCCCTCTACCGCCATTTTCTCTTTCCAATTCTGCCAATCTTTATTCTGAATCATCAGAGCAATGGGTGAGCCAAGAGTTTTCCTGAATCGGACACCGGACAGAATTTCAACTGTATCCGTTTCAATTTTCATTCTGCCGCCGCGTCCGTAACCCTGTTGGCGCCGTCGCAATTGATGATTGATGTACTCAATGGAAATTTCGACACCTGCCGGCATTCCTTCGACAATCCCAATAAGCACTTTCCCATGTGATTCTCCGGCTGTGAGATAGCGGATCATAGGTCTGATTCCTTATTATACAGTTTGTTCATCAAGGTGAATACACCAACCTTTACCTAGACTCAATTAAACAAAATTTCGAAGGAGATTCAATTGGCGGACAAACAAAAAGCGCGACCGATATTCTCAGCCGCGCCTCATAGAATTCGAGTTTCGTATTTAGGATTTCCGATTTAGGATTTTGGATTTATTTAGGCATTTCTATAGGGACAAATCGCATCTTTTTGTCTTCGCCCTTTACCCGAAGCATCACAGCATCACCCGGTTTAAGTTTCTTTACTGAACTCTCAAACTGATCCGGGGTCGATACTTTTTGACCTCCGACTTCTGTTACCACGTCGCCTTTTTTGAGTCCGCGATCCTGTGCGGGACTCATGTCCTCGATATCCGAAACCATCACACCTTTCTCTATTTCGTACTGCTTCTTTATTTTGGAATCAATCGATTTCACGGTCACTCCGAGTTCTTTCACAGTAACAACTTTTTCTGGACCCGAATCAGAGTCAGACTCTCCTCTATCATTTTTTACTTTTTCAGCAATTGTTTCGCCTTCTTCATCGCGGGACCCAAGTTCGGCTTTTTTCTCTATGATCTTTTTGTCTCTCCAAATCCCGAGCATAACAATGGACCCCGGATGTTTACTCGCTACCGTTGTCTGCAGCTCTTGCGGTGAATTCACTTCTTTTCCATCGACTGTAAGAATAATGTCGCCGTACTCAACACCTGCTTTATCGCCGGCAGCATCTTTCGTTACATTTTCAACCCACACACCTTTCGCTTTGTCCAAACCAGCCGCTTTTGCCGTGACTGCATCGACAGGTTTAATTCCGATACCGAGAAATCCTCTGCGGAATTTTCCGTACTTGATAATATCGGTTGCCACCTGCTTCGCAAGATTCAGCGGAATAGCAAAACTATATCCCTGATACCGAGCGTTTGTTGTGGCAATCGCAGAGTTAATACCGACAACCTCGCCGTTGATATTCACAAGCGGTCCGCCGCTGTTCCCTGGATTGACTGCGGCATCCGTTTGAATGAAGTTCTCAATTCCATACTCATCTCCGATGATGCCGATATTCCGCCCAAGCGCGCTGACAATTCCCTGTGTCATTGTCGATTTCAATCCCAAGGGTGCACCGATTGCAAAGACGATGTGTCCAACTTCGACTTCATCAGAATTTCCAAGAGCAGCAACCGGTAAGTTATCTGCATCAATCTTGATTACAGCGAGGTCCGTATACTTATCTGTACCTATAAGTTTTGCCTTATACTCGCGTGTATCAGAAAGCTGAACTTTTATGCCATTTTTCTTCGCATTCGTCACAACATGGTTGTTCGTAAGAATATATCCGTTCGCTGTGATAATAAATCCTGAACCTGAGCCGATTTCCGGACCACGCTTCGGCATATCAAATTTAAAATCAGGACCGAAGAACCTATGAAAGAACTGACTTCCATCGTCTTGAGAATCTGGCTCCTGATCCATTTCCACTTTCACGAAGACAACTGAAGGCGTCACCGTTTTGCTGACGGTATGGAACGCATCATTCAAGGCTTGAAGCGTAGAGTTTGGTTTTATGGGAGCCTGTTGTGCACCAAGCTTGACGTCTTCTCCTGCAAACGAGAAATCAACACCTTTGAAACTGGACACCAGCACAACACCGAAAATAATGCCCAGACTAATAAGAAATACTGCTGCAAGAATCGATTTTGTTGACATACTGCTTCATCCTTTACATTGTTGATAGTTGTTGTTGTTGAAAAAACTCTGCTGATTTCAATGGTTTAAATCCATCAAAGTGATATCGTAAGTACAAACGTAATAGCTCGTTCATTTCGTTCCCTACTCGTGCATCGAACTCAAGAGTGCTGAGACTTGAGAGTTGCGCGTGTACGAGACGGCGAACAATTTGCAGTCCCTGCGCTGAAAGTGTCGTGAATGCGATACTCTGATCACTGTCGTGTACTGAAGAATCATTCGATGTGCAGCACTTATTGCAAAACACCGCGCCGCGAACAATCCGAAATGCAACTTGCCTTTCTCCATCACCGATAAGAACGGGTTTTCCACATTGACCGCACGTATCAAAATTCGGTGCATAACCAAACAATGCTGCAAGCCGCAGCTGGAACGCCTGTAAATATGTCTCATAGTTTTTCGTGCTGGCATTCAATGCGTTCAAAGTTTCAGCGAGCAGGGCGAACATCGGCGGATTGTGTTCTTCATGGTGTGTTACCTGATCGACGAGTTCTAAAACCGACAGTCCGGTAGTCATTCGATCCAAATCTTCGGTAAGATTTCGGAAGGAGTCAATAGAATCGCATTGTGAAATCAAATGGATATCGCGATGTTCTTTTTTATAGATGACAAGCATAGAATGAGAGAGCGGTTCCAATGCAGAGCCGAATTTATTTTTTGCAGATCTCGCACCTTTTGCAATACCTTTCAATTTGCCGTATTCTTTTGAGTAAAACGTGACGATTTTACTCGTGTCGCGGTACTTCATCGATCTCAGGACTATCACCTCGGTCTTAACTAGCACGTTCCCTCCGTAAGTTCAATCTTTTAAGCGAAACTGAGAATGGAGGTCGATGCACTCCTTGGTCTGTCACAATCGCAGTCACAAATTCATGTGGCGTCACATCAAATGCCGGTGAATATACATTCATCGACTCTGGTGCAGTTCGTTTGCCAAATGATTCTGTCACTTCCCCTGCATCCCGTTCTTCAAGAGGAATATCTTTTCCCGTACTCATCTGAACATCTATGGTCGAAACAGGTGCCGCAACATAGAATGGAATTCCATGGTACTTTGCCAGCACTGCAAGAGAGTATGTTCCTACTTTATTCGCCACATCTCCGTTCATGGATATCCGATCTGCACCGACAACGACTATATCAATTTTTCTTTGCTGCATGAGAACCGCTGCGACGTTATCGACTATCAGCGTCGCTGGAATCTTTGCTTGCTTCATTTCCCACGCTGTCAGTCTTGCGCCCTGCAAGAGCGGCCGCGTTTCATCTATATAGACGCGTTTCAGTCTCCCCAGTTCCCATGCTTTGGAAATTATACCGACGGCTGTGCCGCGTCCGCCCGTGGCAAGGGCGCCAGTATTGCAGTGCGTAAGGATGGAACAATCGTTGTGAAGAAGTTCTATGCCAAAAGAACTGATCCGCTCGCACATCTCCGCATCCTCTTGGTGAATCCGTTTTGCTTCGTCAAGTAAATTATTTTGCAGGTCGGTGATGGAGTCTGCTTGCCATACATCCATCACGCGACGCTGTCGTTCTAAAGCCCAAAAAAGATTTATAGCGGTCGGACGCGTTGAAGCAAGAAGATCGATAGCCGATACGAGATGCGCGCGTGCTTCTTCCATCATCGAATGGTTCAGTGAAAGACTTGCAAGTGCAACACCGTATGCCGCTGCGATGCCGATGAGTGGAGCGCCGCGAATGGCGAGCCGCTTGATCGCCTCTGCTACAAAATCAACATCATCGGTCTCGCAGAAGAATTCTTCGAGGGGGAGTTTTGTCTGATCGAGAAACTTCAGCTTGCCGTCTATCCATTCTAACGGCTTCATCACAATCACTTCTCATCAAATCTTGATAAATCCATGAACGAATGGAACCTATCGCGAATTTTGAGATAACTCAAATCGCGCAAACTGTCTATGCTGAACTTCTCGACGCAGAACGACGCCAACGTACTGCCATAGACGACAGCGCGTTTCAAATTTTCCGTCGAGATATCATCCGTGCGGGCAATCCAGCCGATGAAACCTCCGGCGAATGCATCTCCGGCTCCGGTGGGGTCAAAGATAGTTTCCAACGGAAATGCCGGGGCTGAGAATATCGTATTTTCAGTCACCAACATTGCACCATGTTCGCCTTTCTTAATGATAATGATATGCGGACCCATCTTGATGATCTTCTTCGCTGCTTTAATGAGATTGGGTTCGTGAGTGAAAAGACGTGCTTCGGAATCATTCACGATGAGAACATCCATGAATTTCATGGTTTTCATCAACTCTTTCGGCTTCGTTTCTATCCAATAATTCATCGTGTCGCCGACGACGAGCCGCGGTTTGTTGATTTGATTCAACACCCGCAATTGAAGTACAGGATCAATATTACCAAGACAAACATAGGTGGAAGATTTGAATCCTGGGGGAATCTTCGGATCGAAATTCTTAAAGACATTGAGATCTGTAAAAAGTGTATCGCGAACATTTAAATCATAGTGATACTTGCCACCCCATCGGAATGTTTTTCCTGATTCAACGCTCTGCAATCCATCAAGATCGATTTGACACGATTCCATAAACTTGATATGCTCTTGCGGGAAATCTCCGCCGACCACTGCTACCAAACGAATGGGCGTGGTAAAATAACTTGCTGCTACAGCAATGTATACTGCTGAACCACCAAGTGCGTCTTTGACACTTCCGAACGGCGTCTCGACAGTATCGAGTGCAACGGATCCGACAACCAAGAGACTCACAATAATTTCCTTTCAAATTAGAATTGCGTTATTTCCAATAATCGAGCGGCTTCTTTTCCGCCGACGATAAATTCATGCACAATTTCAATTGCTTGCCGCTGACCGGGCCATACAGCGCGGTCTCTTGCCTCGACATATGCCAGCCACTCAAAGCGTCGATGCTCGTGGGATAAGCGCACCTTGAGCGCTGCATCCACTTCAGCCGCAAAAACCGGCACCATCTGGATAGTATCATTCCTTATCTCAAAATACGAATCCATGATCGGAACCGTCCAGAATCGTTTCGGGTGCAATCCGGTTTCTTCCTCAAGTTCACGCAACGCTGCTTTATCTGCACTTTCATTTTTCTTCATCGACCCGGTTACTATTTGCCAAATACCAGGATAAAGTTCTTCGTCATCAGCCCGTTGGAGCAGAAGGTATTGAGGTTCACCCGCACTCCATCGAATTATACAAACCTCAACAATCTGGCTAAGAATTGTCGCCAAACCTGATTCCTTTTTCTTTAAAAAGATAACCGAATTTTCATTGAATTCAAATTGAGGGAAAGAGAAGAGTGATTATCGTTGGTCTGATCGATTTCGCCAATGTTCGAGAAAAATACCGCAAGCAATTCCGACATTAAGCGATTCAGCTTGACCGTAGCGTGGAATACTCACAACCGCGTCCGCTTGCTGAATCAATTGAGGATTCACTCCTTGTGCTTCATTTCCCAACAGAAGGACAACTTTTTCCGGCAACGAGTACGCCTTCAGCGTTTTGCCATTGAGAGCCGTTGCGATCACTTTGAAACCTTCCGATTTGAGATTCGGAAGAGTACTGTCTAAGTCTATATTCTCGAACACAGGTAAATGAAAAATAGAGCCCGAGGTGGATCGAATGACTTTATCATTATATAATGAAACGCATTCCTCGCTTAAGAGCACTGCACCTGCACCGAACCAATCGCAGGTGCGGAGAATAGTGCCAAGGTTGCCCGGGTCGCTTATACGGTCGCAAGCAACAAGGAGATGCGCAGGTTGAATGCTTTTTACATCGAATGACTTTGTTTGCTGATACACAAGCGCAATGACTCCTTGCGAATGCACAGCATCCGATATTTGCTTCAACTGTACTTCTTTGATCTCTTTTATGAGGATGCCGTGTTCTCTTGCAAGAGTAAGGACCGGTCGATGTTCAGGTTTTTGACTTGCCTCCGCAAGAACGGCAATAAGTTCTATGCAGAAGCCTGAGTGCAAGGCATCACGAAGCGGACGCCAGCCTTCGAGCAGAAACTTGTGTTCAGCATCCCGAAATTTCTTCTGCTGAAGCGATCGAAGATATTTTATTTCAGATTGATTAAGATACACGTTTGAATATAGAGAAAAAGCTGGAAAAACAAAACCCGTGAAAATCGTAGCGTAGTCGAATAAGGTTCGGTAGTGTCACCGCAGCTTTAGCGTAGGAGAATCCCCCCCCACGACTTCGTCGCGGTTTCGTTTCAATATTTATATCGAAACGGATTAAAAATCAACGGGAATTCTGCTAACGATCCCGACATAAATCATGTCGGGATGAACACATAAAACGTGTTCACTTGAGCATCAGCATTTTCTTTTGAAATACATGCTGTTTATTCTGCTCGTCTGTTGCAACAAGACGACAGATATACATACCGCTGGCAAACCGGCTTGCATCAAAGGTTTTCTGATAATATCCCGGCGCTTGCTGTTCGTTGACAAGATTAGCAACTTCTCTTCCAATGACATCATAAACTTTAAGATTTACACTGCTCTTCTCCGAAAGTTGATAGCTGATAACTGTGCTCGGATTATAGGGATTCGGATAATTCTGGAACAACGTGTACGTCTGCGGCGCTGCAACCTTGATGGCGATATTCTTTGTCCATGTTTGTCCATTAGCAGTGATGGAAAACGTGAGTGTCTGTCCTTTTCCTACCGGTGCAGATTTATCGATAGTAAATGCAAAAGTTGCCGTTTGTTCTGTGCTTGCGGTGAGACTCTTGATCGTTTGACGGGTGGAATCGAATTTTACCCAGCTTGGAACATTACTCACGCTCACACTTACACCCTGCGTTGCAATCTTGGATGTATTTGCAACCGTCAGTTCTATCGTATTGCCCTTCGATGCAAAAGGAATCGTGTACGTGCTGTCTGTTTGTGCTGCGGCAATGCTTGCATACAGTAAGAGTATTACACATAGTTTTTTCATACTTTTCCCCATTTCGATTTACTGAACCGGCAATGTAATTGCTATGAACGGATTCGTTGAAACATCCTGTGTCACTGATTGCTGCTTTGATCCATATGCTGCACGGAATTGTATCTTTACAGGCAGCAATTCTATTGTCACAATACCATTTACAGTTGTACCTATGAGTTTCCACCCGCCGGCATTATAGCTTACGGTAGCATTGTTCAAAAAACTGCCGGCTGTGTTGGTCACGCTCACCGTACATAATACCGTTGAAAAAACAACCGTTGCACTTGAATCGACATTCTGTGCTATACTGACAGAGGAGCCGCAGTATGTTAAGCGGAATGTATATTTAACAGGAAGAAGTTCTTTTGTAACAACACCATTCGATGTGGGTCCAAAATTTTGCCATCCTCCTGAGTTAAACTGCACTATTCCAGTATCCCCCAAAGGGGCAGGCATCGGATTTCCTTTGCTATTGTTGAATTGTACCAACGTTTTCACAGTTTGGAATATGACTGTTGCATTGGAGTCGATACTTTGCGCTTCGCTGACTGTGGCACCGTCATACGTTACACGGAAGTTGTATTTTGTCGGGAGCAATTCCTTGGTTACAACTCCATTTGAGGTTATTCCAAAATCTCTCCAGCCGCCTGAGTTATATTGCACAATACCTGTATCCAAGGGGGTTCCTGTGCTAGTCAGTAGCTGTACGATTGCAGGAATTGTATGAAATACGACCGTTAAATTAGAATCGATGCTTTGCGATTTGCTGATTGTGGCACCATCATACGTTATACGGAAGTTATATTTAGTTGGAAGAAGTTCTTTCGTTACGACTCCGTTCAAAGTCGTTCCAAAGTTTTTCCAGCCACCAGCATTAAATTGCACGATACCGGTATCAAGAGGAGCGCCGGTGCTCGTTTGCAGTTGCACATTTGCAGGGACGGTCTGGAATACAACCGTTGCATTAGAATCGATGTTCTGTGCTTTGCTGATGGTAGCACCGTTATACGTCATACGGAAGTTATATTTTGTTGGGAGCAATTCTTTCGTTACGGCACCGTTTAATGTTGTTCCAAAATCTTTCCAGCCGCTAGCATTAAATTGCACGATACCGGTATCCAAAGGAATGCCAGTACTTGTTTGCAATTTTACAATTGCCGAAACAGTTTGGAATACAACTGTTGAGTTGGAATCAAGACTCTGTGATTTTGTTACTGTAGCTCCGTTATACGTCATTCGGAAGTTATATTTTGTTGGAAGCAATTCTTTTGTTACAACACCGTTTGATGTTGTTCCGAAATCTTGCCACCCGCTGGCATTATACTGCACAACACCAGTATCCAATGGATTGCCTTGACTGTTTTGCAGATTTACAACAACGTTTTTTGTTTGGAAGATAATAGTATCACTTCCTATTGTGACATTTGATTTAGTTTGTGTGCCATATGCATACGTCATCCGCAGCGATAGTTTCTTCTTGGTTGAAATGATTGTAAATGTACCATCGTTGTTGTTCGTGGCATTTTCCCACGTGCTATCACGATATTGGAGCGTTCCTCCGATGAGATTAGTACCACTGCTGTTGACTAGCTTCACTATCAAATCAGTTGTGAGGGCAGGAAGGCGATCTAAGATATACTGGGCATTGTAATAGAGAAACTTCCAACCTTCCACGGTGACAAATGCCGGTGTTGCATTTGTTGAGTCTCTATATTCTCTATCAACCGCTTGCTGAAAGGTTCTAATTTGTCGAGCACAATCAATTTGATTGCCTGCATTAAAACTATTCTTGGCATTTGTAAGATAGCCATCAAGTACATTTATAAAGTTATTATCACCAAGCCAGTTAAAAGGTATAACCTGTTTCTCAATTGAGGCGAGAGAATCAATCAAAGTATTTACGCTTACGGCAGGATCGGGTGTATTCGGTTTGTAATGATTAATTAAAAGGATTGTGCTTTCACGTATATAATATTCTGATTCTGTCTGGATTGTTTGTTCTAATCTAAAAAAAGCAGCCGGAGTTCCTAACCAATAAAGATTCTCGAGAAATTGACTACGAATGTATTTATTTGGCTCAGTTTGAGCTGCTTGAAATACATACGACAGAAATTCAGGAGTTGGTTTTTTACGTAAACAGTCTAAAGATATTGCTCTTGTTAGATAAGTCGTGTCCGTCTTTAAAACATTTAACAGAAACTCATATCCTTGCTGCGTGTTCATCTCATTAACAGCAAAAACAATGTCATCCTTAACATGGTAATCCATACTAGAAGAATATGAATTTATCATAGTAGAAAAAACTCTATCATGATATTTTGCACGATTTGCATATAATTGCATTGTAGAAAAATTTGAATTCCCGTACAAACCAGTTCGAATAAGAAACAAATAATTACTCAAAAGTGTGTCAACATAGTTATATACACCTTTGGAAGCAAATGCCTTTATAGCTTCGAGTTTATCATGTGCATAATACGAATCATCTGGTATCGTTTTAGTTATAAGTGAATCTAAAGCAGATACACCCCTTGCATCTCCAAGCTGTAATAGCGCTTTGCCAGTTGCGAGAGTGAACCAGTGTTCAGTATGATGTTTCATAAAAGCAACAATATCTTCTGTATATTGAGGATCAGGACGCTCAGCAAGGTATTCAAGAACAGATTCTGCATATGAGTTGTTAATAAGCGCTGACCGAATTTGATCTGCTTTGGATGTGTCAATTCCTTGCCGCAATAGCCACTGACCTTCCGTAGGCCTATTGAATATGGATGTAGGCTGAGTAGCATTATATTGAGCAAAAGCAGTCTCAATAAATAATTGCATAAAGCAAAATGTAAGAGATACCATAATTGTTTTCATAAACACAATCCTTCCGACTCTATTTGCACGTTGGCCATGATCCATTGATAGCTCTATTAGTAATAATATTTTTCAATCCTTCAAAATAAGTTTTGGTAGCCTCTTGTACCTTGGCTTCATCATCTTTCATATATTTATCGTCAATACTCTTCATAAATATTTTCATTAAATTGTTAAACTCTGTCTCGAGTTTATTTTTGTTACGATCAATTACGCTCTGTGCAGATTCTGAACAATCAGTTATTGGTACGCTTGATGAATTAACCTCACCTAGAAATGTTTGAAGATAATTCTCAAATTGAGTCACCAAATTATCCAAATGAATAGATTCGTGAAGTCGTAAAATGTTGCTGCTGTAATAATTGCTTTTATAAGGTTGATTTGTTTTTGGATCGGTCGTGTTCAACCAGTCCAATATCTCACAATAATTAGCAGCATTAACATTAGGTCCTGTCCCATCACCAATGTCTGTTCTGCCTGTCAAATTTGATTCACAAATTCCTGTTTGATATAAAAATCCTACTGTAGTAAGGTTAAATTTCCATTGTTTCTCATTACGATTAGCACAGACCTGCACCGAAAATAAGTTGTTCAATGTATTGTTCGGGAAAATCTCTCCACCGTTAAGTGGTGTTGTCCATCCAAGTTCGTTTGGATCATTGCACACTCCTTGAGGAGGCGCTATGAGATTACTTACATCGCGAGGTGGCAATGAATTAACCATTGGTGGATCACCACATGGTGGATCACCACAATCATTTTCTATCGTCACATCTGCAGTTGAGTTGCATGTTTCTTGCACTGAAGAAGTCTTTGCGATCTGTTGTATTTTCGCTAATGAGCTTTGTTTCGCAGCAGGAGTTCTTGCTGTTTGGTATGCTAACCGTGCTTTAAGCTGTTCTATACCTTTTGTTAGTATCTGTTGTTGTTTCTCATTGCCTTTCTTTGCACTCGCTTTATTAAGCTGGGATTGGAATCTGTCAATCGTATATTCTAATCCGTTCCTTTTTATCTCGTTTGGTGCATCGCCAATATTTTTTGCTTTCATTTGTACGTTTGCCATTATAGACCCAGAACGGAGCGTGTCTTTTCCTACTCCAATAGAGGAGGCACCGCCCCCTCCATAATCCAGCTGTGCTTGAATCTGAACCACAACTGAATCCACATCAATACTATCGGCGGCTATAAACTCAAATGGCTGTGTCCCGATTATACTCGTTCCTGAATCGGCTGTGCAGCGTAGTTTTCCATACCTTGCATCTGTATTCATCCAGAGATCAATAACTTGATCAGGAGGAATTGGTGTCGGATTCCCTAAACAATCCAATTGATTTATAGTTATGCCTACTTTCTCACCAGGATGAATTTTCGTATTTGAGACAGACGTCACGAGACAATTTTGATTAAGCACCGGCATATCTGGTATTTCAACAAGGATCCAAGGAAGATCGACATCGCTATAGTATTCACCCCAGTCGGTCGAAATACCAGGACAGCTTACATCGGTATATGGATGACTAAGCCGATATGCAAGGTTAAAATTAGAATTCCCACAACTTACTATCGTATCCCGAGCTCGATAAGATAAACCTGCACATCCAGATACAGCTACTGTAATTGTAACTTCATCCCCAACCTGGAAAGGGCCAAGCTCAACACCTCCATTGTAGTAATAAAATGGATCTTCTGTATAATTCCAAGCCCAAAATGGTCCATCACCACAACCAAATTCTGGAGGCGGTGGGGTATTACTTAAAGAATAATAGTCTCCGCCATTGTAATGAAAAATACTACTGCCTCCTTTTTCAACCGTAATATCCATTCCAAAACCATCCGGATTTGGTTGACACTCACATAGGGGTGTCGGCCAGTCTGGATTGACCCAACAATCACCCAACATAATGGAAGGACCAAACCACCAAGGTCCTCCTAATCTTAGCAGAAGAGTGCCGGGAACTTCAAAGAGTATTTTCCCTGCATAGACCGAATCCGATCCTGGATTTACTGACTGGGTGATAGATGATTTTTGCAATATTTCAATTCTCTCCTTATGACAACTCCCTGAGCCATTGTCAAAGCCGAAATGAATACAAGAAAAATGAAAACAAAAAGTGCGCGTGTTGCCACAATAGTAGGTGATAGCATATAGCCCCTCTGCAAATTGGTAAATTGTTTTATTGATAACTCTGCCGCGCCCCAAGAGTATCATTTGGCGTCGAAACGGCAATAGGAAATACTGTGGAATAGTAACATTAAATGGGTAATGTGTCAAGAGATTAATGAAAATATGCACACGGGAATTCTTACCAAGGTCTAAATAGTCAATTTCTCGCTTAATTATAGTGAAGCCCCAGCACAACGCCAATTGTACCGAGGCTTCGAGGGGACTCGCATCTTTCTGGGGGGGAGAAAGGATGCGAGGGGATTAATTATAGCTTTTCAATTCCATAATGTCAATTCAAACGGAGACACTATTGAAAACCATTATCTCCACACTCTTCGTACCCATTGTTTGCCATCACTTTCCAAAATGATCGCGCCAGATTTATCCGTTCTCTCGATTTCAACTGCATGAGCCATCAGCCGTCTTATCGTAAAAGATGAAGGATTGCGAAATTTATTGTGATTCCCAACGGAGATGAGTGCTTTCTGAGGATGGACGATGTTCAGAAACTCTTCACCGGAACTGGTTATGCTGCCGTGATGTCCTGCTTTCAATACTGTGCTGGAAAGAAATTCACCATATCGCTTGATCATGCTTTGCTCTGCCGGAATTTCAGCATCACCCACTGTAAGAATGGATGCATTCCCGTACATTATTTTGAGCACAACGGAAGAATTATTTAAATTTTTCTCGGCAGACATACTTTGAGTGGGATGAAGTGCATAGATTCTTACATTCGGATCGATGAAAATCTGGCTGCCGGCACGTATTTCTTTCAATCCAACATTTCTTGTGTGTGCGCATTCGAGGAGATTTTGTACTTCCCGATTGGTGGAATTAAGTGATCCCATGAACAGCGAATCAACTCGTAGAGATTTTATTACAGACTCAGCACCGCCGATATGATCGCTATGTGGATGTGTGATCACAAAATAATCGATTTTTGAAATTCCCATTCGCTTGAGTAGCGGTACGACAATTTTCTCGCCAGAATTAAAGCGCTGCGATATTGGACCGGAATCTACCAGTAAATGTTTTCCACCGGGAAATTCCATCAAGATGGCATCTCCTTGTCCAACATCAATGACTGTTACAGTGAATTTTGTGTGTGCACGAGTCCACAAACTTGAAAAGAGAACAACATTTCCGACGAACAATAAAAGAATCAATATCCATGCACGAACTCGCACCCGATGAGCATTGAAGACACCAAGCACAACAACATAGTATCCTATCGCGAGCACTATACTCACATGCCATGTCTCTACATATGCAAAGGAAACACTTGCGGCTTGTTTGACAAAACCCAGTAAGAACCAAACTAAAAAATCATTTGCGGCTGCATACAATTTCGCAATCGATGGACTGATAAAATAAAACATCATTTCTGCAGATCCAATGAATGTATTCAATCCGCTGATCGGTACAACCGGTATATTGGCGATTAAAGAAATAAACGACACGCGGTTAAAATAATATGCAGTGAATGGAATCGTGCCTAACTGAGCCGCCAGTGAAACTGCAAAGAGCTTCAGTATCATATCGACCGCTTTAATCTCCTCAAATCGCTCCGGAATTTTCTTTATAAGCAATTCAAGTCGAGGATAAAAATAGACTATAGAGATCACCGCTGAAAACGAAAGTTGAAAACTCACATCGAAGAGCGTGTTGGTATTCCACAGCAGGAGAATCATTGCGGCAACACTGATGGAATTGTAAATATCCGCTTTGCGTTCAAACAAGGTTCCGCAAAGAATAACGATTGCCATGATCGTTGCCCGAACCACCGATGGACTTGACCCTGTCACGAGCATATAGATCATGAGCCCTAGGATTGCTGCACCGCCAACCGCTCTGCGAGGCAGACGAAATAAACCAAACATTGAAAAGAATATAAATGCAACAAAAGCTACGTTTGAACCGGAGACAGCCAAAATGTGAATCGTGCCGGTATCTAAAAATGATTGTTTCACATCAGGTGGAATATCGGCGCAGTATCCAAAAATGATTCCCTTGAGAAAACCTGCATGCTGTGGAGAATGAAGACTGTCGATGATGTGATACAATGAGCGCTGAACCGAATACGTCCATGCGTCGAGAGAATTGTCATCTTTATCCTCATTCACCCGTACCTCGCGCAACCCCTTGACCGAAACAACTCCTTGAATATTGTTCAGTGTAAGATATTTTCCATAGTCAAACTCTCCCGGATTTCGTTGAAACGGGAATGGCTCAAGCGATCCTCGTAATTTAATTTTCTTTCCATATTCCATTTCTTCTGAAAAGGTTTCTCCTTTATTTAAACGAAACATAACCAGAAGACGCCGTGAATCTTGTTCGATGCTACGAACGCGAAAGATACTATCTGTCCGAACAACACAGCTCATCCTTCTCTCTCGTCGGATTGGTTCAGAATCAATTGTGCCAAAGAGTGTTACAGGTTCATCGGCGAACCTTGGCTCAAGTTCACGAGATTTGAAATCCAAGTGCTGAAGGGTTTGGAGAAGAAAACCGAGTACAACGACTGAACAGTGAAGCGAGATGACAGCAACGAATTGTTGTTTCTTCCACCAGAAAAGAATTGCTGAGTGAAGAACAAAAACGATAGAAAGCGAGAGTAACCAAATTGAAGGAAGTGACACCCATTCCGATAGAAGAATTCCAGCGGCAAAGAGAAGAACAAACCGAAGTGCCGGACGACCCTTCAACATGATTCACTCACGAATCTAAAAACAGTCCTATGATTGCCGGTGTAATGTGCGCCAGACTCTTTATTCGATTTGCGAGTTCATGACGGTACTTGCCGGCAAGTATGCATGGCACACGATTGCGTGTATGCGATTTTGTTGAAAGATCTTCTATATTTCCGTGGTCACTGACAATCACCAGCAATGTAGTAACGGGATCAAACAACTCTAAAAAACCGGACAAGAATTCATCAAACCGTTCCAGCACTTCTACTGCAGTTGCCATGGTCCGGGAATGACCGGCATGATCTGTCAGCCAATATTCAAAAAGCGTGAAATGATGCTTTGCTGCAATTTTCGCAAGATTTCTACCCGCTTCCCATGGTGTAATAGGTGTGATCTCCGGATGACCGAGTTTTTTCCATTGAGTGCAAATAAAATCCGCCGATATACCCTTTCCAAGCAGAAGTTCGTTCGCTGTGAGCAAAGGAACATCAGCGAAACGGCATGAGAGTGTTGTCACTGTTAATCGCCGCGTACCGGATTCGATATAATCGAAAAATCGTTTCGGGAAAGCATTTGCGAACACGACCGACTTACCGATCATCTTCAACTGCTGAAAAATATTTTTCTTTTCAATCACTGACCGAAGAACCGAAGGCGGATGCGGACCAAAATGCCTCCCAAACTTTTTAGCTCCATTGACACCGGTGAAAATCGCTGTTTGCCCTGTTCCACTTTGCGGCAACCCGGCTACACCCAGCGTTGCATTCACTGCGATCACATCAGCTTGTTCTGATGAAATTCGTTTGAACGGAGTAAACGGCAATTTTCCTCCGCACAATGAAGTCAGCGCAGGCATATGTGCTCGGACGAATGGATTCGTATCCACATCATTTTTCCCGATACCAACGCCATCCAGAAAGAGAAGAACTACTTGCAGCGCAGTATGAGCATCTTCAGCATTCACGTCTGAGTGATCTTATTGAGAATTGAACCGGACGATTGTCGATGATCATCCGTTGGCGACTTGGCTCTTGCTTTCCAGTATTAATGTTACAGGTCCATCGTTTACCAATTCGACATTCATCATCGCGCGGAAGATGCCGGTTGCAACCCTTTTCTCTCCGAGCAGCTTCCGTAAATGTGTGGTGAATTGATTATACAACACTTCAGCGATCTGCTGAGACGCGGCATCAGTATAACTTGGCCGGTTTCCTTTACGGGTATTTCCGTATAATGTGAACTGTGAAACCACCATCGCTTCGCCGGTTACATCCTTGATGGAGAGATTCATTTTTCCGGCTTCATCATCAAAGATACGGAGTGACGCACAGCGTTCGGCGAGATATTCTGCATCAACTTCCGTATCGCCATTTTTGACGCCAAGGAAAACAAGCGCACCCAATCCAATGAAACTGGTCAATTTTCCATCGATGGACACGGAACATCGTTTTACCCGTTGTACCAATGCGCGCATCGTCTTAAACACACCTAATTGAGGCCGATAAAATTTGTCTGCGAACTCATCCACGTTCCTGAAACAACACGGGGAACACCTTGCAAATCATTAGTAATTTGTACTTTCACCAATCCTACATCCTTCAATTCATGGGCGACAGTCTCTGCTTGGCCAAATCCCACTTCGAACACGATTCCGCCGCCCGGTTTCAGAATGGATGGAATAATTCCTGCCATGTGATGGTAGAATTTCAATCCATCATTGCCATCGGTCAGGGCTGATGAAGGTTCGAAGTCCCGCACCTCCCTTTGAAGCTGTTCCCATTCGTCTTTCGGCACATACGGCGGATTGCTGACGAGCAAATCGTACTGAGTCCGAAATAATTCATCAGATTGATCAAATATATCCGAACATGAAAATTTTATTTGCGATTCTACGGAGTGCAATCGAGCATTTTGTTTCGCCACAGCAAGCGCTTCGAGACTAATGTCGATCGTCGTAATCTGTGCATGTTTAACATATTTAGCAATGGAGACAGCGATATTCCCGCTACCCGTTCCTACTTCAAGAATGTGAATTGGTTCGTCGGTGGGATACCGTTGACATGCTAACATCACCTGTTCTATGAGTGTTTCTGTTTCAGGACGTGGAATGAGCACTCGAGGATCAACAGTGAAGTGCAATCCCATAAAATTTGCAAAACCAATAATGTACTGCACCGGCTCACGCGTCAGCCGACGTTCGTAGAGTGTACGGAATTGTTTGAGTTCTTCCGGAGCGAGGGGTTTATCGAAGTTGACATAAAGTTGAATGCGCTGAAGGTCCAATGCATGGGCAAGGAGAAGTTCGACATTGAGACGGGCTTCCTCGAATCCTTTCCCTTGAAGGTGCTCAATCGCAGACTTCATCAATTCGCGGATAGTCCAAACTCTTGTCTGATCGTCCGGCATGCAGGCTATTTCTTACTTCGTGTGTGTGGTTTCGATTTCCGACTCTTCGCTGGCTTCGTCTTTTTGACGACTTTCGATTTCTTAGGAGAAGTTTTCTTCTTCGCTAGCGACTTTGGAGATTTATGAGATGCGGAAGATCCGTTCTTTTTTTTAGCTGTCGTATTTTTTTTTGCAGAATGACTGACAAACGCTCGGCGCCGTATGCTTCCGATTTCTTCATCGTCTTCACTGATCGGACGCTCCACGACACGCGCAGTGCGCAGCTTCACCTGATCTTCAGAGAAGAAACCAAGATGCTCCATTTCCGAATCTTCAAGCTCAGCATCTGCCGGTGCTTCTCGGTTTTCCTGATTTTTAATTTTTGCCGGAATAATGAGAAAGCGGCGATCACCTTCGAGCATTGCACTAAAATCCGAAAGCGATGTAACTGCAAACCCCTCTACTTTTGCTCGTCGAACAACCTCTTCCCATATTTTGTGAACCGGCGCCAACGCATCTTTCTGAGTGGTCAGAATCAACTCAGCTTCATTGATACATCTCTCGTACACAGGAGACTCCTTTACTGTGTAAAAAATTTTACTCTTGAAAATGTAAAGTTATTTCGAGGAAAGCGCAAGTTTCTCCGCACGCAGATCCGGTATTTTTGCCAAGAGAATAATTCCGGTACTGCCAATGACGAGCGACAGCCAAAAGACGAAATTGTACCCATAGACCGCACTCAGCCATCCGGCAAATGGTGAAATCAGATAGACGGGCGCAAACCAAGCATTCATAATACCGACATACATTGGACGATCTCCCTCCGGCGCGCATTCCACTGCAAAATTGTATCGCATATACATTTCAGCGCCAACATTGATGCCCATGAAGATAAATACGAAATAGAACCAGATGACCGACTGCGCAAATATTGCAGCGACAATCGAGAGCAATAAACTTATTCCACAAATAAGTAATGCTCTCTTCGTCCCTTTCGTATCCGCTACCCATCCCAATACGACCCCACTGAGAATTTGTCCGATAATCATCACGACGGTAAAAATCCCCACCGCCGATTCTGAAAGATCAAATCGCTTCATCGCAGCGACGGTAAAAAATGCAACGGAAGTGAAACTCCCTGTAAGCAGTACAGATGCAACAAGAAACATTCTAAAAGGACGATTGCCCGCAACAATGAACCGCATGCGTGCAAATAGTTCAGAAAGACGCACCGGAACAGTAACTGCTGAAGGCTGTTCTTCCACAATCTTTTGCTGTGCCACCAAAGAACTTATTTGACAGAAGAACGCCAGCCCAATTACTGCCGCATAATTATACGGGAAAGATATCATTGTCAGAAGTACTGTTAAAATAAATCCGTCCACTAAACCGAGCGCTGCTCCAAGAGAAGCCCTCCATCCTACAAGTTTCCCTCTGCTTTCAGGCGAAGTTGTCTTTGCAAGGAAGTCCATCCAAACCGGGGATACGGAACCTGATGTCATCTGATTAGAGATAAAGAGAAGGAACAAGAAAATGAGCGCAAGCGTCGGTGCAGATTTTCCCCATAGTGCAATGACACATGCCAGTACAAGAATATGCAGACGCTGAATGAACCCAAGTTTTATAACAAACGGTTTGCGGTATTGAGTTGCGCCGGATTTATTTGCGGAGATCACCTGGGGTAGAAAGTATGCCAGATACATTACAACGGGCCAGGTGCCGATGAGCACATCGCCTCCGCCCAAGTGCTTGATCAGTGCCGGCATTATCGTCTGTGTGGATATTAATGCACCAGTGCTGATATAGAGCGCACCTTCGATGGTGTGGTAGCGGAAATTCTGGGATTGTATTTCGGTCGAACTCATCTTACTCTCGAAAACAAGAAAAGGTCACGTTCGGTGACCTTTCCATTCGACATTGTACCGTGTATGTTTACTTCTTCTTCATCTGATCAGCAAAGAGCTGGGCTACCTTTTCAATATCGTACCCAACCTTGGGGAGATATATTCCGCCATGTTTCTCGACCATCGCTTTGAGAGTATCATAGGCATCCGCGCTGCAAAAGAAAGTCGGTGTACTGCGATTCGGGCTTTCTTTCTTTGCCAACTGTAAAAGGGCAATGCCCGGAAGATGTCCTTTCAGATTGTTGTCTTTAAAATCATTATCGAGAATGATCAGATTGAACACCTCGGATTTAATCTTCGCCCACGTATCGACGCTCGTTGCTGTCTCCGTAATTGCAATTTCATCTTCGATAATAGCCGTGGCGACTTCGAGGGCAAAGCCATGAGACTTGCGCTGGCCTTCATCGTCATCAGCTACGAGAACTTTATACGGCATTGTGCCATGAACTCGATTATGGAAAGATTGTTATAACGGCTCCATACTACAAACTTTTCACAGGAAAAACAATAACCTCCTCATAGAAAGCGAATAGCCGCATTCTCTATCATAACATGAAGCCCGATCTCATCCCGGTTTTCGCAAAACGATAGTCGACAAGTATCGGGACGAAACAAGGCTTATTTATTACATCATACCATGGGACAGAATGGCATCCGCTCCTCCATCGCTGGAATTTCTTTATCAGCAACATCTTCTTCGCTTGCACGATTGATCTGCCTTTCTGTGGATACACGATAAATCGTGTAATGTCAGTACCGCCGGAAAGCTTAAAGCCCTCTAATTTCATGCAATTCATAAATGTATTCTTGATTTCACTCCAATAATTTGCTAAATTATTCTTGAAAGAAAGTATGAATTCCAAATTAGCCCGCAATGGTTTGTAACACTTCCATCCTTTACGGGCTTTTTTTCTAAGCAGCATTAATGATTTTGAGCAAAGATTTCATGAAACAGACTGTCCGGATTCTTTTTATCATCTTCACCTGTTGTATATTTCAAAGGGCTCTTTCTCTTTCCGGAGAATCTTACCCTCTTAAGAAAGTTCTCATCGTTGTTGAAGGATCGTCCAGTTTGAAAAATTACGCCGTTGGAGACGGGCGTCAACTCGCCGCGCTTCTTGGGCATTTCAATACTTCAACAACCCTTATAGGTGTACAGGACTACAAATTCGGTGAACTTCAGAATTATGATTACATATTTTACATCGGCTACGAAGTCCGCAATGCAGTCCCCACCAAATTTCTTTTAGATGTATATAATACCGACAAACCTGTTATTTGGCTCAACACGGGAATGGTGGAATTTTGTCAGCGGTATGATATGCAGAAGAAGTTCGGTTTCACCGTTTCCCACATCGATTCTGTCACGAAGTTCGATCAGGTTTTTGCAAACGGCGCTACATTTACCAAAACCGAATCCCATCTCGATATCATTCGTATCACAAATGCCGGCAAAGTAAAAGTCCTCGGAAAGGCATATTCTACGACCAAACAAAGAGAATCTCCGTATGCAATTTCAACAAAAAATCTCATCTATTTTGCGGCTTCTCCTTTTGCGTATGCAGTCCCCGGTGATCATTACAATTACTTTGCAGATTATCTTCATGACATTCTCCACGAAGATCATGAGATATCACACCGTGCGATGATCCGTATCGAAGACGTCTCCGTCTACGATAATCCGGACAATCTCCGCGAAATAGCAGACATCCTTTCCAGCCGCGGCATTCCATTTATGGTCGGAGTGATTCCGTTCTTCGTCGATCCCGGTGAAGGAACTCGTTTGAGCCTCTCCGACAAACCGGATCTTGTGGATGCATTACAATATATGGTGCACAATGGCGGCACCATTGTGATGCACGGGATAACACATCAGTACAAAGGTGTAACAGCATCCGATTATGAATTCTGGGATGATAACACAGGCGGAACTATTAAAGGTGAAACGGAAGAAACCGATGCCCACAAAATTGAAATGGGTATTCAGGAATTTATGAAGAATGACCTCTACCCGCTCGTCTGGGAAACACCGCATTACACAGCTTCGTTCACTTTGTATAAAACAATTGCAAAGTATTTTAGCACAGCATGCGAACAGCGGCTTTCTATTGAAGATGCCGACTTCAGCCAGTTCTTCCCTTACATTATCAAGAAAGATCTTTTTGGGCAGACGATTTATCCTGAGAACCTCGGCTATGTCCCATTGAATCCGGACAAAGCGGCAAGCCGTGCGTCCGTCGAAGACCTGCTGAAAAACGCTAAATCTCAATTGTATATTCGAGACGGAATTGCGACCGCATTCTTCCATTCTTTTCTCGATCTTGATTTACTGAAACAGCTTGCCGATGGACTGGAAAAACTTGGTTACACGTTTCTCGATATGCGGGAAGAGACAAACTGGGTCAAAACAAAAGACCACGTTATCCTCTCCGGCACACAGGACTACTCTATTACACTCAAAGATCAATATTTATCTGAAGCATATTTCGACAAATCCGGAGAATTGAGGGATCGATCGATTTCCGAAAAGCGGCTCCTTGGCACTGTTACAAAACACATAACACTGGAGCCGGATGAATTCTACAAAGCCGAACCGGGGGAATTCCGAGAACGCGAACAGACATTCGTCGAAAAAACCGTTTCTCAAGTAGAACGATTGTATGACAATATTTTTGTAAAGGAAGACGACTGGAATGCAGCGCACGTTATGCTTTTGTGGAACCATTTTGCTCGCGGTGCATTTTTCAATGATCAGGCGTCATTTGCCTCTGCATTGCGAAGCGTTAGTATCGCAGTGGATACGGTATTTCTCGGACAACCGATTGTTCCATCGAAATACAACCTTCTCATTGTTCCTGCGGCAATTGCAGATTCACTCACGGATCAAGACATTACCACTATTACACAATACGTCGCTTCCGGCGGCAATATCATTCTTGATTCCAAAACCGACCTTGCTGAAGAATTTGGAATTCAGTACGCGAGCACGCGTATCAGAGTCCGTCATGTCCGCGATAAAATGTTTCCTGAAGAAGAAATAGTTTGGCGTTATGCCGAACTCGTGAACAAATTCGATACCGACAATCTCGACAAAATTTTCTGCGCCGATGAAGCGACCGAATCTCCGATGGTTATTGGCAAAGGCTATGGCAAGGGAAAAATTCTCTATATCAACTCGCGATTCGACTCGCATTCCCAGCAAGGATATTCAAATTATCCGTACTTCGTTGAGTATATTCGCCGGTATTTTCAATTGCGTCCTATTGTACGGCGCGAACAACTTGAAGTATTCTTCGATCCCGGATTTCGGCATTTGTACAGCGTCGAGAATCTCATCCGTTCGTGGGTGGCAAACGGGATCCGCATTATTCATGTCTCTGGCTGGCATGAATATCCAAAATATACGTACGATTATGCGCGCTTAATCCGTTTAGCTCATGCCAATGGTATTCTTGTGTACGCATGGTTGGAGCCGCCTCAGGTGAGTCAAATGTTCTGGAACAATCATCCCGCTTGGCGCGAAAAGAATATCTTCGGCGACGATGCCAAACCGGCTTGGCGATATCCGGTTGCCCTTACCGATACCCAATGTGTTCAAGAAGTAACGAAGGAATATCGTTCGTTTCTTGAATCGTATGATTGGGATGGTGTTGATCTCGCGGAACTCTATTTCGAGTCGGGACGCGGTTTTGAAGAACCAAAACAATTTACTCCTGCGCATCCATCTGCAAAATTAGATTTGAGAAGAAAGTACGGCATTGACCTGAAAGCGGTGTTCGATTCACTTTCTCCGTCCTATTGGAAAACAAACATGGCTGTGAAAGAAGCAATCGTCAATTACCGGGTGCAGAAGTTAAAAAGTGTTTATGAAACTCTTCTCGGTGAATTCGATAAAATCGCCAAGAGCAAGCATGGCTTCCAAATCATTGTCACAGCGTTGGACAATTTCGGTTCGCCGGAGCTCCGTGAACAATTCGGCATTGACATGCACAGCATCCTTGACCTTCAAAAGCGATTCGGCTTTACCTTACAGGTCGAAGATCCCCAATCGAAATGGTCAAGCGATCCACGCCGGTATATCGAGATGGGAAAGCAGTACAGCCAGCTCGTCGATTCCTCTCAACTCATGATCGACTTGAACATCCTCAGCTTCCGGAACAAGGATGCGATCATTCCATTCCCCACACTCATTCAAACCGGAACGGAAAGCTTTTATCTTATTCGTGCGGCTTCGCTCGGAGCTCCACGGCTAACGATTTATTCCGAGTCAAGCGTTAATCCTCAGGATTTAAGTTTGTTTTCGTATGCATTGGCGAGCAAAGTTCATTATCATTTTACAGAATCTGGAATGACAACCGATGCGCCATATTCATTTGTGGTGCGCCTCCCAAAAGAGATTACTGAAATAACTGTAGACGGCACACATCTGCCTCCCTTCCGCGATAACCGGTATGTGATACCGGCTGGCAATCATTCCATCCTTTTGGCACCGCAGACTGCAAGTACATTTTCTGCATACGAACTCCAAACCCGCATCATGTCTTCAACGGGATCGATCAAATCTGCGAGCTACGGTTTACGGGATGTAACAGTAGAGTACAAGTCTGATACACGGATGTTAATTTCATTGAGCAATATGCCGACCACGGTGACAGTGGATGGTACTCCTGTAGGATTCACCGTGTTGAAAGGAAATGATTGCTACAGCATCTTCCTGCCGTATGGAGTTCACAAAGCGAATATTATCACCGGCGATAAGTTCGCGTATGGTGTCAACATAACGAGTTTCTGGTCTACCACGGCAATTGCGATCTTCAGTGCACTGGCTATCTCTCTGCTTTTGATTATGTACTTTGTCCTGAAATTCGTACGACGTACTTTGGAATATCGAAAGGCATAATCTCATATGACCGTTCTTGAAGTTGACTTAAGCTTTCTCTTTGTCATCGCTGTTATTCTCATTTGGTTTACCATCGCATACCAGTTCATTCTCACGGTCTTCGGCTATATCAACTACGTTCAATCGATGAAGGAGAAACGTGAGCTTGACAACCGCTCAATTGATTATCCTACGTGTTCGATTCTCATCCCTGCACATAACGAGGAAAAAGTGATCGCTGCGACCATCGAGTCGATGCTCAAGCTGGAATATCCGAAAGACAAGCTGCAGATCATCGTTATTAATGATGGATCGAAAGATGCAACAAAGAGCATCATCGAGCGGTATGCAATAAAAGATGCGCGTATTCAATTATTCGATATACCGAAAGGCGAAGGCGGTAAAGGAAAATCGCGGACACTCAATCTCGGCATCAAACAAGCGAAAGGTGATGTCATCGCTATTTACGACGCGGACAACACTCCTGATAAAGATTCCTTGCGATATCTTGTCGCTCAATTGCTACTCCACAAAGAGCTCGGGGCTGTGATTGGTAAGTTCCGCACTGTGAATAAGAACGCCACACTCCTGACTCGTTTCATCAACATCGAAACGCTGAGCTTCCAATCGATGCTGCAAGCAGGCCGGTGGCAGATGCATGGCATTTCCACCTTGCCTGGAACAAACTTCGTCATGTGGCACCATATCATCAAGAAACTCGGCGGTTGGGATGAAGAAGCATTGACGGAAGATTCGGAACTCAGTATTCGTATCTATGAAGAAGGCTACAAAATTAAATACATTCCTTATGCAATCACCTATGAACAGGAACCGCAGCAGTGGGGTACTTGGATTAAACAGAGGATGCGATGGGTACGCGGTAATAATTATGTCGTTAAAAAATTCTGGAAGGAAATTCCGCACTTCAAAAGTAAGCGCATGGCATTTGATCTGCTGTACACGCTTTCGCTGTATTATATTTTCTTTGTTGCCGTCGTTTTTTCCGACATCCTCTTCCTTGTGAGTTTGTTCCAGCTTGTCGCAATTTCACTTCCCGGCCCATATACATTCGTCTGGGTGACATCATTGATTCTTTTTCTCTTTGAATTATTTCTTTCTATCTCCTATGATGGAGAAGATTCTCTGACAAATCTAGCTATCATCATCCTGATGTATTTTACCTACAGTCAATTATGGATCTATGTGGTCATCAAATCAGTGTATCAAGACCTCATCAAGAAAGAAAAACGTATTTGGGATAAGACAGTGCGGTTTGATGTTCCGGCTGCGCATTCTTAAAAGAATATATGAGGTTATAATACGCTTCAGAATATTCTATTGCCTGCAAGTTGTTCGTTTTGTATATTGAGTGTGTAATAATTTGCCCCGTAGTGTAACTGGCAACACGCCTGACTCTGGAGTAGAATAGTTTAGCCGAATTTACTCTACTTTCGCATAAAATCTAACTACTGCAAGCGAAACTCCAAACAAAGGAGTGTCAAATGCTTGCATCAATCACACTTTTTAAGCCTTCACGGAGTAGGTATTGGTACGTTTCCTATACAGACTCGGACGGCAACCGGAAACAGAAAAGCACGGGCAAGAGTACCAAGCGAGAAGCCTTGAAAGTCCTCACGGAATTTCAGACACTACTCAAAGCAAAGTCTAAACCTATTCTGTTTTCAAAGCTGGCTGAACAATTCCTTGAATACGCAGTAGCAAACTACCCTAAAAAGACTTTCGACATGTACAAGGCATCCTTGAAACGATTTCAAGGTATCTGTGGAGACATTGCGCTCAGTAAGATCACTGCAAGGCACTGGGACACATACCGAGTAGAAAGACTTGAACACGTCTCCCCTGTCTCTGTCAATATCGAATTGCGGACCCTGAAAGCATTTCTCAATACGGTTGTGAGATGGGGAAACCTTGAACGCAGTCCTTTTAATAAACAACCGTTCGCTACCGTGCCGGAATCTTCACCTGTGTTTTTTACTAAGGAAGATTTTCAGAAACTTCTTAATGTTATCAAACAGGCATGGCTTAAAGAAGCCGTTGCGTTCACCGTGCTAACAGGATTAAGACGCGGTGAATTGATTAACCTACGCTGGCAGGACGTGGACTTGCAGAGACATATATTCACGGTTCAAAGCAATCCAACATTCCAAACGAAGCAAGGGAAAAAACGTACTCTACCATTGAACGAGACGGCATTCCATTTGCTTTCATTAAAACATTCACAGAGTATTGGAGAGTATGTTTTCACACACAGAGGAAAGCAAATTGCAGAGGATTGGCTCAGTCAACTATTCAAACGCTCAGTGAGAGAAGCCGGACTGAATGATAGACTCCATTGGCATTCATTGCGCTCTTCTTTTGCTTCTTGGTTAGTGATAGATGGGGTTTCAATCTATGCAGTGTCCAAGTTGTTAGGGCATTCATCGGTAGCTATAACACAGAAACACTATGCACACTTAGCTACAGAAAATCTTCATAATGATGTGAACAAGATTACGGTATCATTGAATTGAGGAAGTAGTCTCTCCCTCATTGAAAGCAAGTGTCATGCAATTATCTTAAATTTAAACGTCAAGCGGGGTAGCGTAATAACAATAGGAGGAGTTATGGAACTATCAGATCAAGATCGTGATCGAATCTATGCCGAAGAGAAGGCGCGTGAGATTGCCAGAAAGCAATTAAAGCGAGAAGAGAACGGAAGAAAAAACAAAAAAATACTTTATTGGTTCTTAGGTATATTCGCTGTTATCATGGTAACGCTTATTATCAATCCTCCCAAGAACGAACCTTCCCATACATCTCAAACCAACGCTTCCGAAAATGCAAAAGAAATTGAGGATATGTTTGCCTATACCGCTGCAAAACTTTTCATATATGAAAGATTAAGAGCGCCTTACAATGCTGAATATGCCCCTATCTCACAGGCTCGCATCACGGTGAATAAGAAAAAAACAAGATATGAGGTTACATCTTATGTTGACGCGCAAAATTTACTAGGTGCAAAAATTAGAACTCTTTATACTGTGAAAATGAAATATGATTCTTTAATTTTTAAGAATGGTGATTATCCTTGGACTCTCTTAGATTTGAAAACCGATCCTTGATACAATAAAAAAAGGACTTTTATACAATGTTAGTCGTAAGTTTTCAATAGGAGGAATTATGAAAATATTATTTTGTACTTTTACTATCGCGTTCATCCTTATCGGATGTGCAAGTTCTGGGACTAAACTTCAGTCAGATAAACTTGAAAAGATTAAATTAGGTGTAACAACAAGAGCCGAGATGATACAATGGTTCGGTTCGCCTATGTCTCAGACTCTTGATACTAATGGTAAGGTCGCTGCAATGTGGTATTATAACCATGTACAATCATTGGTATTTAGTATGGATATTAAAAAGCAAATGTTGAGTGTACTTTTCGATACTAAAGATGTAGTTGAAAAGTACACTCTGATTGATGATGTGAATAAGTAGGATGAAAAAGAAATGAAAACACTTGTGTTCTGCTTTATGTTAACAACACTTAGCACGATATTACTCAAAGGGCAGGATTTTAAATCAATCAAAGTCGGGATGACAGATAAACGAGTTGAGGCTCTAATTGGATTGCCGAAAGAAATATTTCGTGGATTCAACAAATTGAACATGAACTATGATTCAGAATCCGAGCAAATGGATTATAAAATTGAGACATTAGGTCAACTCGTTTATATCTGTTGGCGATATGATAATAAAAAACAAATCATTCTCGATACCTTAAGAGAATATATCGATAAAGAAGATACTACCGAAATCACTTTTGATACATTGTATTATAAAACATTTCAATATCATGAAGATATGCAATGCTCACATTTTGACTACTTGCTCACTGATTCATCTTCAAGAACAATGAGAGTATTTCGAAGAGCAGAGACAGAGATCAATCATATATTGAAAAAGAAGACTCAACGCATACTTATCCTAAATAAGTGTATCCTTTTTGATCCATCAAGCAATCGAGTAGTTAAGATTGATTATTTGCCTTACGACTTTTTAAAACGAAATCTTAGAGTTTATAATAAAATGAAAGAACTGATGGAATAAAAAGCTAACCCATAAGAGGGAATGCAAATAGACATGATAGACTATTGATGAGATCTTAGACAAGCCATAATTATGAACGTCCAAAATAAAAGTAACTCTGAAATTAGATGCTTCTCTTCGTCACCTTTGAAAGAGGTGGACTTGCTACACAAGTTTGGACGCGGAGGGAAGCATTTATTTTATGAGGCAATTCTATGGCACGAATGAAAAGTTTTGACATCGTAAAACATAAAAAACAAAATGCCAAATTAGTCATGCAGATAATTGCAGAAGAATTGGCTGATTATACAATCCGAAAGGCAGAATCATTTTCAAAGTTAACAATTAAGACTTACAGCAATAAAAAGGGAGTTTGTCAAATTCCCAATGAAATAATCGACCGTATTTTCCTAACGTTAGAAAGCGGAGGTATTGTAACAGTACTTAATATTATAGCAAAATATACAGAAATGCTGTATAAGAATGGAATGTTGGTCGATAAGGATAAGGTTCAATTGCTTGAACAACTCAAAAAATTTGACAAAAGAAAACCTAATCAATACTTGCTATTCTCCTACGCTAATAAAATCTATAAACAAAAGCAGAAGTCTACGAATTCTTACAGCTATAAGTTGTCACTGCACGATGCGAATGAACAATATCGTATAATTGATAAAAAAGAATTTGATAAAGACTTTCAAAATATCAACCGCAATTATACAAATTGGAGAAATAGCGATAGGTAAATCGAATTACCTAACTTAAGTAAATCGAGTTGTCTCGATAATATTTATTCTTATTTGCATTTTAATACCGTAGGCTGGTAACAGTTTACGGTATTTTTTTTAATAAACATCTCAGGATGGAGATGAATAATAACAGAAAAATAAGAACCAAACCGCTTCAAGGAACTTGCATCTCCATCCGCCTTGTTCGTTTGGCTCATGCTTGGGGAGAGTCTTCACCGCTCTCTCCGAGCAATTTATTTTGGTACATAAAAAAAGCCTCTTACTCCGATTGTTTACGGATTGCAAAGAGGCGTATGTTCAACGTCAAAAGAACAATAGTAGTTTACCTAATTAAAGTGATAAAGTCAATATGGCAAAGTCTTTCCATGACGGTTTCAACTTTGCGGAAGCCGATGAAACCGAGTTCACAACGTCAAGATGAATGTCCATGCTTAAAAAACAGAGCAAGTGTGACCCATAACACTCTGTACTTGGCACGTCTCAGAGGACAGATGGCATGGAGCAAGTGTATAGCCAACAAGTTTTCCAGTGGTGCAGGTGTTGGTAAAAGATTGCGGATCATCTGGCGTGCTAATGCTTTTTCCTTTGAGTTAATAGCAGAAGGATGACACCACTTCTACAGCCATAGAGGGAGGTAAAGCATTAGAAGCACAAGCAGGGACGGTGCTAAGTATAAGGGTTGGTATGTACGATTTGAAAGGAATGAAAATGAAAGATGAGCTGAATATCTCAAAGAGAAAACGACGGAAGATCAAGAGAATGCAACGAATAGAAAAGCAAGTCGAGAAATTGGAAAATATCAAGCTCAAGAAAAATTGTGTATATGGTTTGAATCTAATCCAGCCTCCAAAACGTGAGAAGCAACTTGTTTCGCCTCCGAGAAGAGTTGTAGTGAACCGTTCACCGGAAGAGTGGAACGCATTTATGCAGCAAGCAAGAATATGAAGGAATATATTTGAGTAAAGCAATGAATTTCACTCAACAAGACATAGATAGATTCTTTTCAAAGGTGAACAAGTTTTCAGACGGTTGTTGGTTGTGGACAGGTTACAAAGACAACAGCGGGTATGGTCGTTTCTGGTTGCGTAAAGGGAATGTTAAAGTTCATCGGTTCTCGTATGAACTTCACAACGGACAGATACCGGATGGAAAAGAAGTCATGCATGTGTGTGACCGGCGGGCGTGTTGCAATCCTGAGCATTTACGCGCGGGCAGTCATGGAGAAAATATGTACGACATGAAAATCAAAGGACGTGCAAACCCCGTTCGTGGTAAAGATAAAAAGAATGCAAAACTTACAGAAACACAAGTGATAGAGATTCGTAATTCAACTATTACACAAAGGAAGCTTGCCATAATTTACGGAGTAACCCCATGCCAAATTTCCAAAATACGAACGGGCAAAGAGTGGAAACATCTACCACAGCAGCAACGATTTTCTTTTGTGGAAAGTAGAGCGGCATGAAAAAACAGTACTTAACACGCATTGAAGTGAATGAAAATGAACAAGAAACAACCTCCAAAGAACGAAAAAAAACAACTTGATATTAAGCGCGTCCGTGTTGGGAAGCTTAATACCGTTGCAGAAGTAGCAAAATTACAGAGCCGCCTCATAAAAAAAGGTGTGAAGGGCGGGGAGAGCATCATTAACGATGTGTATAAATTAACCATGTGTCTTTCAATGTTAGCAAAAACTTTAGAAGTGAGTGATTTGGAAAACCGTGTTGAAGCATTGGAAAAGAAAGCAATCAACAAATAGAAAGGTACAATTTGGCAAGTCTTGAAGTAAGAATAAAAAACCTTGAAGGACCGGGTATTCACAGTGTTCCGCTTATCGTTGATGGTTTTGGATGCAAAACGATTGAAGAAGCACAAGCGAAATACGAAAAGGAACATGGAATCAATCCCGGTAAGTACAGAGGCGGGAAGGTGCTGTATATTATGGATGAAGATGTTGAGAAAACGGTTCTAAATTAGATGAAAGTAGACAAAGAAATGAAGGGAAAGAAAACAGGCGGTCGTTTAATCGGAACACTAAACAAGTCAACGCAAGAGATCAAAACCATTCTTGATGAAGTTGTGGACTTCAAAGCATTGATACGGAAACTCTATCGAATGTCGAAATGTAACACTCCAAGCGGTTTCTATGCTTGTAGATTGCTCTTAGAGTATAGATACGGAAAAGTGCCAGAGCGTCCACAAAGCGGTTTAACTTCAGATCACATTGAACAGCTTAGACAGTTAGCAATTCGAGCGATGGAAGATAACATTTAACACTAATCAGAAAGGTATTACCATGTCAGTATTACAAGTCAGAGATAGTCTAACAAGAAGCATCACTGCATTCAACGAAAAGAAGCAAGCGCTTCAAAAGTCCTTCTCTAATGATACGGAACACTCGGAGAGCTGGAAACAGGAACAAAAGAAGTTGAAGAAAGATAAACTTCGGGAAGAGTACGCTTCTAATATCATTGATATTCAGAACAAGCTCTTGAAAGCAGAGAATGAAACAATACAGAAAATCGGCAAGCTGAAATATCCAGCAAGCTCTTCTATTAGTGATGCACTAAAGACAAGCGGAGAAATGCAGATCAATACAGCACAGCTCTTTTTGAATCGGTTTCATTCACAGGAGAGTATTATCTCTTCCATTAAGAACGCTTTGACACTTGGACGGATAGACTATGGCTTTGCACTCTTGGAAGGTGCAAGGGAAACGATAAAACCAGAAAGCACTGGAGTTCTTTCTCCACAGAATAAAGAATTCCTTCAATCGCTTGATTCAATAACTACTGCCTTTGATTCAAGCGGAAACCTTGCAGAGCTGAATAGTGAGCTGGAGAGCGTACCAGAGATAGCACAGACAGCGGAACACTTCCAGAAGTTCATATCGAATGAGAATACAACGGCTTCATTCATACCGATGGACGTTATTAGATCAATGACACAAGAGCAAGTCAACGCAAATCTTGACTCGGTTATGGTTTCAATGGGTTGTGATTCTAATTCACTTACAGATCACGTTCGTGTGAAACAGCAACTATTCGGATAGCTCAACGTAAAAAATTGATTTCAGCAAAATAGTTTTGTATCATACAGGTGCAAAATAATTCAATCGAAACTTCCGGAAAAAAAGATTTTAAGATTGCTCTCTATTGTTTGCGAACGCATCGGAAGTGCGTGATTGAACGGTAGGGAGCATTCGCTTTTCAGTGGTAAGATTCAGCGCGGGACACTGCAAACAAAATTACTAACAATTCGATGTACGAAAGACAGTTTTGCTTCAGAATATTTCATGAGGTTATGACAGACTTCAGAATATTCTATTGCCTGCAAGTTGTTCGTTTTGTATATTGAGTGTGTAATAATTTGCCCCGTAGTGTAACTGGCAACACGCCTGACTCTGGATCAGGAAAGTCTAGGTTCGACCCCTAGCGGGGCAGCGCACTTTCTTGGCGCTATCGTCTAACGGTTTAGGACGGAGCCCTCTCAAGGCTTAAATACGGGTTCGATTCCCGTTAGCGCTACACTCCTACAATTTCCAATCCCAAAATACGGGTTCTCCGCCAGAGGCGGACAAGGATTCCCGCGAGCGCTACTTCCCATGCAACGGAAAAAAAATCTTACATCCCTCCATTATTCCTAAGAATTTCTATCTTCAGCGAGATTGAGTTCCATAATCTGCTTTTTCGCTGATTCATTGGCATTTTCCTTGATTTTTAATTCTATTCATCTAAAAACATCATGTACTACTGCGTTTTGCCGTATTTATCCCGAAAAAAATCTTTATTATTTACCATTTTCCATTTGCTCATTTCGTTAAGAATCTATATTTTCCACCACGTTTTCTCATAGCTATCTTAAGAGTGACTCATTATGGCAATTGATCTGCTTGAACAAATACATCCTCTCATCAAAGATTCTATCTATCCTGTGCGGACGATACTTTCGGACTGGAAGATGAAAGAGGGCGATGTCCCCTACGCTGCATCAGTTCCCTTGAACGATAAATCGTGGACATCGATTCGCATTCCTTTCCACTGGGGAAAATACGATCGAACCTATTGGTTCCGGCAGACTATCACAGTGACAGAGAAGTTTGCAGGAAAACCTCTCGTCTTGCTTCTTGATTTTCCTGAAGCACTCCTCTACCTCAATGGAAAACCTTTCCATGGCATCAACCAGTATCACAACGAGATACTGATCTGTGAAAAATCAAAACTCAACGAACGATTCGTTATTGCCGTTCAAGCTTACAGCGGAAGGAAGCACGAACATAACATCTTCGGTATCGCGGAACTCGCAGTGCTGGATACAACAGCACGCCGATTAGACAGCGCGTTGAATGTTCTCCATGACCTTGAAAAATATGTAGACCATGGTTCAGATGACTCGAAAGAAATTCGAGATCTGATTCGCCGGACACTCATATTCCTGAAATATTTTAGACCCGGAAGCGAAGAATATCCTAACGCTATCCGGCGCGCCTATAATTTTCTTCTGAACACGCTTGAAACGGAACACAAGACAAATCTTCCAGGCATTATTCATCTCATCGGACATTCGCATATCGATACCGCGTGGATGTGGTCACTTCAAGAAACGGTGAGAAAATGCGGCCGTACATTTTCAACAGTATTACGATTAATGGAAGAATTTCCTGAGCTGAAATATTCTCAAAGTCAACCGGTGCTGTACGAATTCACAAAAACACACTATCCTGATCTTTATAAACAGATCAAACAACGCGTTACTGAAGGCAGATGGGAGCCACTCGGCGCAATGTGGACGGAAGCCGACTGCAACATTCCTAACGGTGAATCTCTCGTTCGCCAAATTTTATTCGGGAAACGATTCCTCAAAGAAGAATTCGGCATCGATTCAAACACTCTCTGGCTTCCCGATTCCTTCGGATTCAATTGGGCTCTGCCGCAAATTCTCCTGAAGGCCGGGATCACAAATTTTTATTCGTCCAAACTTTCATGGAACGATACAACGGAATTTCCGTACACATCGTTCTGGTGGCAAGGAATCGATAAATCAAAAATTCGTACGCACTTTTCCCCTCTCGGGCTTGAAGCACAGATCACGCCCAAGTTTCTCCAGCAAAGCGGAGTCCCGGCAGTGGGAGAGCCGCCTGTATCTCCGATCCTTCAAACGTTCGGGTACGGTGATGGCGGCGGCGGGCCGACAAAGGAGAATCTGGAATTTGCAGTCGTTTTAAAAAACATTATCGGACTGCCTGCTTCACAGCTTTCCACGGTTCAAGAGTTCTTCAAGCAAATGGAAGAGCAGTCTGCAGAGTACCCAACATGGAATAATGAACTGTACCTTGAAACACACAGGGGCACCTACACGACTCAGGCGTGGATCAAGAAAGAAAACCGGGAATGTGAAACACTGTTATATACATCCGAACTTCTCTCCACGCTTGCACTGTTGTATGGAAAAAATGCTGCCGCACGGCGTTATCCGCGGACAGAACTTGAGCATGCTTGGAAGAAGCTTCTTCTCAATCAATTCCACGATCTCCTTCCCGGGATTGCTATCGCAGACGCGTATAAAGATGCTCAACAAGACTATCAAGCCATCCGAACAACATGCTCTGCCGTCATTGCACAATGCATACAAGGAATCTCTCAGCCGGCAAAGAAGGGCAAAACGGATTTCTCTTTTACGGTCTTCAATTCACTGAATTGGCAGCGAAGTGCGTATGTTGAACTCTCTTTGAAATCTCGTGAAAAGCATTTTTCGGTGGAAGATGTTCATGCTCAGCCGGTCGAACATCAAGTGGTGGAGCGGACCAAGGAAGGACAAAAACTTCTTTGTTTCGTAAAAGACATACCGTCTTTCGGATTCAAGCAGATTATTGTTCATGCTCAGCCGACTGCTGCAAATGCATCTGAACCGTGGAAGGCATCAACTCATGGAATCGAAACTCCCTATTTCAGAGTTCGCCTCGACAACAAGGGATCATTCAGCTCACTTTACGCAAAACATCTCCGTCGCGAGCTTCTCGAAAAAGGGAAACGCGCCAATTCCCTCGTCACATTCCGTGACATGCCGAAACTATGGGAAGCTTGGAACATCGATGCTGAATTTGAAAAACATAAAACCGAACTATGGACAGTAAAACAGATAAAAATGATAGAACACGGTCCATTGCGAGCGACGATTCGGATTGAATTGAAGACCGAAAACGGATCTGCTTTTTCGCAAGATGTGCACTTCTACCATCAAACGCCGCGCATTGATTTCCAGACCCATATCCGGTGGCATGAAAAGCAGACGTTGATGAAAGTCGCTTTCCCTTTCAACCTAAAAACATCCAGTGCAACGTACGAAATTCAATTCGGTGCAATCAAGCGATCATCGAAGCCGCGTACGGAAGAAGATAAGGCAAAATTTGAAGTGCCCGCGCAGCAGTGGGCAGATATGTCGGATGCAAAGTATGGTGTCAGTCTTTTGAACGACTGCAAATATGGATACGATGCAAAGGGAAACACCCTGCGGCTTACACTGCTCCGCTCGCCGCACTATCCGAACCCGATTGACCCGTCGCGCTCTGATGAGAGCTTGATCGATCAAGGCGAACATACGTTCTGCTATGCGCTCTATCCTCACAACGGCGATTGGATGAAAGGACGTACAGTGCAGCACGCACGCGAACTGAATAATCCCGTGTTGGTGTTCCCCAATATTATCGTGGAAGGAATTCCATCTCTCATGGAATCCTCGAAACCCAGCATCATCGTCGATTCGGTCAAGAAAGCGGAAGAAAGCGACGCTGTTATCATTCGGATGCATGAAGCTCATGGAATGTCCACAGACACATCGCTTCACTTCGGTATTGATGCATCAAGTATCATTGAATGTAATCTCCTTGAAATCGATGAGAAGCCGCACAAGGTTACGAAATCCAAATTACCGATCAAGTTTAAGCCGTTTGAAATTCGAACGCTGAAACTTACGCCAAAAGCGCCGAAGAAAAAAAGCAGGAAGTGAAAAATCGAACATTGGTTTCGGAGCGGTGTGCTCAATTCACACTGCATTTCGTTCGCTATTCCAGGTAGCTAAGTCAGTGAAAAACTCATAATGAACAATGGAGACACGTATGAAACAGTCTGAAAAATATGCGAACTACACCTACGCCTTGCTGCGTATTGCAGCAGGTTTCATGTTTTCTTTCCATGGTGCCCAAAAAATCCTCGGTGTGTTTTCCCAGCTCCAGCCGCCGATCGGGTCTCAACTTTGGATCGGCGGGATCATAGAACTCATCGGCGGACTTTCCGTGATGCTGGGATTTCGGACACGCCTGGCGGCTTTCCTCTGCAGCGGTATGATGGCTGTGGCTTATTTCCAGTTTCATTGGAAGTTCCAGATTGGATCTCTCTTGCTCCCGGCGCTGAACCAGGGCGAGCTGGCTGTTCTCTACTGCTTTGTTTTCCTCTTCATCTCCAGCCGTGGCGGAGTCAAATGGAGCGTGGATAAATAGGCGGATGAATTTTACAGACAAGACGCTCGAAGAAGAACAACCCGAGTAATGTCATTTACAGAAAATGAATAATAAGAATGGAATTACAGGAATTGGCAGTGTAAGTGATGAAATCAAGAAACACATTACAGCTCTCCGCACTCCTGGTACGATTCAGAAAAGGGATATCCGTCGCGATCGGTCTTGTGATTATTGAACATGTTGCATGGATTATCGAGCCGGCTGTGTTTGGCAAAGTGATCGATGCATTAATTGAACACGCTTCCGGACAGACGATCAATCTTCGTGAAACTTTGCAGCCGCTCTTCATCTGGATCGGTGTGTTTATGATCAATTCCGGAACCGGTGTTATTCGCAGGATTGTAGATCAAAGAATTTATCTCACTATGTTTACTCAACTGGCAACGGATATCTCTTCAGTCGCAGTGGAAAAGAAATTCCGTCCTTCAAAAACCGCTGCACTTGCGCAGTTGTCCGAACAATATACCACATTTTTTCAATATCGTATTCCAGAGATCATCGAACAGATAATTCAAATTGGCGGAACAGTGATAGCACTCGCAATATTTGACTGGCGGCTTTCTCTCACATGTCTCACCATCGTTTTCCCGCTTCTGCTCATTAATCGAATCTATATTAAAAGAGTCGGTGCAATTCAAAAGGATGTGCACGATACCTATGAAGACACGTATGATATCTTTTCTAAACAGAAACCGGAAGAGGTTCGTGCATATTATAAGAAATCTGCAAACTTGAAACAGAAAATTGCAAATTGGGGAGCGCTCAATTTTGGCGTTATGCGAGTCATGCTGCTGGGCATCTTCCTCGTTGTTCTGTACATATCGATCGACCTCGACGATTTTACAACCGGGAGTATCTATTCGATTGTAGCATATATCTGGACATTTATCACATCTTCAGAATACCTTCCCGAGTTAATGGAAAGCTGGACGTCACTCAAGGATATCTCTCGCCGCCTCAAAGAGGCAACACTGTAGCACACTTTTTGAAATCGTACAGATTCAACATATTGAATCCCAATTTAGTCTCTATTCATAGGTCAATGGGCGAAGGCACTTCGCCCCTACGTATATCTTGATTCTCAAACCAAAAAATACTACCCTTTACTCCAGTAGTTCCCTTTCTTGTTGATTTTGGGGTATTATTCCACAACTCTTCAGGGAATCACAAGAATATCTGTTCTATTTTTAACTCTTTAGAAAGATCAATTCCGGTAAGATGGGTGGAATTTTCTATTTGTTATCAATAACAATGAGAAGAAATAAAAACGCAAGTCAAGTCGAGCATTTCAAGTTGAAACGGACGAATTTCTGTAATATTTATAGTCCTCAGACTGTTTTTACAAATGTTATATGAAATAAACCATGAAAAACATTTTTGAAAAATATATTCAATCTGTCTCTAAGAAATTCTCCTACAAAGAAACCAGTGAAATGGGATATCGCGCTGACTTCGAGATTTTACTCAAAGGAATCTTTGAGTCGATAAATGTAACGCGATTTGACCACGATGCGAGAGCTAAAGAAGGGAACAAACCGGATTTTGTTGTAGTTAATCACAACGTACCGATTCTCTATATCGAAACCAAAGATATTGGTGTGGATTTAGATAAAGTCGAGAAGTCAGAGCAGATGGCAAGATATTACGGATATGCAAATTTAGTTCTGACGGATTATGTTGAATTTCGTTTTTATAGAAACGGTTTACGTTACGAAAGTCCAATAAAAATAGCGAATTACAATCTCAAGAATAGAACCATTGCACCTATTCCCGAAAGCTATGATCACGTTGCTAAAACATTGATTGATTTCACTCAATCACATAAAGAGCCAATACGATCCGGAGAACATCTCTCAAAAATAATGGGAGGAAAAGCGCAAAGAATTCGAGATAACATCAAACAGTTTCTTTCTACTCAGTCAGAAAGAAATGTTGAGATAACTCGTATCTATGATACTTTTAAGAAACTTCTGGTTCATGATCTTTCAAAAGACTCCTTCGCGGACATGTATGCACAAACTCTCGTGTATGGCCTCTTCGTCGCCCGCTATCACGATACAACCCCCGACAACTTCACTCGTCAGGAAGCCCGCGAACTTGTACCTGCTTCAAATCCTCTTTTGAGACATTTTTTTGATCACATTGTTGGCCCCGATTTTGATAAGCGGCTTGAATATATCGTAAATGAATTGTGTTTAGTTTTTTCTCATGCCAACGTTCAGGAATTAATGAAAGAATATTATGAAAAAGATTTATGGGGCAAAACTCATGAAGGACCCGATCCTGTAATCCATTTTTATGAAGACTTCTTAAAAGAATATGACCCGGAACTCCGCAAGAAACTTGGCGCTTTTTATACACCCTTGCCCGTAGTGCGTTTCATTGTGCGTTCCGTTGATTATCTCCTTGAAAAAGATTTCAACCTTGCATCTGGTTTAGCCGACACGTCCAAGACAAGCACAGGTGTTCACCGTGTCCAGGTTCTTGATCCGGCTGTTGGTACAGGCACATTCATCAGTGCTGTTATTCGAATCATCTACGAACGGTTGCTCAAGGGCGGCCAGAAGGGTCGCTGGCCAACATATGTGCATCACGATTTGCTACCGCGCTTACACGGTTTTGAGCTTATGATGGCGCCATATACAATAGCCCATCTGAAGTTGAGCATGGCGTTTAAAGAAACGGGTTTTTGGAATTTTCATCGCCGCCTTGGTATCTATCTTACAAACTCGCTTGAAGAGAGCGTAACCAAGGAAGACTTATTCCCTGGTTTTGGCTTTGCAGAAAGTATAGCCGAAGAGTCTAAAGAAGCGGCGGTTATTAAAAACGAAACACCAATTATGGTTGTTATTGGCAATCCGCCTTATAGCGTTAGCTCTTCAAACAAAGGCGAGTGGATACTGAATCTCATCAAAGACTATAAGAAAAATCTCAATGAACGAAAAATTAACCTTGACGATGATTACATCAAATTCATTCGTTTCGCCGAACATTTTATAGAGAAAAACAAGAGTGGCATCGTGGCGATGATAACCAATAATTCATTCATAGATGGCATTACCCATCGCCAGATGAGAAAACATTTGCTCGAAACATTTGACGACATTTATATTCTTGATCTCCATGGCAATTCAAAGAAGAAAGAAAAAGCGCCGGATGGCGGCAAAGATGTGAATGTTTTTGATATTCAACAAGGCGTTGTTATCTCTATTTTTATCCGTAGAATAGGTGAGAAAAAAGAGCTTGGTGCTGTTTACCATGCCGAGATTTATGGAGAAAGGGAAAGAAAATTCAAAACTCTTTCTGAGAGTGACATGCAAAATGTAAAATGGAAGAAGCTCAATTACTCTCAACCATCTTATTTCTTTGTACCAAAAGATTTTAGGTTGGATTCAGAATATGAAAAAGGATTTAAGGTCGATGAAATATTTGGAGAGTATAATTCTGGGATACAGACAAAACGAGATGGTCTGGTTTATAATTTTAGTCATGATGAATTGGTTAAAGTATTGAATGATTTTTCAACTCTTAATATCATGGAATTGCGATCCAAATATAACATTGCTAACGATGGAAGAGATTGGGCTACAAGTTGGGCTCAAGAAGATATTCAAGCAAACCATGGTCAAATTGTGCAAGTGATGTATCACCCCTTTGATCAACGATTTACATATTATTCTGGTAAAACAAAAGGTTTTATGGCATATCCGCGATCTCCTCTAATGAAAAGTATGCTAAGTCCGAACCTCTCTCTAATTACAATTCGTAACTCAAGAAGAGGAAATGTGAATAATGTTTTTACTTCCAATATAATCTTAGACAAAGACGCTATTTCTCCTTTTGATAATTCTCGCTTTTTCCCTCTCTATCTCTATATTCAGGATGGATCAAAAATACCAAACCTCAAAAAAGAAATTGTTGGCGAAATAGAAAATATTACTGGCAAAGTTTCTCCTGAAAATATTTTCGACTTCATTTACGCCGCTCTTTATTCCCCAAGATATCGCGATAAATACAAAGAATTTCTAAAGATTGATTTCCCGCGCGTGCCGTATCCCAAAGATAAAGAAAGCTTCAAAAAGCTTGTCAAGCTTGGCGCTGAGCTGCGAGCGCTCCACCTTCTTGAATCGCGGAAAGTAAATAAGTTCATCACTACCTATCCTACCGCAGGTTCAGATATCGTCGAGAAATTGGCTTACAATAAAGGAAATGTCTATATAAACAAAGACCAATACTTTGGCAATGTTCCCGAGTTAGCTTGGAACTTCTATATCGGCGGCTATCAACCAGCACAAAAATGGCTGAAGGATCGTAAGGATCGAACTCTGAGCAATGCTGATATCGAACATTATCAGAAAATGATTGTGGCGCTAACAGAGACAGAAAAGATTATGCGGGAGATTGATGAAATTATATAGATCTCGATTTTAATAGAATTCTAAACTATAATTTTAATAATTATAATAAAAGGATAAAAATGAAAAAGGCTACGATGCTCATTTGGTTTATTACTTTTACTTGTTCTTTGTATGCGCAAGGCACAAAGACAATTGTATTGGACCCTCCCGATACAACAAGAGGTTTGCCGGTTATGAAGGCGTTATCTTTAAGGGCCTCGGCAAAAGAATTTGATACAACGAAAATCAAACTTCAGGATTTATCGGATCTATTATGGGCTGCGGATGGAGTCAATCGCCATGAGATTGGGAAGCGTACAGCGCCATCAGCAATAAACGCTCAAGATATTGATGTTTATGTATCTCTGAAGTCCGGCATTTATCTTTATAAAGCGAAAAAACATTTACTTGAACTCATTGTCGATGGTGACTATCGGAATTTAATTGCTGACAAACAAGAGAATGTTGCAAAGGCCCCGCTCATTTGTTTATTAGTATCTGATATTTCCAGATTTGCCTTTGGGAAAGACTCTGTAAAATTAGTTTGGGCAGCAGAAGATGCAGGAATCGTGTCACAAAATATTTCGCTCTTTTGTGCCTCTGTTGGTTTTGCCACAAGGCCCCGGGCTTCGATGGATCAACAAAAACTTAAGGAAATACTTAAGCTCAAGGATTCACAACATTTGATGTTAAATAATCCTGTATCATATAAAAAAGATTAGCACACTGCATACAACAATGCATAAAAAGACACAAACTTGCGCTTGTGTTTGCAGAAAAATGTCTGCGTCGCTTTAGTTATCCCGCTTCGCGGGATATCATTTTCACGCTGGCTATGTGAAAATGAGGCATAACATAAAAGAACAGGGCAACTATGAATACGAAATTAATAATAATAATAGGGTTTTCATACTTATACGGATTCTTTGAGTTCTTTATGAACTTCAGACAACGAAGAAAAAGTAATGTTACGAATTCCGGCGACAAAGGGAGTTTATGGTTATTATATATTCTTATTACGGTTGGATATGTTTTGTCGTTTTCAATAGGCTCAACAAAAATAGGCAGGATTTATCATTGGAACATTCTTTTTGCAATTGGAGTTGTATTGATTGTGATAGGATTAGTTATCAGAATACAGTCAATATTGACTCTTAAACAATACTTTACGTATTCAGTGGCTAAGATTGAGAACCACAAATTAATTGAAACAGGATTATATAAAATCATTAGACATCCAGGATATTTAGGACAATTAATTGTTTTTATCGGGATTTCGACTTCATTGTCGAATTGGTTATCAATTGTATTCATGATAATTCCGATTGCTCTTGGATACAATTACCGAATAAAAATAGAAGAAAGATTTATGATTGAGCAGTTAGGAGAAAATTATTTGAATTATAAAAATCGGACAAAAAGATTAATACCAATGATATATTAAGAATACGCTGTGCCGAATGACGGCTCGTATGCCATGTGCATCACTCGCAGCATATTCTGTACCAATCGAGAAGAACGACACAATATAAATAAACAGATACTATGATAGAAAAATTTCTTCCTACTACACATCATGCAGAAGAAACACTTCGCAGGTCTATTGTAAAGACCATGAGTTACAGAGCGGCTATTTTAATTCTCGACTTCACCGCAATTTATCTATTTACAGGACAAATAAAGGTAGCATTGGGTTTTATGATTGTGAGCAATATCTACACTACGGTTGGTTATTTTTTTCACGAGAGAATATGGGATAAAATAAAGTGGGGTAAAATAATTTATAAAAAGGCTGATGAACAATAGACTGACACAATCTCAAGAGACAAATGCCTGCCGCTCACAACGGCTCATACGCAATGCGGCTTTCGGATGCAGGCGCATGGTATATAGCCGCGCTACGTTAAGCGGCATTTTTAAAAAAGGAATAGTAGAATGAACCAACTCCCTCTGGCTTTTTGGAGCGTCTCTGTAACCGAGATGCTCCAAAAACTTGAAACGGTAAAAGAAGGATTGACGGGCGATGAAGCCAAACAGCGGCTTGCACGTTATGGCGCTAATCTCCTCAAGCCCCCAAAGCGGTCGGATGTATGGACACTCCTGCTCAACCAATTCAAAAGTCCGATCATCCTCATCCTTTTCTTTGCGACAGGGTTATCATTTTTTCTCCATGATCCGGTCGATGCCATTATTATTCTTTCCATCGTCCTCGTCAGCGGCTTGCTCGGGTTTTGGCAGGAGCGCGGTGCATCGAACGCCGTCGCGAAATTGCTTTCCATCGTACAAATTAAAGCGGCGGTGCTGCGTGATGGAAGCTCCAAAGAAATTCCAGTCGAAGAGATTGTGCCGGGTGATATCGTCATCCTGAACGCCGGCGATATTGTTCCCGGTGACGGGCTGGTTCAAGAATCTAAAGATCTTTTCGTAGATGAAGCCATGCTCACGGGTGAAACTTTTCCGATGGAAAAAGTGGCGGCACTGTTGCCGGCAGAGACGCTGCTGGGTCAGCGGACAAACGCGCTTTGGATGGGAACCCATGTGGTGAGCGGCAGCGCAACGGCACTCATTGTACGCACCGGCAAAGAAACCGAGTTCGGCAAAGTCTCCGAACGGCTAAAACTCAGGCCTCAGGAAACGGATTTTGAACATGGCATCCGGCGATTCGGCTATTTTCTCATGGAAGTCACGCTGGTCCTGGTGGTTGCCATTTTTGCTATCAACGTTTATTTGGCGCGTCCAGTTCTGGACTCATTTCTTTTCTCGCTCGCGCTCGCTGTTGGACTAACGCCGCAGCTGCTGCCGGCAATTATCAGCATCAACCTTTCCCATGGCGCTAAACGGATGGCGGAAAAGAAGGTCATCGTCAAGCGGCTCGCTTCCATTGAAAACTTCGGCAGTATGAATGTGATCTGTTCAGATAAAACAGGTACTCTAACCGAAGGAATTGTGCACGTACAATGCGCTAGTAATGTGGAAGGCGCTCCAAGCGATAAAGTTCTTCTTCATGCTTATCTCAATGCATTTTATGAAACAGGGTTTACGAACCCGATCGATGAAGCCATCCGCACCCATCGACAGTTTGATCTGTCCGGTTACGAGAAGCAGGACGAAATCCCGTATGATTTTCTTCGTAAGCGATTGAGTATCCTGGTTTCACATGATGATACGCATCTGATGGTGACCAAAGGCGCGATGCTGAATGTGCTCGATGTCTGCACATCGGCGGAAACTGGAGATGGAACCATCGTCGATATTAACACGGTGCGGGACCGAATCGAGCAGCACTTTGAGGAATTCAGCAGGAAAGGTTTTCGTACGTTAGGTATTGCTTACAAGAATATGGGATCAGAGTCACGCATCAGTAAAGATCACGAAACGAGCATGACGTTTTCAGGATTCCTTGTTCTTTTCGATCCCCCCAAGCCCAATATCGTCGAGACGATTACCAGCCTCAAGAACCTCGGCGTTGCGCTCAAGATCATCACGGGCGACAATCACCTCGCCGCTGCCAACATCAGTCAACAGATGGGATTGTCGGATACAAAAATCCTCACGGGTCAGAATCTCCGTCAATTGAGTGATGCCGCATTGCTCCATCGTGTAGTAGATGCGGATGTCTTCGCTGAAATAGAACCCAATCAAAAAGAGCGCATCATCCTCGCTCTCAGAAAAGCTGGAAATGTCGTCGGGTACATGGGCGACGGCATCAATGATGCCTCGGCGCTTCATGCTGCCGACGTCGGCATTTCCGTCGATGGTGCGGCGGATGTTGCCAAGGATGCGGCGGATATCGTCTTACTTGAAAAGGACCTGGGTGTTTTGGTGCAGGGTGTGCGTGAAGGGCGGGCGACCTTTGCCAACACACTCAAGTATGTGTTCATGGCAACCAGCGCAAATTTCGGAAACATGTTCAGCATGGCTGGAGTATCCCTCATTCTGCCGTTTCTCCCATTACTGCCCAAGCAGATTCTGCTTACGAATCTCATGACGGATTTCCCGGAGATGACTATTGCAACCGACAGTGTGGATAAAGAAATGATTGACTATCCGCGGCGATGGGACATTAAGGCAATCCGCAAGTTTATGATTACATTTGGCATTGTGAGTTCGGTGTTTGATTTTCTCACTTTTGGCGTACTTCTGCTCGTCCTTCATGCTACTCGGGTTCAATTCAGAACCGGTTGGTTTCTGGAATCTGTTGTCTCAGCGTCATTGATTGTGCTCGTAATTCGAAGTCGAAGACCTTCCTTCAAGAGTCGGCCGGGGAAATATCTCTTAATGGCAACTCTGTCAATTGTTGTCGTAACGGTGATTGTACCCTTTACCCCATTTGCTAAGATTTTTGGATTCAGCCCGCTGCCATTTTCATTCCTTCTGTTTATCGGGATCATTGTATTGTTTTACATTATCGCAGCAGAAATGACGAAGACGGTTTTCTACAAGAAGGTGAAATTTTGAAGAGGAAATATATGAAAGACTGGAAGCGTCGCCTAACACGCATAAAAATGAATTACGAATTAATTGTATTGAAGTCAGACATTTCGCTCGTTGACACATTGCTCCATGCGCAGAGAAAGGAAAATTAGACGTCCATGCGAAACGGGACGACATTCCTCAGGCATCCGGCTATGCGAAACGTTAGCCGAAATGCCTCCGGCAAGCACAGGGAAACACGCAGATGAATTTGGGCAACATCATTATGACGGTTTCTGTCCTTTGGATTGGATCGGAGATTATTTTAGCTCGAACGAGACGCTCTCAATCAACGGATAGGCGGTTTGATAAATCCTCACTCCGTCTCTTATGGATAACCATTGCTCTCTCTGTAAATATTGGCATCCTTCTCAGCTTTCTGCGAATTGGATATTTTGGAAACGGTTCTCTTATATTTCCGTTTGCCGGTCTGGTTCTCATCGTTTGTGGTCTGCTTATCCGCTGGTCAGCCATTATTTCTCTAAAACATCAATTCACGGTAGACATATCGATCACAAGAAATCATCAATTGGTCATGAAAGGAATTTATCGCTTTGTCCGTCATCCGGCATACGCAGGCAGTTTGCTTTCATTCTTTGGGCTTGGGCTATTTTTCTCTGATTATCTCAGCATACTTATCATTTTTATCCCTATATGCGCAGCTTTTCTCTACAGGATCCGCGTTGAGGAAAAAGCTCTTCTTGATAATTTCGGTGAAGAGTATGTCAACTACTGTGCATTGACCAAGCGATTAATTCCTGGAATCTTTTGAATGGTAACACTTGACGGTTTCTTTGAAAAGCCAGACAGAGAACTCGAGTGGCATAACGTGGATGAAGAATTTAATGAATATGCCATCGGTTTGCTCAATTCAGTGGAAATTCTATTCTTTGGACGAGTCACGTATCAACACATGACAGGTTACTGACCATCCTCTTCTGCGGTTTTTTCCGATTGGTTCTATTTTAAAAAGATAGTGTCGGTCTGTTTTTATAAAAAGAAATAATCTATTCTTCCTCTTCAAGCATTCTGTGAAGCATTGCGACAATTTCCGGAGTATTGTACGGTTTCTGGATAAAATTCTCTGCACCAGATTTAATAATCTCTTCTTTCACGCTCGGGTGAAAATACCCGCTTGCAAGAATTCCCTTCAATTCTGGATTAATTTTCTTCATTCTGAGAAATGCATCCCAACCGCCAAGGTAAGGCAAACCGAGATCGGAAAGGACGACTCCAATATTCTCTTTGTTCTTTGTGAATACTTCTACGGCATCTAAACCATCAGTCGCTGTGAGCACTTTAAAACCATGTGCTTCAAGCATCGTTTTCAGAAGTTCCCGCAAACTATCATCGTCTTCAACAACAAGGACTGTATTGCGTGTTTTCAAGACCCCATTCTTTCTTTGTTTCTTCTTCCGCATTGAGCAGTTTTGTCGTTTTCTTCTTATCGGTATATCAAATAGTGGAAGGTTAAAGCTTTGAGACAGCCCCGATCTGTGAAATAAACCTCTTACATTTGAAGAACAACTAAGATAGTTTCTTTCTAAAAATATACTTCGGATTCTTCTATGTCAAGGTTTTTCTCTTCTCCGGTCTCTTTTTATTCACCTGAAATGTGCCAAGGCAGAAGAATCCCCTCTTTTCCCCTTTTTCTTAGTATGTTTTTGTCATAGTTCGTTCGCTATGCGGTGAAATCTTTCGTGTTCTCCTTTGCCCGTTTCCCGTTCTTCTAACTCGTTAAATGCTCTTTCCAGAGAGCTTTGATCTTCCGTTGTCAGGTATCTGCCACTCATCGGAAAGAGAACATTATTTTCCTTCGCAATATGAGCGCGGAGAAGTTCAATGTATTGGCGTATGAACTGCGTGATTCTTCCGGCTGCATCTATTTTTCCTAATTTATGATCGTAAAGTGCTTGTTCCAAGCTGCGAATGAGTTCTCGTCCGATGCGGTGCTCGTGAAGCATAACTGCAATCGGCCCTTGTTCCTTTGACATTCCTCGTTCCTGCAGCCGCGGAAAGAAGTGTTTCTCCTCTTTCGCATGATGACAACCATCCGTAAAGTTGCGGGAAAAATCAATAATCTTCCCAATCTTCTCCACATTTACTTCATGCGTTGTTTCAATGGTTTGTGCTACTCGTTCGGCGCCTTCAAGCATCTTAAGAACGATTGTATGCTCATGCATGAGTATTTCTGTTGGTTTCACATGTGCCTCATTTCTGTTTGTCAATCATGCTTTCCAATCCCAAATTCCTTTCCTATAATCTATCTCTATTTCGCTTTCTTCAAAGAATGTCCCGTTACTAATCCAAAAACAAATAGCACCAGGGCAATAGAACCAAGCGCGAAGATCGTATCACCAAAAATCCTTGACCACTTGCAAATGTTTTTTCATGACGTATTCTTGTATATTTTACATGTTGATTCTCTTTTGGGATCATTATCTTTACAGCCGATCTCTACAATTGTGCGATGACAACCAAGTCCTTCGATGAATATTCATCATAAGTATTCAGCGACATCGTACCAAATAGTTCAGCGTTATGAAATCCGCCATCTTTTAAGGTGCGAACGATATCCGATGACCGCCAAGGCGTAAGCCGAACAGAATTTAGGGAGTGTTTCAACTTGTCTCTTTTTTTTTCTATTGTCAAGATATTAAAGAGTATGGTTTCTCCTTCGTAATCATAAAACCGAACAAATATTTTATCATTCACTTCTTTGACGTTGAGAATTCGTTCTCGGAAATTAAGGATACGATCGTAATTCAGCAACTGCAGGAATACTCGTCCATCGGAATTCAATATTTTACGAAAACTTTTGAATGACTGAAATAGTTCTTCCTCTGTTAATACGTGCGGGAGTGTATTGCCAAGACAGAAGACCGCATCGAATTTATTATGTACAGACTCATTCATACCCTGAAAAGATGTTTGAATTGTTTCAACCTGAACGCTCATGTGTTCTGCATTTTGTTTTGCTTGCCGGAGCATTTGCTCCGAAATATCCGCGGCTGTCACGTGCAGTCCGAGTTGAGCAAGCAGTATTGAATGGAATCCCGTGCCGCATCCCGCATCAAGGACGATCTTCAAATCGTATTTTTGAACGAGCATCTGAAAGGCCGAATGCTCTTTATCGAATCGCTCTGCGAATCCCGTCAATTCGTCGTATTCATTCGCAAGCGAATCATAGAATTGAACCAGATTTCTTTCCGATTTTTCACTGTTCATTGGAACCATCACCAAGTGCTACACTTCTTATGTCAATAATAATTTATTTTAAAAAGTCGTTGACCATTCACTACAAATGCCAGAAGAACAACCATAGTTGTTACCACTGCTGATAGTCCTCTGATATGTATTTTCTTTACATCGAAAGCATAAACATTTCAGTGGTGGAAATAGTTTCTCGCATTAGAAAGGAAATTCTTGCGAGCTATCGAAGGATGATTCTGCCTTTTTGGACTGCGGCTTCTTCGCCTTCTGATGGATTTGATTGGCACTCACATAGATAGCTTTGCTCGGTTGAACAGGACAGGCATGCTCACAGGCTCCGCATCCAACGCAGATTTCGTTATCGACTTCTGGGACCATAAGCTTTTTCTCATACGGAACCATTTTTACGGCTTTGGTCGGACAATGTTCCGAGCATGCTCCGCAATCTTTTTTCTTTGAAACAACGATACAATCATCTTTTATAAACTGCGCTTTTCCGATCTGTACTTCTTTTTTTGAAGATATATCAAGCGGCAGAATTGCGCCGGTCGGACATACCTGGCTGCAAAGAACACAATCGAAGTTGCAGTAGCTGGCATCATAATTCATTTTCGGCTGAAAAACACCTGCAATTCCATATTCAAGGAAGGACGGGAGCAAAACTTGAGTTGGACACGAACTGATGCACAGATGACAAGCCGTGCAAAGAGTGGAAAATCTCTCCACGCCCAACGATCCGGGCGGCGAAATCGGATGTTTACGATTTTCGTTAAATCCATTTTGACTTTTTTCTCCTACGCTCTTAAATCCAATATCAGGCATCAGCAAACCAAGTGCAGGTAAAACTGAAATCTTTAATACGTTTCGCCTTCCACCATCTGTTTCTTTGGATATGTCTGATAATTTTGTCCATCTTCCTTTATAACTCATCCCCACAGTCGGACAAGCGGCAAGGCAATTGAAACAACCTATGCATGCAGCGAATTCAATTTCCATTGAACTGCTTTTGATGCAGTTTGCCTTGCAGACTCGTTCACATAGTCCGCATTCTTTACAATTATTCTTGTCAATTACAATTTTGAAAAATGAGAACCTTGAGACTAGCCCCAGAAAGGCTCCAACCGGACAAAGTAAATTACAAAACAACCTACCGTGATTGTACGATAGATAAGTCACCAACGCTAAAATACTGAGAGAAGCGAGCACGGAAACAAGGTTGACGTGAAGAATTGGAATTTGAAAGAGAAACATAAAACCGAAGAGTCCAAGAATATATCCGAACACATTATTAGCTAACACAACAAAAGGACTCATCAGGTTAGAAAGGATACGGCCATAATTGCTAAACGGTTCAAATACATTCAGCAGAATCACACTTCCAGAGAACGCAAGAATTCCCGTAAGAACAAATAAGGAGTAGTGCAGAATATAATGCTGTTCTTTATATGTAAACCGGCGGCGTCTCTTCATCCGCTTCGCAATACGAATGACAATATCCTGTAAAATCCCAAGCGGACAGAGAGTAGAACAATAGACTCTGCCAAAGAGAACGGTTATGACCAAAACAAAGAAGAGTCCAAACGATGCACTGCTCAAGACGACCAATGTTCGCATGAACGACGGTACGAGCTGTGTCGATACGAAGAATGTATGTATACCAATAGGAATTACATTGCCGAGGTCAAGAAAGAGAAGGGTTAATGCAAGAAAAAATATTATCGCAACAATAATGCGAATTCGTTTTAACCACTGCAAGCGGTCACCTTATACATTCAACCGCTTGATGCGAAGATTTTCTAAATCCATTCTACCGACTTTTTGATCTGCAGCTATCTGGATATATCGCACATCAGCCGGATCTATGCCAAAAAGTTTCGCAGAGGCAGTGTCGATCGCGACCATATCCGTAGAAATGAGAAGCGATTTCATCGTCACAACATCTTCCACAGAAACACCGCGAGGACCGTTTTGCTTCATGACATAATAGGCATCAACAATATTCAATGTCGGCTTCCGATAGGTGGCATAATCTGCGATGCATTGATGCAGATCATTCCGATGCCATGTTCCTCTATCCCACACATTTCCCATCATATTTTTCATCGTGATGGTCAATCGTGCTCCCCCATGATTTTTCAATATCGGGACATTGATAAAAACATCTGAACTAAGGAGAAGTTCGTGCTCTTTGGCACTTGTAATACTCTTGCCCTTGGGGATCGATATATCGTGGTAATATCCTTCCATATGCGCGGGTGCAATTTTCCCACCCGCCTCTTTGACTGCCGATTCAATACCGCTGTTCTTATAGCACCGCTGCCAATTATCGCACGTGTGGTCAAACACATAGACTTCACTTGCACCTGCAGTGCGGCATTGACGAATAATTTCTGCCACCAATTTTGGATTGGTATTTCCGCCACGCTCCGGAGTGACATCCCAGCCAATATTCGGCTTGACGACAACTTTCTGCCCTTTTTTCACAAACTTTCCAATTCCGCCAAAAGCTTCCATCCCCTTTTTCAGCATGACATCCGGTTCGCCACCTTTAACTGCAACCAAGTCAAACGGAAGATCATTAGCCGTATACGGAGAAGCGAAAAGATTTTCGTATTTACCGGCAAGTGCTGCACCAACAACGACAGATGCACCTAAACCTTTTTTAAAAAAAGTTCTACGATCCATACTCTACCTCTTATTCTAAGAACTGTCTTGCTTCCGACTTAATCTCTCTTGCTTTCTATGGCTGATCCACTTTTCGAAAATAATGGTGCGCAATTGTCGCCGCGCCAATAATTTTCACGGCATCCCACCATGAGAAGATGAGAAATCCCATCTGAACAGAATGAATCCAGTTATGTACATAGATGATATTCAATTGAATCGTACCGATGGTAAAGATGATAAAAGAGCCAATAACTAAAGAGACTATCATCCACCAGAATTCCCGGCGAAGCTTCGCAAGATAACCGACGACAAAAGCTGCAATCGGAAATGAGACCAGATATCCTCCTGTTGGACCCAGGATTCTTGAAAGCCCAAATGCACCGCCAGAAAAGACCGGCATACCGATGGAACCAAGGATCAAATAAAGTCCCATGCTCGCCGCTCCGTTGCGTTTTCCGAGAAGCGCACCAGCCAAGAGAACAAAAAATGTCTGTAACGTATAAGGAATTGGCTGATTCGGTATCTCAATTTGTGCACCGATTGCTGTGAGGATAGAAAATGTAATCACCCAAAAGGTTTGCACACTCGTTCGTTCGTCCGGCAAGCTGAGTTCTTTTATGGTAGTATTGTTCCGTTTTATGCGCATATGGGTCTCTGCAGTTTTTTAAAATATTTATAAGGCAAATTAGATAAATGTGGCAAGAAAATCAAACTTTTGCAGTGTTCTTTTCTTGTTTGACTTACAAGCGTTTTTTCAATATATTTTAATTCCAACTCAATGGGAGTTGGTTTTTTTATGATAGTCTCATCGATGGAATAGAAGTTCGTCTCTGTTTTTTAAGATAGAGTACTACGCTTGCTGGGACATTCTCAGACACTGCGTCATTGACAGAAGAACCGAATGATTGGGGTGTAGCCAAGTGGTAAGGCAGCGGCCTTTGGAGCCGCCACTCCCAGGTTCGAATCCTGGCACCCCAGCAATGAGCATCATCATCAAGATGGTGCTGGATCGTTGCACTCTATTAATTGAAAGGAATGATGGGTACTAGCGAAAGGAAGTTGATGAGCGAGTTGAAGATTTTTTCGGGACGATCAAACCGCCCATTGGCGGAACAAATTTGCTCTAAAGCAAAGATCCCGCTTGGAGAAGTCGCCTTCCAGACATTCAGCGATGGCGAACTCTGGGTCAAGTTTATCGAAAACATTCGCGGTGATGATGTCTTTATCATTCAACCAACTCAGCCGCCGGCGGAGAATTTGATGGAGTTGTTGATCATGCTGGATGCGGCAAAACGAGCATCGGCAAAACGTGTCACGGCGGTCATTCCGTATTTTGGATATGCTCGTCAGGATCGAAAAGACCAGCCGCGCGTCTCGATCAGCGCAAAGCTTGTTGCTAATTTGATCACAAAGGCAGGTGCTGATCGCGTGATCACAATGGATTTGCATACAGCACAGATTCAAGGATTCTTTGATATACCAATGGACCATTTATATTCGTCTGCAGTGTTGATCGAGTGTTTTACAAAGATGGATACTTCCAATCTTGCTGTCGCTTCACCTGATGTTGGAAGCATTAAGATGGCGCGTTCTTACGCCAAACGACTTGGCTGCGAGTTGATTCTGATCGATAAACGGCGGCCGAAAGCAAACGAAGCCGAGGTATTGAATATCATAGGTAATATTGCTAATAAAAATATTCTAATTGTTGACGATTTGATCGATACAGGCGGTACGTTCGTCAACGCTGCGCAAGCATTGAGAAAAAATGGAGCAAAAGAGATTTTCGGTGCATGTACACATCCTATATTGTCCGGAACAGCGTATAAACGGATCGAAGAATCAGTCGTCAAGGAACTCATTGTTACTGATACACTTCCATTGAAACAAAAGTGTGCCAAGATCAAAGTTCGCTCAACGGCGAACATCTTTGCTCAAGCGATTCTCCGAACACATCGGAATGAATCCATCAGTTCACTATTTGATGTTGATAAAGATAAGTCTTAACGAGGAGATACACGATGTCTGAAATAACTATAACCGCGGAAATCCGAAAGGATGTCGGCAAACGCTCACGTGCACTTCGTGGAACCGGCAAAGTGCCTGGAATCTACTATGGACACGGACAACAAAATATTCCGGTGTCATTGTCGGAAATATCGCTCAAGCCGTTATACACAACTTCGGCAATGCATATCATCAATCTGAAGTTGGATGATGGTTCATCCCATATGTGCGTCTTGAGAGATGTGCAACTCGATCCGGTGACCGAGTCGCCCGTACATTTTGATTTGTTTGGTTTGAATCAGAACGAATCACTGACCGTCGAAGTGCCGGTCAAGTTGACAGGCGGCATTCCGAAAGGCGTCCGTGAAGGCGGAATCCTGCAGCATGTTTTACATAAACTGAAAGTCTCGTGCTTGCCAAAGAATATTCCGGACCATATAGAGATTAATGTAGGAGAATTGGAGATTAATCGTTCTGTTCACGTGAAGGATCTGAAAATTCCAGATGTGAAAATTCTGGAAAATGAGACCAGTACGGTTGTCGCTGTTGTTCCGCCTGTAGTGGTGAAAGAAGCCGAAGTGGCTGCTGTTGCTGCACCTACGACTGAAGCACTCGCTGAGCCAGAAGTTATAGCAAAGGGTAAAAAGCCTGAAGAAGGTGCTGAAGTAGCGGACGAGAAGAAGAAACCCGAAGAGAAAAAGAAACCTGAAGAGAAAAAGAAACCTGAAGAGAAAAAGAAATAATCTCCTATTCGTCTTTGAGATTTGATGTATTGCATCGTTGGTTTGGGAAATCACGGAAGTGAGTATGCACAGACTCGCCACAATGTGGGTTTCCTGGTCGTCGATGAGTTTGCTGCCGTAACAGGTGTCTCGTTTCGCCCTGGCAAAGGGGATTACTGGTTTGCGCACTGTTCTTTAAATAACGTAGAAGTTGCAGTATTGAAACCAGCAACCTTCATGAACAACAGTGGAATAGCTGTTCAGGAATTTCTGGAACAACAGAAAATTCCGTTGGATAGTTTACTCGTGGTGTGCGATGATTTCCAATTGCCCTTGGGTACAATTCGACTGCGGCAGAATGGAACCGATGGCGGACACAATGGATTATCGTCTGTCATTTATCATTTACAGACGGATCAGTTTGCCAGACTTCGCTGCGGCATTGCATCTGCAATGATGCCTGCAGAAAAAAGCAAGATGAAGGATTTTGTGCTCGAACAGTTTTCCGAATCCGAGCTTCCGAACGTGAAGTTGATGGTCGAACGAGCACGCGACGCTTGTCTATCGTATATCAAAGATGATAGAGATCGGGCAACGAACTGATATCAAGTGAAGAAAGTAATTAAACAACCCTGCCCTCTTGTCGGAACATATCTCCCGACTGAGCGGGTCATCATTATCACAAGTCCAAAGGGAACATATCTATGTCACAGAAGCAAAAGATCTACGAGACCACGTTCATTGTGAACGCCGGACTCGATGACCCACAGATCGACGCCGTTATCGACAAGGTGAAGGAACTCATCATCAAGCATGGCGGCGAAATTATGGAGTTGGCAAAATGGGGGCGCAAGCGATTTGCGTATCCTATTAAGAAGAAAAACAATGGGTTCTATGTGTTGTGCGAGTTCACATCGAGCGGTGACATCGTGGCAAGACTTGAACGCCATTTCCAACTCGATGAGAACATCATTCGATTTCTCATTATTGCGTTGGATAAGAAGGCATTGCAGGCTCGCATCTCAGCAAGCGATCTCATGAAACAATTGGCTCCTGCCGCTGTTCCATCTACAAGCGCTTCCCCTCTGGTGGCTCTCACCGAGGACATCGCGCAGGTTCCAGAAGCCCCAACCCAAAGCAACGTATGATTCTCACGACGATAGATAAGGAAGGATATACATTATGGCTATGACACAGCGTTCATCTAATTCACGTGGACCTCAACGGGGAGGATCGCAAGGAGGTTCGCAACGAGGAGGACCACAACGCGGCGGATATCGACGCGATGCTTCTCCGAACGGTCAGCGTTCCACAAATCGACAACAACTACAGCGAAAGAAACGAACGTGCAGATTCTGCGACGCAAAGGACGTCTATATTGACTATAAAAACGAGAAACGTCTTCAACGCTTCGTGTCCGAGCAAGGAAAGATCATTCCTCGCCGAATCACGGGCACTTGCACTCGCCATCAACGTCAACTTGTAAACGCCATCAAACGTGCCCGGCATCTTGCATTGTTATCGTTTGTCAATGACGCTGTGAGTTAAGCAATTCTCATCATGATTTTTGTGTAAAAGGAGTATGTATTATGAAAGTGATATTAAGAAAAAATTCAGATAAGTTGGGCAGCATGAGCGAGGTCGTTTCTGTGAAAGACGGATATGCACGCAATTATCTTATTCCTCGCGGCATTGCATACGAAGCCACAGAAGGCAGTTTGCGCCAACTTGAAGAAGAACGCAAACAACAATCTCACTTCGTTGATAAAGAACATAAACAGGCTGAGACCCTTGCCGCACAACTTGAGAAGATTTCTATCACCATCAAGATGAAAGTTGGCGAGGAAGATAAGCTTTTTGGTTCCGTCACTTCTCAGATGATCACCGACGCACTTGTGGAAAAAGAGATCACTTTAGATAAACGGCATATTGAATTGGAAGAACCTCTCAAAGCTCTTGGTATTTACGATGTACCTGTCAAACTTGCTGGTGGCGTGATGGGCAAGATTAAGGTATGGATTGTGAGAGAATAGTCTTATGGTTTCACAAGAATACCTATAGAACACCGAAAAGGCAGCCTCGCACGCTGCCTTTTTTCTTTTCTGTTTTGGGATTCTTTTTGTTAAAAGTAATGTTCTGTAGAATAGACAGCCGCTCTGAATGAACAATTGATTGAGTTTCTTTCAGCTATTTTATAGGGCAACATAAAGCATAAGGCAAAAGAAATGCTATGAGAGAGAAAAAACTACGAAATCTTGATGAAGCCACCATTCGCTTCGCCGGAGATTCCGGCGACGGAATGCAGCTTGCTGGCACACAATTCACCAACACAACCGCCATTCTTGGAAACGATTTGAGCACCCTGCCTGATTATCCTGCTGAAATTCGTGCACCGCAAGGAACGACATCCGGCGTCAGCGGATTCCAAATCCACTTCGGCAGCACGGAGATCAACACCCCCGGTGATTCATGTGATATGCTTGTAGCAATGAACGCCGCCGCACTGAAGGTCAATCTCCACTCGCTCATCAAGGGTGGTTCCATTATCGCTAACACCGATGGTTTTAACGACAAGAATCTTAAGCTTGCAGGATATTCTTCCAATCCTCTGAAAGATGAATCCCTCTCAACCTATCAAGTATTTGAGGTGGACATTACAAAGTTGACCATAACGTCACTTCAAGAGTTAAATCTCTCCAGCAAGCTCGTTGATCGCTCCAAAAATTTTTTTGCTCTCGGAATGATGTACTGGTTGTATGATCGCCCTCTGGAACCTACACTGAAATGGCTTACCGAAAAGTTTGCCAACAAACCTGATATTCGTGAAGCAAACATACGAGTATTGAAGGCAGGATGGAATTACGGCGAGACAACCGAACTTTTCAAAGTGCGTTATGCGGTCGCACCGGCACGACTTGCACCGGGAAAATACAGAAATATTACCGGCAACCAAGCAACTGCGTGGGGTTTGATGGCGGCAGCTCAAAAGGCAAAAATCGATCTCTTCCTTGGCAGTTACCCTATTACGCCAGCGAGTGATATTTTACATGAACTTTCTATTTACAAGAATTTTGATGTAAAAACGTTTCAGGCAGAAGACGAGATTGCAGGAATCACATCTGCCATCGGTGCGTCTTTTGCAGGAGCACTTGGTGCAACAACAACAAGCGGACCTGGATTCTCTTTGAAAACTGAAGCGTTAGGACTTGCGGTGATGGTTGAATTACCTCTTGTCGTTGTCAATGTTCAGCGCGGCGGTCCAAGTACCGGTTTACCAACGAAAACAGAACAAGCCGATTTACTTCAAGCCCTCTATGGGCGCAATGGCGAAGCGCCAATTCCGGTCATTGCTGCTGCAACACCTTCTGATTGTTTCAATGTCGTCTATGAATCTGCACGCATCGCAATCAAGTATATGACTCCGGTTATCTGCCTAACGGATGGCTATCTCGGCAATGGTTCTGAGCCGTGGTTGATTCCTGATTACGAAAAACTTCCAGACATTTCTCCTCACTTCAGAACAAACCCTGAAGGATTTTTCCCGTATGAACGAGATGCGGTAACTCTTGCACGACCGTGGGCAATTCCCGGCACTCCAGGACTTGAACATCGCATCGGAGGTCTGGAAAAACAAAACATTTCAGGAAATATCAACTATGAACCTGAGAATCATGAACTTATGGTTCGTTTGCGATCTGAAAAAGTGGCGCGAATTGCCAATGACATCCCACCGGCAGAAGTTGAAGGTGACCAACAGGGGGATGTTTTGGTTGTAGGCTGGGGAAGTACTTACGGAGCAATAAAAACCGCGGTGCAGCGCCATCGTGCAAAGGGACACCGTGTTTCACTTTTGCATTTGCGGTATCTCAATCCAATGCAAAAGAATATTGGAGAAATCATCTCCCGGTTCAAAACGATTCTTGTGCCTGAACTTAATTTAGGTCAACTCATCAAGATCATACGTGCCAATTACCTCGTGCCTGCTGTTGGACTCAATAAAGTACAAGGAGCACCATTTCTCGCCGAAGAGATCGAGTCAAAGATTGATGAGCTTATTAAAGGACATCGACCATGAATAATCTTATCGAAAATATCTCCCTACAATCTCAATTGGGCAGCAAATTGAAATACACTGCAAAAGATTTCCAGAGTGATCAAGAAGTCCGGTGGTGTCCGGGATGCGGCGACTATTCCATCCTCGCACAAGCCCAGCGCATCATGCCTGACATCGGCATCCCAAAGCATCAAATCGTTTTCGTCTCCGGTATTGGTTGTTCCAGTCGGTTCCCCTATTATTTGGATACGTACGGATTTCATGGAATTCACGGACGTGCCACGGCAATTGCCTCAGGTGTCAAACTTGCGCAACCCGATCTTTCCGTTTGGGTAGTTACCGGCGATGGTGACGGTATGAGTATAGGCGGCAACCATCTCATACACCTCCTGCGCCGCAATATTGATGTCAATGTTCTTTTATTCAATAATCAGATCTATGGATTGACCAAGGGACAATATTCACCGACATCGGAAAAAGGAAAGATCACAAAATCGACGCCGTACGGTTCTCTTGATTATCCATTCAATCCTGCCTCGCTTGCACTCGGCGCCAGCGCAACATTCGTTGCACGTACACTCGACCGTGATCCGAAGCATCTCCAATCGATCCTGAAACGCGCCCATGATCACAAAGGAACTTCGTTCGTCGAAATCTACCAAAACTGCAATGTGTTCAACGACGGCGCATTCTTGCAGTTCACAGAGAAAGAGACAAAAGACGATAGCGTGATATATCTCGAACATGGCAAGCCGCTCGTCTTCGGCAAAGAAAAAGACAAAGGCATTCGTCTGAATGGATTTTCACCCGAAGTCGTATCACTGAAGGAAGGCAAGGCTTCCATCAACGACCTGCTTGTGCATAACGAAACGGACACAACACTTTCCTTCATTCTGGCAGATATGACCTACCACTCTCATATGCCGCGTCCGCTGGGAGTGTTTCTTTCCATAGAACGCCCGACGTACGAAAACGAAATGCAGCGCCAGATCGAATTTGCAAAAGAGAAACGCGGCGAAGGGAATATGGCGAAGCTTCTGAATTCAGGCGAGACTTGGACAATTCAATAATTTTTTAATATCTTGACATGAGGGGTGTGGTTTCCAGAAGGAGATCACACCTTTTTTTCTGCCACTGTATCTTTTACATTGAGGAATCCCATTGCAGCTCCAGTTTGAAACATTCAAAACGATTATCGATTCTCATAAACGGTTTATCCTGACTTCCCATGTGAATCCTGACGGCGACGGTCTCGGCTCTGAAGTTGCTCTCGCCCATTATCTCGAATTGAGAGACAAACAAGTTTCTATTTTGAATTGCAGTGCAACGCCAGAGAACTATCTCTTTCTTCATGAACTCCATCCTATCGTTCAATTCGATCCGTCACACCATGAAGATATTGTCGAGAATGCTGAAGTTATTATTTTACTCGATGCGAATCATCCGGACAGATTAGCTGCAATGACACCGCTCATTATGAAAAGCCATGCCGTGAAGGTCTGCATCGACCACCATCCGGAGCCGGGCGAGTTTGCGGATCTTTATCTTTTGGATGAACAATCACCTGCAACCGGGGAAATCATTTATAACTTTATCTCTATGGCAGGCGGAACGATCGACCGCATAACAGCGACGGCTCTCTACACAGCGATTATGACCGATACCGGTTCATTTCGGTATGAGAAGACCGATTCGCAAGTTCACACAATCGTTGCTCATCTTCTTCAAGCGGGAGCCGATCCTGTCGCCATTTATGAACAGGTGTACGAACGTACCTCAGCAAAACGCATACGATTGCTGGGAATGGCGCTTGCCAACTTGCAAACATTGTACGATGGAAAGCTCGCCTACATTACTCTCACACGCGAAATGTTTGAGACTACCGACACTACTGAAGAGGACACCGATGCCTTTGTGCCTTACACGTTGACGATCGATGGAGTTCAGATTGGATTAATGTTTTCCGAGTTAGATGGAATAATAAAAGTAAATTTTCGTTCTAAAGGTGATATCGCGGTGAATGAATTAGCAAAAGAATTTGGCGGCAACGGACATAAAAATGCAGCAGGCGCACGTATACCAAAAGCACAATTGGATGAAGTTGTTTCGCAGGTGCTAAAGCATGCAGGTAAATATGTGATGTAAGGAGACGAAATTTAAGTAAGACAACAAGCCAATAAAAAAGGCGCTTACAAATCCTGTAAGCACCTTTTCTCAAATCTGTACTATCTTCCAAACTTCTTTCCCCATATATCCTTCTTTGAATTGCGGGATCAATTACTGCTGCCAAAAGGAATTTGAAATTAGTGTACTATCAACCCAATTTTTTATTGCAAAGTTTGTTGTGGGGTAACCTTTTGGTGTTACATATTGCAGATTTAAATTGTATTCATAATCCTTCAAAAATCCTAAAATAGGGGGACCCGGTTGACCAACTGCGTTTCGTGCTTTTTCTTGAATTCCACCAACAACTTTAAGCACTCCATCATATCCTCGGCCGTTATAATTTTGTGCACCAAATCCTCCATTCAGGCAATACATAGAGGCATCAACTTCCACACCATTCGATGCATTGTTATTATTGGCATTGTCCGTAATCCAAATATTATTGTTCGCAACAATGCCTAACAGATCTTGTGGTGTTACAAGCGTAGGGTTTAGCGCAGTAGGTGCAGGAGTGTGATAAGTAAGCGATGAATCAATATATACGTCTCCTTTACCAATATTACCTAGAGTGATTTGTCCATCTAATACTCCCTTTACATGAAGATCACCATTACTAGTAGGACTACTACCATTCAAAAGAAGAACGCCGCTTGAAGTCAAATCAGAAATGGTATTATATACCATACAATATGGTGTCGTTGTGCTTGGTATGTTTGTAGTTCTTGATTCATTCCAACAAGTTGATGAACCTGTTGTACCCACAGGCTCAGCTCGTACAACTACTTGTCCATTACTTCGGAATTCAACATACGTATCTAAATTAGTATAAGATGCAGATGCTCCACCTATAGCCCCAAGGGCCTTTAAATTATTAAAATCTCCTGACAATGGTAGATTGACACCCGCAGTGTAACCTCCCTCAAAATCTGGATCATCACTGCTATGCTGCTTTTTAAGGCCTAGGAATGTAGTCGTCAAGCCTTTAAAGTCCGGGTTTCCTGTAACATTTATCCAATCCTGCGTGTGATAATTACCATAGCATATATCTCCCGTTTGCCATAGGATTCCCCCTTCATTTGTAGTAAACATAACAAATGTAGAAAAACTAGTACCTTGAACTTTTACCGTGGTTATTACCGAATCGTCGACATCTGCCGCGATTACAGTTAAAATAAATCCAGCAGTATCAGTTCCTCCTACATTTGTTGGGAATGATGTTTTTGTAATCTGGATTGTCCCAGCTACACCAGTCCCGGACGAAAATGAGGCAGCTGGAATAGGAGTCGCCTTCGAAAAAAATGCATTCGAAATAGCTATATTAGCTCCACTTTCCGCAGCAAGACCCGTTTGTTCAAGGCAATTATATCTAATATATTTATTATATGCCGATGATGTAACTGTTGACATTCTGTAACCAAGCATCATAAAAATTAAATTAAACCCTATGACCATCATTATTGAAGTGCGTCCCATAATTTTTCTCCTTATTATATTATGGACCTGGAATCTGAACGAGTGTTGTCCTAGCTATAGAACGTATTTGACGCCAATACATTTCGTATTCTGAAGTGTCTGCCGCATTCGAATAATCTGGTTTCCTTTTATAAGGACTCTCCATCTGAATCGAGATGTCTATCGGTCCAATATTTCCAAAATTTGCTTGAGGGACAGGAGGGTACCGTTTAATAGTAGGATCCGCAATATCCCAATAGGTGAATGTCATATGAATCACCCCGAGATTCATAAGATTTTGTGTACCGTTGACATTTCTGTATACATAGCGAGAATTGGGATACTGGCCTATCCCTAAAGGAGCTCCAACTACATAATCAATTAAATCTCCATTTCTATAAAAACTAAATTCGAGTGAATCAGCTGTCATTATAGCAGTCGGGTTAGCCACTGTCGGAGTATAGTTTTGTCCAATGTGTTTAAGATCGTCTTCGAGCATCACAGTGAGCGTAATCATATTAGATTGAAGCAAATAACTTGCAAAATATTCAGTATTCTTTTCGCTTGCGTTTGCATTTAACCCAAGAGCTATAAGTAAAAGAAATCCAAAAGTCGTTAACGAACCCAGGATATCAAGAAGTGTTGAAGTTCCCATAATATTTCTTCTTAATAATAACTTTTAATGTACGAGATTTTAATTGTATCTGTGCCCTTGTCAATGGCTGCATTTGGATCTTCAAAGACTTTGCGACTTATTGAGGACCACACACAAACATCCATCCGTTTAAGCCAAGTCGGTGTGTTAGTTTGAGCATACGGTTGAGCATCACCAATATTCTGAATATAATACACAATTGCACCGACTTTAAAATCATCGACATTTGTAATTAAAGTATCTTTGCTATAATTATTATAATCATCAAAATCGTCAAACGTTGAATCTCGGTTGGCAATTTCACCATAAGCTGCATCGATTCCCAGAGGGGGTGCTGTCAAGTATGCCGATGGTACTGCATTCACAGGTAAGGTCGGCCTGGTATTTGTTTTCTCGTCAAATGCCAAACTCATTGCCTTTTGAATATAAGAAGTCGCTAAGGAAACAGCATAAATACCTATTTCGGTTTGCCGCAAAATAGTGCCCTGGTTGAGACTATTACTGTTTACTGTAAACACAGTTGTTCCAAGTAGAATCAAAGCTCCTATTGTAAGCATCATCTGTCCGGTATTCATACTAAGCCTTTTTATTATTTAGACTTAAAATCTTGTTATAGTATAAACTATCACAATTTCATATTCAAGTGTTAAGTTAGCGCATTACTAATTTATATCCTTACTTCATTGCCTCGCTCTATGTGTTCATTAACTACATCAATATAGAGCGAACGTTATCAAATTCTGTGACTCATATCACTATACCGACTTTCGAGTCCGGTCTTCTCGTCTTGGTTATTAATATCATATTTTGTACCAAAAAAAGAGAGGCGAAAGTATCCAATTATCAGCATTTTCTTCTTCCATATTTTTGATATAAAAATATTTTCTACAAACTTCCATAAAAAATAGGTAATTTAGGAAGTTGGGAAAGTAAAATGACCACTTATCCAGAAATGCGCGATTTTGCTATGTTCCATGCCGCTATTGTCATCCCATCCCAAATCGTTCCGGTCGTAATACGGGTATCCACTTCATCCGGCATCAGAGATATTATTTCGAACTCCTCCGTCTCATCAGGTGCCGGTGGAACCTCTGAAAGATTTTTCGCAATGAAAACCCGGCAGAGTTCATCCGTTATGCCGTTATAAGGATTGAATTCGCCGACCTTGTACCAAGCGCGTGCAATGAATCCTGCTTCTTCTTCAAGTTCATGCTTCGCGGTTTCTTCATAGGTGTGCCCATCCTTTACTCCGCCGCAAGGAAGTTCCAGGCTTTCCCGGTCATTCAAGTATCTGTATTGATTTACGAAAACAATCCTGCCGTCGTTTAATACCGGTACAACCATACTCGCCCCATTGGTATGGACATAGTGATATTCTCCTCGTTTCCCGCTTGGCAGTTCGGTTTCATCTTTTTTATAAATCCACCAAGAATTACGAAAGAGAACAGATTCAGAAATTTTTTTCCACCTTTTAAGAGGCATGTTGAGATAAGAGATTGGAGATCAGGGATTAGGAATTAGGGATTAGGGATTAGTGGTTTATCGTTTTTTTGATATTTCATTTCGCATTTTACTTTTAGGGAATCTCAAAAAACTTCAAATCACAAATTACAAATAGCAAACAAATTCTAATGATTTGGTCATTGTTTGAAATCTGATGCTTGTCCCAAAGGGACTCCTTTGGAGGAACTTGAGTTATTAGAGGCGCCCTTTATTTTTTCTTCCTTTTATGCTTTATACTTTTTCCTTTCGCGCTGCTCAACATTCGGTGTTTTTTGTGAGATACTTTTTTCACATCTGCCGCCTTCCTTCTAACATCTCCCTTATCAAATCTTTTGAGTGATTTTTCCATCGTCTCACCGATGAGCGCCGGACTATCGACGACGGTGATTCCGGCATTACGCATTGCTTTCATCTTTTCGTCCGCTGTTCCTTTTCCACCGGAGATAATAGCACCTGCATGTCCCATCCGGCGTCCCGGAGGTGCAGTGCGTCCAGCGATAAACCCGACAACCGGCTTCTTAACATACTTTTTGATGTACTCTGCTGCTTCCTCTTCTGCCGTTCCACCAATCTCACCAATCATAACGATGGCATCTGTTTTCTTGTCTGCATGAAAAAGTTTTATCACATCGATGAACTGTGTTCCAATGATCGGATCGCCTCCAATGCCGACACAAGTAGATTGTCCGATACTTCGCTCTGTAAGCTGTGAGACTGCTTCATAGGTCAAAGTTCCGCTTCGCGATACTACTCCAATTCGCCCCGGCTTATGAATGAAGCCGGGCATAATGCCGATCTTCGCTTCGCCCGGAGTAATCACACCCGGACAATTTGGTCCGACAAGCCGAACCCCTTTTCTTGATACATATTCGTGCACCTTCACCATATCACTTGTCGGAATCCCCTCGGTAATCGCCACGATGAGTTTGACTCCGGCATCTGCAGATTCCATAATTGCATCGGCAGCAAAAGCAGCAGGAACGAAAATGATAGAAGCGTTTGCCCGCTCACTCTCCACCGCTTCTTTTACAGTATTGAACACCCGAACTGGACGCGGCAGCTGATCCTTCTCGTTGCCTTGATAGAGTGTGCCGCCTTTTCCCGGCGTAACACCGGCAACCACTTTGGTTCCGTACTCCATCATTTGCTTCGTATGGAAGGTTCCTTCGCTGCCTGTAATTCCCTGCACAATGAGACGTGTATTTTTATCAACGAGGATGCTCATGGCTATTCCTCTTTTCTAAATCAATTATTTTTTCGAGAATTATCCCAGTTTTTCTTTTTACCACTATTTATTCTGGCAAGTCTTTTATGAATAATCTTCTTTATTTTACCTTTTAACTCTTTATCAACTTGAATAAATGATCCTTGTTGAACTAATCGACCCATATCGTTCTTAATTAAGTTGAAGAGATTTATATTGCCTCGGGGACCTTCTTCTAGGAATTTTAGTAAATATTCTGGTTCATTTAATTCAGCAAGTGTAGATGCAATAAAATATTTTTTTAACCCAATTAAATGAAATTCTTCAAGATCCTTTTCATCAACGGATCCTGAATTTATTTTTAGGGAATCATATATTTCTATCAAAGCGTCAGAAAGAACAACAGAACCATAGTACATCGAAAACATATTTTTAAATGAAAGAATCCAATTTTCTTCAGTCATTCTCTTTATACTTATTTATAGTTCTTTTGGAGGATTCTTTCTTAACTCAACTGAAAGACTGGCCCACTTATCTAGAGCAAATTCTAAAGCCTTTCTTTTCGTCATAAAAGGATTTAAGAATGATGCTTGAAGTATATGTCCAAATAGAATAAACTTTCGGATTTCTTCTAGCTTACCAGAATCACGCCAGGTACTGATTATTTGAGTCACTTCATCTGGACATTTTTTCTTTAACCCGCAATAGAAGAATAAAATCCCCTCCCAAAGAAGATCAGAGAAACCTTTTTCAATATCAATTTTATTTGGGTAGAGTTCTTTAATTGCTTTAGCTGCAAAATAATCTTGAAATGAAACATGCTTAAATTGAAATGCACCATTTTCATTCCGCCATACAAGCTGACTTCTTTCGACTACTTCATTTAAGAATTCTTCTTTACTCCTGCTTATATTTAATTCTTTAATAAATTTTTCTGTAAACTCTACCATCTCGGCAATTGGTATTTCTTCTCGCTTGCTCATATGAAGCATAAATGCAAGTTCCATTAAGAAGTTTTCTTTGATGGGATATTCGTACAAAGCAGTTATATTTTTTTCTACATCCCATCGACGGAGAAATACTTCAGTTGCCAATGAATACAATTCCGTCATTGTAGAAGGAAGTTCTTTTCTATTCCCTTGTTCCATGATTATTGACAATAGAGTCATAACCATCGGAGTTTTAGGTAGTTTATGTAACATCAAGGTGTCTTGTAACGCTTTTAACATCCGTTGCATATCAAGACGTTTAGCTTTGAACCATCTCCGAATAAATGCATCTATTTGTGAAGCATCAAGAGGAAGAATCTCGTAACGTTTAAATACTCCCAAGTTTTGATTTAATTCTAAATATTCAATCTCCCTTGAGGCAATAATTATTTGTACTTTAGGATATTCCGAGGAAAACGAATATATTTTTTCTATTATTTTATCTTTTTCAGACTGATCTGTTACTTCATCCAAACCATCTAGAAAAAAAACAAAAAGACCATTCCTTAGATGATCTTTAACATCAAATTTGTGACCCTCTAAATCTCCGATTTCAAGTTCTTGTTCTAAAATCTCAATGAATGTTCTATCGGAATCTAAATCCTTAAATTTAGTAAAAATAGGTATTTTGATATTTTCGAGAGGTATCTGACCATGTTTTTTACCCATTGAAAGAGTACATCTTTCGATAGCTTCAAGAACAAGATTCTTCATTAATGTGCTTTTACCAGCCCCCATTTGTCCTACTATAAGCACATTAAAACCAGGACTGATTACTTGTTTTGGTGAAAGTCGGCTACCAGGATCTTTTGAAACACGAAGCTGCGGCTCGATATAGATATCATTTATTTTTTTGGTTTCTCCTTTGTATTCAAAGATCTGCATATCGGTAAGCCGATCTAGCCGCATTCTCAATTTGGAAAAGTAACACGAAATAAAGGAATCACCATAAAGGAAGTAATCAGGATAGTGTTCATCTATTAGATCTTTAAGTTTATGAGAAGTAATGAAATCAACATTTGCTCGATCACCTACAGCCTTCTCACCAAAAGTACTAACTATTTTCCTTCTAGCATTGTTAGAAATATTTCCGTTTGTCGCTACAAACACAGATCGAATATTCTCTTTTTGCTTCGTTTCTGTATCATAAAACGGAATAGTAAAACAAAGTCTAATCTGTTGTTCAATATTTGCAAGTGAAGCAGAATCTTTTACTGTTGACGCTCCTGATATATCACCAATCTTTGCAACAATGGCTTTGAATTCTTTCTCCTTAATTTTTGAGATCTCATACATTACTAGATCTTTACCATCTTCATCAGCTCCATGGCTAATAATGACCCCTTTGTATCCCATATTAACAAAGAGATCTCTCAGCAATTCATGAAATTTTCTTTCTTCCGTGATATCACGTAATATTTTATATTTCTGTTGATTATTCATTCCTTGGTCCCTCCAAACTAAAGGATAAATACTTTTGATTCACTATTTCCAAAAAATCGGCTACGCGCAATAATGTCGATTCACCAAAATGCGGTCCAAGAATCTGTAAACCGATCGGTAATCCTTGATGATCCTCTCCGCATGGTATGCTGATACCGGGAATGCCTGCAAGATTCGCCGACGTCGTATAAATATCCGAAAGATACATTTGCAGAGGGTCATTCATCTTTTCGCCTGCCTTGAACGCAGTGCTTGGCGATGTCGGTGTGATGAGGCAGTCAACTTTCTCGAACGCTTTTGTAAAATCTTCCTGAATCAATCGCCGGACTTTTTGACCTTTCCGATAATATGCATCGTAGTAGCCAGCGGAAAGGACATACGTGCCCAGCATAATACGCCGCTTGACCTCTGTGCCAAATCCCTCACTCCGCGATTTAATATACATTTCGGAAAGATCATGTACATCTTCCTTCCTGTAGCCGTACCGCGCTCCATCATATCGTGCAAGATTCGATGATGCCTCCGCAGTAGCAAGAATATAATATGCGGCGATCGTATATTCTGTATGGGGAAGGTTCACTTCCACGATAGTCGCTCCATTGCTTCGCAAAATATCAATTTTCTTCTCTATCGATTGACGAATTTCGGAATCGAGAGCTTCGCCAAAATACTCCTTTGGAATTCCAACACGCAAACCTTTCACATCTTTGGTTAATTGCGAAAGATAATCTGGTACCGGTACTTCTGCTGATGTTGAATCGTTGGGATCATATCCTGCTATAACCTGAAAAACACTCGCCGTATCTTTTGTCGTCAATGCGAAAGGACCAATGGAATCAAACGATGATGCGTAGGCAACAAGCCCGTAACGGGAAACTCGCCCATAGGTTGGCTTTAATCCTGTCACTCCGCAAAATGCCGCCGGCTGGCGAATGGAACCGCCTGTATCCGATCCTAAGGAAGTCGTGGACATTCCTGCCCGCACAGCAACCGCGGAACCGCCGCTTGATCCTCCGGGAATGCGTGTCTCATCCTGCGGAAGCTTTACTCGTCCATATGCTGAGTTCTCTGTGGATGAACCCATTGCGAATTCGTCCATATTAGCTTTGCCGATGATAACAGCATCAGCGCCGCGCAAACGCTGAATGACGGTTGCATCATAGAGAGAGACGAAATTTTCTAATATTTTTGATCCGCATGTCACTCGCTCGTCTTTCATGCAAATGACATCTTTTATAGCCATCACCATTCCTGCGAGCGGACCGGCTGTTCCATTCTGCAGTTTCTTATCAACAATCCTCCCCTGCTCAAGCGCTTTTTCCGGAAATACTGAAAGGAGTGCGTTCAGATGCTTTTTTTCTTCAATCGTACGGAGATATCCCAAAGTAATGCGCTCACAGGTCGTTGTTCCCGCTGTAAGCTCCGCTCGCAGTACGTCAAATGATTTCATGGAACTCGCTGAATGTATAGCTGTGGAGATGTGGATTTCAGGATTCAGCAATCAGCCTTGCGGCTTTGTATCGTTCTTCTCGTCGAGTTTTTTTGTTTCCTTCTCGACTTCATCCTGTACATCTTTTGCTGCTTTGCGGAATTCACGAATTCCCTGTCCTAGTCCTCGCGCTAATTCAGGCAATTTTTTTGCGCCGAAGAAAACGAGAACGAGAAGGAGAATAAGAAATAGTTCTTGACCACCTATGGATCCCATATTACAAACTCCTTTCTGTAACCAAACTTTCTGTTATCTGCAATTGTGAACCGACACTTTGGATCATGGATTCAAATATTTTTCTTCCATCTGTATGTTTTAACACAGGGTCCGATGCACGTTCAGGATGTGGCATCATTCCCAGTACGTTTCCTGTCTCATTGATAATACCTGCAATATTATTCAACGAGCCATTGGGATTTGCATCGTCTGTAACTTTACCCAATCGATCGCAATAACGAAATACTACCTGCTGATTGTCTTCTAATCGCTTGAGCGTATCGGGATCGGTAAAGTAATTCCCATCCCCATGGGCAATCGGAATTTCGATGATCTCACCTGATTCGCATTGGTGTGTAAATTTCGTATTCACATTCTCAACGCGGAGGTGCAAATATTTACAGATGAACAGCAGAGATTTATTTCGAAGCAATACACCCGGCAGCAATCCGGCTTCTGTGAGTACTTGAAACCCATTGCATATTCCAATAACCAAACCGCCGTTATTGGCAAAACGAACAACATCCTTCATCACCGGTGAAAAGCGTGCTATTGCTCCGCACCGAAGATAGTCGCCGTACGAAAATCCACCCGGAAGAATAACAACATCCACGTCACCGATAGAACCCTCTTTATGCCAAATCAGCCTGGCATCCTGTCCCATCATGGTCTCAGCTACATAATGGGCGTCATGGTCGCAGTTTGAGCCGGGGAAAACAATCACACCAATTTTTGCTTTTGCCATGCTCTATCCCGCTACTCTTTGACAGGTTCAGTGGTGAACGAATAACTTTCCATGATGAGATTCGCAAGGAGTTTATCCGAAATCTCTTTGGTCATTCCTTCTGCGTCTTCATGTGAATTCGTATCTATGTCCATCTCGATATACTTGCCGATCCGTACATCACCAACAGCATCAAAGCCAAGTGAATGAATACCTTGTTCCACAGCTTTCCCCTGCGGATCAAGGATAGATTTTTTTAAGGTCACAAATACTTTTGAATGAAACACGTTTATCTCCTATATATCAATGCGTGAGAATTTCTCCGCCCCTTTCAGTTCGTTCTCGGTTTTTTTAAATGACTTCGTCAATCCTTGCACAGCAAACCTGATCAATCCGAAGAGGATGTAGAGTGCGAGCATAAGGAAGAGAAGTGTCCCCTTTGAAAATACGATAACAAGTATTCCAACGAACAGTCCGACAACTTTCCAAGGATGAGCTTTTATCTGACGTTTGGAAAGTTTTGGAATTGTGTCATACTTCACGCGGCTTACCATCAAGAAAGAGAGCACAAGAACAAGCCCCGTTAATCCGTCTCCAGTCCAACCGCTCAAACCAAACCCTTCTCCATAGTATTGAAGAATGAATGCACAAACTGTAATCGCCTGCATTGGAATCGGTAATCCATTAAAGTAATCTTTATCGAATCCCACCAATTGAACATTAAACCGCGCTAAACGTATAGCTCCAAACACAACGGGCAAAGCCGCTATAATGATTCCCCAATTCCCCAATGTGTACAGATATGCCTGATATACCATAAACGACGGTGCCGCGCCAAATGAGACCACATCTGCGAGCGAATCAAGTTCAACACCAAACTGGCTTGATGAACGCGTAATACGCGCCATCACTCCATCCAGCGAATCAAAAATAGCGGCAAGAATGATGAACCAAGCTGCCGTCTGAAAGCGCCCCTGAGTGACACTGAGGATAGAAAGAAATCCGCAAAAGATGTTCAACGTTGTAAAAAGACTTGGAACAACTGATCGAGTAATTTTCATCTCAATTTTTTCTCCGATTCGTTCTGGGAATACTCTCCCAGTATTGTTTCGCCGGCTCTCGTGATATCCCCGATCTGCACACGAACATTCACCGACAGCGGGAAGAACACATCCACACGAGAACCAAATTTAATCATGCCAAACCGTTCACCCATATTCACCGTATCACCCGTCTTTAATTGGCAAACAATACGCCGGGCAACAAATCCGGCAATTTGTTTGAACATTACTTTTCCGTTCACACCTTCAAGTCCTACAATCATTTGCTCATTCTTTTCCGATGCCTTGTCTCCGTATGCAGCAAAGTACTCCCCTTTGACATATCGTGTATGCCGTACTGTTCCGGTGATAGGATTGCGATTGACATGGACATTGAGCGGCGACATAAAAATACTGATTTGCTGTACATCTGCATGGAAGAACTCATCATCGTGAATTCTTTTCAGAACAATGACTTTGCCGTCCGCAGGAGCGATAATAAGATTTTCGTCTTTCGGTGTTGTACGCTCGGGATCGCGAAAAAAACTTGTTGTAAAACCAAGAAATGCAAGCGAGACCACTACGAGCGAGTAGCGCAATGATTTCGGTTCAACGAACAGAATAGCCAGTACAATAATGACAACACATACCGCTGCAATAGTGAAATAAACATCGTAACCATATTTTGTGATCATAGGATTCTCAAACCTGTCCTGCTGCATGATAAGAACTGCGTACTAATGGTCCAGATTCAACATGCCGAAATCCCATCTTCAATCCTTCTTCTTTCAACATCTTAAATTCATCCGGATGTGCGTACCGATCAATCGGAAGATGTTCTTTTGTCGGCTGGAGATATTGCCCAAGCGTGAGGATATCGCACTGCACAGCACGAGCATCACTCATCACTTCTAAAATTTCTTCCGTCCGTTCTCCCACACCAAGCATCAATCCAGTCTTCGTCACAAATTCTTTTTTCTTTGCCCGTTCAAGCACTTCTAATGATTGCCGGTAATTTGCCTGCGGGCGCACAGTCCGATACAGACGCGGGACTGTTTCTAAATTATGATTGAGAATGTCCGGTTTTGCCACAAGCACGATATCAAGCGCTTCTTCGCTTCCTTTGAAATCAGGAATAAGCACCTCTACCTTACATCCCGATACACGTTCATGAATCAGACGTATCGTTTCTGCAAATATCGGCGCTCCTCCATCCTTCCGCTCATCGCGATTCACAGAAGTTATGACCGCATGTCGAATCTTCATCAACTCAACCGCTTCTACAACGCGGCGCGGTTCATCCCAATCTAAACCATAATTCGGTCGGCCTGTTTTCACTGCACAGAACCCACAAGACCTAGTACAAATATCGCCAAGAATCATGAAAGTTGCAGTACCTAAATTCCAACATTCTCCCATATTGGGACATCGGGCTTCCTCGCACACCGTATGCAGTTTATGGGAGCGCATAATGCCGTCGAGACGGACATATTCTTTGCCGCTGGGAATTTTTGCTTTTAACCATTCCGGGCGTTGAAGCCGAGGCGATACCGTTTTTTCTTTTTGTGTTTCTTGAATTTCCAAAGCCGTTATTTCACCGATTGAAAGTCAAAATGTTCAAGCTGCCATTTCACACGAGACAGGAATTGTCCGCCTGTTGCTCCGTCAATAATACGATGGTCAAATGTCTGTGTTAAGTACACCATCGACCGAATGCCTATCGAATCTTTTCCAGAATCATCCGTTACAACTTGCGCTCGTTTCTTGATCGAGCCAATGCCGATTATCGCCGACTGCGGCTGATTAATGATCGGTGTTCCAATGATACTGCCGAAAATACCATAATTTGTGATCGAAAATGTTCCATCAACGATATCGTCAGGTGTTAGTTTCTTCGTCCGTGCACGAAGAGTAATATCTGTTAATGCTCGCGCCATATCTACAAAATTCTTCTCTTCAGTGTTGCGCACCACCGGTACAATCAATCCATTGGGTGATGCAACCGCCATACCGAGATTGATGAAGTTCTTATAGATGATCGTATCGCCTTCTACCGAGCTGTTGACAAGAGGAAATTCTTTCAACGTGCTCACAACCGCATAGGCAAAGAAGGGTGTGTACGTCAGCTTGAACCCTTGCTGCTTCTCGAACTGTTCTAATATACTCAAACGAAAGTTCACAATCTCGGTCATATCTACTTCATCAACGACAGTGACATGGGGAGAGGTATTCACGCTCCGTACCATATGTTCTGCCATCTTCTTCTGGATATTATCCATTTTTACGATGCGATACTTCGGTGAGGGATATTTCTTTGATAATTCCAAGATATCGACACTACGAATTCTAAAAGCACTTTCATTCGAATACAATGTGCTGGTAGTACGCTCCCGTTGTTCAAGATAGGTGAACACATCATCCTTTGTCACTCGGCCGTTAGAACCTGACCCTTTTATTTTTTCGAGATCACGCTGCGCGAGTCCCTCTCGTTTTGCAATCATCTTTACAAGCGGAGAATAGAATCGTTGTGCGTTACGTTTTTGCTCCCGGTCTTGAACAGTTGACAACTGATAATTCTGCGGAACACCGGTGCCTTCTTGAGATTTCTTCGCAGTCGTTTCAGTTGTTACATCCTGGTATGTTTCTATTTTGACAGATGAATCTGTTTCGATATAAGCTATTATTGTTCCGACCAACACAGTATCTTGTTCTTTCGCAAATATCTTCGCTACTATCCCACTGACCGGAGATGGAATTTCCGAGTCGACTTTATCGGTGCTGATTTCGAGGAGTGTTTCGTCTTTCTCAATCTTCTCCCCCGGACTTTTTAGCCATCGGATAATAGTCCCTTCCTGAATGCTTTCTCCCATTTTCGGCATAATGATTTCAACTTGCATAAATGTCTTTCTCAATATCCTGCAAGTTGTTCAAGGGCGGTGAGTATTTTCTGTTTGTTCGGCAGCATGGCATCTTCCAACGGCGGACTGTAAGGAATCGGTGAGTCTAATGCGGCTATACGCACAACCGGTGCATCGAGATGTTCAAAACAATTTTTCACAATGAGCGCTACAAGCTCAGCGCCAAAACCAGCCGTCAGAGTATCTTCATGAATCACCGCAACTCTATTGGTCTTCTTAACGGATCGGTAGATCGTTTCCTCGTCTAATGGATTTAACGTGCGCAAATCGATTACCTCAATACTTACGCCATTCGACTCCATTATTCGTGCAACTTCCAAAGATTGATGCACCAATGCTCCGTAGGTAACAACTGTAATATCATTTCCTCGGCGTCGTATTGCCGCGACTCCAAACGGCAAAACATAATCAGCATCCGGTTCAGGAGTGGATGCATATCCCTGTCGATACAATCCTTTATGCTCCATAAAGATCACAGGGTCGTCGTCGCGAATAGCCGACTTCAGCAATCCTTTCGCATCTGCTGCCGTGGATGGGAACGCTAATCGGATTCCCGGAATGTGTGCCATAAATCCTTCGATGCATTGGCTGTGATAAAGTCCGCCATGAATATAACCGCCAACGGGAACCCGAATAACCATCGGACACGACCATGTGCCATTGGATCGATACCTCATCATTGCCAGTTCTTCGCGAATCTGCGTAAATGCCGGCCAGATATAATCGCCAAATTGAATTTCCGGAACCGGAGTCCATCCCTTTAATGACATACCGATTGCGACGCCGATAATGCTTGCCTCTGCCAATGGCGCATTAAATGTTCGTTCAATTCCATATTTTGTTAGAAGGCCTTTCGTCGCCGTAAAGACCCCGCCTTTTCCATCGGCAACATCCTGGCCAAACACAATCATCTTCGGATTGCTGCTCATCTCCTCATTCAAAGCGTGGTTAATAGCATCCACCATCACAATTTTGTTTCCGGAATGTTCCGGTTCGATAAATTTCTCTGGCGAACCTGCATGCGCATTTCCATAAACATGCTGCAGAACTGTTGAAGGATCCGGGAGCGGTTGATTCTCTGCCCATTCAGCAGCAGATTCAACGGCACGCTTCACTCCTTCTTTCATTTCTGTTACTTCATTTTCGCCTAAATATTCTTGTTCAATAAGAAACCGCGTCAACCTTAGAACAGGATCTCGCTTGAGGTCTTGCTCGATATCTTCCGCTTTTCTATACTTTTTTGGATCATCCGATGATGAATGCGGCGAGAGTCGAACAACATGTGCCTGAATTAATGATGGACATTTATTACTCCGCGCATGTTGCACAGCTTTCTGCATGATCATCAACGTTTCTGCCACATCAGTACCATCGCATTCATAACGTTCCAGTCCTTTGAAACCCTTTGTCGCTTCATAGATCGACCCGCCGGCTGTTTGGGTTGTCACGTGGACAGAAATTGCAAGCTTGTTATCTTGAATAAAAAAAATGACCGGCAACGCTTCACGAGCTGCCCAATTCACAGCTTCAAAAAATTCACCTTCACTGGTTGCCCCTTCTCCAGAAGAAACATAGACAACTTCATCTCCCATTTCCTTCTTAATTGCAAGCGCAACTCCCACTGCCTGAAGATATTGTGTTCCTGTCGGACTTGATTGCGATACGATGCGAAGATCTTTTTTCCCGAAATGTCCAGGCATTTGCCTCGAGCCGCTCGCCGGATCTCCCGCCCGATGTAATGCTGCAAGAAAGAGTTCTTCAGGTGTTATTCCATATTTAAGAACAAACGCCTGATCTCTATAGTACGGAAAAGCCCAGTCATAACCGGGCTTGAGCGCTGTCGCGGCAGCAATTTGGGCTGCTTCATGTCCTGAACCACCTACATGAAAAAAGATCTTCCCTTGCTTAAAAAGCGTTTCTTGTTTCTCATCCATCCGGCGGGAAAGAAGCATGATCCGATAAGCTTGGACCAATTCTTCTTTCGGACATCCAACGAAACGCACATTACTTGTTTGTACTGCTTCTGTTACATCTCTCACGTCTTGTGAGACTCCTTATAAAATATAAAAGATCTCTATCGCCGATATTTCATTTCGTTGCAAGTTTCTGCGATAGGTCTTTCTCTTTTTCTTGTGTACTCAAATTCAGTATCATTGTGTTCAAATCTTCTTTATCTATCCAGTGATGCTGACATCCAAATACATCCGCGAAGGAATCAGCTAATGATTTTTGAACAGATAGAAATGGAACTTCCTGCCCCACTATCCGTTGCATCGATGTTACTCCCTTGTGAAAGATGCCGCAAGGAATGATCCGATTAAACTTTACTAAATCGGAATTCACATTGAGTGCAAATCCATGCATCGTTACCCAGCGGCTGACTTTCACACCAATGGCTGCAATCTTTTCGCCCTGTACCCAAACGCCTGTCATTTCTTTTTCACGACTCGCTGAAATTCCGAATTTCACCAACGTCTGAATAATCACTTCTTCGATACTCCTCAGGTACCGATGAACATCCAAAAAGTAATTATTGAGATCGAGAATGGGATAACCGACGATCTGACCGGGACCATGATAGGTCACATCCCCGCCGCGATCGATGTGAAAAACATCCGTCCCTTCAGCCTTCAGTTCTTCCTCTGAAGCGAGGAGATGATTATCGTCGCTTCCTTTGCCGAGCGTATACACATGTTCGTGTTCTGTGAGAAGGAGAATATCTTCCAGAGCGGCGGATTGGCGGAGTGCCAGTATCCTTTGCTGAAGCATCCATGCGTCTGCGTATTTGGTGCGTTTAATGTCTGAAACGAGAAGAGGAATCAATCAGTTTCTCTTTTCAAAAACCTTAAATGTTAATTGCGACATCGAACGCCTGACCAGCGGCTTCCATCACTGCCTCCGACAACGTCGGATGTGCATGCATAGTATTGTGCAATTCTTCCCATGTCGTTTCCAGTGCTTTCGCCATGCCAAGCTCGGCAATCATTTCTGTTGCTTCCGAGCCAATGATGTGGGCGCCAAGCAATTCGCCGTATTTTTCATCAAAGACTAATTTCACTGTTCCTTCAGTTTCACCAATTGCCATCGCTTTGCCCAACGGGCGAAATGGGAAACGACCGATCTTGACTTTGTATCCTTTGGCAACCGCCGCTTCTTCTGTTAAACCTACGCTTGCGACCTGCGGCTGACAATATGTGCAACTGGGAATATTTAATTTATCGATACCGTGTTTCGCTTTTCCTGCTATGTGATCGATAGCAACAATTCCTTCGTGCGAAGCAACGTGCGCTAACAAGGGCGGGCCCGATACATCGCCAATAGCATATATCCCATCGATGTTGGTTTTCCCAAATTCATTGACACTGATGAAACCGTGTTCAGTCTTCACTCCAACCGCTTCAAGTCCGAGATTTTCAATATTCGCCTGAACACCAACTGCCATCAAAGCAAGGTCTGCCTTTATATCTTTCTTTCCATCTTTATCAGAAACCGTCACCGTGACTTCTTGATCGATTTTTACACTTTCGACTTTAGTGTTCGTGAAAATATCAATTCCAGATTTCTTTAGACTGGAGTCAAGAATTTTTGTAATCTCCTTATCCTCGATCGGAAGAATCGATGGCAGCATTTCCACAATAGTTACTTTGGTTCCGAATGAATTGTAGAAATACGCAAACTCAACTCCAATAGCTCCGCCGCCAATGACAATCAGTGATTTCGGCTGTTCCGGCAGCGACATTGCCTCAGTACTTGTGATGATTTTCTTCTGATCAATAGTAACACCAGGAACAGAGCGCGGTCTTCCGCCAGTGGCGAGAATGATGCTTTTCGATTTGATTGTATCTGTGACTTTGCCGTCTTTTGTCACTTCAATAGAATTTCTATCTATAAGTTTTGCCGTTCCGGAAATAATCTCAATTTTATTCTTCTTCATTAAATACTCGACACCTTTGGAGATGCGATCAGCAACTCCGCGGCTTCTTATAATTATCTTGGAAAAGTCATACGTAAGCCCGGTATGAGAAATTCCAAATTCCTGCGATTTCTTAAAAGCATTATACAATTCAGCACTCTTGAGGAGTGCTTTTGAAGGAACACATCCCCAATTGAGGCATACACCGCCAAGTTTATCACGTTCGACCAAACCAATTTTCATCCCAAGCTGTGCAGCTCGAATTGCCGCTACATACCCGCCCGGACCACCGCCGATCACTGTCACATCGTATTGCCGCTCTGCCATAGTATTCTTTCTTTTGGAGAAAATATCGCTTTTCTGCGCTTAATATAGTCAGAAGTGTTCCGAAAGGCAAAGCATTCATGCTTCGCTCTACCCACTCTCTATGAAACGATGAAACATCTCATCCGAGTTCCCGTTCGATGAATAAATTGCTCTTCCCTTTCACGCTAAAAGTCCTGCAAAGGTGTTACAGCGCTTTTTCTGATGAATTTTTTCTCATAGAATAAATTAAGAATTCTCATTGATTCTTTTTTACTTTTCAGGTATGTTAAAAACAAAAATGTGCAGATGGCAGAAGCACCGCAGCGTATCTCAATAAGCAACCGCAAGGCACGGCACGATTATTTCATCATCGAATCGTTTGAAGCCGGCATTGTTCTCACCGGCACTGAGGTGAAGTCATTGCGACAGGGCAATGCAAATCTCCAGGACAGTTATGCTGAATTGAGAAGCGGTGAAGTATGGTTGGAAGGAATGCACATCAACCCGTACGAGCATGGCAGTATTTACAACCACGAACCCCGGCGAAGACGGAAACTGCTGCTGCAAAAAAAGCAAATCCGAAAGCTGTTGGGAGGATTGAAGGAAAAAGGATTAACGCTCGTTCCCTTGTCTGTGTATTTCAAGGGACCGTACGCAAAAGTTGAACTCGCGCTCGCGCGCGGCAAAAAGAGTTATGATAAGCGTGAAGCCATTGCAAAGCGCGAATCAGACCGAAACATTGCACGACTGAAAAGGAGTAGAACGTAAGAATTGTTCCCCCCCATCAATGAACAAATGGATCTGATCAAGCGCGGGGTCTTTGAAATTATCCCGGAAGAAGATCTCGTCAAGAAGCTTGAACATTCTATTAAAACAAAGAAGCCGCTCAATATCAAACTTGGCTGCGACCCAAGCCGTCCTGATTTACATTTAGGACATTCTGTTGTCCTTCGCAAACTTCGGCAATTCCAAGACCTTGGACACCAAGCAATCCTTATCATCGGCGATTTTACCGGAATGATTGGAGACCCATCGGGAAAAAGCAAAACACGCCCTTCTCTGACTCTTGCAGAAACACGCCAGAACGGTCAGTCCTACTTCGAACAAGCAACGAAGATCCTTTCGTCCCAACGAGTAACAATGCAGTATAATTCCGAGTGGTTAGACAAGATGAGCTTTGCCAATGTTATCCGGCTTGCAAGTAAATATACGGTTGCACGAATGTTGGAGCGGGATGATTTTACAATTCGATACAAAGCCGGCGAACCGATCAGCGTGCATGAATTTCTCTACCCTCTTGCACAAGCGATGGACTCCGTTGCTATTCATGCAGATGTCGAGCTTGGCGGGACAGACCAGAAGTTTAATCTTCTCGTAGGAAGGGATATCCAGCGGGAATTCGGTCAGGAGCCGCAAGTGATATTAATGATGCCTATCCTTGCAGGTACCGACGGGATTGAGAAGATGAGTAAATCGCTCGATAACTACATCGGCGTAAACGACACGCCAAAAGATATCTATGGCAAAACGCTCAGTATTCCCGATAAATTAATTTACCAATATTTCGAATTAGCAACCGATGTTCCAAAGAAAGAACTTTTGGAAATTAAAAAGTCATTGGACAATCCGAAAACCAATCCACGAGATATTAAGCGTACTCTTGCACGAACATTTGTACAGATGTATCATTCACAGGAAGCTGCGACTGCCGCGGAAGAAGAATTCGATAGAATATTTGTAGAGAAAAGTATTCCGGATAATATTGAAATATATACAGTAAGCGCTCGGATTGGAATTACAGCATTAATAGTAGAAGCAAAACTCGCAGCATCAAAGGGTGAAGCGCGGCGGTTAGTCGATCAAGGCGGCGTGAGCATTGATGGCGAACGTGTCTCCGATCCCAATGTTCTTCTGCCGGATAAAAGTGAATTTATTCTTAAGGTTGGTAAACGAAGATTTTTAAAAGTTAAGCGATAATCCATTATCATTAAGTCGGAGACGATAAATTGTTTACTCCCACAAAAATGTTTTTTTCTAAAGGCGTCGGACGCCATAAAGACTACCTTCAATCATTCGAGCTTGCTTTGAGAGATGCAGGCATCGAAAAATGTAACATTGTAACCGTCTCGAGCATTTATCCACCGGGCTGCAAGCGCATTCCGAAGGATGAAGGCATTAAACAATTGAGCGCAGGGCAAATTACATTTTGTGTAATGGCTAGAAACGCAACCAATGAGCCCAATCGCCTCATTGCATCGTCGATCGGCGTTGCGCAGCCAGCCGACGATTCAGTCTATGGGTATCTTTCCGAACACCATCCTTTCGGTGAAACCGATGAACGTGCCGGTGAGTATGCTGAAGACCTTGCAGCTTCTATGCTTGCAACGACACTCGGTGTGCAATTCGATCCGAATACGAACTGGGACGAACGGGAAAAAATCTTTAAAATGTCGGGTAAGATCGTTCGCACATTTAACGTTACGCAATCCGCGGAGGGTGATAAGAATGGTTTATGGACGTCGGTGGTTGCGGTAGCGGTGCTGCTGCCGTAACGTTTTTTATTCTGATCGAAACGTACATCTGTAGCTAAGGTCGTCCTGTCCGCCAATCTTCATGGCGGATGACCTCGGTTTTCTGCTTTGCTCTATTCAAATTCCTAAGTTTTTCTAATTCTTTCCTTCGCTTAGGTTGTGAAGATTTAGAAATCGATCGAATGTTCCAATCCGATAGTCAAAATAAATTGATTCGTACTAACCGCTAGATCTGTCGGCGAGTACACATATGACGGCTTGGCTGATATAACAAAACCTTTTCCAAGAGGGTAGCGGAATGCCAAGCAAATGCTGAGGTTGCTCATTCCGGTAATTGTTGTCGTAAGAGTAGAAGCGACCCCATTTTTATTGCCTTTTCCCTTGCCTCGGTTCTTTGGAAGAAGACTTTCATTTACCGTTTGTGAAGCAAAGCAAAGTTGAACCGAGGGTTCTAATGTTAGTTGTCCAATTTCATAATTTGTTGAAGCACCCGTTGTAACATAATTAGCGGTTCCACCTCCGAAAAATGCAGTGTACGAAGCGGAAAAAAGAAATCCACCCGTCTTAAACGTTCCACCAAGCAAAAATGCGTTTGATATTCCACCAAGGACACTCATCGTGTCTGTTTTATAAGAATAATATGTATAGGTACCTGTAAATCTTATGAATGTGTTAAGAGGATATTCATAACCTGCATGAAACGCGGAATGTTCATATCCACCATTTGTTCCAGTCAGGGCAAAGGCTTCAAAACCGGCGCTCAATCCACATTCATGGCTGATTTCACTTTCAATTGAAAAAGCGGGTCGATCTTCACTTAGGTCGGCACCATAACGTGTGTATCGGCTATAATAATGTGCCCCCGATGATACACTCCATAATTGTTCTTGCTCATCATCGCCCTCTTTTTCTTGGGAATACAAAAAATCAACTGTGCTTAAAATTACGAGATTAGTAATGAGCACTATGCGGATAATGAAGAGAGAAAAACGAAACTTGTTTTTTCCCATTGATTATATCCCTTTGTTACGAGTGAGTCGCCCTGTCCGCCAGCGTGTTGGGCGGATGACGTCGGTTCTTTGCCTGTATACATCTATAGCCGAGGTCGTTGACCTCGGTATTTCCTTCACCGCGACCAGCGGTCGCGGCTACAATTTCCCCTCCACAATCTTTATCTCTTCTTCCGTCAACCCGTACAACTCATATACCGCTTCGTCAATTTGGCGGTCAAGCGTGGCGCAGCGATGCTCAAGCCGTTGGACATCCGAGTCTAACTTTGCCGCCGCAAGTTCTTCCTTTGCTTTCAACATTTGCTCTACCAGACTTACAATGTGGTCGTGCTTCGCTTTCTCTGCTTCGTTTGCAAAATCAATCGTGCGTATGGGAAGTTTTTTGAGATCGGAAACCGAAAGTCTCGGGAACGAATCTTTTACAGTTTTATTTGAGACTCTTGGATAAACCCATGAGAGAAATTGCGAATTCAATAATCCCAAGAAATATTTCATTGAATATTTATGTTCATTTCCATAAATCACATTTAGAATAGTTTTATAATTGCAGTAAATCTCTTCAACATACATCCCGCATATCTTGTAGGTACCCTTGCCTGTAATTTCTCGGATAAGAATCCTAGGTCCTTCAAGCCAATCCATCGTTCGATAATCATGAAGCCAAGGACCATATTTGATCCATTCCTTTTTTGCCCATTGCAATGTGTATCTTCCGATATCAGAGCCTGATAATTCTTTTAAATAATCTTTGCTCACTTTTTTCTTTGAATGGAACACTCTATCCTTGATTTGATCTTTTGTATGTTTGCTGCTGTTGTATGCTTGTGTGCCAAGCGATGCTTTCGCTATATCTGTTAGAGGTTTAGATACTTTTTCAATCCTGTCTAGGATGTTCTGTTCTTCTGTTGTGGTTCTTATTCCGAACTGATTCGTCTCGTTTGTAATCCAATCACCTTGTTTTTTCCTTTGAGGTATTACTGTTTCTAATTGTTTTGCTTCAAATTCTTTAGGCATATTAAACACAAGCACTTCATTTTCATATCTTGTTCTTTGTTTACTGATTTTTTTAGCAATTGTTATTACGGTATCTACGTTGGCTTCCTTAAATACTTGATGATTGAAAATAACAAAGAGCACTAAATGAGAATTCTCTAAGACGTATTGTCGAAGCTTTTGTGTAAAAGGTAATGTGTACCATGTGTTTGGTGTGATATATCCTATTAATCCGTTTGTTCGACACAAACCAAGAGCCTTCTCAATAAATAAATGATAAAGATCGGCTTTGTATTGAAAGCTTGTGAATTTCTTTACTAGATAAGACGCTGTTTGCTTTGTAATGTCGGCTTTGCCAATTATTCTATACGGTGGATTTCCCACTACCGCATCGAATCCCCCTTTTTTCATCACCGCAGGGAATGCATCTTCAAAGTTCATCGGTTTTAGTTTTTTCAATTCCTCGTTCTCGAACAACTCTCCTGTGTTTATGTCTATTCCAATCAGCGAGTTCCCGCATATAATATTGTTTCTCAAGTCGGGGAGCAGTTTCTCTTTCAGCAATGAAAATTGCACTGCGTCGTTCAGTGTTGCTTCTTCCAACAGTTTCAAATATAACGAAAGCTGTGTTACCTCCGTCGCTTGAAAATCAATATCCACACCGTAAATATTGTTCACTAAAATCTCTTGCCGCTTTCTCAGCGAGAGTACTTGTTTTCCATCCCGCGTAGAAAGGTCACCCTTCTTTGCCATTTCCGGGTGCGAAGCGTAATATCGTTCGTGGTATTCCAACAATACGCTGTACACTTCAATCAAAAACGAACCGCTGCCGCATGCAATATCTGCAAATGACATCTTCGCAACTTCTTCCGGCGTTTTCCCTTGCAGTGAGTCGAAATTATCAACCCCTCTGTCCCTGCGGGACACCTCCCCTCGCTGAGGTGAGGAAATTTTGTCTTGAGTTTCTCCCCCTTGATAAGGGGGAGTCGGCTCGACGTTTTTTGTCGAGACGGTAGGGGTCGCATACAACAACTTGCCAACGGTTTCTTTTACAATGTAGCGCACAATATACTGCGGCGTGTAATAGACACCCCCCGCTTTCCGTACTTCTGGTTTTGGTTCAACCCTTACTTGTTTTGCGGTTGCGTGAACTACTTTGCCAAGAAAGCGTTCATAAATACTTCCAAGAATCGAGATCGGTATTTTATCGAAGTCGTACGGTGATGACGGGTCGGCAAGTTCTTCGCAAATACCTGCAAATGTCTTATCATCCGGTGGAACAAATCCGCTGTCATCCAGAATGCGATGCTTCTTGAATACGAGTCCGTTATACTTCGGCTCCAATGCGCGGCAATGTGTTGAAAACTTTTTCCATGCAGAACTCGCCTCGCTGTAATTGATCATTTGAGGGTCTTCAATCTGCTTGTCTTCCAGAAAACGTATAAACACAAGCCGGTCAATTGTTCTCTGCACAGCTTCTGTCAGTTCTTCACTTCCAAGGTCGGGATTCTCTTTCTTGAACGCTTTGGCGAGCGTTTCGCGGTACGAATCTAATTCTTCAAGAAATGCTTCGTCAACCGGTTGGTATCCGCCTTTGAACAATCCGCGTTGTTTCGCTTTTCCGCGCGGCTTCGGAAGCATTGCGGCATATTTCTCTAAAGAACCATTGGCAACAGTTTCACGGCCAAAGAGAAAGAAAATTTTCTTAAACTTCTCTTCGTCTGCATATTCGGAATAATGAAAATATTCCAGCTTGCGATTCAGTGCATCCTCAATATCGGGTTTGTACCGACAATCGAGGATATGAAATTCTTCAAAATCGGTGAGTATTGCTATAGGAGTACCGGAGTTCCATCCGTAACGGATTGTCTGGTGATAGAATGCGGCGTCTTTCAGATTCTTGGCAGGCTTCTTTGCTTCAGCATAAAACTTTACATCGCGGAAATTGGGAGCAATGAAGAATGCATAGTCCGCACGTCGCTGTGAGCCTTGCGTTGATACTTTATTTTCTATTTTAACTTCCTGCTCATACGGATTCTTCTGCCTTTCATGCGTAACGTCCCAGCCAAGCGCAATAAAGAATTTATTGATGAAGTCTTCACGAACATGTTGTTCCTGATATGATGATGAGAGGTATGCCGCTTCCTGAGCTTTGAAGTCTGCTACAAGCTGCTTGATCAATGCGAATGCGTGTTCCATCAGGATTCCTTATTCAAAGTAACCTTCGGAAGGTTGCTCTGCTTAAACGATAGAACCTTCCGAAGGATTCTCGGCTTGCACAAATGTAGCCAAAACATTCCTTGGCATCAAGCTGGTTTAAACTATTGATCAAAACATAAGGAAAGCATTGTTGTTTCGCTGCACCAGAATGGAATGCTTATTTCTTCGTTCCTTCCAGCACAACAACAAATTCCCCCTTCTTCTCTTCTTTCAGGAACTTCTGGTACAGTTTTGGCGCAGTTCCGTGGAAGATTTCTTCCGTCGATAACGTCAGATCGAAGGCAACGCACACGCGTCTCGTTTCTCCAAAGACATCTGCCATATCCCGTAAAAGCTGAACGAGCCGGTATGGTGTGTCCATCAAGATAATCGTGCGGCGTTCCTTCCGAAACTCGCGCAATTCGGTAAGACGCCGTTCTCGTTTGGGCGAAAGAAATCCGGCAAATACAAATTCCTTAATGTGAAATCCAGAAACAATGAGTGCAGGAAGGAGTGAGGAAGCGCCGGGGATAGGAACAATCTTTATGTGCTGGTGGATAGCTTTTTCAACTAATATTCTTCCGGGGTCAGAAAACACAGGTGTCCCCGCATCGGAAATTAATGCAATGGACTTTCCTTCTTTCAGAAAATCGATGATGACACTCGCTGCAGCCGCCTCATTATGCTCGTTGAGTGTCTCGACTTGATTTTCTATTTCATAATGACGAAGGAGATGCTGTCCTTCACCTCGTTCTTCACACACAACGACATCTACTTCTTTGAGCACTTTTATTGCCCGAAATGTCATGTCATCATAATTGCCGATAGGAGTGGCAACAAGATAAAGAACACCTGACATTAAAGACCCGCTTTGGAAGAATCTTTGGGCAGGGGAATTTCTCCGCGTCTTCGCGCTTCCCAGTCTCTGACAAACAATATCACCAGCGCTGTCGTCGGAACTGCAATGAGCAACCCAATAAAGCCCAGAAAATACATGAAGACGAGCAAAGAGAGAATGATGAGCAGCGGATGCATTCCCACTTTACTGCCGACTATTTTCGGCGAGAGAAATGTTACCTCCGCCATATGAAGAATGGAAATGGAAACGAGAGCAACGGCCAATTTTGTCAGGACAGGCGGTTCGCTGAAGAGTGCAACCAGTGCAGAAAGCGCCATAATAGCAATAAGACCAAAATAGGGAACAAAATCGAAGAGACACGCAAGGAGTCCCAAGAGAAAAGCATATTTTATTCCGACAATAGAAAAGACCACTGAAATAATAAATCCTTCTAGAAGCGCTACTAAAAGTGCTCCACGTAAATAATGTCCAATAAGATCATCAGCACGAGTCATGAAGTTTTCTACGCGATCGCGATTCCTGCGAGGAAAGAGCATCAAAAAGCGATGGCTGATTTTGGGAAAATCTGCCAGGAAATAAAATGTTAGAAACGGCACTAAAACAATATAAAATATTTGTGTAATGAAACCTGAGATGCTGCTCATTAACGAAGCAAGCGCGTTGATAAGCGTTTTGAGAATATCTTCAAACCGAGGCGTCAGTTGGCTGGCGAATGCACTACGAAGTTCATCTACAGAGATACCATAGCTCTCTAATATTTTGACCAGATGGCTATTCCAAAACGTACTTTGGTATTCATTCGTGAGTTTCGACAGCAAATCAAGTACACCTTCAAACTGTGAGAGCGCTATGGGGAGAACAAAAAAGAGAATGAGTGTAATACCTGAAATGAAGAGCAGGATAAGTATGAGCGAACTCACCCAGCGCGGAATTTTCCAGCTTTGGAAGAGATCTACAACCGGGTTGAGCATATACGCAAAGATTATGGATACAATAAAGGGCGCAAGGATCGTCGAAACGGAATCCAAAAACCATAATGTAAAGAGAATGATTGCCAGCCACATGAGATTCCGTGCAAGCACATAGCGACGCAACGGAAAGAGAATGAAAAGAATAGAGCCAAGTACAAGAAATGGAGAAAGGATCGTATGAATAGTGTAGATGAGCACAAGTAACAGGAGCACGCCGCCGATGAGCAGCACGATTTCAATCCTGCCAAGAGATGCGAAAACAGAGTCCCAGGGCATATCCTGCGATCCATCACGATGGGCGGATTTCGTTCGCGATGTGTTCTTCCTCGTCCTTTGTTGAGCCATCTTAGCGATTCCCCTTTGATGTGATTCCTGTATGACCGAAGCCGCCATCTCCGCGCATAGATTCAGCAAGGGACGATACTTCTTTCCATTGCACGCGTTCGTACTTTGCCACAATCATTTGCGCTATGCGATCTCCACGGTGGATGATATACGGCTTCCTTCCAAAGTTTGTGAGAATAATTTTTACCTCACCGCGATAATCGGAATCAATTGTTCCCGGTGAGTTGAGAATTCCAATATTGTGTTTGATAGCAAGACCACTCCTTGGCCGCACTTGCGCTTCGTGTCCTTGCGGCAGCTCGATGATAAATCCTGTTGGAATTAAAATTGTATCGCCCGGTGGAATTTCCACGTCCTTCTCTACTGCAGCACAAATATCCATTCCCGCAGACCCTTCCGTTGCATACGCAGGTAAGGGAATATCCTGTTGTTCCGGATTGATTCTGAGAATACGTGCCTGAAATCTTTCAGTCATGACGATTCTGCTTCCGTTACTTTAAAGCCAAGAAGTTGAAGCACATTGAAAAGACGCTTTGCTTCGCCGTCCACGCATACTGTGTAGTTCAAGAACTCTCTCCGAATACGGTACTCTGCGCGAAGTCTACAAAAATACTTTCCACGTTCTTCTTCCGGAAGCGATATAATTTTACGCAGAAGCCGGTCATCTACATTGATATCGTAGCACTGCTTCACGATATCTCGAAGTGTCTCTTGTACCGATGCGTGAATTCTTTCAGCCCTGATTTCCGGTAACGCTGAATCCGGTATAAGTGCATTGATGTCTTTGTCAACAGGTCTCCCGAGAAAACGACAGACTGCTTCGTAATTCATCCGAAGTGCATTGACCTTGCCATCGAGCGAATAACCGGCGATGTGCTGTGTTCCTAATGAAACGAGTTCAAGGAGAGATGTGTCGATATTTGGTTCTTTCTCCCATACATCAAGCACGGCAGTTGAGAGATGCCCATCACGCAATGTGCGTTTCAAGGCATCTGTTTCCACAACGCCCCCGCGTGAAGTATTGATGAGAATGGCACCTTGTTTCATCTTGCGAATTCGATTCTCATCGAATAGATGATATGTTGCATCGGGTCCTGAGCGTTTCAACGGAACATGGAGTGTAACGATATCCGCTTCCATCAACGCATCCAAAGAATGCAGCGTGTATTTACTTCCCAGCCGTTGAAGAGGTGGATCGTTCAGAAGTGCCTGCATTCCCAGTGCTTTTGCTTTGTGCCAAACCTTGCTGCCAACGCTGCCGACTCCTACAATACCGATGGTTTTGTCGTTAAGCGAGAAACCTTTATTGTGTGCCGACTCTAATAACGTCGCAGTGATATATTCCCCAACCGAATTTGAATTACTGCCGGGAGCACTGACAAACGTAATTCCATTCTTTCCAAGAAATTCTTCATCAACATGATCGGTTCCGATTGTCACCGTTCCGACAAATTTCACACGACTTCCATCTAGCAAAGTATGATCGACTTTCGTCTCGGAACGAACGATGAGGATGTCGGCATCTTTGATCGAATCCTTCGTAATTTCATGCGTATCGAACGCGATTACTTTTCCGATTCTCTCAAACGCCTTCACAGCATACGGCGTATGCTTATTAACGACTATCTGGACATCTTGTGCCATAGAGTTCAATTGTGACGAAATTACTTTCCCTTTTCCGGTGTGGGTGCAGCGGATTGTTTGCTCATTTGTTCTAACATTTGAATTCTTTGCTTAATATTCGTGTCAGTCGGATAGAGCACCGCTAATTTCCGGAGAACGTTGAGTGACTTGTCCTGTTCTTTTGTCATCTCGTAAAGATCAAGAAGCGCGCGGTATGGATTATAATAGGAATTCATCTCCACCTCGCCTTTCTCAATAAGACTGAGACACGCCGGCTCAATCTCTGTTTCCATTTCCTTCACCCGATCCATACGTCCAAGTGTGTGATAGAAACTCGCCATTTGCCATGCGTACTGCCACCCATAGGGAATTTTTGTATGCGGCATAAGCGATTCCATCCTGTCCAACACCTTCATACTCTTTTGTGGATTTTTTTCTACGTTTATGTAATATGCGGCAAGTCCACGAAATGCTCCCCGATAATTGGAAATAATGCGAATTGTATTTTCATCAAAAAATACTTTTGGATTTGCCAATTCACGGAATTTATATCCATATTTCAGAGTCTTGGAAAAATCCGATGGTTCATTCATAAGGTTAGCTTCCATCTTTATAGGATCTACTCCATAATTAATCTCTGAGGTCTTCGCCGGTTCAAGCTTCCAAGACAATCCTTTGAACCACATATAGTCTTCCAATCCAATCTTTGCGTCCGGCGAACATGTAGAGGCAAAATAAATAGGCCGCTTCCATTCATTAGCCAGTATGATATCGTACACAGCAATATCTTGCACACGGAGCGCTTTTGTTTTGCCAAACTGTAATGTATTGGGAAGGAGGAATGTAATTTTTCCGTTATTGACAATAGATGTATCAAGGACAACTCCCTTCTCTTCCTGAAAGTGCCGGATCGTTTCTTGTGAAATTGGCAACTCGACGTTTCTCGGTTCCCATGCGATCGGTTGAATATCTTTAATGTATGAATCAGGCATATTCATCGGCACCGCTTTTGCCTCAGCATATGCCGGTGTATTCTTCATCTGGAGGATGTACCATGGTGTATTCACCAGGCTCAAGTTCACAATTCTCACATCCCGCCGCACACCTTCCACATCCTGCATGTACCACAAAGGGAATGTATCATTGTCGCCCTGAGTAAAAAGAATCGCATCCTGCTCGCATGTCTGTAACATGTTGTATGCGAAATCCCATGGAACCCAGTTCTTCGAACGATCATGTGTAAAATAATTGAGTTGCAGCATTCTCGCAGGAACAAAGAGTATGCTCAACACAAGCACTCCAATAAATGCAGGTTTCACAGCCGACTGCGATGTTATTTTTTTCTGAACAATATCAAGCAACCCTTTGATACCAAGCGCGATCCAAAGTGCAAAAACGAAATATGCCCCGCAATAAAAATATTCACGGTCTCTCGGCTGCGGCTGCTGCTGGTTTTGATAGAAAGTAATTAAGTATCCCATGAGAATAAACGTGATGAGAAAGACAGATGCCATCTTCCAGTTTTTTCGGAAGTGCGTATAGAGGCCGAATAGACCCAAGAGGAATGGTATGCCATAATATCCTTTCCAATTTACTCCTGCATCTTGATCAGATGAGATTTTCCCGATAAAATTCCATCCAACATAACGTTGGAACATATGGTCCATTTGATAGCGTAGGAAGAAATCGAGATCACTACTGTAATTTGTATAGATTCCCGCTTTTTCCGGCTCTGACGACCATCGTCGTTGAAACATGGGAAAATCACCGTACTGCTCTCGATTTAAATACTTAATAAGTTGTTCAAACGACTTTGGATGATTTTCATTCATTGGTAAGTTTGCGTTTGCACGAATAACGATCATCGTGTATGTCGTAAAACCGAATATCGCAATAAGTGCAGCTGTAAGAGAAAGAGCAAGGAACATTCGCTTTTGTTTCATTGCATAATACGCTCCCAATCCTCCTGCTGCCATTACGGCTAAAAGGACGAGAAGACCTGTTCCAAGATTATCTCCTGCAATTTTAAAAAGCCCTTCAGGAAAATATCTAATAATGCCGGCAAAGATTACAACGAATGCTATGGCCCCTGTCATTATCCCGTTGTAGATGGAATTTTGTTTAAATATTTTTTTCATAAAAATAATAAAATATATCCCGCTGATGATCGCCATGATTATTTTTGCAGTATCCGTGAGAACAACTGTCAATAGAGCACACACCATCAGAATAATACCATAATACCATTGTTCGTGTAATATTTTTTTTCTAAAGATTGCCATAACAACAGTACTCGCTATCACCATCGCAATAATGAAATTCTTGTCGAATGCACTGGTCATCTCCTGTGTAGGCGGTTGCTTTGCAGTTTGTCCGCTCCAAAAAATAGCCGCAACAATGAATAACAAAACCATATGTCCTAAAAAGACATATGATGACTGTAAATATTCTTCATCGTTATTGACATACTTTCGAAGAACTACAACAATCCCTACTATAATTATCGTCAGAACACTCATCAGATGAAGTCCCGCTGATAAACCGGCTATGTATGCAATCATCAAAAGATATCGTTCGCTTCCCGGTTCGTCGGCTTTTTCATTCCACACCATCATCAACCATACAATAGAAGAATAGAGCAACATGCTTGCTGCAAAATAATTAGATTCACCCGCGTTAAACCAAAACGTATCGCTGAACGATAACGTTAAAGCTCCGATGGCAGCAGCGAGGTACGTTCCTAATGCTTCTAACGAATTACCGGATTGTTTTCCTTTGTAGTTTTCAATGACTTTGACGGCGATGAGGTACAAAAATAAAACCGTAAAGACGCTCGCAACAGAAGACATAACATTCATCCTGAAACCAATATCGCCAGGGATAGGAAGCATGTAGAATATTCTGCCCATGATCGAAAAGAGAGGTCCGCCAGGCGGATGCGGCACCTGCATCAAGTAGGCGGCTGCGGAGAGTTCGCCAGGATCCCAGAATGGGACAGAAACCTGTGCAGTCATGATGAGCTGAACGGCAGAAATGAATAGTACGATTGCGCCAATTGCGCGATGCATAAGATTATTTTTCATTGTGGATATGTTCCCGATTGTTTTATATTTGCTCTATCATGATAAGAAGAAATCAGAAAAGAATGAACTTTCAAGCTCACCTTTTTTCGGTTACATCTTAAAAAATATCGTACGAAGTCAGAATTCAGAACAGGAACTGTTTTCCAACTTTACATTGCAAAAAAAGAGATTTATCGCTATACTAATATAAATTTCCCTGCACCCGTAGTTCGAAAATTGCCTACGAGTGTTGTGTACGAGTAGATGCAATTTTCAGAATCCCGCCGTTATCTGGCGGGACTCATCGATATTGAATATAGAATGCACCCGTAGCTCAATTGGATAGAGCGGCAGCCTACGGAGCTGTAGGTTGGGGGTTCGACTCCCTCCGGGTGCACCACGTAGGAAATTGCAAGCGGTACTGATTCTCGCCTCGCTCGGCGACTCATTTATATTCAGTTTTGGAGGCAAAAACGAGTTTGCGGTTTCGTTGGGGGGAAAGAATCTTTTTAATCATATGAAATTGGATTCACAACCAGGTTTGATTTTAAGTCTCTCCTACCTCGGAATATTTTTACTTTCCGGAATTTATATGTTGTATCTACTTATTTTTCACACAGCGAATTCAGAATTTTCCGGTCTATTCTCAATTCTTATAACGCTTCCGTGGAGCATCATTGTGACGCCTATGTTGGATTCGCTTGGTTATATGAGTTGGTATAACCACTTTGCCGGAAATCCACTCGTTTATGGGCTTCTTGCATTATTACCACTTCTCTCAGCCGCTTTAGTTAATGCAATCATATTGTATTTTATTGGTAGGCTTTTTGATAATCCAGCTAAAAACAAAAATCCAGAAAATGAAATTGGTGTTACGGTATCAGCTCATAAGGTAAATACTTTATGGAAAAAATTTAATTTGTTTTTTTTTATTTTCTTCATAATGTTATTTGTTGTTTATCTCCAAATCATTCTGCCTTTGCCGCAGTATATTGTACTTATCAGTACATTACAAATGTTTGCGAAAGTTGGTACCATAGTAACATTAAGTTATTTTGGATACGCAATAACTCTCAAAAAGAAATATATCTTTTTAGGATTATTGGGATTATTCCCATATATGTCAGCAATTAGTCTCATGATAGGTTATCTTATTTTGTGGCAGGTTAAGAAAAAAGTAATCGGAAGCCAATCTGTTTCTACCTTTACTTAAGAATTTGCCGCCAAAGAAAAACTTGAGTTGTTATCGGTTCGGCTCTCCCGCGTTTTCAGAATTTCTTGAGGGATTTCCTCGCCGCCTGCGGAGATAAAATGCGCTCGAATTATCTTTAAATCACAGCACAATCCTCTTCCACTATTGTCTCCCCTGTTTATGGAATATGCAGATTGGCAACAAACGCACATGCCGATTCTGACTCGTCATTATTTTGCCTTGCCATTTTTTTCAAACAATATTTTCATCTGACATGCTTCGCAATCAAATTCCAATCGATACGTATTCTTTGCGTCTTGAAGAAAAAGCGGATCAGCATCGGCAGTACCTTGACCGGCGCAAAGACCATATTGAAATCGTAGACAATGCTTCATCGTCATAACAGCCGCTTGCTTTTTCTTCTGGAGTTCAAACGCCGGTTCGATAATTTCAACGCCATGTCTGCGATAAAACGATTCCGATTTCTTGTTCGCAACATTTGCACAATAGTCTAAGCGTATCGTCGGATATGGTTCACTATTCGGAATAATGCTTGCATGGTGCCGTGGAAATCTCTTCGTTCGTTTTTCTTCCAATTGAGCAACCGCTTCACGCCGCAATTCGTTGCACACGCTGACCGGCATGAAATATGGCTGACTCCATATAATAGCAAGCCTTTCTGAAACGAAGATAGAATCTCCCAATTTCATAAGCTGACGCCGAACCGTTTCCTCTGCCGCAGCCTGATTCTTTGCAGGAATTTTCTCAACTTTTTGAATAACGGAAACCATCACATCATCGTCATCCACCATACTGAGTACAAAACCACTTCCAGTCTCTTCGAGCTGCATGTTCACGTTGATAAGACGTTTCGTTTTATTTTCTTGAAGTTTTTTTGCGAACTGATGATCGTAGTTCCGGTAGATCATCGTCCCTTCTTCGATTCCTTCAAGTTCAGAAGGGTAGACTTTATTTCTCTCTACTTTGTTAATATTCGTACCACAGAGTACTTCGCGTTGATCAAAAAAACATATTCCATCGCCGTTATGCAACGTTTCTGAAGTCTCGAGAAGAAAATGATCTCGACGTATCTTTCCGGCTTTTCCTAAACAAGCTCCAACCGATTTTGGTGTGTGAGACGAAAGAATATCTTTGTTCCGGCGTCGGATAAAATAGTCGGTGAATCCACGATTGAACGTTCTTGATGGATCGGGTTGAAACGCCGGCATCGTCCGTCCTGATGATGCACTCGAAAGAGCTGAATCTGTTTCTAAAATCTCATCAATTCGTTGTCGATAGAATGCTGTAACATTTTTTACATAATTCATATCCTTCAATCTTCCTTCAATCTTGAACGACGAAACACCGGCATCGATCAAATCCCGGAGATACTCTGAGAGGTTGAGGTCTTTGAGAGAAAGGAGATATTTATCTTTTGCCAGAATCTTTCCGCTGCCGTCTGACAACGTATAGGGCAAGCGGCATGGCTGGGCACACATTCCACGGTTGGCACTTCTCCCCTGTGTCGCTTGACTCAAGTAACATTGCCCGCTGAAACTGACGCAGAGTGCTCCATGAATAAAGAATTCCAAATCGATTGTAGTGTTTGTACGAATTTCCTTCAATTGTTTTAATGACAGTTCACGTGCAAGAATGACGCGTTGAAATCCGACTTTTTCAAGAAATTGAATTTTCTCCAGTGAGTAATTATGCGTCTGTGTGCTAGCAAAGAGGGGAATTGGCGGCAAATCAAGTTCCAGTAATCCCATATCCTGAATGATCAAAGCATCAGCTCCGGCTTCAGAAATGGATCGGACAATTGCCTTTGCCTCATCTAATTCGTCATCGAAAAGAATCGTATTGAGTGCAACATACACCTTCGCCCAGTAACGATGAGCATACCGAATGAGTTTGGCAATATCATTCAATGAATTTCCCGCGGCAGCACGTGCACCGAACTTGGGGGCACCGATGTACACTGCATCGGCACCATGGTTGATAGCGGCTCTTCCGCTTTCTAAATCTTTAGCAGGAGCGAGCAGCTCTATGGGCCGTATATTTAATGTTTGCTTCATTGATTCAATGTAGCCAAACTTCTCTTTCGTCTCAAATTGTTAGCGCAGAAAAACTTCCGTATATTTCATAAGAAAGATGAGGAGACATTAGTGCAAGAAAAAGAAAAACAAGAATGGATTCCCACAAACCCCGATTATGATCCTAATCAACCTATGCAGGTCGGCGGTCAAGCGGTCATTGAAGGCGTGATGATGCGTGCGCCAGGTTCTGTAGCAACAGCAGTACGGCGTGCAAACGGTCAAGTCATTGTACAGCATCAGCAATACAAATCTGTCACCGAAAAACATACATGGCTGAATATCCCAGTAGTGCGGGGCGCGATCGGACTTATTGATATGATGTACCTTGGCATAAAGACTCTCAATTTTTCGGCTGAGATTGCTATGCTTGATGTTGAAGCGGAGAGAGCAAAAGAGAAAAACAATGTCAAAGGAAATGGTTCTGAAAAGAAGACAAAGTCCCAATCGAACATTGCGCTCGTTGGAACACTGATCTTTGCGCTCACGCTTGGTATCGGAATATTCTTCATCGTCCCATTGTATCTCACGACAAAAGTGTTTGCCATCGAACAGACAGCTGTAACATTCAATCTTATAGCGGGTGCTATTCGTATCACGATTCTCCTTCTCTATCTGGCCGGAATTTCGCTCATGAAAGACGTTCAACAGTTGTTCCGTTATCATGGTGCAGAACATAAATCAGTGTTTGCATTCGAATTAAAAGCTCTGCTTGTACCTGATTCAGTAAAAATATACAGCCGTTTCCATCCACGATGCGGAACAAGTTTTCTGCTCATCGTGGCATTCGTTGCGATTCTGTCATTCAGTTTACTTGATGCACTCCTTTTAAGACTGCTGGGAACTCTCACCCTGCCGGTTCGCCTCCTCACACATTTGCCGTTCATCCCGATTGTCGGCGGCTTGGCGTATGAGATCATAAAATTCTCTGCGAAGCACAGCACAACATGGTGGGGCAGGATCATAATCGCTCCCGGCTTGCTGCTCCAGAAGATTACAACAAAGGAACCGGATACAGCGCAAATCGAAGTCGCATTGATTGCACTCCGTTGTGCATTGGGTCAGGAAGATCCTTCAAAATATGTTCTGCAACCGGTTTCCGACAGCGTCAATATAATTACCATGAGCTAACAAAGCGTGAAAAGTCTATGATTGACAAGCTGGAAAAAATTTTCCATCGCTACGAGGAAGTGAACATGTTGATGAGCAATCCGGTTATTATTGCTGATCAGCAGAAGAGCCGTGAGCTGGGGAAAGAATTTCGCTCGCTGGAGCAAATCGTCAAAACCGGATTACGCTATAAAAAGATTTTTCATGATTTCAACGGCAGTAAAGAATTGCTGGATTCTACAAGCGATCCGGAGATGAAAGTTCTTGCACAAGAAGAATACGATCGGTTGAAGATCCAAATAGTTCAAGTGGAAGACGAACTGAAGTTGTTATTGATTCCGCCCGATCCGAATGACACGAAAAATTTTATTATGGAAATTCGCGCTGGTACTGGCGGCGAAGAAGCAGCATTGTTTGCAGCAGACCTCTATCGGATGTACACCCGGTATGCCGAGCGTAAAGGCTGGAAAGTTGAACTGATGGATTGGAGTGAAACCGGAAAAGGAGGTTTCAAGGAAATCTCGTTTGCTGTTTCGGGAGATGGCGCATTCGGCATGATGAAATATGAAAGCGGAGTACATCGTGTTCAACGCGTTCCTGAAACGGAAGCGCAAGGACGCGTACATACATCAGCTGCATCTGTCGTCGTGCTGCCCGAAGTTGAAGAAGTAGAAGTGGATATCAATCCTGCTGACCTTCAGTTGGATACCTTTCGTTCGGGTGGAAAAGGTGGTCAGAATGTGAACAAAGTGGAAACAGCCGTGCGTATTACGCATAAGCCCAGCGGCATTATCGTCGCGTGCCAGCAGGAACGCTCGCAATTTCAGAACCGTGAACGGGCGATGAAGATGCTGCGTGCAAAACTCTATGAAATGAAACTTGAAGAACAAACGAAGTCAACCGCAGCACAGCGAAAATTGATAGTGAAGAGCGGCGACCGGAGCGACAAGATCCGTACGTATAACTTTCCACAGAACCGGCTAACGGACCATCGCATCGGTTTTACGATTTATAGTTTAGATCGCGTTATTAATGGTGATTTAGATGAATTGATCGAGAAGCTGCGGATTGCCGACAATGCAGAAAAACTTCAAAACGCCACTGCTTAATCGAAACTCTACATCTCAAATAGAAGCCATCTCAAAAAAAACGTTGTCATTCCCGAATGTTGTTATCGGGAATCCAGAACCAAGGAACCAAAGACCTGGATGCCCGCTTGAAATCCGCGGGCATGACAGCCGGAGGTCGGAGATTGAATACATCGGAGCTTATTAATTTTTTGTTGCAGATGACTTTCGCACTTTCGAAAAGAATTCTTTCAACAGAGCTTCACTTTCCCCGTCGCAAATACCGCCGACAACATGAACAGTGTGGTTAAGCCGTTTATCTTCTGTGATATTATACAGCGTGCCACAAGCGCCCGCTTTCGGATCGAATACTCCAAAGACAAGTGTAGGAATTCTTGCGAGCACTATTGCGCCTGCACACATCGGACAGGGTTCCAGTGTTACATACAATGTGCATTTTTCCAATCGTCTTGATTGCAGATGATTTGAAGCGGCAGTAATTGCAATCATTTCAGCATGGGCGGTCGGATCCTTCAGCTGTTCTATTTGATTATACCCGCGGCCAATAATTTTTCCCTCAAGCACAATGACAGCCCCCACCGGCACTTCGTCAGCATCGAAAGCACGTCGTGCTTCTCGAAGTGCAGCTTTCATCCATTGTTCATGCTGGGTTGGCAAAAGAACCTTTCAGGCCCGTACAATTCTCATTATAAAACTTTGTTCATGAAACAACTTGAAGGACAATACTACGACTTGACATTCGGTGTAACAATATCGCCCACGATCGGGCCTCCGGATTCAACGGTATATTCGCGAATTTTCGAGAAATCTTCCAATGCAGTACTCATTCTTTGCACGGCTTCATCTATGATATCAAGCTGGTGCAGTACGTTCTGATTATTCCCTGCGGCTTTACGAGCAGGTGCTAGTGTAAGTGCAATGATTGCTAAAGGATTGTTGACGTGATGCTGCACTCCGCGAGTAACTTCCTGCAAGGTTTTCAGTTGTGATTGACGGAGCTGTTTTTCGCGCTCGGCAAAAATTCTTTTCTCCTCGCTCTCGTGCAATTTCGTACGCACCTCAATAACCTTCACCAATGCTACCGATAAAAGCCACATAAACGGAAAAGCATCAAAACTTTCAACGATGTCCGTCAAAATAGGAGAGTGAAACAATGAAGATGATTTCAATTTGAAAAAATACTGCAGGATGCAGAAAAAAAGATAACTGTATATGAAGAATCCTGAAACTACAGCCGGATATGCGATACAAAACACTTTCATTCGTTCGTACATTTTTTTAATAGATTTCATAGCTGTGCTCCATGAATAATGTCCATGGACATCTTGGGTTTGGATTTTGCGGAATTTATAACTAGTACACCCGGAGGGAGTCGAACCCCCAACCCTCAGCTCCGAAGGCTGATGCTCTATCCAGTTGAGCTACGGGTGCATCGTTATTTAAAGAATTTCTTTAAGAATCATGTTTCTTTACGTGTGTAATAAATATACCAAATGATAAAAGTGAATACAAGTTTTTTTCTTAAAGGCATTCTGTATTTATCTGGAGAATAACAGCCTCCCGCCGCGATAGCAAAGGGAGGGTTTTTTGTTGCAATTTGAACAGCGAAATAGTAGATTTTAATTAGATGTATTGAAAATTGATTGGGGAATTCTTTTATGAAACACTTACTACCTATTCTTGCCATTACCTTTTTTGCCGGTTGTTCCACTTAGCCGCCATCCATTAGGCGCTTCACAAAAGGGATAAACATGAAAAAGTCACAACAACTTAACTTGACGTGTGGACGATGTGAAAAACCTGTTAAGCAAAAAGATACTTTTTGCAGGAATTGTGGCAGTTTATTCTCCGATGATCTGTTTTGTGTTAACCATAAGTCTATTCAAGCTGAAGGCGTCTGCGTCATCTGTTTTAAACCATTCTGTAAGAAATGTGGAACAGATGTAAACAAGATATTCCTTTGTGATAACCATTCTGATTTGGAAATTACCGAAGGTATGGTCCGTGTCTTTGGCAGTACTGACAATGTGCAAACTCAATTTGTGACAACCTGCTTAGAACAAGCCGGGTACCATCCGTTTCTTTATTCAAGGCTGTTCAATCCAGTAGCAGATAAGGTTGCAGTAACCGCTGTTCGTAATTATGGCAAGCATCCGATAGAAGAGCAAAAAGTTCTTGTTCCTTTTTCTGAATTGCTCACAGCGACGAAGGAATTAAAGAAGCATAAGTTTAAAGAAGTATAAGGAGTTGAACTGATTAACCCCCCGATGCTCAAGCTCGGCGTGTCCAGAAGAATTCAGCACAGCCGGAGGCCGCGTGTAATTGATGCACACAAGAGTGTGCACCATTCCCGACAAAGTCGAGACGCAGATATTCTTCAAGATCATTGCGCGTTGTGCAATTCAAATTAGAAATAAGTAAATTCATGGTGTGCATAGGTGTAATACGGAGCGGAAGCTACAAGTCAAGAAGTTGAATGATATCAAATTAGATATAAAATGAGATGCGCAAATCAATCATCGCTGTTCTTTTGCTATTGTTTTTAAGCAGCTGTTCAATGAATATCAGCAAAGAGACAGATTTTTTGAAAGGAACCTTCTATTATTCCGATAAAATACAAATCAACTACGAGATTCACGGCAGTGGGAACTCCACTCTTGTATTTCTCCATGGTTTTGGAGCTTCTGTAGAAACTTGGCGAGACATTCAACTACCGCTTTCAAAAGGAAATACGCTCTTCTTTTTAGACTTAAAAGGATTTGGTTTATCATCAAAACCTGACGACGGCAAATATTCTCTTGAAGATCAAGCCGAAATCGTTCTTGCTTTTCTCAAGGCACATAAGCTCCATGACATTACTCTTGTGGGTCATTCCTATGGCGGTGCAGTCGCAATATTTACTTATCTCAGAGACCGATCCGAACATGCTCACGGTATTATCCGTCGGCTAATTCTCATAGATGCCGCTGCTTATGTGCAAGAATTTCCCTACTTCATCGATATTCTTAGAAAACCATTCGTGAATTGGGTAGTTATGAATCTTGTCCCAACTCATCTCATGGCAAGCTTTGTTTTGCACAATCTTTTTTATGATAAAAGTAAATTGTCTGAAGAGAGGATAATAAATTATGCTGAATATTTTAATCAACCAGGGAGCTATAATTCATTCGTCGAGTGTGCTAAACAAATTATTCCTGCAAATCCAGATTCTATCTCAACCTTAATCAAAACTATTACTGTGCCTACTTTAATCATTTGGGGTGCTAACGATCCGGCAATTCCTTTAGAGGAAGGACAGAGATTGCACCAGGATATTCGGAACTCAAAATTGGTGATCATTCCCAATTGCGGCCATATTCCGCACGAAGAATCGCCCGAAGAAAGCCTCAATGCTATCTTAAATTTCTTGGAGCAATAATGGAGGCTCGTCTTATCATATTTCTAAAGTAGTGGAAGCTACAAGCCAAGAAGCTGGATGATGTCATTAAAGAGATACTACTAATGGCAGTTTTCACAAGAACCCTGTCATTGCGATCCCGCTGCTTTATAGCGGGAGAAGCAATCTGCAACTACCTGTTTTGCTTAGTAAACCTTGTTTTGCGGTTTGCTTCGTCGCTTGCCCCTTCGGGGCTTCGCTTACCCGCAATGACTATCACTTTATTTTAAGGCAATCTCAAGATTGATAGACTTCCGATTTTTTGTTGCTATTTGAACACCGAAATAGTAGATTTTAACTAGATGTATTGGGTTTGGGGAACTTCGGGAATAGTTACTCAATGTGTCTGTCCTTTTTGTTCCCTGTATTATCAATGTAACAGAGTGGCGCCTATTCGCTATGTTGCTTGCAAATTTTCGTAATGGAGAATGATCAGAAATGATGGAGAAAAAATGAAAGATAACAAGCAGGTCGATGAAATCAATAATGTTACAAAAAAATTCAATGAGACAGCATATGATATTGGAAAATTGCTCATCTCATTAAGCACAGGAATCGTCATCATCTCGATCTCTTTGCAAAAGGATATTTTACAAGAAATCTTGGTAAATAAATGCTTTCTGATATCAGGATGGGCATTAGAAATATCCTCAATATTATTAGGAACCGTATTTCTTTTCAGTATGCTAAGATTTTATAGTATTTGGGAAAACGTTCGTTTTTATTACAAACCAGCAATCATATTCGGTGTTATGCAATATCTGACTTTTATCCTTGGATTAGTTTCTCTGACTATATTTACTGCACAGAATATGAAATAGAATCTAAAAAAATTCAACATTACTACTCCATGCAATCGATTTTAAAAATATTAGACCCAGTTGATAGTACATATAATCTCAAGTATCCCGACCTTGAAAACGTACATATCGTCTCATCTCCGAAGAATAATGTTATGGGTTTTCATCTTGGTAGAGATTTCCTTTTGCTTGACATTACTCATTACTCGTCATTCCGCTTTAAAGAGGGTAATTTTAATCATATTAACCCTCTTTATTTATATTCATACAAGAATGGTTTCGATAAAGAGTATATGGACCATTATTTCCATGAAAACGAAGATAATCCTTATGCCATTCAGTTCGTCATGAATATGACACACCGAAGTGTATCATTTAATGCAGCTTCTGATTTAACCAAGTTTCCTCCTTTATTTTATAGAAAGCCTCTACCATGGTACAAAGAAGCTTGTGACCGTCTATTGGCTCACGCAGAAGTTGGGGACTCGTTATTTTCTTACGATCGTCGAAGTAGAATTTCAAAGCTTATTCGGCGTATCGACAATAGTCCATGGTCTCATACTGATACGATTCATTTGAATAAGGAGGTTGTTGGAATGACAGTTTCTGGATACAATCGCAACAATCTTGCCGAATGTTTCGATCCATCCATGGACATTGCACTTTACAGATATAAGGGTGGACTCACTGAAGAACAAAAGGTTTCTATGGCTTTATATATCGAAATTAATTTTCTTAGTAAGAAGATACGTTTTGCATGGAGGGACGTTATCAAAATATTCCTAAAAAGGAATTATGGGCTTTTTAAAAATTCATGTCCTCCATCTGTATCAGATCTTATTTATTCAAATAATTTCCAACTGATTGACTATTGTTGAAATTCTTAAAATGCAAGCAGCCAAACCCGCCGCTCAATAAATAGTAGCAGAAGCTACAAGCCAAGAAGCTGTATGATATCAAATCGCTTCATTTTTGAAAGTTCCACTTTAAGTTCGCCGCGTTTCTCTTTGTCATAAAGGAAGAAAAAGAGCTGCTGCATTTTCTTTTCCTTTATCGAACGGGGTATATCCATTTTTTCCAACGTATAAGGATCGAATCCGGTATAGAACATAACCGAGGCGAGCGTCATGGGTGTCGGAGTAAAATCCTGAACCTGTTCGAGCTTCATATTCAGTTTTTGCATTTGCACAGAAATGTCCGCCATTTCGTCAAGCCCGCTCGCAGGCAGGCTTGAAATAAAATAGGGAATCAATTGCTGGTGTAATCCATATTCCTGACAAATCTCCGTGAACCGCTTATACAAATGTACGAACAAATCGAAGGAGGGTTTGCGCAGGAGTTTTAAAACTTTCTCTGAAGTATGCTCCGGTGCAACTTTTAATCTGCCCGAAACATGATGAACGACAAGTTCCTTAAAATATTCAAGCGCCGAAGGATCGACGGGCTTATTCTTTTTATCGAGGATAAGATCGTACCTGATTCCGCTTCCAACAGTAACTTTTTTGATTCCTTTCACTTTTCTCGCTTCTTTGTATAATTCAATGAGCGGAGTGTAATTAGTATCTAAATTTTTACAAAGAACAGGGTACAGGCACGACGGTCGCTTGCATACGGCACATTGCTTGGCATTAATGCCTTTCATCTCGTACATATTTGCCGAAGGTCCGCCTAAATCGGTAATGTGTCCTTTAAAAGATGGAGCATGAACGATTGTCTTTAGTTCTTTCAGTATAGAACTTTTAGAACGGCTTGAAATAAATTTTCCCTGATGAGCCGAAATGGTGCAAAACGAACAACCTCCAAAACATCCCCTATGAATTATCACAGAATCTTTGATCATCTCATACGCTGGAATCGGCTCTTTGCCATCATAGCGTGGATGTGGCAGACGTGTGAACGGCAAATTATAAATACTGTCAATTTCTTTCTGCGAAAGCGGCGGATATGCAGAATTCACAATCACCCATTTATTCCCTGCTTTCTCAGCAAGAACCCGTTGTTCAAGTTTATTTGATTCCTCTTCGGTGATCACAAAATTGCGTGCGAACGCTTTCTTGCTTTTCATGCATTCCTCATACGATGCAAGTAAAATTATTTTATCATTTTGTGCGGAAGGAATTTCTTTTGCACAAAAAGCTGTTTGAGGAATTTGTTTTATGCTTCCAATACTTTCGCCTCTCCTTAATCTCTTTGCCACTGCAGCAATAGCTTTTTCCGCCATTCCATAGGCAAGCAGATCTGCGTTTGAATCGATCAATATGGAAGGTTTCAAAGAGTCGCTCCAATAATCGTAATGCGTAAGCCTGCGGAGCGAAGCTTCAATTCCCCCGATGATTAAGGGAACTTGAGGATAGAGTGATTTCAGGATTTTTGAATATACCATTACTGCATAATCGGATCTCTGGCCTGCTTTATTTCCAGGTGTGAATGCATCGTTGGAACGGAGGCGTTTGTTTGCTGTATAATGGTTGATCATCGAGTCCATATTGCCCGATGTCACTCCGAAGAACAGTTTTGGTATTCCTAATTTCTTAAAATCCCTGAGGTCGTCGCGCCAGTTAGGTTGGGGAACAATGGCGACTGTATATCCGGCTTTTTTCAGTACTCGTGCAACAACCGCTGCACCGAATGCCGGGTGGTCGACAAATGCATCTCCGGTAAATAATATGACGTCGGCTTGTTCCCATCCAAGCTCCCGCATTTCTTTGACAGAGGTCGGAAAGGATGAAATCTTGTTGTATGATTGGGCGGGGACAGTTTTCACTTTTTACAGATGCAATCTCATACGATTTATTATTGTTTCATAAAGAGTGCCGGTCCCAGTTTCATTGGTGTAATTTTGATTTTATAAATCACTCCTTTGTACCAATTTACACGATTGAGCCTTACACCGATAGAAGTTTGACCTATGGTAAACGGTGAAAAAGGAATTTGTCCTTCAAGCTCTTTCCTGCCATTGACATACGTTTCCATCTTTCCATCATTCGCAACAAAGGCGACATGATACCATTGATTGAGCGGATGAAGTTTCGTGGAATCCGCAAGCCTTTGCGCTGTTTGTCCGGATTTCATGTACGTGTCGAGGTACCATTGATCATTCTTTTTTAATCTCGTTTCGATCATCACACGTTCCCCTTGCACCTCTCCGAAATGAAGGAACCGTTGTTCACGTTGTCCGTTTGTATCCGGGTGCATAATGACTTCAATAGTAAATTGATGCATGTTCACCAACAAATTGGTATCGAGTATCATTGCATCATCTTGCCCATCAAACTGAACTGCTTTGCCATAGGGACAATACACTATTTCCGGCTTTCCAACAACCGTTATCCCTTGGGGAGAAGATTCCAATATCGACGATAATTCCCATTCTGTAATTTTAGTAGTATCGGATTGAGCACAACTGTCTCTTTGCAAAGGACTTGTCGCCAAGCAAAAAGATAAGCCTACAAACAATATCCAGAAAATTATTCTTATGAGAATACAGGCATTCTTTTTCATATTTATTTCCTATTGTGTTCCAATAATTGATACATAAAAAATAAAACCCCAACGAATATAAAACATCGGGGCTTTGAAGTGAAGCAGCAACATCGATAAAGATTTTATGCGATGTACGTCGAGGAAGCTGTGTCGCCGCCGCGACCTGTCCAATTCGTATGGAAGAACTCGCCGCGCCGTTTATCGACGCGTTCATAGGTGTGCGCGCCAAAATAATCACGCTGTGCTTGCAAGAGATTTGCCGGCAGTCTCTTGTGGCGATAACCATCGTAGAATGCTAAAGAAGAACTCATTGATGGCATCGGAATTCCAACCTGTGCTGCCGTTGCGACAACCTTCCGCCATGATTCCTGGCAGTTCGTCATGATCTTCTTGAAGTATGGGTCGAGAAGAAGATTTGTGAGTTTTGGATTTTTATCATATGCAACTTTGATTTTTCCAAGGAAGGTGCTGCGAATAATACATCCGCCGCGCCACAGAAGTGCGATGCCGCCATAATTAAGATTCCATGTATATTCCTTTGCAGCCTCCTTCATCAACATATATCCTTGTGCATACGATGTCAGCTTAGAAGCATACATTGCCTTGCGGATATCTTCCACAAAGTTTTTTTTATTGCCGCTGATTTTTTTCTTTGAGGGCCCTTTCAAAATCTTCGAAGCAATAACACGTTCATCTTTAATCGCCGAGAGACAGCGCGCAAAGACAGCTTCTGAAACCATCGTCATGGGAATACCAAGATCGAGCGCGGCAACACTTGTCCATTTTCCGGTTCCTTTTTGTCCGGCTGTATCGAGAATAGAATCGACAACATACTTTTTCTTTTCATCTTTATAATTGAGAATATCTCGAGTGATTTCGATAAGATAGGAATTCAATTCGCCTTCGTTCCACTGATTGAAGACTTCATACATCTCTTTATTGCTCATGCCCAGACCTTCTTTCATCATCTGATAACATTCGCAGATGAGCTGCATATCACCGTACTCGATGCCATTGTGCACCATCTTTACGAAGTGACCCGCGCCGTTATCGCCGACCCAATCGCAGCAGGGTGTACCATCTTCTACTTTTGCCGCAATTGCCTGAAAGATCGGTTTCACAGCCGGCCATGCCGCTGCTGAACCGCCGGGCATAATGGATGGTCCTTTCAATGCGCCTTCTTCGCCGCCGGAAACACCTGTGCCGATAAACAATAAACCTTTACTCTCCAAATACTTTGTTCTTCGGATGGAATCAGGAAAATGTGAATTACCACCATCGATAATAATATCGCCCGGTTCGAGGAAAGGAATCAGCTTCTCGATGAATTCATCCACTGCCTTCCCTGCTTTGACCATGAGCATCACTTTGCGCGGGCGTTTCAAAGCAGCAACGAGTTCTTGAATCGTATGCGTACCGATAAATTTCTTTCCTGCGCCTCGGCTCTGTAAAAATTTATCTACCTTTTCCGTCGTTCGGTTAAATACGGCGACGGTGAATCCGCGGCTCTCGATATTCAGTACAAGATTCTCGCCCATGACCGCTAATCCGACTAACCCAAAATCAGCTTTTTGTTCCATATTTGTTCTTCCTATAAGTGAGTAGTTGATGTGTACAACACGATAATGATTTTTTAAGCTATTTGAAACGATCTTGATAAGCCCATAAACCCAATGCTGGATTTGAAATATAGAATATCTTTTCTCCATCGGGCATGATGTTAAAACCATCTTTGAGTTTTTCGGGGTCGTACTTCCTCGTCATCTTGTTCAACTCTGCATAGTTGAAGTTGACACTTTCGATTTCCTGTTTCGTAAGATACCCGGGGCAATACGTAATCGAGAAGCGTCCTTCCGACGAACCATGAATCAAATGTGCAGCTGCACCTAAATTTATTTTCAGGTCGTCTTCGGCTTTCACAAGTTCCAATACTTTTGGCGTACCGACATAACCATATTTACGAATCAGCGCATCTATTTGCTTGTCCTCGCCAAATTCTTTGAGAGCCGGAGCCAGAACGATCAGTCCTCCTCCATCGGCAATTGCCATGCGAGTACGATAGATACTCTTGTTGCCAAGCCAGGTACTTTTAAATTCCGATGGATCAAGATACACGACAACTTTCTTCAATGGCTCTTCAACCATTTGAAAATTTACTTTGAGCGATAATGCTGCTGCAAGATTAAAGCATTCCATATCATCGCCAATATAGAAACCGCGAACTTTCAGTTGTCCGTCTGCGCCGCGCGAGACAACCGTTTGAACATAGACGATCGGCAAATGCTTTGCAAAATGATCTGATGCATAATTATAAACGCGTCGTACCGGATTGTCTGCGCGTCCCATAATGCGTTCCATCCCGTACACAGCTCCGAGAAAATGACTTTTGTTAATCCCTTCAGGTCCGCCGGTTCCCACAAGAATATTTTTGTTGTAGTTCGCCATGCCGATAACTTCGTGCGGCACCACTTGGCCAAGCGACAATATCAAATCAAAATTCCCTTCCACAAGAAGTTTGTTGACCTGCGCCTTCCATGCATAATCCAATTTTCCTTCTGATTGTTGATAAATAAAATCAGATGGAACTTCCCCCAGTGTGACCACGTCTTTCCGCCAATCGTGCACACGAAAGAGATTCAGCGGTGTAGTACCGAACATGGTTTTGATATCTTTTTCGGTCATGGCAGTGTGTGTGCCAAGCGCCGGAAGAATATCGGTGAGCTTTTCTTTGTAATACTCCCACGTCAGGCGCGTGAGAATACCGGCATGCGAGTGGAAGCGAGTAAAATCCGGAGGAATTGCTAAAACCTTTTTCTTTGCGCCTAATTTTAAAAACGCCTCAGTAAGTCCTTGCTTCAGATCTTCTTCGTAAAGGACGTCACTTTCTGAGCCACGGCTGTAGAGCAACATAAAATATCTTCCTTTTTGCTATCTACTTATAGAACATTGGAACACCATCGTTCGTTCTCCGATGATGTTTCCCTTTCATTCTTCATGTAAAAGTTACCGCTGAATACATGCTGATCTGCTATCGTAAATAACGAATCGCTCAAATAGTCCAGCTGTGACTGCCTATTTACTATAAAACATTCACTGCAGTATTAATATAATAGAGAATCTTATGCTTTTCCACAGTTTTACCTCTTTATCTTGAAAAGTTTATACGAGACTTTTACCAGTACATTGGATGATTGAGAGAACAATTCGTCTCTTAGATATGGAAGATATATGCTGATATTTTTTCCACTTCTGTCGTAGACTCCTCATGACGCCTTGAAGGACATTGAAATATTCGAGGGACAATCATTTGCTCTTTCATGCGACCGACCTTTTTATCTGTTCTTGTCTTCTCAATCATTTCTCATTTACTGCAAAGTTCAAAAAGCGTCAGAAGAAAGGCAGGAAAAGAAAAAAGACTACACGCGTTTGCCTTTCCCTCACTTTCTCCGTATTTTTCCAGTGCCGTGAATTATATGGTCTCCTATCGAACAAAAACCTACAAGGCAACAATAATGAGATATCTTACTTTCTTTTTTGTTTTTTTCTCTTCGATATCCTTTGCTCAATTCGACAAAGAGACTACTCGGTTGGATGCGCACACTATGAGTCCGGTGATATTTGAAGCTATTCCGTATTGGAGCAGCGACACGACATCCATCGAGCTCGTTGTTCTCTACCGTGTAAGTCCATCGTTTCTCTTTTTTGCAAAAACAGCCAATACACAAGAAGAAAGTTACGAAGCAAAAGGAGAATTAATTGTTGAAATTATGGATAGCAGCAATGTCACAGTTGGACGCGAGGTCCGCCCGATGCGGATTGAACGAATCTCGATACCTGCCGAAGACGCTCCTCCATCCGATGAGATACAAGGAATTTTTACTTTCAAGCTCAAAAAGGGGTTTTTTAAAATTGTTGTTGAAGCAAAAGACAGCGAGTCAGGTAAATCATTCATCAATCGCGATACGAAAGTGGATGCTCGGACTTTTTCTGCTTCCGATTTGAATGTTTCTCGAATCATGTTTATCGATACGATACAATCCGACTCCTCTTTATCCGACCATACTATCATTTTCCCGAAAAACCATGGCGGAAATGTTATCATTGGACAATCAGGGGTATGTTTGTTTCAGGTCGTTACACCAGATACAAGCACCGACATTCATCTTGCATGGAGAATACAAAGCAAGAACGAAGACGATGATGAGATTTCGCAACAATTACAGGGCGAACAATGTTCTCAGCGAAACGGCACACTTGCCGCGATTGAAAATGCAAAGCGCGTCTCTTTTACAATAATAAAAGGGTCGGCACACAGTAGATTTGTCTTTGCACCCATTCCGACAGAACGATTGGATGCGGGTACATATCTGCTCACCGCGACAGTGACGCAAGGTGCGTTGAAGTCTGTAAAAGAATTTAGATATAACGTTATTTGGCCGCTCAAACCTCGTTCTCTTTCCGATCCTAAAGTAACCGTTGACGCATTGAAACTTATCGCGACGGAAGAAGAAATCGACCAGATGTCTGCGTTCAGTTCCGATAAATCGAGGAAAGCGCTTCGAGCGTTCTGGCACAAACGCAATCCGGACACCACGCGTGCGTATAATTCAGTCATGGCTGAATACTACCGGCGCGTAGATGAATCGATCAAGAGATTTTCTACTACAGATGAAAAAGACGGGTATCGTACCGACCGTGGACGCATCTATATTTTATTCGGCGCACCATCCATAACAAATCGTTTGCTGAAACCCAATACAGCGCCAACCGAAATCTGGACATACGAAAGCCTTAAAAAGCGGTTCACTTTTAGGGATTCAAAGAAAAACGGCAATTATATTCTTGTGAAGACGGAGAATTATTGAAACCCATTATTGTGATAACGATCGGTGATTTTAACGGCATCGGTCCAGAACTTGCACTCAAAGCCGCAATCCATCCAGCTATAAAAAAACTCTGCGTACCGATTCTTATGGGGCCATTAAGTGTTTTCGAACAGACAGCAAAAAACTGTAAACTCAAAGTACCGCTTGCACAAACAACGTTAGTCCAGCTTCATCGATCCGGTCTTTCGGTTATAGATGTTGGGGATGGTATCGGTGCAGACATCCAGTATGGCACTACCACAAAAACGGCTGGTCGGTCTGCAGGTGTTGCTCTCGAGCGCGCTGTTGAACTCTGCGTGCAGGGTAAGGCAGCGGCAATGGTCACCGCTCCAATATCCAAAGAAGCGCTGAATCTTGCCGGTTATAGTTTCCCAGGACAAACAGAGATGATTGCACTCCTGAGTCGATCTCAGAACGTAGCGATGATGCTTGTATCAGATAAAATGCGCGTAGGACTTGTTACTATCCACACGGCGCTCAAGGATGTTGCAGCGAACATATCCAAAGAAAAAGTTATCGAAAAAATCGCCATTATCGATACATCAATGAAAAAAGATTTTCGCTTGAAGAAACCGCGGCTCGCCATCCTTGCACTTAATCCACATGCAGGTGAGAAAGGATTGTTCGGTACGGAAGACGATGGAATGATCGCACCGGCAATAGCAGATTCCAAAGCAGCAGGAATTCTTGCCGAAGGTCCCTTTTCTGCCGATGCATTCTTTGGAACACATGCGTATAAAAAGTATGATGCAGTCGTGGCGATGTACCATGACCAGGGATTAATTCCACTCAAGATGAGTTCATTCGGAAAAGGTGTGAACTTTTCAGCAGGGTTGAAGATCATCCGCACTTCACCTGACCACGGCACAGCCTATGACATTGCTGGAAAGAACAAAGCAAACCTGTCCAGCATAATCGAAGCGATCAAGCTTGCCGTCAAAATATCACAGAATAGGCGCGATCATGATTGAATTAAAGAACGTTTCGGTATCGTTCGATGGTCAACAAGTCCTCGACCGCCTCAATTTCTCAGTACAACAAGGTGAGTTTGTGTATCTGGTCGGACAAACCGGAACCGGAAAAAGTTCACTCATGCGGTTGTTGTACTTTGATTTGTATCCCTCCACCGGAAGGGTGAAGATTTCCAGCTATGATTCCGCGACTCTTACGAATCGTCAAATACCCCTCATCCGGCGTCGGTTGGGAATTGTATTTCAAGATTTTAAATTACTCGAAGACCGGAATGTCTACGATAATGTTGCCTTCGCACTTTTCGTCACGAACGCACGACGCAGTGAAATCAAGAAAACAGTCTTGCACGTACTCGCTGATGTCGGCTTGAGTCATAAGCGCAATCATATGCCGCATGAGTTGTCAGGCGGGGAGCAGCAGCGTGTCGTCATAGCGCGGGCACTGGTCAACGAACCGGTTGTCCTCCTTGCAGATGAACCGACAGGTAATCTTGACCCAATTTCTTCCGCGGAGATTATGGAACTTCTCAAGAAAATCAATATGCGCGGTACCGCTGTACTTATGGCAACGCATAATTATGATTTAGTAAAAAAATATCCTGCACGAGTGGTTCAGTTGAAAGACGGGAAGCTGACTGAAATAGATATGAAGAAAGGGAAATAGTCCGATAATCCTTCACAAGGTTCTCGCGACAAAGTATTGAAATCCTTGCGAAGGTTATTCAGAGGCTACTTCACCTGTTCCACACGACGCACCTCCGGGTGCTGTATCATTAACGACCGTTCAATACCAGCCCGCAATGTCATCGACGACATCGGACAACCAGCACACGACCCCAGTAATCGTACTTCGACGATGCCGTTTTCTGTAAATCGCACGAGCTGAACATCACCCCCGTCGATTGCAAGAAAGATTCGCAGACGTTCAAGACTTTCTTCAATAGTTTGTAACGTTAACACGTTTTCTCCAAGTCAGTTCTGATTCGGCAATAATATCTCTATCTTCGGTACAGTCGGTGTTCCAAGATATTGAATACTAATCTGTGCCGCAAGCTGCCGTGCGATGGCTTGTATAATTTTTCCCTGCTGAGATTCCGGTTCTCCATGGACAATCGGATCGCCTTTATCTCCGCCAACACGAACTTTTGTGTCGATGGGAATTTCACCGAGGAATGGAACGTTCAATTCATGAGCCATTCGTTTACCGCCGCCAAGATCAAAAATGTTTTCTCTTTGACCGCAATGACTGCAAATGAAATAACTCATATTCTCAACAATCCCGAGCACCGGTACATTAACTTTATTAAACATCACCAGACCTTTTTTCGCATCGGCAAGAGCAACGTCTTGCGGTGTTGTCACTATGACTGCTCCCGTCAGCGGAATCGTCTGAACAAGTGTCAGCTGAATATCTCCCGTACCGGGAGGCATATCGAAGATCAGATAATCCAGGTCGCCCCAGGTTACATCTGCTATGAATTGTTTTACAGCGCCGCTCGCCATGGGACCGCGCCAGATGACTGCTTCCATCGGGTTGACAAGAAATCCGATCGACATCACCTTAACGCCATACTTTTCAAGCGGTTGAAGTTTACCGCCCGATACTTTCGGTTTCTCGCTAATTCCGAACATTAAAGGCGCACTTGGACCGTACACATCCGCATCTAATAATCCAACCTTAGCACCATCCATTGCAAGTGCGACTGCCAAGTTCACAGCAATAGTTGATTTGCCAACCCCTCCTTTTCCGCTCGCGACAGCGATCGTATTCTTTACTCCAGAAAGGAAGTCCTCTTTTTGCGCATGCGTATTACGTAGCACATGAGAAGTCATCGTAATATCAATCTTCCCGACTCCTTCGATTGTCATTCGTAGAGCTTTCTCGCAATCGATGATAAACTGATCTCGCACCGGACACGCGGGCGTTGTGAGCTGCAGATCGAATTTGACATCGCTTCCTTTGATTGTAAGGTTCTTGACAAATCCAAGAGTCACAATATCGCGATGCAAATCGGGATCTTTGACTTGTTTGAGTGATTGCAAAATATTTTCTTCAGTAAGTTTGAGCATTGAAATCCTAAATTATTCGTTTACAAGTTTTCAGTTTTTTATCCACTCCTATTTTCTTTCTCCATGATATTTCTTCCTCTCCCTATAACGTTTCTTTTTTTTGCTCAGTTCCATCTACCCTTTCATAACACCTATCGGAACCATCTTTGCTACTTTTCGAGAAATGCCTGCATGATGAACAACATCAACGACAGCACTCACATCTTTATACGCTTCCGGCTTTTCTTCGGTCAAACCACTTTTTGAAGCACCGCGTATGTGAATCCCTTTTTCCTTGAGTTGATGAATCAATTGTTCCGCGCTGATATCTTTCTTTGCTGCGTGTCTGCTCATGGCACGTCCCGCACCATGGCATGTAGAACCAAAAGTCTCCGACATCGCCTTTTCTGTTCCCACTAAGACATATGAGCACGTACCCATACTTCCGGGAATCAGTACGGGCTGACCTATTTCAAAATAATCACGCGGAACATCCCGATGATGTTTTGGGAAAGCACGTGTGGCTCCTTTCCGATGCACTAATACTTTTACATTCCTTCCGTTGATACGGTGTTCCTCTTCTTTGGCGATGTTGTGCGCAACGTCGTACACAAGACGGAGACTGCCGGAACCAATGACACGCTCAAATACTTTTCGGGTCCAATGGCTCATCATCTGGCGATTAGCAAATGCAAAGTTTGCCGCTGCTCCCATTGCTTTCAAATAACTTTGTCCTTCTTTCGATTTGATGGGTACACATGCAAGCTGCCGGTCTACTACCTTGATATTATACTTCGGCATCGCTTCCTGCATCACTTCCAGATAATCTGTGCATACCTGATGACCGAGACCGCGCGATCCACTGTGGATCATCACTACAATTTGATTGAGTCGGAGGCCAAACGCCTTCGCAGCTTCTTCATCAAACACTTCCGTAATATATTGTATTTCGACAAAATGATTGCCGGAACCGAGAGTGCCGAGCTGATCGCGTCCGCGCTGCTTGGCACGCTTGCTTACTTCGTTTGGATCGGCATTGACCATCCTGCCATTTTCCTCTATATGCTCCAGATCATCTGGTGTTCCATAGCCGTTTTCGACAGCCCATTGCGCACCTTCAAGTAGAACTTTATCGAGCTGCTCAAAAGAAATTTTCAATATTCCTGATTTTCCTGTACCGCACGGAATATCACAAAACATCTGATGGAGCAGTGAATCGACTTTTGGTTTTACTTCCTCGAATGAGTAATCGGAAGCGAGCAGTCGTACGCCGCAGTTGATATCAAATCCAACACCGCCGGCAGAGACAACTCCTTTTTCCAAATCAGCGGCAGCGACACCGCCTATCGCGAAACCATAGCCCTGATGTGCATCCGGCATAGCGAGAGAACGGCCAACCCAACCCGGAAGCGTTGCAACATTCGCTACCTGTTCGAGTGTTTCATCCCGCTCAATCGCACCGATAAGTTCCTTGCTTGCATAGATCAATCCCTCCACATTCATTCCATCTCGGAATGATTTGGGGATTAAATATCGATATTCATCTAACTGCGTCATTGACATAGGCTAGATGTCCACAAATACATGCGCAACCCAATCATCATCGTGGTCTTCAACCTTCAACTGATGATACGTAATAGCTTTCACATCGAGCTTTAATTCATGTTTCGAACAATCGTACGGTTCACCAAGGATATTTGCTTTTAACAACGTATCCGTGAGTGTTTCAAACTTCACATCCGCAGTCAAGAATTTTTCAGCATCGTACAGGTAGAGAATTTCCGTCAGCCATCGTACCATTAAGTTTTCACGATCAAGAGCTTGAAGTTCTATCGACCGGCTTTGTCGTGGTTCAATTTTTGAAGTTCCAGTTACAACCGACATGAAACCGTGCGCAGCATTCCGAAATACTTCCTGCATCGAATTGCCATGCGCTTCGATTCCCAGATCAGACGGATGTTCGAGAATTTCGAATGGCGGTTTCACTTCAAATCAGACCAGCGTTCTGCCGCTCAACTGCTTGAGTGCTTCAAGATAGAGCGCAGAAGTCTTCAGGACCACATCATCCGGCAATGTTGGCGCAGGCGGCTTCTTATTGAAATTGATAGACAAGAGATAGTCACGAACAAACTGCTTATCGAAACTCTCCTGACTGCGGCCGGGCAGGTATTTGTCTTTTGGCCAAAATCGCGATGAATCAGGAGTGAGCAGTTCATCAATAAGAATGAGTTTTCCATTTTCATTCACACCAAATTCCATTTTTGTATCAGCAATGACAATGCTTTTCTTTTCCGCAAGCTGTGCTCCGCGTTGATAGATCTTGATAGAAATATCGCGCACCTTATTTGCCAATTCCCTGCCGATCATGCTGCACATCTGCTCAAACGAAATATTTTCATCGTGTTTGCCGACATCTTCTTTAGTTGTCGGAGTAAAAATGGGTGCCGGCAGCTTTGACGATTCCATCAGACCATCTGGTAATTGAATACCACATATAATTTTGCTTTTTTTGTATTCATTCCAACCTGAACCCGAGAGATATCCGCGAACAATGCATTCCACCGGTAACGGTTTTGTTTTTTTCACAAACATGGAGCGATCGCCAAGCATGGTCCAATACGGTTTGCATTCTAAAGGAAAGTCATACACAATAGTAGAGATGATATGGTTCGGAACGATATCTTTTGTCTGCTCAAACCAAAAGTCGGATATCTGTGTTAAAACTTTTCCCTTGTATGGGATACCTTCATTCAAGACTACATCGAATGCAGAAATCCTATCCGTAGCCACAATGAGCAGTGACTCGCCAAAATCATAGATGTCCCGCACTTTGCCGCGATTGATCAGTTTCAAGCCGGGTAAATTGGTTTGTGTGATAACCGGTTCGAGATAATTGTTGGTCATAGTTCCTCGTGAGCAAATGAACATGTCATGGTAAGTGCTTCTTCTAATCGTTGCAAATATTCAGCGCGTGGAATTTCACGCGCCCCAAATCTCTGCAGGTGTGGTGTGGTAAATTGTGTATCCAACAATGTGTACCCTTTTTCTTTCAATCGCATTACAAGATGCACGAGTGCAACTTTTGAGGCATCCTTCATCTTACTGAACATCGATTCGCCGAAAAAAGCTCCGCGAATCGCAACACCGTAGAGACCACCGACAAGCATTCCATCCTTCCACGTCTCAACGCTGTGTGCAATACCGACATGATGCAGTTGAACATAGCTCTTAATGATCGCTTCAGAAATCCATGTTTCTTGCCGTTGTGCACATGCACGCATTACTTCTTCAAATCTTTTATTTATCCGAATATCGAACGGCTGCTTCTTTAGCGTTAACTTGAGACTGCGTGGAACATGAAATGTATCAAGTTCGAATATTGTTCGCGGATCAGGAGAGTACCAGCCAATTTCTCCGGTCTTCGGATCAGCCATCGGAAAATAACCGTTGCAATATGCCGTGCATAAAAACTCCGGATCGATAGTTTTTATATCTGACGAACGTGGTTCCATAGTCCGTTGAGACTTCGAATCAATCCAAGGTAATGACAATTTTGCCGATGCTATTTCTACTTTGCAGATGTGCTTGAGCTTCTGCAATCTTGCTAAACGGATAGCGGGCACCAATAACCGGCTTCACGATTCCATTGGCTTGCCAATCAAGGATCAATCTGAGTGTATTTCTCAAGTATTCGCTTTTCTTCGTAAGAAAGTACAAATTGAAACACGAAAGACTGACATTCCGAGATAACAACGTATGAGGAAACAATATCGGTGCCGTCAACATTTCCCGAACCGCCTTTATTTTACTGTACGATCGCTTTCCTGTTATGGCTGAAAATCCGAACAAAACATATCGGCCCATCGGCGCTAAAATCTTCCACCCTTTCTTGAATACGGTTCCGCCGACTGAATCGAGCACGACATCAATTCCATATCCATCGGTTTTTTTTTGAATAACTTCTTCAAAATCTTCTGTTTGATAGTTGATAAGATGCATTGCACCATGGGAGCGTGCTATTTCTAACTTTTCTGAAGTGCTCGCAGTGGCAAATACTTCCGCACCGAGATGTTTTGCCATCTGTGTCGCAGCGATACCCACTCCGCCTGCAGCAGCGTGGATTAAGAGTTTATCACCTCTGTGCACATGCCCGAGTGTCACCAATCCATGGTACGCCGTAAGATATGCAACAGAAAATGCTGCGCCTTCTTCAAAACTCATTCTCTTGGGAAGCGGGAAAAGTTGTTCCTGTTTGACTACAGCATACTCTGCATATCCACCCAACTGTGTGAAGGCGATAACACGATCTCCGCGCCTCCACTTCCGAACGTTTTCACCAACTCTCGTTACAATTCCTGAAACTTCAATACCAGGAATGAACGGCGGTTTCGGAATACCTGGATACAATCCTAACCGCGCCATCACATCTGCGAAATTCAACCCAATCGCTTTAATTCGAATCTTCACTTCACCTGTTTGGGGAGCCGGTTCAGGCCAATCCTGAATTTTCAATACATTGGGCGAACCAAATTTTGTAATGACCGCAGCTTTCATAGTCTAGTCTCCGAATGCAGTACCGACTGCTCGAGCAGATTTGATATATTGTGAATCGAGCGGCACGGTGCGAAGTTTGAGGATTGCTTCTTTGACCGGAACGGCAACAACTTCGGTTCCACGCAGACTGACCATATATCCGAATTTGCCTTGTGCCGCTAACTCCAGAGCCATGGCACCGAACCGTGTTGCGAGAATTCGATCATAGGGAGTCGGACTGCCGCCCCGGAGAACATGCCCAAGTACGACAACGCGCGTTTCCAGTCCTGTTGCTTCTTCAATCTTTCGTCCTACCACATCGCCGATGCCGCCGAGACGTACAGGGTCGGTGCGCTTTTTATCCATTTCTTTCACTACGACATCTCCTTCGGCAGGCTTCGCTCCTTCTGCAACACAAATGATGCTGAAACGATTTCCGCGTTTACTGCGCAAGAGCACATGTTCGTAGACTTTTTCCCACTTGAATGGAATCTCAGGAATTAAAATCATATCTGCACCGCCGGCAATTCCTGAACCGAGGGCGATCCACCCTGCATACCGTCCCATCACTTCAACGACCATGACGCGGTGGTGCGCCGAAGCAGTTGTATGAAGACGATCAATCGCCTCCGTCGCAACTGAAACTGCAGAATCGTATCCAAAGGTCACGTCTGTTGCAGAGAGATCGTTATCGATGGTCTTCGGAACGCCGATGAAGTTCAGTCCGAGTTCTGTGAATCGGTCAACAATATGCATCGTGCCATCCCCGCCGATGGCAATGAGAGCATCCAGATTCCAATCGCGGTAATTCTGAATGGCATGGCTCGAATAGTCGAGCACTTCAACACCCTGCGGTGTTTCAACCGGAAATTGAAATGGATTTCCTTTGTTTGATGTGCCAAGAATCGTGCCGCCAACATTCACGATACCGCCAACATCCCGAGGAGTTAATTCGCGCATCCTTCCTTCTACAAGACCTTCGAAGCCGTCCAGAATACCGATAACGGCACAGCCGAATTGTGCCATCGCCGGTTTGGCAATGCTCCGAATGACTGCATTCAAACCCGGGCAATCACCACCACCTGTAAGAATTCCAATTCTCTTAAGAGTACTTTTCATTTTTTATGTCTCACGTGTCAATAGTTTTTCTCTCTTCAAAGATATGCAATAGTATTCATTGTTTCCATCAACGCACACAGACGAAAAAGCCCCTCCAGTTGAACTGAAGAGGCCTTTTCAAAAATTTTATCATCCGAATTAAACCGTCACCTTTGGCACGACGCTTTGTTGATATTTTTCGCCAAGCCATGCGCCGAAAAGTGAAATCATGAATCCAATAAGCAATCCGACAGTAAGATACAGTCCGGGAACGCGAAGAAAAATGATGTATCTCAAATATACCCAATCTAAAAGTACTGCGAGCAGTCCCGCAACTGCAGGTTCTTTCAGTGTCACACCCGGTGATTTATATCCCACAAGGAAACCTGTAACAACGAAGCTTATAATGAAGCCAATAAAAGCAAATTTAAAAACATGGACGAGGAAAAATTTTGACAGAAGGAAAACAAATAAGATATTGAGCGCAAAACAAACTATGACACCAACGATCACCCATTTCCAAAGAAATTTTTGATTTTTGGCTTCTGCTGCTGAAGCGTCATCTCCCTGAAGTTTTTCACCCGCCCAACCGCCGACCCATGAAAAACCCAAACCGAGAATCAGGAGCAACAAGTTGATGGACGCTGAAAAGTGAATTTCCGCTTTCGTGATAAAGAGAAGGAAGAGCATCACGAGCATAACGAGCACACCACCAACCGAGGCTTCGTTAATTGTAATTCCCGGCGAATAATATCCGATAATTGTGCCGGTGACAATGAAACCGACTAACATAACTATTACCTGGACTTGACCACTGTGGAATGTCGGTGCAACAATGAAATACGACGACCCAACTATGATAAGTCCGGCAATAACCGACAAGATGACCCATTTCCATTGTAATCTTGTATCGTTGTGTGCACTATGCGTCATAATCTTTTTCCTTTCAAAGATAGCACATCTGGTGAATTACAATACTGATGTTGAATATCTCAAAACAATGAAGGAAAAGCAAGAATATTGTTACGTTGGCAAACCTTCCGTTTTTCCCGCTTTAGCGTCCGACTCATAGTCAGACAAAAATTTGGTTCTTCGGAGTTATCCCAAGTTGTATCACACTTCGTGTGATTTTGTTTAATGCCTCCGGCTGAGCTGGACTCTACTTCTTCGCCGTCCAATGAAACGCCTGCCCGCCGAAATGAAATGTAGGCGGGGATGGCTATTGTTTTCGAAACCCTTTGGATTTCGTGTAACAAGCTGTTGAATTTATTTAACTATGAATAATAAAATATTTTTAGTTTCTTTAGAATCATCGCCATCTGGTTTTTTATTCAACGGCGCTTCTCCTGAACAACATTAATAACCAGATAAGTCAACACGAGTAGACAAAATTCTAAAAAAAGAATCTCCACATATGAATTCTTGATATTCTCCATCGTTTATCGTTGCAACTTGTAAATAATGACTTTCGAATGTAACCTCAGTCCAAGTGCAGGTGACATTTTTCTGATAATCAATAATTCCTTTTCCTAATTCTCCAAATGCCTCTCCGCCTGCTTCAACTATCTCCCCAAACGCATCTTTGAGTAACTCATCAGCTGCTTCGGCTGCCTTATTTAATCCAGCTTCAGGATTATATGCCGCTAAATCTAATATTGCTTCGACAATATCCTTCAACATTTCAATAACCGTTCCTTGATTGTCAGTGCAATTTTGTGGATCGTCTTTAGCATACAGATAAAGATTTGTTTCTTTGCTTGAAAAGAGTGTTGGATCTTTTATTGTCCATCTTCCGATATCGGCACTATAATCCCTCATTCCAAATCTTACAAGCTTTGTTTGATTGTCGTTCAACCCACCTGCAAAACCAAACGGTGTGAAATCAGGATTAGAATCGGCGAGCACGTTCCCATATTCGTCATAGTCGATTTGTTGGACAATCACTCCTGTTTGTGTATTCACTACCTGCCTTACACTACCAAGATGATCAGTCACTATGCGGTATATTATTCCCGCTCTGGTAAAATACTCTGGAACATTCTTACTCGATGTGTATACGAACCGACTCACAATGTTATTTGCAGAATCTAACTCTGCAATAATTCTCAGATCGCTGCTATATAACCATTTCTGCTTTATAACTCCATTAATCTTTCTCCCTACTCTCATCCCTGATGCAGCAATAAGATATTCGATTGATGTACCGTCGGAAAGTGTAGCGCTTCTTAAAGTTCCAAAGGCATCGTAGGAGTAACGAGTTGTATCATTAGTTGAAGTATCAACCTTCATTGTAAGATCGCCATTTTGAGAATAAAAATATCGAGTTGTCGAGTAGACAATTAACCGATCTTGTAGATCATAGCTACCTGAATCTATCTTACCTGGTGTCCAATGAGCTAAACGATTTCCATTTGCATCATATGAATAGGTTGAGATCAGTGTGTCATTCTTCTTCACTTGGTTTAGTCGACCAACAACATCGTACGAATAATTATACTTTGTGATTACACTTTGTTCGTTTTCTGTTTTTTGTACGATCCTGCTTAAGCTGTCGTACACAAAGTCAATTCGATACAGCGTTGCTGTTCCAGATTTGACTTCTTTGGAGAAAAGCGCACCATATGTATCATATATATAGTTAGTAATAATATTGCCAACTGTATCACTCAATAATAAATTGTTAGTACTAGCATACCTCAGCTTCATAACTCCAACCGACGTAAGCAATCCATCATTATCATATTGAAGATTCACACTATCTGCAGACCCGTTTGCTGGAAGAACTGTCTCCGTAGAAACCATTTGATTGTTGTTGTATGAAAATGCAACACTACCTTTTAAACTGTTTACTCCATTGGGACCGCTCCATGTAGCTTTTTTAACCAAAGTTCCATCATACACAAACTTCACTGTATCGTTCGTTGGTGTTACTACGCCAATCTGCTGTGCTTTTGTGGTGTCAAATAAATTATTCAACACACCTCTATCGAAGTAAATCTTTTTAGGCTGTCCAGCTAATGATCCTTGACCACCATATTGCATAGTGATGTTTAAACTATCAGGTCTTAGGATCGACCATGGCTCTTTATCCAACGTATATGCTCTAGCAGTTACTCTATCACTGTCTCCAACAAATGGCGGAGTATATCGTGTCTCTATATCCACTTTAGAGTAATCGAACGTGTGTCCCGGTTTACCAGGCGGAGTAAGAGCAGTAATATTACCATTACGATCATAAACACATGTAAGTTCTGATAAGTCGGGATTAACAATACGAACAAGCCTGTCGGCTCCATCATAAAAATATTGTGTGCTGCGTCCGTACGAATCGGTTACTTGAGATTTCCTGCCAAGCGAATCGTATGCGTATGTTGTTACTTTGCCTCCTTGAATAGTTTGAATCTTCCTTCCTCGTGTGTCATAGTTATAAATCGTCGGAGCAAGTCCTGCCGTGGAATCTTTAATATCTTTTCCTTTCGCATCATAGAAAGAGAAAGTTTGTCTTCCTTCCGCGCTGATCTTCGTCAGCATCATCTGGTTACCATCCCAGATTGTTTTGTAGGGTTTGCCATTCACCATAATGCTATCCTGCAAACCCGTTACTGCTGTTCCCGTCATCTGAGTTATCGTTCTAAATTGATCGACATTGGATTGCAAACCGCCCGGAGTTATTGTTGAAACATTTTGTAAAGGCGACTGCATGCCGAAACGCGGATCGGGCGTTTGCTGGTCGGGTGTGTTCATCCCATCCGGCGTGATCGTATAAGAACTTCCATCCGTGCTGTCAACATTAATCGTTTTCAATCCGTTGGCATCGGTGTTAATAAATCGGCGCACTCCGGTTGCAAGTTTTTCTGCGCGATAGGTTGTTGTCTTTCCCATCGCTGTTACTGCTGTAACTGTGTATCCTGAGGTACCTGCTCCGATAGAGTCGGGGTCGTACGTTCTTGTAAGATTTGTGTAACCTCCAACCGGATCCAGATCTTGCGTTAAGTAACCGAGCGAGTCGTATGCATAGTGATATGTATTGCCGCGGGCATCGGTTTTGCTGGTCATCAATCCGCCGGAGGTATAGGTAAATTGATTCGACTCGCTTGCCGGATTTGTGGCTTGCAGCAAATAACCGAGTGAATCAAGGTTGAGCTGAGTTCTCACTCCATAGGGCGAGACGATTGCAGTTGCTTTGCCGCTCGAGTCCCGCTCGATACGTGTTACCAAACTATCAACATCTGTGATTGTAATAAGTTTGTAAGTCGAGTCATATCCAAAACTATATTTCACAACGCCTGTCAGCGCGTCAAGCGTACGCAAATGCCTGCCTGAGTAGGTAAAGACATACCGCTCCGAGCCGTCTTCAGAGGCAATAAGGATTTCGCTCAGTGTTATGCCGGGAAGCGGTGGCGTAACTTTGAAGATGCGGGGGCCCCAAAGATTACTTGGCGCCTTTGGCCATGTAAGAAATGGCCACTCACTGACATAGAGATTACCATCCGATCCAAAGTGAACACCAGGATAGTACGAAAGAGCGGTTGAAGTTGCCGGGCCATTTTCCAACCAGCATGTATTTCCGCCTCCAACCACAGTCTTAATGTACCCGTCAGTTGCCACACCTCTTACTGTATTGTAAGAATCAAAAAAAACAGTCCCATCCTTTGCGACGGTAATACCGCCTGACCATGCAATGCTTGCATTTAATGCGGGACCTCCATCGCCTGTAATAGAATACCCATTTCCATTTCCTGCAAAAGTCCTGATTATTCCATCTGGAGTTATTCTTCGAATGCGAGCATTTCCGATATCACAAAAAAGTATTGAACCATCAGGAGCTATCGTTAGTCCACGAGGCTCACCCATCATAGCTTGAGTTGCTGGTCCGCCATCCCCAGAGAATCCATTCACACCGGTGCCTGCTACTGTAGTAATAATACCATCTGGAGAGATTTTTCTGATTCGGTAATTCTTCGTATCTCCGACGTACAGACATCCATCTTTTCCGAAGGCAAGAGGACTTGGACGACTAAAGCAAGCATTTAATGCCGGGCCGCCATCGCCGCCAAAATGAGTACCCCCCATCTGATTTGGATCTTTAAAATACACACCTGCAAATCTTGTTAATTCTCCATCCGGACTTATTCTCCAAATAACATTTTGAATCCACTCCGAGACGTACCAAGATCCATCGGGACCCTGTGCCAATCCACCGGGACTATCCGGCAATCCACCGGATGATGAGAATTGTGCACAATTTGCTAAAATACCGGTGGCAGAATCGCTTGCGGCATTATTACAAGTTCCTATCAACCCCGCAAAACTACTTATAATTCCCGTTGTGTCTATTTTACGAATACGTAATTGATCAGCGAAATACAATGACCCATCAACACCAAATTGTGGAGCACCACTATAAGGATTTATTTCTGTTTGTACTGCTTGCACGCCTTCATATTCCATTGAACAATTATCTGATGGCCAACCGCTTGGTAAACCAGCAATTGTGTTAATCACATTATCCATTAAATTAGCACTGCGGACTTCACCAGTGCCTTTATATAAAATTTTGCCTACACAATCGTACCCGTGGTGCAAACTTAAACTCCAGCCGCCAATACCGAGTGAGAGAATATCAAATGCTCCGATTTTCCCTTCCCATATCTGCGTTCGTTTAATCTCGTTACGCGCGGGTATATACTGCGTCATTATTTGCCCTGAGGGAGTTGCAAAGCAATTCCTAAAATCCGGCGGCAAAGTATATTGAGCGGGATAACAATAACTAATGGTTGTCAAAATATTCTGCTGGCCTTGCACACGCCTGCCATATGCATCTATTCCATCCCATTCAAAGTGATAGGTCAGATTTGACTGCGGAACAAATGTGGAATCATATTTTCTTCCAACGATCTCGATCTCTAATGTGACTTCAGACATTCCCTGCGGGATTGAGTCTCCTGTTAGAGGAATATCAAGGCAATATGCTTCTCTTCTACCGAAAACGCGATCACTTTTATAGTTCATAGTTATTGAAGTATTCGTAATGGGCACAGATTCACCAAGCGTCTGGTCCTGTACGCCTATCACTGAGCCGGCTACGATGTTATTTCTATCGACTTTTGCGTAACGATCCGGCAACGGATTCTGCGGGTCTTTTGCGTTTGGCGCAATCATACTAAATCCGCCGGCATACGTGCCAAGGTGTGTAATCTCAGCGCGCCAGATGGATTGACCTGCTGAGTAGGTCTTGGCGAGATATTGCTGCTCAATAAGTGAAATGCCCCAAGCAACGAGCGTGTCTGCAGGTTCAGCAACACCATCTCCGTTATAATCGATTGCAGCGATGCCACCTGATGTGTCTAAAAGCCTTATTACTTTACCATTCTCAGATGTTTCCCATAATCCTGTTTGTTTATTGAGACAGCCCATCGGCACGGTTAATCCAACAGGAAAATTCATTACATTTTCGAGATACAGCGAGACCGGCTGATCGAAGCGAACGTCTCTTGCACCTGTACTGAGCATCTCATCTGCAGTCAACTCAAATGCAAATGTGTATGCAACAGTCTGTGGAAGGTTTGCGGGAATGAGAAGTTCTGCATTGGGACCTACGGTGTATTCTGTCGCTCTTACAGTGACACTTCCTACATTCACAAGGCTGTCAATGGGTATTGGAATTATTTTATCGGGTATAGCATAATTGGGGATATATGGAGAAGAGCATCCTCCAATAATTTTATAGTTATAAGCTGTAAAGACAAGATTGGCTTGTGTGCCTTGATTGAAAAATAATGTCGGTCTTCTTGTGCCGAGAGAATCCGTCGCAGGTGTTCCTTGAACAACTTCGGGTTGTGTGAAATCCACACGATGCGCCGCTGTATCGAGCTGTAATAATACTGCATCATTAACGCTTGCATACGTTGCCCAGCTTGCAGTTACTTGCCGCTGTGCAGGTAAATATCCGGTCTTTGCGAAATTCACTTTCACTTCTTCGCCGCCATTTACTACAATATCATACATACCATCAGATCTGCTAAATGTATAACCAAACTCTGTATGACCAAGAATTGTAACTTTCGCTCCTGATAATGGCTCTAAATTCTTATCAAGCACTCGCCCCCTCAATACTGTCAAATGAAGTTTGTTGATGGTTCCAGGTACAACTCCTTTTTGAATGGGGTTCGCGCCAGTATAGAGAAATTCTGTCGCATCCATGACTAACGTTGTAACAGTCGTATCCAGAGTTGGAGCAACAACTTTAGGATCCGGCGGGAGTGAAACGCGTACGATTGTCCTTATTGCAGTTAGTGTATTGTTAGCTTGATCTGTTGCAACGAACGTAATTGTATTACTGCCATACGAGAGGAAGACAGACGTACTGAACCCGCCGTTTGCACTCAATGTTTGTGCAACGCCATTAATCGTTAAAGAAATATTTGTCGAATCACCAACACTTCCCAGCACAGTTACGATACTGTCGGTTGTCTGTGCATTGTCTGTAAGTGAAGCAATGCTGAGAATAGGCGCTTTTGTATCGAGGATAACAGTTCGTACTACCTCCGTATGGTTTCCTGCGGCATCAGTTGCTACGAAAGTAATAGTATTCCTGCCTTCAACGAGTGTGACCTGATATGTGAACGTACCATCCGGATTTATATTCACCGGTAATCCATTGACTGTCACTGTTACTTTTGTCAAATCAGAAACCGATCCTTGAATCAATAAGCTCGATTGCTTTGTTACCATTCCGTCTTCAAGTGATATGAGTGTCAATTGAGGAGTTTGTGTGTCTCTCCTCACTGTTCGTATCACGGTTGTCGCACTCCCGACGCTATTCGTTGCGATCACAGTGATTGTATTGATGCCTTCCTGCAGATTCACCTGCGTTGAAAATGTGCTGTCGAGTCCGACAGAAACAGGTGCACCATTGACTGTCAGCGTAACGGGGAATTGACTCGATACGGTACCTCGAACGGTGATTTGGGTAATATTTGTTATCACGCTATCGATAGGTGCTGTAACAATAAGCACCGGTAGGATTGTATGCACACCCACATGCCGTACTACTGTTGTTTGATTTGTTGCAGCATCGGTTGCTACAACAGTAATGATATTCATGCCTTCAACAAGTGTTAACTGAGTACTGAACGTTCCATTTGTTCCAACGAGCACATTATTGCCATTGATTGTCATTGTTACTGCTGTAGAGTCTACAACAGTTCCGCTGACCGTGACGCTTAACTGATTCGTAAGCAGACTATCAACTGGTGATATAAGATTGACGATTGGAGCTTGCGTGTCTCTCCTGACTGTTCGAGTGACTGTTGTTTTATTACCTGCTGCATCTGTTGCTACAACAGTGATTGTATTTAGTCCCTCTGTAACTGACAACTGATAGCTGAAAACTCCTCCTGTTCCTACTGTTACCGCGTTTCCATTGATGGTCAAAGTCACTTTCGTCGAATCTGCAACCGTCCCATTGACTGTAATACTCTGGAGATTGGTTATTGATGAATCGAGCGGTGAAGATATTGTCAATACCGGCGGCTGTGTATCGCGCCTGACTGTACGCGTAACTTTTGCTTGATTTCCTGCCGCATCAGTTGCAACAACATTGATTGTATTCAATCCTTCAACAATAGGTACCGCGTAACTGAATGTTCCATTTACACCAATGGACACACTATTCCCATTTATAGTCAACGTCACTGCTGTCGAATCCTTCACTGTTCCGCTCACAGTGACATTTAGCTGATTCGTAAGCAGACTGTCGATCGGAGATGTAAGACTGACGATTGGAGCTTGCGTGTCTCTCCTGACTCTTCGAGTAACTGTTGTTTTATTGCCTGCTGCATCTGTCGCAACAACTGTTATCGTGTTTACACCCTCTATGAGTACAACCTGTGTGCTGAAAGCACCATTCGTTCCTACTTGAACCGGAGAACCGTTCACCGTCAAGGTCGTTGCCGATACATCTGTTACGGTGCCGCTCAATGTTATGTTTGTCTGATTTGTAATCGTGCTGTCTGTCGGTGTTGTTACTATCAATGTCGGCGGTACTGAATCCTTTGTTACCTTCCTCGTTATTGTTGTTTGGTTTCCCGCAGCATCGCG
>JBEKEV010000001.1:0-725618 GCA_050013655.1 Bacteroidota bacterium | reverse complement strand
GGTTGTTTGATGTCAATTATATGAAGATTCTTGACGTAGTCAAGATGAGAACCTCAAGCTGACGGTATGAGCGTGGTGCAAAATTCATGGCTGGTGGTGGGTTAACGTTTTTATTATTCGGTTTTTAGTACCTATAACTTTGATACTAACCAATATGGTTGTTAGCATGAACTTGTTTCGTTGGGTGCATTACGAAAATTATCAGCGCCGCAGTCCCCAACAAAAACATTTGGGGATAAACTTAGCGCCGATCCGTTAGCTGGCATTGCCAAATGAACAATGAACACCATGTCAGACCTTGATAAAATCCTCCTTACTGCCGCCACAACAATACTAGGTGGCGCTACTCTTTTCATGACCACTCAGGTTTTTACAAAGATCTTTCTTGAACCGCTTTTTGATCTTCGAAAAACTATTCGCGACATATCCTACAATCTCGATTTCTTCGCGGCGGTCATTAGAAATGCCCCAGTAGCAGACGCTAATGAACTGAACACCGCTCGGGAGACATTCCGCACTCTCTTTGCTCAACTCAGTTCGGTGTCGAACTCGCTCCCACTCTATTGGTTATTCACAAAACTGAAATTCATCCCATCCAAAAAGGATGTCGATGAAGCTGTTCGTTGCTTAATCCGCTTGTCGAATACTAGCAGGAGTTCCACATATGAAATTACCAATGAATTTTACGATTCGATCACAATGCTTCTCAAACTTCGATAAGGCAATTAGGAATGCCAGCTAACCGAGCGGCTCCATTAGACTATAGATATAATTAACGGAAAGTATCATAAGCATATAAACCCAGAAGAACTGAAGAAGTCCAACGCGGCACAAGGCGAGCAGAGCTTACAGCTTGAAGAAGACCCAGTTCTTCGAGTGTGGCAGAAGCTAAAAAGTATTGACGTCAAAGAGATGAATCAATGGAGAAAGCTCAGACCACATCAGGGTTAGTGCACAACCGATGGAGGGAGAGATGGATCGTCCAAAAGTTGTAGTAGGTCTAGATGTAGGAGCCGAGACGTTTGCAGCAGCGGCACTGCGTAGCGCAGGAGAGGTTGGAGAAATTAAGGGATCGATAGCCAACACAGCGGAAGGGTTTGATGAGTTGGGAGCGTGGATCGATTCAATTTCAAAATTACTTATTGAAACTGACTTACCCATATTTCAGATCACTTCACTTTATAATTTTACAGATGCCGAACATATATCCCGCTTCTTTAAAAAAGAGAAGGGAATGAGTATGCGTGAGTACCGTAAAATCCACAAATCTCCATAGTGTTGTTCCATACGCATTTTGGCTAATTTTTGATATAAAATGGCTACTATCTAACCGGGATCATTTTTTACTTTCACTCTAATTGAATTTCACAAAAAGGACTACCGGCACCGATAACTTATTGTTTGAAGTGTGTTAGGAATACGGCCTTTTGCAAGATTACGCCAGTTCTTTCAATTTGGTGACTTTGATCGGCCATAAATTGATCAAATCACGTAAAATTTATCTTGATGTCCATAATCTGTTTAACAGCTTCGCAGGCGGACATTCATTGATTTAAACTAGAGCAGAACATTTAATACTTAGTCCACGAACAATTCAAGTGATGTAAGATTTCATCCTTATTATTTCTTAAGAAGGATGTAATAATGCAAACACACCATGCCGTGAGGAGAATATGTGGTGCAGGTTGTTTTCAACCTGTGCAGCTATTGCCTCTTCGTTGTTTAAGCCCGCCAAAAACTTCTCATTTCCAATTTTTTTACAGATCAAAGTATTACAATAATTCTTAGTTTTTGAAAAAGTAATTTTTAATCCACTAAATATACTTTGTTAATTGAAGGGTAGTTTTATGAAATTCAATATTATGTTAACATGCATATTAGTTGTGCTGTTGTTCGCTTTCTTTATCGGATGTATGGATGATAAGTCAACATCACCAGTACAGCCAGGAGTTAGTAAACAAGCAGTTGGTACAGTTGCTACTAAAATACCGCAAGTAGTTAGTACTATGAGTGACTTCAACCTGAATAAGACTGCCGGCACTGCCACCACGGCAACCGTCTCCCTCAATTCATGGCAGTGCAACAACCACAGCAGCGGCCTTAACATCTGGACCGGTGGCGTAGGTAGCTGGACTGTAGGCGCTTGGATCGAATTCAACAGCGTCAATATTTCCGGGGCTACCAACATGAACTTCAACCTTGCCTCTACGCAAAGCGGCAGCTACAAGATCGTCCTTGACAATACTAGCGGAACGCAGATAGGCACGCTGAATTTCAACTCGACCGGCAGCTGGAGCACTTACAACAACCAGTCCTGCTCTCTGAACCTGAACGGCAACAGCGGAAGCCACAACATTTATATAATCGATGCTAGTGGCGCAGCCAATCTCGGTACTTTGACACTGAATACCTCGGGTGGCGGTGGCGGTAGCAGTAGTAGCAGCTCAAGCAGCAGTAGCGGCGGCGGCGGTACCAGCGGAAACGTTTACCTTTGTTTTGATGATGGACCAAGTAATGGCAACTCAGGGAATCTGGTAAATGCCCTCAAAAACGCAGGCTGCAACCAGGCCACTATGTTCATCATCGGCCAAAATATCGCCAGCAACTCATCGGGCTGGAATGTCTATAAGAATTCCGGCTTTAGCTGTCAGAACCATAGCCAAACGCACCAGCATATGACCAGCTGGAGCTATCAGCAGGTCTATAACGACCTCAGTGCATGCAACACAGCCATCCAGAACGGCGGGAAGCCCAAGCCCACGAAGATCCGGCTTCCCTATCTCGAGAACAACTCCACCATCTCGTCTGCGTGTTCAGCGCTCGGCCTGTCGATCGTCAGTCCTAACATTGACAGTCAGGACTGGAACGGCGCCAGCACATCGGCAATCATTTCCGCTGTGAGCAACTTGCAGGCCGGCCAAAACGCCTTGGAGCACGATTGGCCCGCAAATACTGTCGCGGCTATTCCCACAATTGTTCAGAACCTCAAGAACAAGGGCCTCGGTTTCGCGCAATATTAAAAAGTGGAATAGTGTTATCTTGTAGTTTAAGGACTTGCATATTTTATGCAAGTCCTTTTTTAATAACAGATATAACTATTAACCATATTAAACGATGAAAAGAAATCGATTTACATTTGAAACAATAATTCAAGACTTGAGCACAGCTTGAATTTAAAATTTGGGTAATTATGAAAAAGAAATATTTAGTAAGTATCTATTTAATATTAATGTTAACGGCAGTATTATCAATTATTGCTGGCAGCTGCAAGACACATAATCACAATAATCCTGTTGTTACTAAAACTACTCCAGATAGCATAATTATTGGGGTTTGTGATTCAATTACAAAGCAATGGTCAATCGAAGGTAAACAAAAGTATATTAAAAATATCAATTCAAAAGATTCAATAAGGAACGACTTCTATTGGGATTCAGAATCCAACAAATGGATAAATTACGAGAAAGTCGAGTATGTTTACGATGACAAAGGTAACGAAACATCTCAGACATATTATTCTTTTAATAACAATACCAATCGATGGATATTTTCCAGTAAATCAGAGGCTACATACAATAATAAAGGAAACAGAATATTGGATACTCACTATATTTGGCAGACTTCCTCCAGCCAATGGGTTGCATCTGTAAAGACCGAATTTTTATATGACGATAATGGAAATGATACACTGGAAACCTTGTACATTTGGGGAGCAAACTTTAATAAGTGGATAGTCTCATGTAAAGTTGAAAATAGTTATGATGCAACCGGGAATAAAATATTGAGAGTTGATTATAAATTGGTACAAGGTTCAGGTATATGGGAATATATATGTAAATATGAATATACTTACGATAATGCCAATAATCTCAAATTTGAAATATATTATTATTGGTTTCCTATGTCAAGAATTTGGGGAAATTATTCGATCAGTAAATATGATTACAATAATGAATTAATTTTGCATTACTATCACTACCAACGGCTATTTACAGATAATAGTTGGTTTTTAGATAATAAGAGTACGTATTATTATAAAGAAACAAGATAGATTCAATCGAAAATATTTTGAGCTTTTATTCATCTCAATACTATTTTTTTCGATATAGATTGTTTTTCATCTTTTAAATTCAAGACATATAAGTCTGCTTTTATTGCTGAAGTGTTAATCTCATAAATGTTGCCATTTTCAATTTTTGAAGTGTAGATTAAATGTCCGGGCAAATCATATAAACAGACACTTGCATCAGTCTTAAGTCCTGATAATAATAATCGAATTGCATGATACTTTTCGTCAATTGCAATGATGCTAAAGTTACATTCTTTTTGAGTCAATGCGGTAAAGAAAAAAATAAAATTCATTTGCATTTTTTATCTTGTTTTTCTAATGTTAAAACAGTCCAAACAATATTAAATCAATACAATACCATTCATTTTTTATTTGGTTCACTTACAAAAAATACTGGGGATTCATCTTTCCTTCAACAGCTGTAAAAAATTATTGACAATCTTTTCCCTGTTCCACCAGCGTTAATTCTACGGTTCATGTAAGATTTTTTTTCAGGTAGTAATTGCAATTCCGATAAAGAAAATACTTGTAGCACAGAATATTGCTTTGTTGACACGTTAATTCTTTATTTGCAAAACTAACTCATAAAAAGGTGCAGTAATATGCACACTCTCTTTGCATGGTACAGTCGAGTTGGTGTTAACTCTTTTTACATCACACTCCACTTTCCTATTCGTTGTTTAAGCCCGCCAAATAACTTCTCGTTCCCTGATTTTTTACAGATCAAGGGAGCACACTAGTTTTTGAAAAAAGTAATCATTAATTCACTAAATTTTTCATTCGAAGCAGTTATGCTTCACTACATATGATTTGTTAATTGAAGGGTGATATTTAAGCAATTCAAACGTATAGTAAAATTTGTATTTGCTGTGTTATTGATAGCAGTATTTGCGCAGCAATCGAACGCGCAATTAGCAAACGGAAAAAGTAAATTCCACATGCGAATCCTTCTGCATCCCATTGGTAATAATGGTTTTCCGCTTTCGGCTTTCCATTAATAAGCGTTGCAGCATTTCTTCCCAATATATTAAAGACTTTCAGCGTGACAATTGTTTTTGATGGAAGGCTGAACGAAATTATTTTTGCTGGATTAAACGGCTTTGTATAATTCCGGCTGGGATTGAAATACATTGACAAGTCAGTCGAGAGTCCTTCCACCGAAGTGATCATTTCAGAAGAATGGCCGTTTCCAAACACCCTTGCCATTAGTTCCGACAAAGATATTCGTACCGCTTTTGACAATTGAGTAAACATCAATGTCTGTCAATCCTGAATTAACCGCACTCCAGCTTGTGCCGTTATCGGTGGAAAGAAAAACGCCCGCGCCACTAGTTCCGGCAAAGATATTATTGCCGCTAATGGCAAAAGACCCGACATGAGTATTTGTCAAATCCGAATTGATCTTCTTCCATCTTATGCCGTTGTTGGTGGAAAGAAAAACACCGCCATTGGTTCCGACGAAGATATTCCTACCTCTGAATGCAAAACAATGTATATAGCCTCCATAAGGCCCATTGGTTTGCACCCATTGTGCAAATATTGAATTCATAGAAATTAATAATGAAGACATAAGCAATAAAAATCGGGAAATCTTTTTCATTTATTCCTTTTCGGGTCTAATACCCCGAAGCTTGCTTCGCAATGGTCTTTCTAATATGTGTTGTTAATACTCCGCAGCTTGCTGCGGAGATTCTTTATTTACTCGAATTGCTTTTTCCCCCGTTTATATAATAGTAAGTGTTTTTTCTTCAGAGAACTTCTTCTTTATTTCTTTTAAAATTTTTGACTTTCTGACGCTTTGCTTTCTTAATGAATTAACCATTCTTATTGGATCCCTCAATAAGTTAACATTAGTTTCACTGCTTGAATCTTCCCAAAAAATAGGTTCTTCTGAAATTTTTTGTTTAAAAAGAACTGAAAGCATTAATAATTCAGTATCAAATGCAAAATTATATTCCTTTGCAAATGGCAATATTTGTTTCAGGGAAGCCATCTTGAAAGCTTTAAACCCATTCTGGGTATCGGAAAAATCAAGCTGAAGGAATAAATAAATAATTATATTATATAGCCAGCTGCTAATATTTTCTTTAACGCCTCTGTTTACAACTGTAGATTCTTTATGCCACCGGCTTGATATTGATATATCATATCCTTTAAAAAGTGGATATATAAGGATACCGGTAAATCTTAAATCGGATGATATATCCGCATCTGTATAAATTGCAATATCATTTTCGGCAAAGCCTATACTGTCTAAATTATTTAATGCTGTAATAACTGCCCCGCCTTTTTGCGAGTTAACTGCAATATCCGGGGCAAGTTCATGCAAAAACCAAACCTGGACGCTGCCATTCTCCATCAATTCAGGAAATACTTTTAAGGTATAATCTTTTATAAGTTGGCCTGAATGATATTTAGTGTCATTGTCATCGATAAATATCAATCTCCATGAAAATTCTTTATTCCATTTCATCAGCTCTTTAATCTGATTTACCTTTACCCGCAGAAAATCTTCTCCTTTCGGGTTCTCCTGGCTTTTCGGGTATAACCGGTTTTGCTCTTTATATACAGGCACCACAAAAAATATTGTTATTTTAGATGAAAGGACAATATTTTCAAATTTTGTACGCGATATGTCCAGGTAATACTCCTTTTCTTTTGGAACAGGCTTAAAAATAAATATTTCAGATATGATAAAGTTTAAGGCTACATTTATGAAAACAATATAAATTTGAGATAACAATGGTGTTACAGAAAGGTATTCTACAAGCAGGTAAGTAAAAATGAGGGATATCGCGAGCGTAACAAACCTTCCTAAATAATTTAACAACAACTGCCTGCCTAATTTTGGATCCCGGTTTCCAAATGTCCAATATTTATTAATTGCAAATGTTATCATATTTACAATGAAAAAAGCGATGGACTGACAGATAAGATAATGCACACTTAATTGCAATAAGTAGGCAAAAATCAATACATGTAAAAAGGTATTGATTATACCGGTAAGGCAAAATCTAAGAAATCGGATCAGCAAACGCTTTTTATGCATCAGAAAAGGATTTTTTTATTTGGACAGGTTAAACTTGTTGAATTTTATAAATTGTGAACTTTCGCCCATAAAATACTTTTTATCCATTTGTAAAAAATCAGGGGCATACATCACCCTTATACCAGATTCAGCACAGCCATAATGAAAATAAGATAATTTAAAATAGTGATCTCCTTCATTTAAAAAAGTAAATGGGATAAATTCCTTTTCGTCCCGATCGGGCTTTGCCCTATATAATATAGTCCCTTGATCAATAAAAAATTCAAGGGTGTCTAAAGAATACATAAAAAATTTATACCACCCCTTTTGCAGAACTTTGAATGAACCTTCAAAATTGACAAAAAAATTATTTTTATATCCCAGGTTTCCCAAGGTATTATGTGTGAAATCATATTCAAAAGGAAAATTAATTGCATCTACCTGCAGTTTTGTAGTATCTCCGGTCATGACATGAGGGCTACTTTCTGTAATATGAGGATTATTAATTATTGTAACATTCACATTTTTGGCCATAGTCCATCTTTCAACCTGCGTAATCCCCAATTTAATTAGAAACAGTCCAAGCAAAACGGAGATAAATATGATCAACTTTTTTCTGTATTTTTTAAAATTAGGAACAACTTCAAATATTGTTTCTATGGCGATAACATAAACAGCAAAAATGTAGGCATATATATACCTGTGTTCCGTACTAAAAAAGTAACACACTATAAGAGAGCACAAAATAACCGATAACAATATGAGATATTTATTTTTATCGACCCGGGAAAAAGGATGTGTGAAACATGAAAATACTACAATAAGGGAAAGGACAAAAAATAACCACCGGAAGGGATTTATCAAAATATCAAACCATAAAGCAGAACTGGTGGAGGGAAATAAAGTGCCAAAATATAATTCCTTAATATCTGCTAACTTCTGAATAAGTATTGCAGGATGTTCTTTAATGAAGTGGTTTGCAAGATCTATAAAATATTTCCCTTCATAAATAGGGGTTGTTGTCAATAATTTTCCGTTTTCCGGGCTTGTTACTGATCCGGGGGGATAGATCATATAAACATAGCCGTCAAATTCGCATCTTACTTCATAGCTTTTCGTGAATGAAAAATAATAATTTAACCCGCTTGATGAAGCAAGTCCTTTTAATCTGCCTTCAGATATATAGTTGTTTTCAACAATGATAAAAAATATTATGCTAAAAAAGCTAATTGTTACTAACGTAGCCTTCCATAGCCCACTGAAAAAAATACTATGTTTCCAATCTTTGTTAAAAGAATTTGAATTAGACAATAATGCATATAATGCAAATGGCAAACCAATTAATCCATATCCCGGACGAACGCCCGTAGCAATAGCCAATAAAACTCCACTGATAACATAAGTCCAGTTTTTATTTAGAAATAAGTAATAAATTGCTGCTATTAAAACGGGTACTGCTAGATTCTCTGATAGGATAAAAGCATTGAAATAAAATGAATAATAAGAACAGGTGTAAAATATTGCCGCACAGAAAGCAATGGTATGTTTCTTTGTTAAGCGTAATGTAATAAAATATAAATAAATTGCAGAAAGAGAGGAAAGAATAATGTTTAACCCTATAATAAATTCTAATTTGTAGTCAAGCAAACCAAAAAATGCCAGAACCTTAAAAACCTCATCCATGATAATATGATATAGAGGAGGCCAAATGACCCATTGGTTGATAGTCCTGACCTCGCCATTATACCTTTCTAAAGCCCTTTCCCAATATCCACCCATATCAGAGTTAAGGTAATTTTGATAATCTGTATGATAAAAAACAAAAATGTATTTAAGCGCTGTTGATAAAAGTATGGCCACAAAAAACCAAAATAACATTTTATCCTTTTGCTTCACATTTTTTATACTGCCAATAATATTATTGATTACTATTTTTATTTCGTTGAATGGTTTTACTAATGAATGGTTTTCATTTTCTTTCCGTACGTGCCCCTCAACTTTTTGTTTTCCGGCTGTTTTTTTAGCTTTCATGTTCTTTTTCACTAATAATTTTTCCTTGACTTGTCTTTCTTGCATGCTGCCTCCAACGTTACGCATATGTTTTGTTGGGGATTTTCGAAGTACTTTACTATCACGGTACACAAAACTTGAATAGTAGCAAAGCTCAAACAGAAAAAAATATCATGGGATAAAATTGTTGACAACAGATATTTTCTCTGATATCCATTAAGCAGGAATTATAAAAAACATAAAGGATAAAAGGACGAAAATAACTATTGCAAATAATCCAATCTTTTCTGCAACGTAAATATTTCGAACTTTTAATTGTGATAATGAATAAAAAAACAATGGGCACAGAGATATCAAAATAGGAAGGATATATCTAAAATCGTTACTACATGAAAAAGGGGTTTTTATTCTTAAAAATAATAATCCGGCAAATAGCAAAATAAAATTTAATATTAAAACCATATTTTTTTTAAGTGAAACAATACACATTTCTTTATTGGTAATTAATATCCCCATAATTGATACTAGAATTATAATTAAATAAAGAATATTAGAAAGCATTGCTATCATATAGTGATAAAATTTATTAAAAGTAAATTCTCCCCATAAGCTTGTTTTTAAAAGGAAGTTAAAGAAAAATTGGCGACCTGAAGAATCATCCCATGCACTAATAAAAGGTGTTTGTAAATATTTTTGTATATCCAAATATGTGAAATTATATATCGAATTTCCTACTGCTAAATCCGGCGTTAAAGATTGAATATTACCTACAATTTCATAATTATGGTTTTTACTCATATTATTAAACGAGAATAAAGCAAAAAGCGAAAGTCCGGCAAATAGAATTGATAAAAACATCCAATTACTTAGTGGCAATTTTAATATGTATTTGATTTTAAATTTTTCATTTCTAACCAACATAAAAAACTTTGCCGTTGTAAGTATAATGATTAAAGCAATTAAAATAAATCCATTAGCTTTACTAAACAATGTCAGAATAGCGAAAATAATGGATAGAATATGATATTTTCTTTGTTCTGTATTCCACCATCTTATGGTATAATATAATCCAATCGCATAGAACATATAAAAGGCCAAATCATTTCCTATTCTCACTGAATGCATTATCCCTGAAGGCCAAAATACAAAAAGTGCAAATAACAGGTAGAAATATTTCTTATTAAGATTTATGAATTCAGAAAAAATTTTATATCCAAAAACAAGAAAAATAAGATAAAACAATATTGAAATTATTTGTGTGAACCTTTGACAATAATATACATTTATAGAGATTATTTTTAATAATTTGTAAAATGGAGCATTTATCAAATAATACAGAGGCGGTTGATAATAAATCCATCCTTCTGAAGCAGACGGTAATTTTAAATTGTCTGCAATATAAATTATATATCCGAAATGCCCTCCATCAACTGAATTATCATGACTCCTGGTATCTGGCCCGGTATAAGCAAAATAAAACACTCTTACAAGAAGTCCAATCAATAGTATAATAATTGCACCTTTTCTTATTCCAGCTTTTTCTAAAATAAAATATAATAATGCAAAGCTGTTTATGATAATTAGTATGGCCAACATGACTAATTCAACAGAATAATAACTGAGAGTTATTGACAAACCATAACATCCACCATAGTCAACAATTTTAAATTCAAAATCATTCTTTCCTGTTTTTAAATATTTTCTTAAATCCAGGTTAAAATTACCTCCATAATGGTTTAAGCCTGAGTTATTAATACTTGTCAAATCAATGTTAACGTTATTTACTTTTAAATTTAAAATATAGTCATCGGCATTAATAGTAAATTCTTTTGTTGTATAAGGATTACAGAAAACATTACCTTTTACATAAAACTCTTTATATTTTGATTCCTGATTTGACGGGATTTTATTAAAAGGGATACTGACATTTTCTGTGTTGTTATCAATAGTTGTTCAACATTTTTAAACTCGGGGATTATTGACTTAAATAAAAAAAGAATTAATACCAGCGACGCTGATAATAATAAATATTTATTTAGAAAATATTTAATGATGTTATTAAAAATAAATGACAATAAATCTATTCTCATATATATAAAATTATTATTTTTCTTCCTGATAATCTTCTTCTGCGTTTACGGCCCAAATATTATCTTTTGAAAGTTTATTGTTTAAAATATTTCCTACAGCTTCCATGGCAGACAACATAGAGTGGTCCATATTATTGTATCTATGGGTACCATTTCTTCCAATTAAAAACAGGTTATCAATTTTATCTACATAATCTTTTATCAAATGGAATTTATCATACGTCCCAAAATAGGCGGGATAAGCTTTAGGTACTTTAACCCTGCAACTATCGAGGACATCATTCTTATCAATTATACTTATTTTTTCTAATTCATTTATTGCAAAACTAATAAACTCATCATCTTTCATATTCCATAATTCATCATCTTCATTGCTGAAGTATTCCAGGCCGATCCAGATAGTATCCTTAAAATCTTTAACCAAATAAGGGCTCCAATTATTAAATATCTGTAATCTTCCAATTTTAACATCTTTTTCCTGAATATATATCCACAAATCCGGGACAATATTATTTATAGTTGCAACTTTAGTTTTATTTATAAGTTTAATTTTTTTTAACAATAACCCTACAGTTATTAAATTTCTATAAACCAAACCTGAAGCAACATGCTTAACTGCACTATCCTCAATATTAAGACTTTTAATCAAATCTTTTACAGGCATTGAAGATATAAAATAATCGCCTTGAACAGTTATTCTTTTATCCTCAGTTCTATCATATATGACTGCTTCAATAATTTTCCCTTCATTCTTTTCTAATCCGATAACTTCATGATTTAAAAAAATTTTACCTCCCATTCCCTCAATTTCTTTTGCAACTTCCTGCCATAAATGTCCCGGGCCAAATTTGGGATAAATAAATTGTTCAATCAGGCTTGTTTCAGTATTCTTTTGATCAATAGAAGATTTGTTAGTTTTAAATATTTTATTTACAGCATGTATTATAATTTTTGAAACAGAAACACCTTTAATTCTCTGGCTTCCCCAAGTCGGTTGTATCTTATTTGGCGGCACGCCCCATACTTTTTCGGTATAATCTTTAAAAAATGTTTGATAAAGCTCCTTACCAAACCTGTTAATAATAAAATCTTCAAGAGATTTATCACTTTTTATTGGAAATATTTTTATGTATGCATAACCGTATATGATTTTAAATATTCTTAACAGCCCTAAATTATTTAAAGTTGAAAGGGACAGAGAAATGGGATAATCAAAAAATTTTCTTAAGTAGAAAATTCTGGAAATCCTGTTTCTTACGAGCATAACCTTATCTTCCTTCTCTGGGTCGGGAGCATTCTCTATTTTTGAAAACTCCTTTTCTCTTTTTAGTATTATATCATCGATTGAAGGTTTTCCCTGAAGCGGCAGGATATCGAGCCACCAATTCATCACTTTTTCAGATTTTGAAAAGAACCTGTGCCCACCCATATCCATTCTATTCCCATTATGGTTATATGTTTTAGAGATACCACCGATTTCATTTGTTGTTTCAAATATGATGGGAACAACATCACTTTTTTTCAGAAATTCATATCCGGCTGTAAGACCAGCAGGACCAGCAGGACCAGCACCAATAATAATTACAGTTTTTGCCAAACTTCAAAGCCTTCAAATTTTGTTAAAATAATAATATCCTGAATAAAAAATCTTTATACTCAAACATTCTACTATAGATTTGCAAATTTTATTCTTTTATCAATAGTAGTAGAGCATACACTCTAGAGTATGCGCTCTGCCTACTAATATCTTTCTAATATTGCCTTTAAACATTGCATCAAACTATCTCTGCAATAATGTGGCCGTATTTCTTGAATGTGCATGAATGCCAGAATGGTTCGCTTGCACTTTAATAAATCTTGGGTTCAATAGTAGCGAAGTGGCTCGCCAAATCTTATTGAATAGGCTTCCATGGCTTATCCACTCTTTTAGGTAGCGCGTTTATCGTTTTCCTAATTCTATTAAGAGCTCCTATACTTATTTTATCTTTTTTTATAAAAAGAAAATCTCTTTCGAATTCTATAATTTGATAATCATTTTCAAAGTTTGAAACTGCTTCTTCTTTTTCAATATCTTGCAAATGTTCGTGTTCAAAAAGTATAATAATCGGAGTATGTTTCTTCAAGTTTAGTTGTGATAATACTTTCCAGTCATAGCCTTCTGTATCGATATGAAGAAGCTCTAAATTATTAATATTGTTAGTCTCAAAAAGTTGATCAAGAGTTACTGTTTTGATTTCTATTTCTTCAATAAATGGTTCTAGTATACCGTCGAGATGCTTTATGATGTGTGTTTTATCAAAAGAGCCTAATTGGTCATACCAATTTGGGAGGTTTTCAAGTTTTTTGTTTGCTTCCTTATTAACACAATAGAATACCTGTTTTGATCCATCATTAATAGCTACATCATCAAAACGAAATCTGGAGTCGTTGGGGTAATTACTCTTTAATTTTTCAAAAAGATAAGGCACTGGCTCAACTAAAAGAACTTTCCATTTCGATTTTGTTAAAGCGAGATGAAAAATCGGATCTCCAGTTATCCCATTATTCGATCCGATCTGAACTATATCACAATCGGCATTTTTAATATATTTTTTAATTATTTTCGATACTATTTTTCTTTCGGGATCCAAATCTTCAGCTAATAATAGGTTTTTAGAATATTTTTTCATTTCTGCTTTATATGGTTTAATGTTAAATGCAACCTAAACGTTTTTGTACATTGTGAGTATAAATGCAATATATGGAGTTATGGGGCTTTTTTTATTTATTATCAAATATTTGTCGCATATAATCCTGTTTACTTATCATTAGAAACTCATCAATTATTGTAATCAATCTTATCATGGTTTCGCTGTTTTTTAAAACTTGATTAAAGACTAATCTATTCATTTTTGCTCAAATTTTCACCTCAATCTTGACATTTTCCAAGATTTAAATCCCGCTTGAGTACTACAGGTTAAAATGCACTACAACTCCTGCAATTATGAATTATGGCGTGTCTATTTCGCCTTATTGGTTTGTTATGCGCCATATGGCGTTTATATTGTTTTTATCTGTAGAGCATTATCTAATGGACTAATAATTTTTCCAAGTGTTTTCTGACTGATATGTGCATATATCTCTATATAGAAAACGCAGAGCATCAAATATTTGATTCAAAGTGGAAAGAGATAATTTTTTCTTATCTATTTGGTATAACAAGAAATTACGAATATCTTCGTTTGCTGCATCGCGCGTTTTCTTGGGGTGATTATTTTAGTTTACATTTCGCAAGCGCAAGCATCAGCTATTAACTTGTTCAGCCGGCAGCAATACATTCAGGGCTTTGTGGTATGAATTCTCCCAGATTGATTGGCGGTTTAACAACGGTTCAGGCAGAAAAGGCATTTGGTAGCGCAATCGGCGATTGGTCTGTTTGGTTTACGTACTGATATTCCATGCTCCAGTTCAAATCCTTTGACTTTTCCAATGGAATCATTTCCAGACTTATATCGAACGTAGAAATAGTTTTTTCTTTTTTGAAAAAACCTTCTTTTAAAAAAATATAAGCAAAACCGGATACAGTTGCTGCAGCGATTAAAAGCGACGTCTCAAGGACCAATTTGCGACCAGTCTTCAATTCTCTTGAGTCCCTAAAATAGTAATTTTAACCTCCACACCATGATGATTCTTATGATCCGTCATTATATATAAAGTTTCATTAGAAAGACCTAACTTTTCCGGTAAAACAGTTACATCTACATTAAGTGTATCATTGGGTTGGAGGTTTTTTTTATCCATCTTAACGGTAATTGATGTTGAAGAAACGCTGTCTCCACGAATGATAATTGGTGATTCAGATACATTCTTCATCACTATTCTTTTTGTAATTGGTTTTTTAATTACTGCATTCTCTATTATATAGAGCGTATTGGGTCCTGCGATCGATTGTAGTACTTCCTTTACATCCGCGATTAGTTTTACACCAAATGTTTTTGCAGTTGGATCGTTTGTATTAATATACTTCTCTATTTTTCCCTGCGTTCCGAAAGGGCTAAACTCATATTCGATATAATCAGATTGACCGGGAGGGAGAAATTCTTTCGGATTTTTCACTGTTGTGCATCCACACGATGATCCAACATAAAAGATGTGTAACGTATCTTTACCGATATTCTTTATTATGATTTTCCCGCTTTTCTTTTCACCATTGTATACAGTTCCAAGATCAATTTCATATTTATCAATAAAAAGTTTTGGCTATGAGAGAGCAATACCGGCAATGGAAAATATCATTATAAAGGAATAATAAATCAGTTTCATAGTTTTATCTCTACTGCTTAAATAGTTGATAGTTGTTTACACCATACACCTGACGATGCCATTTGCTTTAATATAGGGTCAAATAGACAGCGGTTTTCCTGCAAATCATAATACTCAATGAAACATAATGAAGGGAAGCTGAAAAAACAACAGAACATATCAGTGGATAAACAATTAATAGTTATTCATAAAAAGTTCAGATGAGTTGGAAAACTATTTATTAAACCATTGTCGTTCAATTATAAATTGAACATTGTTATTTACAAACGATAGTTGAATATAATAATTATTTTGTGATTTATTGAGCATGAAATAACAAAGTCACTCGTTCATTTGATATGGCAATATTAAAGCTCAATCAAATATCAATAGTGCTCATTCCATTTTTTTGCCGCAAGAGAATTGGTTGGTTGTTTGCGAAAAAAACAACGGCATGGTTTATGCATACGGTATTCGCCATGCACCTCACCATAATTTACCGTAAATTGAAGTAGTGTAAATTACAGGCAGGATTTGTCAGGAGCGGACTCCTGATACCACAGCTAATCCTAGTAACTATTTATTTCAAAAGAAGAATCCAAATCCTTTGAAAAGATCAACGAAACTCTCTCCCAGACCGCCAAAGACACCGGCACTTCCACCCGAAACACCAACGAAGTCAAAGAAATCGAAGAAAGAACTTGCTTCCTCGTCCGCTGTCCGTCGTGCCATCAGCACGATGCGACCTCGTTCCGACCGACAGTCGGAACGGGCAGGCATTCCTTCCGACTTTGAATTGACGCGTGAGTTTTCGACCGCGTTCGATCTGCTTGAACGCACAAAACACCACTATTATGTCACCGGCAATGCAGGTACGGGAAAGTCGACACTCCTTCATTACTTTAAAGAAAAAACGCAAAAGAAAACTGTTGTACTCGCTCCCACAGGAATTGCTGCGGTCAATATCGGCGGCTCGACGATTCATTCGTTCTTTCGCTTCCCCACGCGCCTCATCACACTGGACGATGTCAAAAAAATACGGGGCAAAGCAGACCTGTTCACTGCTCTCGAGACGCTCGTTATCGATGAAGTCTCCATGGTGCGAGCAGATATGATGGATGCAATCGATGCGTCCCTCCGGTTAAACCGCAACCGACCGTATGATCCCTTCGGAGGTGTTCAACTTGTTCTTATCGGCGACTTATTCCAGCTTCCGCCGGTTGTTGAACGGGATCTCGGAGAATATTTCGAAGATAACTACGTGACTCCATATTTTTTCAGCGCAAAGGTGTTCAGCAAAATTCGCCTGCAGAAAATAGAGCTGCAGCATGTATTTCGGCAAAACGACCCTGAGTTTATTCTGCTTCTGAATAAGGTACGCAACAAAGAAGTCGATCTGTCCGATCTGGAGAAGATCAATCAACGGCACCAGCCTTCTTTGAAATTCAACACGCATGATCTCGCCATCACTCTCACCAGCACCAACGCGCTTGCCTCAGCAATTAATTTGCAGCGGCTTTCTGCATTACCATCTCAGGAATATGATTTCGATGCAGTTATCGAAGGCGACTTCGATGAAAAATCGCACCCAACCGACAAGAAACTCAAGCTGCGAAAAGGCGCCCAGGTGATGATGGTCAAAAATGACCCGAACAAACGCTGGGTCAATGGAACTCTGGGCGTTATACAGTATATCTCCAATGATTCCATTAAAGTTTCTTTCGGCAGCGTTGTTCATACTATCGAACAAACCAGCTGGGAAAAATCGGTGTACGAGTACGACCGTACGTATCGCAGCATCGAATCCGTCGTGACAGGTTCGTTTCATCAATACCCGATAAAACTTGCATGGGCAATTACCATCCACAAGAGTCAGGGTAAGACGTTTGACAACGTCATCATTAATTTGGGATATGGTGCATTCGCACATGGACAAGCATATGTGGCACTGAGCCGCTGCAGGTCGTACGAGGGTGTGTATCTCAATGCTCCTTTGAAGTATTCCGATATTATTCTCGATCCAAGAGTTCGGGATTTTCATATGTAACAATAAAATCATTTTAGCTAAGGAGAAGAATATGGACATGAAACTCGTTATACGAAATGTTGCATTCATGGTAGTGTTCGGTGGATTAGGATTAACACAGTTTACAGAAAACGTAAGAACAGTTCAGGTGCTCGGATTGTTCGCGAGCGGAACAGTTGTTGGCGCTGCTTGGACCAGAATAGTCACTGCACTGACAGCAAAAAGGAACAAAGAATAAACGCGACACATTAGATTCTTGGATTTTATAAAAATTTTAAACATATTGAGGCGTCACCGCCTCAATGAAATGCGGCGGGATATTCCAATATCGAAAATGGAGGTCAACGATGAAGACAACGATAAGAACATTTTACCTGGTTTTTCTATTTATCACAATGGGTTCCGTTTCAACGGCTCAGGATTTTTCTTTGAAAGGCAGATCCGCAATTGAACTCAACCTCGGCTTATGGGGAGGGGCGAAAGCATCAAACACAGCCACGGCGACAGGGATCCAATCGGAGGCGAACACCAGCGGTTTTGCAGGCGGTCTCGGTTATTCATATTGGTTACGAGAACAACTGTCATTGACGGTAACGGTCAGTTTGCTCACAGCACAAGCAAGTTCTACCATCAGCGCTTTCAATGTCACACAGCAAGCAAGTACTGTTATTCCATTGCTGCTTGGCATTCGGTTTTACGTACCTAATCCTGAGTCTGGCGACAATGTTCGTCCATTTCTTTCAGCAGCGGTTGGAACTTATTTCGGATCAGAGGCAAAGAATACCTTACTTTCACAGCAAGCAAACACAGAGACCACATTTGGCGGACGCCTTGGCGTAGGCATTGACTTCTTCCTTGGTGATCATTTCAAGCTAAGTGCCAATGTGGGTTATCATCTTATGGCAGATTTTGAAACTGCCATTGGGGGAAGGATGAATTACAACGGAGCGGATTTCTCTTTGGGAGCCGGCTACATTTTTTGATATCGCATTATTAAAATGATGGTAACGGAAACTTTACTTCAGTAGTTCTGCCATAGTTACTACCGCTGCAGTTTCCGTCCGCAAACGACGCAAGCCGAGAGAGATGAGTTTGAATCCATTGTGTTCGGCGAGAGTCACTTCATCTTCCGAGAACCCACCCTCCGGACCAATAGTAATGAGAACCGAATGCACATCATCGTGATACTTCAGTTCCGATGAGATGGTCTGAAGGGAATCGGTTTTTTCGTGAGGGATAAATTTCAACGGCCAGTGTGACGAATTGCCTACCATGAGTTCGTATTTTTGCAGCGGTTGAATCCGCGGTAACCAACTTCGTCCGCATTGCTTCATTGCAGCAAGAGCAATTTTTTCTAACCGGTCATGCTTCTCGCGTTGTGGGATGGTTCTTTCACTGAGCAGCGGAATGATCGTCCGTACGCCAAGCTCCGTTGCTTTTTCCACGAGATAATCGAACCGGGCCGGGTTTTTAAGCAGTGAGACTGCAAGTGTTACATCAAGAGACGGTTCATGGTACTTCCTGTGCATTGCAGCAATATCGCAGCGTGCGTCTGTCTTTCCGTATCCGACGATCACTGCTTCGTACATTGTATCGTTGCCATCGGTGACAAAGATGCGGTCGCCTATGTTCTTCCGCATCACGCGGACAAGATGTTTTGATTCATCACCGCGAAGAATTAATCCGTGGCTGCTGATATCTTCTTGTTTGACGTAGAAGTAATCCATGGATAATGAGTTAACTAAAATGATGTATCAAAGTCAATAAATTCTTCCGTGATTCCGAGATTATTGAACGCTGCCCCCGTTTGAATATTGAATCCATATGGTAAGAGAAATTGAAATACAGCGCCCACGCCGGAATACCACGGTTGTTCCGACAAGACCTGATGACGCGACCAGAGTTTTCCTGCATCGGCAAAAATAGCAAAGTACAGACCATAGCGTAGTTTCTGAAACTGGGGAATGCCGAAGGATTCAATCTCAAGATAACGCGGCGTAAGAATCGGCAACCGGAGTTCGGCGTTCATGCCTATTCGGTTTTCCGCTTCCAGTGTCTTGTAGAAGTATCCGCGAATACGCTCATCGTATCCGAAAAAGACATGCCTGTACGGAGGAATCACTCCGCCCCAAGTAAACGATCCTATTGTCCGTACACCAAGAGCGCTCCCGCTGTTGAATCCAAAGAACTGCCGTAAGTCATATGCGCATCCGGTCAGGTTCATTTCCGATTCCCCGAATCCGCTCTTACTTATGCCGAGCGAGATCAGTGAACCATCCGTTGTATATTCACGGTTGTCCCGTGTATCATACCTATACTGTACGGATGCTGTGAGGAATGCATCGCGTCCCGATGATGAAACGGTGCGGTTCAATTGCGGCTCGTTGACCTGCCAGACTTCATACCCTACTGTGCCAGAAAACGTCTGATACAAACCAAAACGCTTACCAATAGTTCCATTCAAGAAAATATTCGAATTCTCATACTCACCGTAACTGGTATCCAGGTTGTGCACTTTTTGGACCGCAAATGATCCACTGAAATAAACATCATCATTGTCTGTCACTTTTGGATTTTGATAATTCAACATGGACCACCGATCGTACCCGAAACCGAAGCTTGCATACACCTTTTCGTTGCGCCCACGAAAATTTTGATCCATCACTCCCGCTCCGTAATACAGCTTTGACGGATCGCGATATTTCATTCCTAGTATCGGATACGGGACAAAATACCATCGTTCTGAGACAATAACAAAGACCGATGCAACATTTTGATGAACAGAATATTCCACGTCTACTTTGTTGAAGAGGCCAAGATTGTAAATATTGTTCCGATCGCGTTCAATGGCTTCCTGCGTCAACGTATCACCTGGTTGTATGGACATTTCGCGGAGGATGACATATTCCTTCGTTGTTTGGTTGCCAAGTATTTGTATGTCGTCCACGATTAAAATGGAATCAGACATCCACCGCGCTTCAAGCGAAGAGGTGAAGATGAAACACAACAACAGCAATTTTGAATATTTGATCACAGATCTCCAAATTGAAATATCCTTCTACCTATAAAGCAATCGCCGCGCTCTGCCTGCTCTCGCGTATGTCTCTTATCGCGTCAAGCGGGAGTGGTCGATTGCAATACAATGATCCATAACCACTTGAAGACCGGCTTTCTCTGCCTTCCTTGCCGCAGCCACATTAACAACACCAAGCTGGAGCCAGATGGTTCTTGCCTTCACCGCAATCGCCTCAACAACAATCTCATCCACTGCATCCGGATTACGGAACACGTCTATAATATCAATCGGTTTTCCGATGGATGTAAGATTGGGATAACATTTCTCGCCGTCAATTTCTACGTACATCGGACTGACAGGAATAACGATGTATCCTTCTCGCTTTAGGTACTGCATGATACGATGACTATCGCGTAATGGCTTGTTGGATGCACCGACTATAGCGATGGTCTTTGCGGTTGAGAAAATTTCTTTGATCTTGTTATCGTCTTCGATAGGCATTATGATTTCTCTGATTACACAGATCGCACCCTGAAAACTGATTACATTGATTTTCCTTTGTATTCTTCCATCGGTGGACATGTACAAAAGATATTCCGATCGCCATACGTGTTGTTGATCCTTCCAACGGACGGCCAGAATTTATTCTTCTTCAGCGATGGAACCGGAAACACAGCCTGTTCACGTGAATATGGATGATTCCATGAATTGCTCATTACCGTCACAGCCATGTGCGGTGCATTCTTCAGCGGATTGTCTGTCTTGTCTAATGTACCGTCGACGATATCCTGTAATTCTTTCCGAATAGCAATCATCGCATCGACAAAACGATCAAGCTCAGCCTTTGGCTCGCTTTCCGTCGGTTCAATCATCAACGTATCATGGACGGGGAACGATACTGTCGGCGCATGGAAACCATAATCCATAAGCCGTTTGGCAATATCCTCCACTTCGATGCCTGCTTGTTCTTTGAACTGTTTCATGTTTAATATGAACTCATGCCCCACTCTGCCGTTCTTGCCTTGATAGAGAACCGGATAGTGTTTTTCCAGTTGAGATTTCAGATAGTTGGCATTGAGGATTGCAATTTTGGTCACATCCGTCAACCCTTCGATTCCAAGCATCTTGATGTAGGCATACGAAATGAGCAAAATGCTCGCGCTTCCCCATGGCGCAGAAGATACTGCGTGAATTGCTTTCTCTCCGCCGACTTTCACAATTGAATGTCCGGGTAAGTAGGGTGCAAGTTGTTTCGTCACGCAAATCGGTCCCATTCCTGGTCCACCACCACCATGCGGAATAGCAAAAGTTTTATGCAAATTGATATGACACACATCGGCGCCGATTTCAACGGGAGACGTAAGTCCGACTTGCGCATTGAGATTCGCGCCATCCATATATACCAAACCACCGTTCTGGTGAATGATGTCACACATTTCTTTAATGCGCTCTTCAAACACGCCATGGGTGGATGGGTACGTCACCATCAACGCAGCAAGCGTCCCTCTGTACTGGGTTGCCTTAGCGTGGAGATCATCTACATCAATATTACCATGCACATCACAATTGACAACAACAACTTTCATTCCCGCCATCACTGCACTTGCAGGATTTGTTCCATGTGCGGAAGATGGAATAAGTGTCACAACACGCTGCGGCTGTCCGTGATCGTGATGATACGCACGAATAACGAGAAGACCTGCGAACTCACCCTGTGCCCCGGAATTTGGCTGAAGCGATGCTGATGCAAAACCCGTTGTTTTGCAGAGTGCTTTTTCCAATTCTCGAAAGATTTTGAAATATCCCATTGCCTGTTCGACCGGCACAAAAGGATGTATGCCGGAAAATTCCGGCCACGTGAGTGGAAGCAATTCCGTCGCGGCATTCAGCTTCATGGTGCAGGAACCTAGTGGAATCATGGAAGCAGTAAGCGAAAGGTCTTTATTTTCCAGACTTTTGATATATCGCATCATTGCTGTTTCAGATTGATACGAATGAAATACAGGATGCTGAAGGAATGTGGATGTACGTAGAAATTGAGCCGGATACGAAACCGCCATCGCTCCAAAGGAATCATCAAGAGAGCCTGCTTTGACCGGTTCTCCCTTTATCTGTGTAAATACATTCAGTATTGTTTCGATGTCTTCCAGTGTGGACGTTTCATCCAACGAGATGCCAATGTACTTATCTTCTATAAATCGCAGATTGTATCCTGCCTCGACGGAAAGTTGAAGAATGCGTTCTGCATGCTTCTTGTCGGCAACCTGAATCCGTAGCGTATCAAAATAATTTTCGTTCAGCTGCGCGAAACCACGTTTCTTTAATTCAACATCCATCAATGTTGTCAAACGATGAACGCGCGAAGCAATATTCTTGATGCCTTCCTGTCCGTGATAGACGGCGTACATACCCGACATAATTGCCAGCAATGCCTGCGCAGTGCAGATGTTCGATGTCGCTTTCTCGCGACGAATGTGCTGCTCACGTGTCTGGAGTGTCATGCGATAAGCAGTGTTCTCCTGAGCGTCAAGAGAGACACCGATGATGCGGCCGGGCATCGTACGGATATATTCGTTCTTTGTTGCGAAGAACGCCGCATGTGGTCCACCGTAGCCAAGAGGAATTCCAAAACGTTGAGAGTTACCAATGACAATGTCTGCATCAAATTCACCCGGCGGTGTGAGTAATGCCAATGCGAGTAAATCTGTTGCAATGATAGCGACAGCACCGGCATCATGCACTTTCTTGATGAACGGCTGCAGATTGACTACCGCTCCATCTTCTCCCGGATATTGAACCAGTGCGGCAAAGAATGTATTGTCGAAGTTCACCGTTTCAGGATTGCCGACAACGACTTCAATATTATGCGGTGTCGCTCGCGTAAGGACAACGTCAATTGTCTGGCGAAAGCAGCGTGCTGAGACAAAGAATTTATTCGATGTTCCATGGGGAGACTTGTTCACAATCCCATAAGCCATTGCCATTGCTTCAGCGGCTGCAGTGCCTTCATCGAGGAGTGAGGCATTCGCGACAGGCATTCCGGTGAGGTCTGCAACCATCGTCTGAAAATTCAAGAGAGCCTCGAGCCGCCCCTGCGAAATTTCCGGCTGATACGGCGTATACTGCGTATACCAACCTGGGTTTTCAAAAATATTTCGTTGAATCACACTTGGTGTTATGCAGTTGTAATAACCCTGACCAAGATACGATGTAAGCACTACATTCTTCTTCGCGATCTCACGGAGTTCTTTGAGCATCTCGAACTCTGTTTTCGCAGGTTCCATTTGGACCTGTTGCTTTTTTCGGATGCTGTCAGGAATAGTCTGGTCAATCAGTTCATCGATTGAACGAACACCGATGATCTTGAGCATCTCGGTCACTTCTTGTTCACGTGGTCCAAGATGCCGCGCAAGAAATTCACTTTGCTGATGTTTCATGTACATCCTCAGGATGAATATCTACTTTTTGTTGTTGGATGCGCTCGAGCGCATCAGCAGCCGCAGATTGTTCGGCCTCTTTCTTGCTTCGCCCGGATCCGGCGCCCCATGATTGCGCTCCTATAGTAACTTCCACCGTGAAACGCCTGTCATGTTCCGGACCTTCTTCCTGGGTAACCGAATAACGTGGAATACCTAAAGAACGGGCTTGTACATATTCTAACAGCGCACTTTTGTAGTTGTCGTCCATCATGGCAGAGTTGAACACTTCCGGATTCTCCAGCAAAGACGCATAGATGAATCTCTTCGCCGCCGCAAATCCTCCATCCAAATATAGGGCTCCAATGATAGATTCAAACGCATCCGCGATGATCGATTCCGATCCGCTGTCGATAGATTGGGCGGCACTCGTACTGAGCAGTAAAAAATCAGATAAATGCAGGTTTTTTGAACGCTGTGCTAAGATTTTTCGATTAACCAATCGCGAACGCAATTTAGTCAAATTTCCTTCTTCCATTTCAGGATAGGTTCTGTAGAGATGTTCGGCGACTACAAAACTGAGAATTGCATCGCCAAGAAATTCCAATCGCTCATTCGATTCCCATCGCTCATCGATAAGTTGAAGGTACGACCGATGGATCAGCGCTTGAAGAAATAGTTTCCACTTTCGCGGCCGGTAATGTAGGGCCTTTTCGAACTGTACAAAATCAAATCCTGTGGAGCGGAGTTTCTCGACAAGGGACTTGACCTGCTCATCCCGTGAGAGAAAAGAAAAACAAAGTAGGTAGAATCGGCAACGAAGCCGATTGATGATGTTGTTCAACACAACTCTTTCATCCCCACGAACTACCTGTGGGAAGGTTTAGCTTTCTTGATACCTTCTAAATAGAAGGGTTGCGTTATGACCCCCGAATCCAAACGTATTGCTGATCGCTACGTTAATATTCCAATCCTGCGCTTTGTTCGGGATATAATTCAAATCGCATTCCGGATCGGGCGTCTCTTGATTGATCGTCGGGTGTACTTTATTATTTTGAATCGCCATAATAGTGGCAACCGCTTCGACGACACCCGCTGCGCCAAGGAGATGGCCTACCATTGATTTTGTGGAATTGATAGCAATTTTTTTTGCACGATCCCCAAAAACCGTTTTGATGGCAGCAGTTTCACTTTTATCACCTGGAGGAGTTGATGTGCCATGAGTGTTTACATGGTCGATATCTTCCGGTGTCAATCCTGCATCGCGAATGGCTATGCGCATAGCTCGCACTGCGCCTTCTCCGCCCGGAGCCGGTTCCGTGATATGGTGCGCATCGCCGGTGAAACCAATACCGGAAAGTTCAGCATAGATTTTCGCGCCGCGATTCATGGCATGCTTACGTTCTTCCAACACAAGAATTCCGCTGCCTTCGCCCATCACAAAACCATCACGATCTTTATCAAACGGGCGGCTGGCTTTCTGAGGAGCGTCGTTGCGTATAGATAAAGCTCTTAAGGCATTGAATCCGCCGATACCCATCGGACAGATACTTGCCTCACCGCCTCCAGTCACCATGACATCTGCATTCCCGCGCTGGATCAGCATGAAGGCATCTCCTATAGCGTGAGAAGATGTTGCACATGCAGACACGGTTGCATAGTTTGGACCTTTCAGTCCGTAAATCATTGAGATGCGGCCGGCGGCAATATCCGGAATCAACATGGGAATGAAGAATGGACTGATAAGGCGCGGTCCTTTACCATCGATATAATTCATGAATTGCTTGTGGTACGTCCACATCCCGCCAATTCCGGAGCCAAAGATGACGCCTATGCGTTCACGGTCTTCTCTCTCAAGATTCAAACCTGAATCTTTCATCGCTTCCTTGCAAGCAGCAATTCCGTACAGTGTAAAGAGATCGGCGCGCTGCGCAAGTTTTCGATCCATATACTTCATCGGATCGAATCCTTTTACTTCGCAGGCAAACTTCGTCTCATAGTTACTTGCATCGAAAAGTGTAATGGGCCCGGCACCGCTTTTTCCTTCAATCAATGCTTGCCAATATTCTCGCACAGTGTTGCCGAGGGGAGTAATAACACCCATCCCTGTCACTACTACACGCCGCCTGCTTTCATCCACTGCCATGTCTTCTTCCTCATCAATCGAAAATAATGCGAAGCGCGGTAAACTTCTATACGCCCCGCGTGATAATTCTCAAAAAAAGAGAGAGCACCTCTGATTCAATGAATTGCTCTCGTTACTGTTTTATACCAAGGGCGATTATAAACCCTTTGACTTCAGGTAATTAATCACATCGCCAACACTGGCAATTTTTTCAGCATCTTCATCGGGGATTTGAATGTTGAATGCTTTCTCGAACTCCATGACCAGCTCAACTGTATCGAGCGAATCGGCACCGAGATCGTTTGTGAAAGATGCTTCTGGTGTTACTTGAGCTGCATCAACGCCTAATTTTGAGACGATGATCTCTTTCACTTTCTCAGTAGAATCTGCCATTGTATTACTCCTTAGATTGTTTTAAGATATTATGTTTTGGTTGATTATTTCATTTACATTACAAGTCCGCCATCCACATTGACCACCTGACCGGTGATGTAGCTTGCGGCTGGTGAAGCTAGAAATACTACAACATTTGCAATTTCTTCCGGCTTTGCAATTCTTTTCATGGGAATTGCACTTGTAAGACTCTCGCGTTGTTGGGGAGTTAATTTCTGTGTCATTTCCGTATCAATGAATCCCGGTGCCACTGCATTCACTTGAATATTACGAGATGCAAACTCTTTTGCAAGTGTTTTGGTAAGGCCTATAACGCCTGCTTTCGACGCAGAATAATTTACTTGACCGGCATTGCCCATCACTCCAACAACTGAAGCGATATTGACGATCTTTCCTTCTCTTTGGCCAAGCATTTGCCGACTCGCAGCTTTGCAAAAATTGAATGTTCCTTTCAAATTAATGGCGATAACAGAATCCCACTCGTCTTCCGACATTCGCATAATCAGATTGTCCCGAGTAATTCCTGCATTGTTCACAAGGATATCGATGCGTTGATATTCTTTCACGACCGCATCAATCGTATTCTGTGCTTCGGGAAGATTTCGTACATCCGATTGAATTGCTGTTGCTTGAACACCTTTCGCGCGAATTAAGTTCACAACTTCATCCGCCGCTCCCTCTAACCGGATATCGGTAAATGCCACATGGGCTCCTTCCGATGCCAGCTTCAATGCGATTTCTCTGCCGATGCCCCGCGCGCCACCTGTGACCAATGCTACTTTTTTATCTAGAACACCCATACTATTCCTTATCTCTATAATACTGAAAATATATTTAGATTACTCTTTATAGATCATTTCATTCATTCGATATTCCATCTGTGACTATGACATCACCCAATGTTTCAAATCCGCACGTTTCAACGTTCCCGTTGATACGTTTTACCAACCCCTGCAGTACTTTTCCCGGGCCAATTTCCGTGAACGTTGTCGCACCATCGGCAACCATGTTTGCAACACTTTCTTCCCAACGCACAGGACTCGTCAGCTGCCTATAGAGTAAACTCTTGATTTCATCCGCATAACGCACGGGTCTGGCTGTGACATTGGCATAGACCGGGACAGACGCATCGCGAACCTCCGTTCTGTCCAATGCCTTTTTTAATCCTGCTTGCGCTGAGTCCATCAACGGTGAATGAAACGCACCGCTTACCGGAAGTTCTTTTACGATTTTTGCGCCGCGTGTCTTTGCAAGCTCCATTGCTTTTCGTACTCCCGCAACCGAACCGGAGACGACAATCTGACCCGGCGAATTGAAATTCGCCGCTTGCACTATACCAGCAGGGGATGCCTCAGCACAGATTCCATTGACCGTTTTCGGATCAAGACCGACAATAGCCGCCATAGTTCCCGGTTGTTCAACGCCCGCTTGCTGCATTAACTCACCGCGTAATCGGACAAGTTTCAATCCGTCCTCAAATGTTAGTGCACCTGCTGCAACCAGTGCAGAATATTCGCCAAGAGAATGTCCGGCCGCCATTTCGAATTTTTGGTTTTTTATCAGATTGAACAACACAACACTGTGGAGAAATATTGCCGGTTGTGTATTCTTTGTCTGTCTCAATTCCTCTTCCGGTCCATCAAAACAAATTTTACTCAGGGAAAAACCGAGGGTCTCATCCGCTTTGCTAAAAAGCGCTTTGGCTTGAGTATTTCCCTCATAAAGATCTTTCCCCATACCAACATATTGCGAACCTTGTCCCGGAAAAACAAATGCGGTCTTGAGCATCGTTATCGCTTCTCCGGATTGGCTAATGACCAATTCAGCAGTGTTGCGCCCCATGTGTAGCCGGCGCCAAATGCTGCAAGTACAATTTTCTGTCCGCGTTTTAACTGACCGGCTTGCCACCATTCGGATAAACAAAGCGGAATTGTTGCCGCCGTTGTATTACCATACCGATCGATGTTGATCATCACTTTACTGCGATCAATTCCCATGCGTTTTACTGTCGCATCGATGATGCGAAGATTCGCTTGATGCGGGACGAGCCAGGCAATATCTTCCCCTTTTAAATGGTTGCGCTCCAAGATTTCCGCTGCAACATCAGCCATTCCGATAACAGCGCTCTTAAAGACCGTCTTACCATCTTGATACACATAGTGCATCTTTTTGTCGACGGTTTCATGTGTCGGCGGGTTCAAACTTCCACCACCTTTTATATAGAGATACTTGCCGCCAGAACCATCACTATAAAAACGCTGGTCTAGAATGCCATACCCTCTCTCATTGGTCGGTTCAAGCAATACCGCCCCCGCAGCATCACCAAACAAGATACACGTGTTCCGATCAGTATAATCGGTAATGGAACTCATCTTATCCGCTCCAACGATGATGACCCTGGAATGCACCCCGGTCTCAATGAACCGCGCACCGACACTAAGGGCATAGAGAAATCCAGAACATGCCGCATTGAGATCAAACGCCCATGCGTTTCGTGCTCCGATTCCATCCTGCACGAGACATGCCGTTGTCGGCAGCATCATGTCCGGCGTAATAGTGGCGACTATGATCAGGTCAATCTCCGACGCACTCATGTCGCGATTTTTCAGCAATTGCTGAACTGCTTTTATTGCCAAATCTGAAGTCGCTCCTTTTTCAAGAATACGCCGCTCACGGATACCCGTACGAGTACGAATCCATTCATCATTTGTTTCAACCATCTTCTCAAGATCAGAATTTGAGAGTATCTTTTCAGGAACATAATGACTAACCGCTGTAATTGTCGCTCGTCGTAATTCCATTTTTTCCTTTTCTATAAAACAGGGACTAGTAATGCTGCTTCAATATCTCGGTTTACCTGCGTGTGTGCTACTTCAGCAGCACGGAGAATCATATTCTTGATTCCCGTTGCCGTCGAACTTCCATGACCTATAATCGTTACACCTTTCACGCCCAATACCGGCACACCACCTTCTTTGTTCGGATCCATATCACTGAGAGATGCTTTGAGAGGCCATAGAGCAAGACCAACAGCGATCTTGTTTATAAATCCTTGTTCTGCAAACTGTTTCAATTTACTTTTCAAGAACTCAGGAACACTCTCACCGAATTTTAAAATACTATTACCTGTAAAACCATCGCATATAACAACGTCGGCTTTTGCCTTTAAAATATCGCGTCCTTCAACATTACCAATAAAGTTGAGTGTGCTTGCCGAAAGAAGCTTATACGCTTTTACAACTGCTTCTGAACCTTTAGATTTTTCCTCTCCTATATTGAGAAGGGCGATCGTAGGGCGTTCTTTTTTCCGAAGCAATTGGATATAAATACTTCCCATTACCGCAAACTCATAGAGCTGTTGCGCACGACAATCAACGTTGGCACCTGCATCGAGCAGCAAACATGTACCATGCTCTGCCGGGATAAATGTTCCAATCGTTGGACGGCTGACGCCCTTGATACGTCCCAATATAAGTGTCGCCGCTGAAAGTACTGCACCTGTATTACCGATGCTGACAAAGGCATCTGCTTTTCCTTCCTGATGGAGACGCATTCCGACAGCGAGGGAAGAATCTTTCTTTTGCTTAAGCGCAACGGTCGGCGAATCTTCCATTGTGATAATCTGTGATGCGTGCATAACTTTCCAAGGAAGATCATTCGCTTTCTGCGCCAAAAGTTGACGACGAATAGCTTGTTCATCTCCCACAAGAATGATTTCGAATTTCTCGTTTGATGTTCGGAGAGCATCCACGGCGCCAGCAATTTCCCGTTCGGGTGCATAGTCCCCTCCCATTGCATCAATTGCGATACGTAATTTCTTGGGAGATTCCATGAGATTCGCTTCAGAGACCAGTCATCCGGCACCAAAACGCATCCTGCTTATCAGGTTTCCTTCGGAGTAACAATGGAGCGGCCGTTATAAAATCCACAGTGGGGACACGCCCGATGCTGCAGTTTTTGCTCGTGGCAATTTGGGCATTCCTGCGTTGATGGAATTGACGCCTTGTAATGCGTTCGGCGTTTACGCCCACGGGCTTTGGAATGTCGTCGTTTAGGATTAGGCATATGATTTTTCCTTCAATAATATTCTCTTCTTCGCTTTCAATTAGTTATGAGACAGCTTCTTCAGTGCGTCCCATCGTGAGTCTGTCACTTGAGCATCACAAGTACAACTCTCGTTATTTCTATTCACTCCACATATTGGGCAGATGCCCAGACAATCTTCTTGGCATAATAGTTTCTGTGGGATGGCCAAAAGTATATATTGCCTCACATCCTCATCCAGGTCAATGTAATTCGTGTCTGCAGAAAGAACCTGAATTTCCTCTTCTTTTTTCAAATCAATAGTGGATCGGTCGCCTTGGATATAAACTATAGAATACTTCTTATCCATCTGCCAGATAAAATTATCAAGACACCGGTCGCAAACAAACTCCCCTTCAGCCCACATTTTTGCCTGAAGGAGAATTTGATGTAAGCTCTTATCGAGCCCTACCTTGATCTTCACCATACTCCTGAACCGCTCGTCCAAACCAATCTTGGAAGGATCGGCTTCAAAGAAATGCTCGTGAATTCCTTCCGAGAGATTTGAGATATTTATCCGAAATTCAGCCACAAAAACCACCACGTGAACTCCGGCTCAGCCGGAAGCTATCAAAATTGGCAAGGAAACGAACAGACTTTGCAAAAAATGTGTAAAAATATAGCTATAAACACGCAGATAATCAAGAAGAAAGTCTATCCAGGGTTTTGACGTAATTGGTAGTTGAGAATTCAGGTATTCGATCCGATGAACCTCTCCATCAGACTTTGTGATTCATTGGTCCGACAGGTTTTTTGATTAAAAGAGAGAGAAATTTTCGGACAGAGTTCCTGTTTCTCAGATTGAGGTTACTTTTTGTTGTATCGAATCCAACACCAATGAATTCTTTGCTGCTGTATCACAGAAAAGGATGTCGTACTCTCATAATACTACTGTGCTATAGGACAACTCAATCGGGAGGTTACACTCCACTCATTATTCCACTTTTTCATGAACCAACTATGAAATTATTTCCCCGTTGAGTAAGCTGAAAGATATGTATTCAAGTACGAGATAATTTTTCAGACCTTTCTTGTTTTTCAGAATTGCAAGGTTACAAAAAAGTGATTACCTTGATTCAGTCGGTTTCGGGACGTGGCGCAGCCCGGCTAGCGCACTTGCTTGGGGTGCAAGGGGTCGCGGGTTCAAATCCCGCCGTCCCGACGAGTAATTTTAATTTGGGGTGTCCCGCTGATCCCGATAAAAACATCGGGACACTGAAAAACGCGAAAGCGGCGGAATACTGAAATTGTCAACCGCTCGTTTAAACACTCGCGGGACAATTTCGGACAAGGGGTCGCGGGTTCTCCCGAAGGGATTCCTTCGGAAAAATCCCGCCGTCCCGACGAATTGAGATGAAAAAATCAAGAAGCGCATATGGAATTGAAATCCCGGAATAAAATTATACTTGTTGGCGATAAGGTACTCCTCGCCCCCGATAAAGAGAGTGAGCGGACAAATCATGGCTTATATCTCCCTCCCGGTGTGAAGGAGAAAGACAAGGTTCAGAGCGGGTACGTGGTGCGTGTTGGCCCGGGATATGCAGTACCTAATCCACAATTCATGGATCAGGAATCATGGTCTACAACTCCAAAAGACCCTATCAAGTACCTTCCTCTGCAGGCTGAAGAAGGTGATTACGCTATTTTCATACGCGATGCTGCCATTGAGGTTGAATTCGAAGGTGAAAAGTATCTCATTGTCTCACATTCATCTGTTTTAATGTTGCTGCGCCCCAGCAGCATCGACGAGTTGATCCGATCATCGAAACAGTAAGAGGGGATCTCTGAAAACTCCAAATCACAAATAGCAAATCCTGCTCTACGGGATCCCGAAAAGCGGGACAAATTCAAATGATAAAAAACAAACACAAAAAATCTTTTTTTTGATCATTCAGATTTGGCATTTGGTCATTGTTTGAAATTCGATGCTTGGAACTTGAGTTATTAGAAACGCCCAAGAGTCATTTCTCTACGTTCCTCTTATTTTTTTTGCTCATCAGATTTTTATGGAACCACTATCGCTCTTCTCTAAAATCGCTCCTCTGAATACCAACGAATCAGGTCCTCATCCTGCGCTTGTCTTCCTGCACGGCCGAGGAACCGACGAAACTGATCTCCTCGGGTTAGCACCCAACCTCGATCCGCGTTTACTTATTGCCAGTGTACAGGCACCGTACAGGTTTCCCAATGGCGGGTATACATGGTTTGACCTAGATGAGAACGGCGCGGTGAACATCGATCAACTTCTCAATAGCCGCGACTCTTTCCTTCGGTGGTTAGATGACTTTCAGCAGAAATATCCTGTTGATTCGAGCAGGCAATTTCTGTTTGGATTCAGCATGGGAGCAATGATGTCATTGGCGATATCGCTCTCGAGTCCCAAGCGCTTCAAAGGTATCGTTGTACACAGCGGCTTGCTGCCACAACACGAGCGGCTTTCCTATCGATGGGATGATTTGGGCGCTCTTTCGTTCTTCATTGCGCACGGCGAACAAGACCCAGTTGTTCCGATCGAATTAGGCAGACAAGCACATCGACAACTTGTGCAAGCGAACGCGAACGTTCTTTATCGCGAATATCCCATCCAGCACACGATCAGTGATGAAAGTCTCTCAGACATCTCAAACTGGCTGCAACAGCAAATCTGAACTACCTAGCCACAACGTTTGACCAAGGAAGAGATTTCCTGTATATTCTTATCATAGAGTATCTTTAGCATTTAGAAACATGACCGTGTCACTGAAACTATATATCGCAAGTTTTGTAGTTATCCTCTTCTTTTCTTTCCTTGCCACTGAAGCAAGAGCAGCAGATCAAAGCACTCTCATCAAACGCATTCTTCAATCCACACAACAGCGGTACGCACCGGACCGGCGGACGGCAGTCTTCGATATCTCTTATAAGCAGACAAAGACAGAAATTGTACTCTTCGGAGAAGTTGATACCCTTGCAGCAAAGAATGCGCTGATCGATGCACTGCGTAAAAATTTAAAAGAAAAAGTGATTGATAGCATTCATGTGCTTCCCGACCTAACACTGGGAAACTACAGAAATGGTATCGTTATTATTGACGTAGGAGATGTTCGACACGAACCCCGCAAGCAGGGAAAACTTATAACGCAAGTATTGATGGGCACAGTAGTGACGTTGTTGAAGAAAACCGGTGGATATTGTTTCATTCAAATGCCCGACCGATATCTTGGATGGATCAATGTAGCCGCAATTTACATAATAGATCAAACTGATGCGAAGACTTGGAACACTGCGCACAAAGTGATTATCACAGAATTGAAATGTATTGTTCGTAAGACACCTGACTCAATATCAGTGCCACTCTGCAATGTTGTGGCCGGATGTATTTTGAAAAGCGGTGGCAAGAATAATGGGTGGACGAAGGTGGAACTTGCCGATGGGCGAAAAGGTTTTGTGCCGGACTCACTTGTGCAGGATCTCGATGAATGGAATAAGAGTCGCATGCTCACGGGAGAAAATCTTGAAAAGACAGCAAAAGCGCTTTTGGGTATTCCATATCTTTGGGGCGGAACATCGGTGAAAGGAATGGATTGTTCAGGATTTGTCAAAATGGTATATCGATTGAATGGAATAGAGTTACACCGCGATGCTGATCAGCAAGCGGACCAAGGAACGCCAATCGATCCGGGGAAGAATTTTGAGAATCTCCAGAAGGGCGATCTTCTTTTCTTTTGCCAGAGGACAAAAGGAATACAACCGAAACGTATTACCCATGTTGCTCTCTCTCTCGGGAATAAATTATTTATTCATAGTGCAGGGCGAGTACGATTAGGTAGTTTTGATCCATCATCGAACTATTTCGAAGAATCGCTCCTGAACCGATTCGTACTAGCGCGCAGAATCATCCAGGAATAACTCGTGTAATGTTATTCAATTTATAAAAGGAAAACATATGGTACTAACAGAAAGTATCCGTTCACTGGCAAAGCAGGCGACGTATGTCATCTCAGTTCATACAGCCCTGCTGGTTATCAACAGTTATGCTCACGAAAAGATTGATCTTATCTATTCTCTGACTCCGCACATGCCACTTCTCTTATTTCTTTGCTTGGCACCACTGGTGGTAGTCTTCTTTTTGTCAACACAGTCTGCTCGACCAGGAGCGGTTGTTTTGCTTGGTATCTTGCCGGCAGTTTTGATTTATAATATTGTTACTCGATTCACGGCATTGCCTCCGATTACCCAGCAAGAACCTTCATTGATCTGGAAGATACTTTATGAAGGATCGTTCGGACTTGTGCTGGTTTTAGAAGTAATCGCTTTCTGGATCACTTTCAAATTGCTGCGAGAGATTCATACGCAAATAAACATACCTACGAAGAATGTTCCCAAGTAGCAATAAACCCTCAAGAGATTTTACTCGAGAGTGTTACACTTGATTTTTACACCTCTGACATTCACTTGGTTGGCAGTTCAAAAACCTAAACTTTAGATGTTAGAAAAAGAACAAACCGAGTGCATTGTACAAGCGTCATTCATATATTGATTCTTACTAAAAAACGTGCTAACCTTCATCAACCCGGTTGGTAAAGCGCGGGCTGGTTTCTGAGTTATGTATACATAAGAGAAAGAGTTGTATGAAAGGGACGACCATGAAGAGAACGACAGGAATGTTTCTGTTCATCGTTATCTGGACTCTGACATCGTTTGCACAGCAACAAGGAACTGAACGGTTTGCAAGGGTCATAAATCGTTTGGTCGAAGCGATGAATAAACAAGATTACGCCGGGATTGTGCGAGATTACGATGCCGGAATGTCGGCTGCATTTCCACTCAATAATACAACGATCTTATTCAAAAATTACGAATCCCAATATGGAAAGGTAACCAGGGTTGATTCGCCACAGTTCAGGGCAATGGACCAGGCGGTATGCATGATATACTTTGAGCGCGGCGCGATGGATTTAACGCTCTATATCAACGATCAAGAGAAGATCAAAGGTTTTATCTTCACCAACCACGAAATTCCCGAACCTCAACCAACAGAAGAACCAAAGCCGTTACCGACACCAACGCCCATACAGACAGCGAATCCAACAACGAGCCCGGCAGTTAAACAACCCGTTGCCCCTGTTGTACCTGACAAACAGGAAACAGAATTGTATCCTCCATTCAAGGGCACTTGGACTGTTATCGCTGGTGGAGAATTTCGTGAAGGTGCCATACAAAACAACTTATTGCAGCAACAATATGCATATGAATTTTCAGCAAAGGATACGCTTGGATCACGTTATAAGAATGACGGGAAGGCAAATGAAGATTACTTCGGGTATGGAAAGGAAGTGCTCGCTCCGGCGAACGGAACTATCGTAGAAGCGATTGATGGTATCCGCGAAAATTCTCCGGGTTTGCGTAATCCATATGCACCTATCGGCAATGCAATTGTCATTCAGCATTCCAACCGTGAGTATTCGGTTCTAGCTTTTTTGAAACAGGGGAGCATTCGGGTAAGAGTAGGTGATAAGGTGACACGTGGACAAGTGATAGCACAATGTGGAAGTTCAGGCAACACAACTGAACCTGTGATTCATTATCATCTGCAGGATTCTCCATACCTACAAACAGCAAAAGGCATCAAATTTTATTTTGAACGTGTGATGGTTACCAAGGAGGGGAAGAAGGATCTCAAGCTCATCCATCTCCCCGGAATTGGCGAGACAATCAATTTGGAATAGAATACAACCAAACTATTATTCTATAATAAACTTATGCGAAGCGTGCCTTTTTGATAACGATGCACGTTTTTTTCATTACGAATACTCCATGCACGCCGTGGACTATAAAAACCAATGCGGGCGTAAGTTCACAAGAATTCTGCCGAAGTATTTATAGTAATTTACTTTGCTGATGTCGTTAGCTGCCGCTCTGATTTGAGTTTGCCCTCTACGATTGCCACCATAAAATCGATATGCAAAGGTTTGGGAAGGAAGTAATCCACACCCATGCGTAATCCTGCTCTCACGATGCGAGCGTCACCAGGATAGGTCATCATCAAAAATGGGATATGATTCCATTGTTTATTTGAACGTACTTTCTGATAAAATTCAAATCCGTCGGTGTCCAATTGCGGGAAAACAACTTCGCTGAGGATGAGATCGGGTGTATTCGTTTTCATGAAGAGAATGGCCTCATCGGGATGCCGTGCTACTCTCACGTCATATCCTCGACCAATGAGCGCGCGCGCGATGGAAATTAAGTCATCTTGATCCGGGTCAACGATCAATATTGTTTCCTTTGTCTCATTGGTCGCGCGTAATAAGGAGAATCTCTTTTCTGCCGCTGCTTGATCTTCCGGTGTTATTCCGAATTTTTTACGCATAATATCCAACACTTCCTGTTCATTGTCGGTCACCACACCGTCTTGCCAAACAATTTGCAGCGCATCGACGTACGCGTCGATCTTGATGTCCATTTCGAGTCGACAATGGTCTTCAAAGGTAATCAAAGACTGAGTGCGCACACGATGCAACATCGCAGATTCTTCAGGGGTAATAACACCGTCCGCCCAGCATTCCCTGAGAAGCTCCCGGTACAATGCAAAACGACCAGCCTCTTCCTGCGGTTCGCTTTTTAGTATCGGCAGTGGTGTTTGGTCTTTTTTGCTTGGCTTGGGAGTGTCGTCCTGCACAAGTGTGGAAGGTTCGGGAGTATCATCCTGGATAGGTAGTACGGTCGGCTTGGGGGTATCGTCCTGGATAAGTGCAGTCGGCGTCGTTTCAGGGGGAGCGTACACCTCCGGTTCACTGTGGCGAGGAGGTTTGAGATCAACGTTTCCCTTGCCAGCCGCTTCAGCTTGCATCAATTCTTCGATACGCTCAGAATATAACTGCGCATAGTGATTCTTCGGATCGATTTGATAAACTTTTGCAATAACTCCTAATGCACGATGGTACAATTTGACTTTGATAAATTCTTCTGCGGTTGCAAGCAGACGTGCAGTGGATTGCATCCGGCGGTCGACAGCCATATCCATTTCACCGAATACCATCTCCCGCTTTTCGTTTTCCTTCTGGATTAAATAGCGCGTGCGTTCAAGGAAGGAACGGATATACATGTTTTTAGGATCGAGTTCGAAAGCGGATTCAATTTGCAACAAGGCGTCATCATATTTTTTTTGCCGTACCAATTCATCTGCCTTACGAAGATGCTTGCCGACACGATTTTTGAAAGGATCGACGGGGGATTTTTTCTTTTTAAACATGAGACAGATTATTTCTCATGAGGTGAGACATGAAGTTTCCCTTCAATCATCGATAATAGCATTTTCATATCGATTGGTTTTATAAGGACATGATCGACGCCTAATCGATAACATGCATGGATCACCTTTTTATCGGTAATGGAACTAATAAAAAAGAACGGTGTTTGCTTGAGAGCTGGATGCTCACTCAACTTCCTACGAAATCCTATTCCATCCATTTGATCCTTGGGGAAAAGAATCTCGGAGAGGATAATATTTGGCGTATGAGTGCTGAGAATCTGCAGCGCATCTTCTGCTTTCTGGGACAAAAGGACAGTAAGACCGTGCTGCTGCAGCCCTTTACTCAATGATACTAGAGTCTGCCGATCTGCATCAACAACAAGGATAGTGCCTCGTGACTTCGACGATTTCTTGATCTCTGCATATCGTGATTCTGCTTCTGCTTGCTCTTCTTTCGAGATACCATATTTATCGAGCATCATCTGTAGCGCCTTCTGTTCCAAACCGCTGAGGCTATTATCGCGCCATGCAATGCGCAACGCATCCAGATACGCTTCAATTCTGGTTTCCCGTTCGAGCCTTCTGTGTTCTTCTTGCGTGATGCCAAAAAGCTCACGCAATGCATTAAGTTCTTGAGCTTCCTGTTCAGTTATTTTTCCATCGAACCATACTTCTTTGAGAAGTTCACAATACATCAGTGTACTGCCTCTTGTGGGAGGTTGTAGAGGCTGAACATCCGGTATTGCGGGTTGGACAAGGGTTGCTACAGGTTTATCATTTTCAATACTCTTATCCTGCATGAGAATATCAATTCGTTCGGAGTAGGTTTGTGCGTAATAATTTTGTGGAGCAATTTTGTATACACGCGCAACTTCTTCCAACGCATGGGCATACTCTTTTTTGTTAATATATTCTTCTGCCTTAGAAAGATGTTGAGCAATAAGAGCCGTTCGTTCTTCCGCTGTTTTTTCTTCTGATACCGTTTGGTCGAGTCCTTTTGGTTGAGAGCGCTTATACATCAACTTGACTCGCTCGAGGAAGGAACGTGCATAGTTATTCTTTGGATCAATTTCAAGCGCCCGCTCAATTTCCATGAGAGCTTCTTCATATCGCTGCTGGTGCGTGAATTCATCCGCAGTTCGCAAATGCTTGCCGATACGCTCTTTCAAAGCCTGGGGATCAAGTTTTTTTTCTTCAGACATTAGTTTCTGTCTATTGTTGTTCCAGAATACTGTTTCCGAAGTTGTTTTTTATTGCTTATAAGAATTCGGATGCGATGATGCCGTCTGTCCAACTTCTCGTTTTCCCGTAAGACAAACACCTAACAGTATACCTATATATTATAATAGTTCTTAAGACGATATCCAAGGACGATATTTTAAATGTCCGTAATATAGAGTATTTCTCTTAATCCAAATTTCTGAATCGCAAGCTGCTTAATGGCTCTTGACGGCTATTTCTGTCGAAATAATCCAAATTGTGCAATAATAAGCTTGCCAAGCTCTGTTTCCACTGCGCGCGATGCAAGCAATTGAAACGATGAGTTTGCCGAATACCAAACACTCGGTGTAGCGCCCCTGGCAGATTCGGATTGCGGAACCTCAGTAAATGAATTTGAAGTGCGAATCGCTTCCGAAGAAGTTAAATTTCCAGTGATGATGGTTGTTTGATTGGTTCCATCAGGATTCGATGCAGCAATAATCCGCATACATTGCGCTTCTTCCTCCTCTGTTGCTTTGGGTGGCATTTGCACGCTGACAACAACAAGCGGGCGTATTCCTGCATCTATTGTTGCTTGCAATGCAGCCTCAAAACTTGCTGTCTTCAGATGATCGAATGTTTGATTGTGTTGCGAAAGAATTGGATAGGAACTGAAAACAGCGTTGCCGGTTTGACGGCCGGAAATGTTCATCATCTCGCCGAACGCATTCCGCCAATCCGTTTGTGCTGAAAGCTCATTGACAAAATCTACGCGCGATGCGACACCACGGTACCGCGAGATCCCCTGGACTGCGAGCACTTCCACTTGTTCACGTTTCAGTACTTTCGCAAGTTCAACAATATATTTTTGCTCTATGCGTTTTTTGAAATTGCCGAGATTCAGGCTAGCAATATAAAATATGATTTCCGGTTTTCGGGCGATTTCTTTTTCATCCTTTCGTGAAATCGATGGGCAGCCCCAAAATATGAGAACCGATAAAAGAGTTCCAACTATTTTGATACAACAATATCTCATGATGTGCCTGAAATAATTATCTGATAAATAATATCTCCTTGCATAGAAGATACACCTTCACCGGATCGAATACAAATTGAACAACCTATCTTTAGAAATTTGCAGTTCACTGTTATTAAGGAACACCGAATGTTTCAGAATCAGCTTCGCTCTTATTCTTGTCTATTTAAAAAGGCAAGGAATAATTGATGTTTGATCCTCTTTTGCCCATTCCAAGGGTTTCCAAATAAAGCAAAGCAGTTTGTCCTGCTCATGCGCCTGCACGATGGCATTCCCCTAGTGATTAACCAATTCAACTTGTCCTCGTTGATTGCTCCACATAGAAATTGGGTAGGAATCCATGGGGACAGCAAAGATTATTTCAGTAGAACATAAAGACGAAACAGAGACGATGAATGATTTTGTCATCTGATATCTCTCACTCATTGAGAGATGTGATAAGGAAGAAGTTCGTTTTGTTTTTCTCAAGAGGCGTGGCTCCATTTTCCTGCGATGTCTGTCCCGCATTTGAAACACGTTCCGTCTGATAGTTTGTTTCTCAACACTCGAAATCCTTGCCGTTCGATGAGAAGTTCGTTACAGGAGTAACAATAAGTGTTCTCATAATTCCGCGTCTGCCCCGGCCGATTACCGGTATAAACAAAATGTAATCCTTCTGTATAACCAATTTCTGCAGCGCGAAGCAGAGTGGAGATTGGAGTGACTTCTTCTTCCGCCGCCATTTTGTACTCTCGATGATAGGCAGTTACATGCCACGGAATATCCGGCGAGACAGAGCAAAGAAATTTGGCAATGTCAGTTAACTCTTCATCTGCATCATTCATTCCTGGAACAACAAGCGTAACCACCTCAACCCACTTGTCACGTTCGTGCAATGACTTAATAGTATCAAGTACATTCTGAAGTACACCACCCATTTGTTGGTATGCTTTCTGGCGAAAACCTTTCAGGTCAACTTTGTAGAGATCAATCCATGGTTGTAAATAGTCGAGCACCTCTGGTGTTCCGTTTCCATTGGAGACATACGAAGTGATGAGTCCGGCTTTCTTTGCGTGCTTGAATATCTCCACTGCCCATTCAGAGGTAATAAGAGGCTCGTTGTATGTGCTCGTGATGATCGGCGCTTTCTGGCGAAGAGCAATTTTCACAATTTCCTCAGCATCAATTTCTTCGATAGAAGAAACGGCATGCGGATCTCGAAGCGTTTGAGATGTTACCCAATTCTGACAAAATGAGCAATGGTAGTCGCAGCCAAGCATACCGAAACTCAACGCTGTCGATCCGGGATACACATGGAAAAAGGGTTTCTTTTCTATCGGGTCAAGTGCGATACTGGAGACATACCCGAATGGAACATAAAGTTTTCCATCCTTGTTAAATCGAATTTTACAGATACCATCTTTTGCCGGAGGAATCTTGCATCTATGCCCGCAAGCGAAACACCGTACCCAATCGTCTGGCATTCCGACATAGAGCTTCCCTTCCTTCGTATGGTTCGCAAGAATTTCTTTGAGCGAGACTTCCGGCATCATTCACCTCACGAGTAAGGTACGATGTAGGAGGAAAGGAGTCAAGGTGGAGTTAAATATGAGAATTTAATAGCCTTTCCGTGGAACCACTCGGCATCTATCCATGTTCTGTTATTGATTTAAATTTCCATTATCATGAAATTATTATGCAAAAACAAAAAATCATCGTCATCTCGGCAGTTCTTGTAGATGTAATCGGGTTCGGCATTGTTATTCCAATTTTACCATTCTATGTAACGGAATTCGGCGCTTCACCGACTACCATCATGCTCTTATTTGCAACATTTTCTTTTTTCTCTTTTTTGAGCGCACCTTTGTTAGGGATGTGGTCCGACCGCATCGGACGTCGACCGATCCTCATTCTTAGCATTACCAGTACAGCGATTGGTTGGTTGGTGTTTGCCAGCGCACACTCTCTCTGGATGTTGTTCCTTGGACGCATCATTGATGGATTAGCTGCAGGCAATTTTACAACAGCGCAAAGCTATATGGTGGATCTTGCCAAAGACGAAAAGGAACGGGCGGCAAATATCGGACTCATCGGAGCAGCATTTGGGGTCGGATTTATTCTCGGTCCGCTCATTGGTGGTGTGTTGAGTAAAGTATCACATGCGTTTCCGTTTTGGATGGCCGGAGCACTGGCGGCAGCAAATGCGGTCTCTGCATTTTTCTTCCTCCCAGAAACACATCACAAGCCTGATCATCAAAAACCAATGAGTTTCAATCCGCTCAGACCGCTACTACGAGCTGCACAAGATCGAAAGTTACGGCCTCTTTACTTTACCTGGTCGTTCTTTGCATTCGCTATTGTGACAAGTCAAGCTGTTTTTGGCTTATTTGTCAAAGACGTATTTGGTTTCAGTGCATTCCAGACAGGAATGATGTTCACGATGATCGGTGTAATTGTGGTTATTAACCAGGGATTTCTGTTGAAAAAGTTTTGGCTTGCAAGATTTTCGGAAGTAACATTGGAAATTATGATGCTTATTGTGCTGGCTTTTTCCTCGCTCCTGGTTTCGACAGAAATCTTGCCATTGTTTTATCTTAGTTTTCTTGGTTTGGGAACCGGTCAAGCTATTCTTCGAGTTGTGATTACGAGTCAAGCTGTCGCAGCAACTGATCCTTCGAAGAAAGGCGAGACGATGGGAATTCTTTCAGCGCTGATGTCTGCATATATGGTGATCGCACCGCTTCTTGCTGGTTATCTCTACGAAATTTATTATTCGGGTCCATACATCGTGTCAGCACTATTATTGTTCCTTAGTGTTTATTTGGCATTATTATTTAGGCGCAGGGGAAAAAAGAAGATTTCATCGGTATAAAGGCAAACTATTGTTATAAATGGAAAAAGGTGTTTCGGCCGTCTCTTTTTATTATCTCCAAAAAACCTTATGGACGTGCACTACAATATTCCCTCTTTGATTGATACCGAGACCCGCAATCTGTGTTGTATAGATTTCCTGAAATGATACGGAGGTATCTTTGAGTTCTTCGAGACTAATTTCTCCGTGAGAGATTAGATATTGCGGCTTTTTGTTGATGAAGTAATCTCTGTTACTCGAGAAATGAAATCGATCTTTATCAACCAGTCCTACAAAGTCATAGATCTTCAATCCCGAATATACTCCGATAATACCTACATCTGATAAAGCCACTGAGCCATTCGTGCAACCTTCCGCCGAAAGGATAGATGCAATTTTTTTATACTCCCTTTGAAATCCATGAGTAAAACTGTCAGCATCTGGTTTTACTATACGATACGTAAAAAGGCCATGGACCAGCAGGGATGTAGCAACCAACGCAGCTAGAAGAAGATTCGTTGTCCTCTGGGAAAGATGGTATTGTTCGCAAGCCCTTGTAAACATATCGATCATTAAAAGGATAATGAGCGGTAATACTACGAGCGAATACCTTGATAATATGGTGACATTTTTCAAAATATAATATAAGTAGAATGAAACAATCCAGATTATGATCAATACAACCTCAGATCGAACGATATGCGAAACCTTTTTTTTCAAGGTATGTCTGATGTGCAACAATAATAGAACGAAAGCAAGAAAGATGACACATAATTCGATCGGGTTTCCAGACAAAAACAGTTTAGCGGATCGAACAAATGTATCCCATTCAGTAGAGAAAAACGTGTCACCGGCTTTGATAGAGAAAGTCGTTGGTACGATAGTTCCATAATACACAAAGGCAAAGCAATTCCAAATCACCGATGGAATTAATGCTATAAATAACTTTGCTGCATATTTTTTGACCGGTTCATTGAAAAATAAAAACATGAAAAAGAAAGAGACGAACAAATAATATTCCGGACGCACCAATGGCGACAAACCGATAATGAGATAAGAGAACCTACCTATGCTTCCTTGTCTCTCCTTGAAGAGAAGATATATCAGAACCAACATAAAGAAACATGCCGCTGTTGCTTCCATCCCTGTTAAGGACCATCGCAAAAAATATGTATTAAAACATAAAAGGCATGAAGCACCCAATGAGATGGGAACACTGAAACGAAGATGGGTAATATGGTACATCAAACAAATTGAGGCAATCGAAAACAAGAAAGACAACAATCTTGCGGCATGTTCAAGATCAATGCGTACTACTGTGAGAGCTGCAATACAGGGCGGCCACAGAGGCGATGTTGATCCATATGTTTTATTCCCCGCAAAACTATAACCGTTGCCTTCGCATATATCCTTCGCGTATCCTATATGAATAAACGTATCATCTGGCATAAATTCCAGATAGAGACTTGTATCGACAAGCACAAAAAGGAAAATGATCAGAAGAAGGAATTTGTTAAGATTGGTAAATCGTTTAAAAGATGAAAACAATAATTTCAATTGTGAAAATCCTTGGCAGTTCAAAGTCGAAAGCGGTTTTTGTCAACATAAAGATTTCGTCTAGATGAAATACAGGATACTTCGTCCATCACTAACGACGGATGACAGCCACTTTACCCGTTACAGTTTGAGAACCATTTTCTGCAAACGCGATGATAAAATATATCCCGGATGAAACGAATGCACCATTCTTATCCCGTCCATCCCAAAACGCTCTGCCTCCCCCTTGTGCGTCAAATTGTGTTACAAGAAAACCGCTTACCGTCATTACTTTAATAGTACTGCCAGCCACAAGATTACGAATCGTCAATGGTTGATCGGATGGCAAGAGAAATGGATTTGGCCCGACTTCCAGCCGGGAATATGATTGGTTGGTCTGAACGGGTTCAATAGTAAGGCTTGATAATCCTTGTAGTGTTCCAAAGTAGACGATACCGCGTTTCTGGTCGATAGCAATCGATTGCACGTCGTCAGCCAAAAGTTGACTATTGGTTGATGCGACAGTGTACGTCGGGGTCGGGAGCAACTGCGTGCCGTCTGAGTTGACAACAAAAACGCCATTATTCGTACCAATCCATTTATTATTTAAAGCATCAACAGCTATGGTTTGGACAGATGGAGGAGCATAAGCTAATAAAGCAAAGCATGAAGAAAATTGTTTTGGGAACTGAGGATCAGGTACGATTGTAACACCTTTATCTGTACCGATCCATACAGCACCGTCAAGATCAACTACAAATGTATAAACTATATCGCTTATCAATCCGTCGTCAGATGAAAGATGTCCCCAGCCACCTATGGTGTCTACCATTCCATTCAACACTGGATTTTCGTTAAAGACATACACGCCGTTTAATCCAGATTCCAATCCAGATGCAGAATTTTTTAGGTTCCCAGGGAGATCTCCGGCAAGCCATTTTGTGCCATTGCGATCAATGACCATCGAATGGAACCAACCATCTGAGGTACTATATTGATTGTTGAAATACGTTGCAGTACCATCATCATTTAATCTAAGGAGGCTTCTGCCACTTCCATTTACTCGATTTGAAATCCAAGTTTTTCCCTGATTATCCACAGCTACATCACCGGGTACAACATAATTGGAATCCTTCCCACTCCCCGCAGCAGGAAGGCTTGGAATGCTGAAATAATTCAACTTACGTCGGATAGTATCGCCAACAATTTCTATAACGCCAGCTCCCCATGTACTGACCCATACCGATCCTTTTGTTCCAAGTGAAACCTTGTAAGATCCAAAATGGGGAATACCAGGAAAAGTCTTCCATTGGGTATTCTCTGACAATGATGGATTGTACTGGTAGAATTTGGCATCTCCTGAGTCTGAGCCAGATGCTGCCCACAATACACCATTATCATCAACCGCGACACTGCTGAATAAATTTGATTCCGGGCAATTGGGATAGTAATAATTCCACCCCGATGCTGTTTGTCGCGCTATTCCGTTTGATGTGGTACCTATCCACAGCGAAGAAGCTGGAACAAGACATGACCCCTGAACAGAAGAATTTGAATCAACAACCTGAGGTGCTTCTGCAAAAGACGAGAGAGATTCTACTTTGAAACCTAATGCATCACTTGTTAAAATTCGCAGTTTCCCGCCATCAACAGAAAGATCGCTAATCGATTTCCCACTAAGTGATCCAACGACACCAAATGATCCATTGTAATAGTATCCAATCCCCTGGTCCGTGGCAATCACTAACGTGTCTCTCAAGACTGCCATCGCCGCAATTGAATCTGAAGAGATTCCGGGAAATGTAGTGTAGATCGTCCATGAATCTGGCGCAGAGAGATTAGGAGCTGCCAAAGGTGCAACCGCGAGTCCTCTGTCAGTACCAACAAATATGTGGCTTTCATCAGTAAGAACACATTTCACAACAGGTGCAGATAGAAAACCAAAGCTGGCATACGTATCCCCAAATTCCCATTTATCAATTTTAAAAGGTATTACACCGAACACTGTGGCAACAAACATTGTATCACCTCCTAGGCTCAGAAAGAAATCCTGTACTCCTATTTGGGGATCACCGTTTGGCCTGTTTGCATCGATAGATGTCCAAACCCCTGTTTGTAGATTATATGTGTCGATAAATCCATTTGCTCCGCCAACCCAAATACGATTTCCGGGTTCCACTGCAATGCAACGTATATCGTTGGAAGAAAGTCCGTTGGAGTGGTTAAACTTTTTATATTGCCCCGATATTGTATCATATACAAATACGCCGCCGCTCGTTGCCGTCCAAATACTGCTGCCCGCTCGCACCGCGCCGCGCACAGGCTTCATATCGGTAAACGATTTCCATTGTCCGATTTGTTGCTGACTCTGTGCATCAATACTCAGAATGAGGAGGAAGGAGATGATTGTTGTTCTGCCACTCATATGGTCTTTACCGTGATGTGCGTTTTAATGTCCGGAAGAGTGCAGCCATTTCGATAGCCGTCAGTGCCGCATCCCATCCTTTGTGCCCTTGTGAACCACCGATGCGATCTAACGCTTGCTGTTCATTGTTCGTCGTCAGCACTCCGAATATCACCGGTATAGAATGACGAAGCGCTACATCCTGAATGCCGCGTGCTGTCTCTGCAGAAATGTACTCGAAGTGAGGAGTTTCTCCGCGAATGACCGCACCAAGACAAATAATCGCGTCCCACTTTTTCTGTGCAGCTAACCGATTTGCCACTTGTGGTAACTCAAATGATCCCGGACAATATATTACCTTCCGGTTCTTCTCTGGAACGTTATGCTCACATAGACATTGTTCAGCGCCCTTTAAAAGTCTTTCCGTAATAGGATGATTGAACTTGCTGACAACAATGGCAAATCGAAATTTCGCTGCCGATTCTTGAAATGTGCGAGGAGTATGATTTTTGGGATTCACAACAACTCAAGAAAAAAGACGATTGCGCATGTCTTCGACAACATCCAGCGACACAGTATAGACACCAAAAGTACCCTCGTCATTTTTCTTGCCGCCATGGTAATCGGAGCCGCCACACTCCAGAAGGAAATACTGATGAACAACGCCGCGATAGAAGTCCTGACGCGTTTCGTTATGTGACGGATGCACCACTTCGATCCCGTCTAAACCGGCTTGAATAAGCGTTGACAATTCCACATCTGTTGTGTACTTACCGGGATGCGCGAGGAACGAAAGTCCGCCAGCTTGTGTAATGAGCTGCGTCGCTTCGAGCGGTGAGAGTTGGTATTTTTTTTCGTATGCTGGGGCGCCAGCACCTATGTATCTTAAAAATGCTTCGTGATAGGTATCCGTTAATCCTTCTTCCATCAAGGCGCTGGCAATATGCGGACGCCCTACTGAACCGATTCCTGCTTGATCAAGCACTGCATCCAATTTTAAAGGGATATTGATGTCGTTGAGTTTTTGGACAATGCGCTCAGCGCGTTTCAATCGCTCATAGCGGAAAAAAGAAAGATAATCCAGCAGTTTCTGATTCGTGTGATCAAAGAAGTATGCAAGTAAGTGAATATCTTTTTCATTCAACGCAACACTCAATTCCACACCTGGTACAATTTCTACACCGAGACTTTTTCCTGCTTCGATTGCTTCATCGAGAGCGCCGACATTATCGTGGTCAGTAATGGAAATAACAGAAAGTCCTGCTGCATGAGCCCGTTGAACAATTTCTTTAGGGCTTCGTGCTCCGTCGGAGTATGTTGTATGGAGATGGAGATCCGCTCGAGAATTGTTGGAACGGTCTGTATGTCCTGTTAGCCCATTCCTCTTTTCAACCATAAATGTCCGCACAAACTTTTATTCGTACACTCATCCATATCCTCAAATTCAATCCATGGCAAAACGAAAAGGATTTCTCACAAATATTTTTTCCGAAATGCCTCATAATCGTCAATGATGAGCTTGTTCCCTTTCATCTGCACTTCTCCGCCTTCGATGAATAAATGAATCATGCGGGAAACCGTTTCGCGGGACGTACCAGCCATATTGGCAATATCTTGCTGAAGCGGTAAGTCATCAATTTCCACTTTCCCTTTGCGGAAGATGCCGACATCGTCGGCAAGCATTAACATAACATTGGCAACCCTTCCTTCGGCATCTTTCAGTGACAGACTCTTGATCTGCATATCGGCTTTGCGCAACCGCATAGCCAGTTCTGCCAGTAGTGAAATCGTTACCGTCGGAAATTCATTCAATAACTCTAAAAAATCCCGCCGATGAATCATAAACAATTCGGATTTCATCGTTGCCACAACACTCGCCGATCGTGCCAACCCATCCAGCAACGACATCTCGCCAAAAAATTCACCGGGTCCAAACATCGAGAGGATGACTTCCCGTCCATCCTCATCCATTCGCACTACTTTCACCTTGCCTGTGATGATGACGAAGAGAGCAGCGCCGCTTTCCTGTTCAAGGACAACGATGTTGCCCTTCTTATATTTTTGACTTGTGCCGAGTTTGACAACCCTCAGCAAATCCTTCTCTTCGAGTTCAGCGAAGATAGGCACATTGCGGAGAAAATTGATTTCTTCTTGAGGCATAGTGGTCCGCATATGATGTATAAGTTAAGGTGCCCGTGTAATTAGAAATTAACATTTTGCACAACATAAACGTTGGTAATATATCTTCCGGTGTTGTGAAATGCAAGGTTTTAATAGTCTGAAGTTAGAGTTCCGTTATCAATGTTTTCGTTTAATAGATATCTAAAATCTGATTATTTTACTTCACTTTTCCTAATTCACCCTTGAGAAAATCAATAACAGCCACCGGCTCCGGATCTTCATTGTTCAAGATAGCAAGATAAAGAGTCACCCAATCACCGAAATGAATAAGTGAAAACATTCGCGTAAGTAGCGATTTTCCTTCACTCGCCACTTCCGTTACCATACCAGCATATTGTGCCACGATATGCTTTGTAATTTCCTCACGAATCGCAACGCGTTTATGGGTACCTGCATCCTTAAGAAAGATGACATGCATCTGCTTCATCAGGTCGGTTAATACTTTCCAACCGACAAGTTCGTTGTGGTTCATCTCCGGCAACACGTGACCCGAGGATAGCTGCTTGGCATTTTCCGCAATTTGCCCGCGCCATCGAATGTTAATGGCATCGAGATGCTCGGTTGGAGAATAGATGACCGGAAATTTACCTTTGATTCGCTCTGCCAATTTTAATGGTGCATTCTCTGCCGATTCTGGATTGCTATAGAGTGCGGCTTTGGTTTTGAGAAACTGGATTGTCTCTTTTATATCTTTGTCTTTTGATTTGATCAGACCCAGCTTGCCAAGCACAACGAGCAATGGGAAGAATGAGTATCCCAGAGCTGCACGCGGAGAAAGTCCCGGCGGAATTTGAATCCATGGCTGCTTGAACTTTTTCGCCGTTCTCGCCGCCTCTCCTCCTGTGCTAATACAAAGAACTCTCGCTTTTCTCTTTATTGCATCTTTATGTGCGGAGATAGTTTCCTCTGTGTTGCCCGAATAACTGGAGACAATGACAAGCGTATTTTTTCCAACGAACTCCGGCAAAACATAATTCCGATTGACCATAAACGGCACTTTGAGTTCTTCAGCAAGATACGAACGAAGCAAATCCCCGCCGATAGCCGAGCCGCCCAATCCGGTCAGTACGATGTTTTGTATACCCTTTACATTGAGCTTTATTTTTGCTTCCTTCCCGATGCGAACAGCTTGTTCAATTTGTTTTGGGAAATCAGCAATCCAAATTGACATTCCCTTGGGATCTCTTCGTGTAATATCATCGAGCGTCATCATTGTTCTCCTTTTAATGTCTCTTGATAGTATAAAGCTGTGAACGGTTCACTGAAGACTATCAGCTTCCGCTACCTGCCTTATCTTTTCTTTATTCTCAAACCATAAACCTGCATTCCCTGTTTATTCGATGGGAATATCAGGGAACTTACGCTTCATCAGATTCTTGAGGTACGTTTTGATCTCGTCTTCGGACTGCATCATCAGCACGCGTTCAGCGACGCGTATCGCTTCGGTATAATGGATCGAGCGAATTATCTTTTTGATTTCTGGTACTGCATTCGGCACTACGCTGAACTCGTCCAGACCGAGCCCAACAAGCAAAATAGTCGCCAGAGGATCACCCGCCATTTGTCCGCACATGCCCACCCAAGAATGCTTCTGTTTTCCGCGTTCGATAATGCGTCGTAAAAAACGGATGACAGCGGGATGAAATTCCTGAAAGAGTTCTGAAACAATATCGTTGCCACGATCGACCGCTAGCAAGTATTGAATGAGATCATTTGTTCCGATGCTGAGAAAATTCACTTCGCGTCCAAGGTGATCTGCAATAATCGCTGCCGCAGGTACTTCAATCATAACACCGAGTTTTATTTTATCATCAAAGGCAATTCTCCGCGCGCGTAAGTCATCTTTCGCTTGTGCAATCAACTGCTTCGTGAGCTGTACTTCTTTCAAGTTGGTCACCATAGGAAGCATGATGGCGATATTCTTTTTCTTGCTGGCACGCAGAATAGCGCGCAACTGATCAAGGAAGATCTGCGGCTTATCCAGCATGATACGAACACCGCGCCATCCAAGGAACGGATTATTTTCCTTCACTGTCTGTGCCATGAACTTGTCACCGCCAATATCAAATGTGCGGATAATGGCATCTTTTGGATACACTGATTCCGCGATGCGGTGATATACTGCATACTGCTCTTCTTCAGTCGGGAACACTTCTTCACCGAGGAGCAAACTTTCCGTGCGATAGAGTCCAATCCCGTCGGCACCCTGTAATTTGATAAACTCAAGTTCTTCTTCCAATTCAACGTTGGCGGCAAGTTTGATACAATGCCCATCGAGTGTTTCGGCAGGAAGTTCGCGAAGAGGGGCGAGTGTTTCTTCAAATGTATGGTACTGCTCTTTCTTCTTCTTGTATCGTTTTAACATCTCGGGACTTGGATGGAGAACAATTGCCCCATCGTATCCATCCACAATGATTGGATCTTCGGCGTGCGCGAGTAATGAGATTTGATGAACACCGACAACAGCGGGAATCTTCAATGCACGCGCAAGCAAAGCCATGTGTGAAGTTGCACCGCCAATTTCTGTTACATATGCCATAACTTCGTTACGGCTGAAGATAAGTGCGTCCGCTGCAGCAAGATTGTGCGTCACGACGACATGAGAGCCGTCGATCTTCGAAACAAGTTTTTGTTCCTCAAGATTTCGAAGAATGCGATTCTCTACATCGAGCAGGTCGTCAGCACGTTCACGGGCATACTGATCATTTGACGCCATCATCAGTCGATGATATTTTTCCATCTCGTCTTGAACGAGAAATTCGACATTCTTTCGTTCTTCCTTGAGCCTCTTATAGACAACTTCAAACAGAACTGCATCTTCAAGAAGGAGAAGTTGTGCCTCGAATATCTTGGATTGATCTGCACCTAACTTCTGTTCGGCAAAATCAAAAACCTTGGTGAGTTCTTTCTTAGATCGCGCGAGAGCGTTTTGAAGACGATTAATCTCTTTTCCGATCTCACCAACGTCAATAGTGCGAGTCTCGATGGTCGGCTCATGTTTCCGAAAAAGATACACAGGTCCAATGGCAATACCGGGAGACGCCGGAATTCCTCTCAGCTTTACCTCTTGTTTGGCAGTCTTACTCATTTTATACCTGTTCGGAATAAAAAAAATCCGTTTCTTCGTGATTATATCGGTTCACCGAAGCCGCTATCAAACAGCTCAGCCATGGCTCGGTACGCTTCTTCTTCATCAGGTCCGTCAAAGCGCACTAAGAGCTTAGAACCCTGTTCTGCGGCCAGCGTCATCACGCCAATGATACTTTTACCGTTGATTTGTAAGCTGTCCTTTTCGATAAAAAACTCGGATTGGAATTTCGCCGCCAGTTTGACAATCGACGCAGCGGGTCGAGTATGTAAACCCGCCCGATTCCGAATCGTTACTTCTCGTTCAATCATTCACGACACATACCTTTAGTAGGTTCTATTCAATAATTTTTCCGCCAGCCAACGAAGTGTTTCGCGCGCTGTGGAAGTCGGCAAGGCAACGAGTTGATTCTTCGCTTCTGTAATGTCGGTTTCAATCCTTTTCTTCGCAGAATCAATGGCGCCTGTTTCTTCATAGATTCTTCGAAATAGTGGCACCTGTTTACGCGGCACACCACCGTCAGTGAACACATGGTGAAGCATTTTTTTCTCCTTCCCCTTCGCACGGCGCATGGCTTCGAGAAGCAGGAATGTTTTCTTACCTTCCACTAAGTCGCCACCGATGGCCTTGCCGAATTCCTTCTCATCGGCAACGATATCGAGTAGGTCGTCTTGAAGTTGAAATGCACGTCCAACATACTCACCGTACCGCCGCAGTGCTTCCAATTCCGCCGGAGTGGCTTTCCCGATAAGTGCGCCGATCTGCGTCGCAGCAGAGACGAGTTTTCCGGTTTTCTTTTCGATCATCAACAGATATTCGTTCACATGAACACGATGGCGTGTCTCGAATTCCTTATCTAACGATTGCCCTTCACACACCGTGATGACGCTTTCAGTGAACAATTTACTGATTTCTTGAATACACGATGATTTTGTTCTGAGCAAAGCACGATGGGCTAGTCCAAGAAGTACATCGCCAGAGAGAATCGCAATGTTTTCATCCCACTTCTTGTGGACGGTAAGACGGCCACGTCGTGTTTGTGCATGGTCCATGATGTCATCGTGAACCAGTGTAAAATTGTGCAGGATTTCAATTCCCGCTCCGGCATGCAGCGCATCGCTTGCAACACCACCGACTGCTTCGCAGGCAAGCAATGTCAATATCGGACGAATTCGTTTACCGCCGGCTGCGAGAACATATTTTGCCGGAGCGTACAGCGTCTGTGGTTTATGTTCGCTGATGAAACCGCGAAGATACCGCTCGACAACTATTTTATGCCGCTCGTACCTTTGTTCTGGATTCATAATTTTTCTCACACTCTCGGAATCATCTGCTGCTCCTGCAACGCTGCGATGGATCTCGAACCGGTCAAAAACATTGTACCTCTCAATTCACATTCCCACGTATCGATAAGCCGGAGAACCGATTTCACTCCGCCGTTTGCAAGCGCCTTCAGAATGGGTCGTGCAACAGCAGCATAATCCGCGCCGAACGCAAAAGACTTCGCAATGTCGATGCCATTGGAAATGCCGCCGGATGATATCACTTTCACCCAAGATGATTTACTCTTTACTCTACACACACCCCTCAGCGCATCTATCGTGGGAATTCCCCAATCCCAAAACTCTTGTGAGTTCAATCTCACCTCTTCCTTCTTCCTTTTTCTATCTTTATTCTTTCCTCTTAAGATCTCAACGCCAGCCCAACTGGTTCCCCCTGCTCCCGCAACATCGATAATCGTTACTCCGCTATCGATGAGCCGCTGTGCAACGTCTGCGGAGATACCTGCACCGATCTCTTTCACGATCAGCGGAACAGGAATTGCTTTCACCAGCATTTCAATTCCGGCAAGCACTCCACGGAAGTTTGTATTGCCCTCCGGCTGAAGTAATTCCTGCACAGGATTGAGATGGATGGCAAATCCATCTGCATGAATCAACTCCACCAAACGAAGTATCGGTGATGCATCTCGTAACTTTGCCACTTCTGCCGCGCCAATATTCCCGAACACCGGGATATTGCTTGCTACTTCGCGCACCACAGAAAATGAGCGATGATATCGATCATCTTCCAACGCCTGACGCTGACTGCCCACGCCCATGGCAATCTTTTTGATTGCACACACTTCCGCAAGCTGCCGATTGATTTTTAGAGCATCCGCATAACCGCCGGTCATGCTGGAGATGATACATGGAAACGCTATTTCTTTTCCCAGGAACGATGTTGACGGATCAACATCGGACAGATTCAATTCAGGCAGGGCATTGTGTAAAAAATCCCAGCGTTCAAAACCGGCTGTCTTAGTGCAAAAAGAGACCTCCTTAGTCAAGCTAATATCTATATGCTGCTGTTTGCGTGACGATGTCCGCGTGGTTTTCATACATTATTTTCTCGATTGAATAATAAAGAAATCGGTTTCGAGAAGCAAGGTAGGACGTGGAAAGCGTTTCTTGATTTTCCTTTAATTTTTCTGTATCTAATTCAATAGACTGGTTTTATGAAATGAAAACAATGAAACCCCGGATGCGGCAAAAAACAGCGGCAAGACATAAAACATATTTCTTCTCCGACGCTCATCTCGGCCTTGGCTCTCCTGAAGAGGATCGCCAGAGAGAATTGCGTCTGATCCGTTTTTTAGATTTTATCCAACACGACGCCGAACAGATATTCATCGTTGGTGATTTGTTCGATTACTGGTTTGAATACAAAACGGTTGTTCCAAAAAAATACTTCCGTCTTTTTGCAAAACTTGCCGAGACAACCGAGCGAGGTATTCGCGTGTTTTTCATTGCAGGCAATCACGACTTTTGGGTGAAAGACTATTTCCGCACTGAACTTGGTATGGAAGTGTACCTCGATCCCATTCAAACGGAAATTCACGGGAAACGGTTCCTCATCCATCACGGAGATGGATTACTGAAAGGCGATATCGGTTATAAGATTCTCAAGAAAATTCTTCGCAACAGATTAAACATATTCCTCTTTTCCATCATTCATCCGGACGTGACCGGATGGATTGCTCGGTGGTCTTCACGCACCAGCCGACGCTATACGAGCAACAGAACGTACGAAAGCAGCGGTATGGTGGAATTTGCAACGCAAAAGCTTCAGGATGGATTTGATTTTGTCGTCATGGGACACAACCATATCTCATCGCGTCAAAAAATTGGAAATGGGGTGTATATCAATCTTGGTGATTGGATTTTTGAAAACACATACGCAGTGTACGACGGTAAAAAAATTGAACTCAAAAAGTATACAGATTGATTGAGTCGTGAGAATCGAGTGATGCATCATGGCTGATCGAAAATTCAGTTCGGAAGAGATGGAACGGTATTTCAATGATCCGGAATACCGGCATACACACATGAAACTTAATAAAAAATACTTCGACCGAAAGCATTTGATTCTCTACGGTACCATCTTCGTTTTTATCATACTGACAATATGGTACTCTGTGTACATTATTCGAGGGCTACCGACCCTTGATCAATTGGAAAATCCAAAACCGGAGCTTGCTACAAAAATCTATTCTATCGACGGTGAAGTGCTGGATCAGTTCGCATATAAGAACCGAACGCGCATTTCACTCGATGAACTTCCTCCCGGATTGATCAAAGGATTGATTGCAACGGAAGACAAAGATTTTTATAACCATTGGGGCGTTAATGTATCTCGGTTCATCCGGCAAATGATTCTCAATGTCGTTACATTCCGCCAAGCAGGGGCAAGCACCATCACTCAACAGCTCGCGCGCAATTTGTACAAGCTGCAAAGTAAACGTGAATCAATGTTTGACAAGATCACAAGGAAGATTCGTGAATTTCTCACATCTATACAAATCGAACGCAATTTTACAAAAAACGAAATTCTTGAGCTGTACTTAAATGTCGCCTACTTTGGGAAAAACGCCTATGGTATCGAATCCGCCGCGCAAACGTACTTTGGTAAACCTGCCACCGAGTTGACACCACCAGAGTACACATTATTCATCGGAATGCTCAAAGGACCGAATTATTACGATCCCATTCAACACAGCGATCGTGCCTTGGCGCGCCGCGATGTGGTGATCAATCAAATGGTGAAAGAAGGATTCTTCACGGAGGAAATGGCAAAGCAAATCCGAACCGACTCGCTTGATTTCAAATCTATTGAAACAGAGTTTCGCTCCGGCATTGCACCGCACTTTGTGGAATGGATCCGCCAGCAGCTTCTGAAGAAAGCTGAGGCGCATGGCTTTGATATTTACCGGGATGGTCTGCGTATTTATACTTCGCTCGACAGCCGAATGCAGCGGCATGCGATCTCAGCCATTGAAGATCATCTGAAGAATTTCCAAACAGCATTCGATACGACGTGGGATTGGAAAGAACATCCCGATATCTTGAATGACGTCATCAATAAAGCAATTCGGGATGATGAATCGTACCGCAGATCTCACAATGTGGCGACACAGGATAGTATTCGTGCACTGTTGCTTGGCAGCCGCACATTCATCGACTCGATAAAAAAGGCAGCGCAGACACTTGAAGTAGGTTTTGTTGTCATCGATCCGCATACAGGTCAGATCAAGGCGATGGTTGGCGGCAGGAATTATCGCACATTCAAATATGGATTAAATCATGTGACACAGATTCATCGACAGCCCGGTTCGGCTTTTAAACCATTCGTCTATACCGTAGCACTCGATAACGGATATCCGGTTTGCTACGAAGTGTTGAACCAACCCGTTACCATTCCGATGCCCGATGGTACTCGCTGGGCACCGGAAAATTTTGACAGAGATATCGGCGGCAAATACACATTGCGTGAGGGAATAAAGCAATCTAAGAATCTTATTGCTGTGCGTGTTATTCTTGAAATTGCTCCTGCCAAGCAGGTCTCTGAATATGCGCGCCGGATGGGCATCACGTCCCGTGTACCTGCATACGAGTCCCTTGCGCTCGGTACCGTTGAAGTATCACCATTGGAATTAACATCGGCGTATGGCGTGTATCCAAACGAAGGTGTACTTGTCTCACCCATTGCCATCCTTCGTATCGAAGATAAAGATGGGAACGTGATTGAAGACAATTCACCAAATAAGAAAGAAGTATTGAGTAAAGAAACCGCTTACCTCATGACAGACTTGCTGAAAGGTGTAGTAAATGGGGGCACAGGATCAAACGTACGTATTTTTTACAGCGGCCAATGCGCAGGCAAGACTGGAACAACAAACGATTATGCCGATGCTTGGTTCGTCGGTTTTACACCACAACTGGTGGCAGGAGCATGGGTTGGATTTGATGAACCCCGTATTCGCTTAGGAAGTTACTATGGTCAGGGCGGCCGCGCTGCCGCACCGATCTTCGGCAGGTTTATGCAAAAGACGTATCAAGATTCTACCATCGGTTTACCGCTGGAGTATTTCGTTCAACCAGAAGGTATTATCACCGACACGATTTGTGTGGATACAAAAAAGAAAGCGCGTGAATGGTGTCCGAATAAGACAACAGAAATCTTCAATGTGAAATTTCCCCTTGGGCTGTGTGACAAGCATACTTCTGCTGATTGGAATCGGAATAAGGAAGGCGAGGACGTTAGAAAAAATAGTAAGATAACATGGTAGAAATTGTAATGAGTACCGTTCTCCTCTATCGAAGGTACGAAGAGTTGTTACTTCGCTTTGAGTATTTCTCTCACCGCTGATCGAATTAGATTCGGATCCACATCATCCACGACCTTCACTTCGCCAATCTTCGTCGGTAGAACGAAGCGAAGTTTCTTTGCAACACGCTTCTTATCGCGGCCCATAGCATTGACAATGTCTGGCATCTTCAATGAGGAAAGCTTCGCCTTCATCGGCGCGCGGCGGATGAGGGAGACGAGCCGCTCATAAGAATCCGCATCTAACAATTTCATTTCTTTGGCGATAGAAGCTTCTGCAATCATTCCCAGAAGCACTGCTTCACCGTGCTTCAGGAGTTTGTAACGACCGGCGGATTCCAATCCATGGCCAATCGTGTGTCCATAATTGAGAATGATGCGGATACCGGACTCTTTTTCATCCTGCGAGACAATTTCTGCTTTGATAGCCGCACATGCCGCTTGCACATGCATCACTGCTTCCATATCGAGCTGCAATACTTCTTCAAGATGCGATGCAAGGTAGGCAAACAACTCCGCATCGCGTATGACGCCATATTTGATAACTTCCCCTAAACCGCAAATCATTTCTCGCTTTGGTAGTGTTTTCAAATAATCAGTATCCATCCATACCAATACAGGCTGGTGGAACGCACCAATCATATTCTTTCCCAAGGGATGATTAACACCAACTTTCCCACCGATAGAACTATCCACTTGGGCAAGCAGTGTTGTCGGAACTTGTACCAGCCTCATGCCGCGTTGATAGGTTGCTGCCACAAATCCTGCAAGATCGCCGATCACACCGCCGCCCAAAGCGATGACAGCTGCATTGCGCGGAATTCTTTTTTTCAACATTTCTGTAAAGAATTTATTCGCGCACGTGAGAGTTTTTTGTGTCTCTCCCGCCGGAATTGTAATCGTCAGAGGCTGGAATGTATGGTGAAGAAGATTTCGCAGCAACGGCTGGAGATGAAGACGCGCAACATTCCGATCTGTTATGATCACGACGGTATCTGAAATCCCATACCGGCGGCATACAGGAGCGAATGACGAGAGCATATCGGTACCTGCAAGAAGAGGGTACGAACGGTCGCCCAGTGCAACATCGATTTGCCGGTGAATCATAGGACTACTCCTTATCAATCATACCGCGAATATTTTTCATAATCTCATCCACCGTCACTCCAATGCGCATGTTATCAGCGGGAATAATCACATCGGCGCGCGAATAGAATGGTTCTCGAGATGAGAGAAGTTCCAGAATACGTTTTTCCAATTCTTGCGCGTGCAGCGGATTACCATCGGCATCCTTCAACATCGGACGATCACTTCGATACTGCACTCGCTGAAGTATTTCTTCCGGAGAGAGTTTGAGATAGATGAGAATTCCATTCTGAGATACAATCTGACAGTTCTCTTCGTTGGCAATCGTGCCGCCTCCGAGAGAGATGACAGAGTGATCGAGTTTTGTAAGCTCATGCAATATGTTCCGCTCTAAGAGACGAAATGCTTTCTCGCCTTCTGTACGAAAAATTTCTACAATCTCTTTCTGTGTCTTCTGTTCAATGAACCGGTCAACATCGACGTACTCATACCCAAGTGTATTGGCAAGAATAGGACCGATCGTACTTTTCCCGCTTCCCATAAATCCAGCAAGGAAAATAAGCGATTTCTTATTTCCGTGAAGTGTCTCTTTCATTGCCCGTGCTAAAAAAAAGGCGTCCCGATGAATCGAGACGCCTTGTCAAAGAATGAAGGATTTTAGCGAAAGAATTTATCCCGATGATCAACAATATCCGCTTTCTCCCGCAGTGTGGTATGCCAGTCCGATAATGCACGATTGCGCTTCTCCTGTAAAAGCTGTGCACTCAGCGATTCCCGCTCCGAGCTGTACTTCACCGAATCAAAAGGTGTCTTCGATAAAAGTTGGATAATGTAGTAACCGCGATTGCCTTCAAACGGTTTTGACAATTCGCCCTGCTTCAAAGAGAGAGCAATACCGATGAATTTCTGATCTCGCCCGACGCCCGAAGGAACATCCGTCGGTTTGAATGCACCGGTATTCTGCGCAACTAAATTTGGATTGGATTGTGCCGCTGAAATGATATCGCTGGAAGACGTTAACGTTTTGTAGAAAACATTTACCTGCTCGCGGATCTTTTCCATCTTTTTCTGTTTTATCGCCATCGATTTCAAGACACCTTTGACTTCCTCAAATGGACGGACGCCTTCTTCCCGGATGTTCGATACTTTTATCACGATCACTCCGTCTCGCACATAGATTGGTTCGCTGATCACTCCAAGTTTATCGGCAAACGCAAAATTGGTTACTGCATCATTTTGACCTATACCGGGAATGGATCCTGTTTTTTGGAACTCGGGAGTTTCGAGGACCTGATATTTACTATTCTCCGCAGCTTTCTCGAATCCTTCATCCTTTGCTAAATATCCAAAATCTTGAGCCGTCTGGAACGCGGTTTCCGCTGTTTGTGCGCTTGCTCTTACTTTCAACGCAAGGTCAATAATCTTTATTTCGCGTTTATCTCTGCCGGTTACTTTAATAATGTGCCAACCGAATTGCGTCCGCACCGGACCAACAATATCTCCAACACGCGTTCTGAATGCTGCATCCGCAAATGGTTTCACATAACGATCTTTCGATGCCCAGCCCAGTTCACCGCCTTGCATTGCTGATCCGTAATCCTGGCTATTCTCACGAGCAAGCTTTGCAAAGTCGGCGCCGGAGCGTGCTTGTGCAAGAAGTGCACGCGCCTTCTGGATTACTTTCACACTATCGGGTCCTGTTACGAGATTCAGGAGAATGTGGCTAGACTTAACGTACTCAGATTTTCCCTGTCGCTGATCGAGAATTTTAATAAGATGGATTCCGTCATTGTCCTTCACGGGGCCAACGATATCGCCTATCCTTGCAGAAAAAATCGCATCTTCTTTTTGCCTGCTTAACTCGCCATGTTTAAAGAATACGTCGGTAACCGGAATTTCGGAATATGTCTTTGCAAGTTCTGCGAAGTCCATAACGCCGGACTTTGCTTGATCCAAATAATTTTTTGCATCCTGCTCGACCGCTGCTGAATCTTCTGAAGAAGCGTTTTGACTAAAGTATACATACTTTACTTTTCGTGCCGCTTTTGCTTGGAAATCAACGGGATGAGACTCGTATTGATTCTGCAAGTCGTTATCGGTCACAGTCACTGCTGAATCCGGCACTAATCGATTGATGTCGAATAAAACGTAATTCGCATTCATGGTCACGTTACGGTCAATAAAGCGCTGCTTCACTTCGCTTTCGCTGACAATGGTAGTCGCCAGCAACAGACTTTGCAGCTTCCGGCGTTTCTGCTCCTGACGAATCCCTTCTTCTACTTGAATCCATGCTTGCTTATTTTGCGGATCCCTCATGGCACTTTGATACGCGTCCCGCCGGAAGGTTCCAGTGGAATCTTTAAATTGTTGTACCAGAAATTCCGGGGGATTCGGACCGTTCACAATATCGAGTATCTCTTGATTGGAGACCGTAATGCCGAGTCGATCAATTTCCTGCTCAAACAGCAGTTCGTCTACTGTTTGGTTCCACACCTGCGAACGAATCTGACGTTCGGTTTCAGCATCCACTTCACTGTTCTGTTGTTTCTTTTGATTTTCAACCGTACGCCGCACCAGTTCGCTGAACTGTTGATAGTTCACTTCCTTGCCATTCACACTGCCAAGCACTTCACGTGTAGCGCCGCCACGCCCTTTGCGTCCAGAGATATCGAAGCCCCAGTCGAAAATAATTAAGGCGATGAAGATGACTGCCGCACCGGCAATGATAAATTTTGGAGATTTTTCGCGAATGTCGCTTAATACAGCCATGATAGAACACGCTCCTATTTCCTGATCAAAAACAAAAAAACTGTAATTTTAGTGTTGATAAATATAGCCGACAATCATCTGATATGCAATGAATTTCTTGTTGACTTTGTTGGCATATCAGGTTATATTTTTTATCGAAAAAATAACCACGAATGTGTATTCTTTCGGAAGCGCGATGGTTGTGATATCGCGCTTTGCTTTCTTCATCAATCACCAACGTTCTAAGTTTGGAGATAATTTGTGAGAAATCAGCTTACTAGAATCATCATTACAGTCTGTTTCGTCATTCTTGCGGTCTACTTCCTCTGGCCGACGATCCGAGATTATAATTATCGCAAGCAACTCAGCCAGCTCACCGGACAAGACAGCATCGCATATGCAGAAAAGCATCACGATGACATACTCGATGCAAAAATGAAGCGTATGAAGTTAGGCTTAGACCTGCAAGGTGGAATGCGCGTCGTGTTGGAAGTAGACCTCATCCAATTATTAGATGATATAGCAAAGAACAAGGATGACAAATTCCGCACAATCATAAAAGAAGTTCGAAATGAAACAGTGTCAAATGATATTTCGATCATTCCAACCTTTGTAAACAAATTCAAAGCCGACACGATTCGTTTGAGCCGCTACTACGGGAGCATGCGCGATGATGACTCTAAGATTACGAGTATGCTTGAAGATGAATCCGGCAAGGCGGTCGACCGCGCCATCGAAATCGTGCGAAACCGTGTTGACCAATACGGTGTCTCGGAACCTAGTATTCAGAAACAAGGCGGACGGCGTATCATTGTCGAACTGCCGGGTGTAAAAGATGAAAACGAAGTGCGCCAATTGCTTCATGGTACTGCGCTCCTCGAATTCAGAATGATGAAAGATCCGCAAATTTCTTATAAGGTGATGGAATCTATCGACAAGTACCTTACAGGAAAATTAGAAACCGATACGACGGTGGAAACTGCTACATCAACAGAAAAGAAAAAGGAACCGGAAAAAAGGAAAGATGCTCTTACTGAACTCACCGGCAACGCTGCAGTTCCTGAATCCGACACTTCAAAGGAAGCACAATTTGCACGTGAGCATCCCTTCTTTATGTATGTTAAACCTGACCAACGCGGATCCGGCGAAGGATATGTCGCTGAAAAGGATAAAGACCGCGTTGTTCGTTTGCTCGAACGACCCGAAGTGCAGCAGCTTATTCCTGCCGATCTTGAGTTTTTGTGGTCTGCAAAAGTCCAATCATTCAAGGACGAACAGAAATACTATCTTCTGTATCCTGTGAAAAAGACCCCGGAATTAACCGGCAATGTCATCACAAATGCGCAAGCAAGCGTGGATCCGGAAGATAATCGCTCCATCGTTAATATGGAAATGAACAGCGAAGGTGCACGCGATTGGGCTCGCATTACCGGAGCCAATATCGGCAAACGGGTTGCGATCATCATGGATAAAGGTGTTTTCTCTGCACCGGTTGTGCAAGCAAAAATTACAGGCGGACGCTCAAGGATCACAGGAATGGACTCACCGGCAGAAGCTCGTCTTTTGGAAATTGTTTTAAAAGCGGGCGCCTTGCCGGCACCAGTCACTACTATTGAGCAGCGCTCCATTGGACCATCGCTCGGCGAAGATTCAATACGTGCTGGCTTGACATCGATTTTGATTTCTTTCATTCTCATAGTCCTCTTTATGGTTGTGTATTATCATTCAGCGGGTGCCGTAGCCGACTTTGCTTTATTCTTTAATATTTTGTTCATCCTCGGTGTTATGGCAAGCTTCGGTGCAACACTCACCCTCCCCGGTATTGCAGGTATTGTGTTAACCATCGGTATGGCAGTAGATGCAAACGTTCTCGTGAATGAGCGCATACGTGAAGAATTGGAGACTGGAAAAACTTTACGTTTAGCAATTGATACTGGATATCATAGGGCGTTCACTGCCATTTTTGACGGCCACGTTACTTCATTTCTGACGGGTATTGTACTCTATCAATTTGGCTCAAGCGGGGTGCAGGGATTTGCGCTCACGCTGATGATTGGCTTGGTGGCAAATCTCTTTAGCGCAATCGTCATCACTCACGTCATTATGAACATTATGATGGATAAAGGGTATCATCCAAAATTTGGATAATCCGTCATTCCACTAAACATGCAAATGCAAAGGATTTTCAATGCGACTGTTTAAAAAAACACATATTGATTTCATTGGAAAACGTTTTTTCTGGTACGTCGTTTCAACCATCATGGTATTGATTGGACTGGTTTCCGTTATCTTTAAAGGTATTAACTACGGGATTGATTTCCAGGGTGGAACAGAAATGATTGTGGCATTCAGCCCCAGCGTAGATATCGCCAATGTACGTATCGTACTCGATAAAGTGGGACTCGGAAAAAGCGAAATCAAATCTTACGGTAAAGAATCAACGCTTTTAATTCGGACAAGCGAACAAGCCGAAGGAACTACCATCGGCACAAAGATCAAGAATGCATTGACCGATGGATTTCCTGGCAACAACCTCCAAATTCTCCGCGAAGATAAAATAGGACCGAGGATCGGAAAAGAACTCCGAACCAATGCCCTCTTAGCAGTCTTGTGGGCTCTTGCCGCCATCCTTGTATATATCGGACTTCGGTTTAAATTCCGCTATGGCCTTGGAGCAACGATATCGATTTTCCATGATGTATTGACAACCTTTGGGTTTCTTTCCATCATGAATGGATTGATCCCAGGGTTGAACCTCGAGATTACTCAGGAGGTCATTGCAGCATTTTTAACACTCATTGGTGTTTCAGTGAACGACACAGTCGTTATCTTTGACCGAATCAGAGAGAACGAGAAACTTTTCAGATCTATGTCATTGGGAGATCTGATGAATAAGAGTTTGAACGAAACACTTAGCAGAACCATTATAACATCGGGAACAATTTTTGTTGTGTTGGTGATCCTATTGATTTTCGGCGGTGAGGTCAACCGCGGGTTTGCATTTACGATGGCATTTGGTATTGTCACCGGCACATATTCATCCATCTATGTTGCCAGCGCATTTGTGCTGGACTGGACGCGATATCAGAATCGCAAGAAAGCAGTAACAGCCTAATCCTTAGCATCGGAGAAGGAGTATGGTATGAAATTGAAAACGAAAGAGATCAAAGGCATTACGATCATTGAGCTGACAGGCAATGTTATCGGCGGCCCTGATGTGTCTGCCTTGAACGACTACTTGCACAAGCTCATCACAGAAGATAGGAAGAACGTCGTCGTTGATCTCAAAACGGTTAGCTTCATCAATAGCTCCGGACTTGGCATGCTCATCGGCGGATTAACAACACTGCGCCACTCCGGCGGCGATTTGAAACTTGCACGTGCGTCAAAGAAAGTCGAACATCTCCTGGAGGTGACAAAATTGCTGAAAGTATTCGATCTTCACAAGAATGTGAATGATGCGGTAGCATCATTTTAATACTGTATCAGGGCAGATGTACTCAGCATCCTCCCTTGATTGCTTCTGACATTCACTCCATCATACAAAACCACCATGCCTTCTCATCCCTTGTTCGTCACTGTTGCAGGTAATATTGGCGCTGGAAAATCTTCACTGTCACGATTACTTGGCGAACATTTCCAATGGAAGCCGTATCTCGAGTCTGTGGATGATAATCCCTATCTCTCCGATTTCTATGCCGATATGTCGCGCTGGTCATTCCACCTGCAGATTTATTTCCTTGCCAATCGCTTCAAGTGTCACAAAGAGATCGTCGAATCGAGCGAATCAGTGATTCAAGATCGTTCTATTTATGAAGACGCCGAGATCTTTGCACGCAACCTCTATGATATTGGAAAAATGACGGAGCGTGACTACACCAACTATGTTTCACTCTTCCACGTGATGATGGAATACCTCAAGCCCCCCGACTTAATGATCTACTTACGGGCAAATGTGGATACGCTTATAAAGCAAATCTCCAAACGCGGACGAGATTTTGAACAAGGAATCCAGCGTTCCTATCTCGAGCAGATCAATAAGCTCTATGAAGATTGGATTGCCCGATATAAGCTTGGTCCACTCCTCATCATCGAAAGCGATGACCTCGATTTCGTCAACAATCCAGTCGACCTCAACTATATCCTGGCGCGTGTGAAATACCGTTTACCACAGATGTTGTTGTTTGAATGAGCGAGGAGTAATGTAGTTATAACCAAAGACATCTCTGGAGATGTAGTCGTTTTTCCCCCATGGTGTAAGATGGAATAAAATATCACAAATCATTCTTATCACTTTATGTTCCTCCCCCTCTTCTTGTTTCTCCAGCAACATTTCTCTACCTTTTTCATGAGTACTCTGTGAAGGGAACCTTCGTGAGCTGTTACTTAAACTACATTCTGCCAGTTTTTTACTTTGCCTTAGTGTGGACTTACGGAAAGGCATTTTTCGCCGATAAACTCTGGGCAAAGCGCGCTAAAACACCGCTCCTGATCGGCACTTTGACATTCCATGTATTGTATCTTGCAGTCAGAACTATCATATTTCAGCATCCGCCTGTCACTACGATCTTTGAAATTTTCAGCATGTTGGCATTTTCGGTTACCGCCACGTACTGGATTATTGAACTCCGCTCGCATCGGAAAGAAACCGGGTATTTCATTCTCAACATCGCGTTCTTCTTTCAACTCGCATCGACTTTTTTTATCAAAGATACACCTGTCGTGCCGGAAATTCTCCGCAGCCCGCTTTTTGGCGCGCACGTTTCCTGTGCGCTGATTGGCTATGCCGCAAGTACCATCGCAGGCGCATACGGCTTCATGTATTTAATGTTGTATCATGAAATGAAAGCTTCACGCTTTGGTGTCATCTATAAAAAACTTCCTACGCTCGAATCATTAGAACGCATGACCATGACAGCGATAAAACTTGTCGTTGCCCTTCTTGGCGTAGCCATTTGTTTTGGCATCGTCTGGCTCCACCACGTATATCAGAATGCACATTATGACGACCCGAAACTCATCGGTACTGTTATTGTCTGGATGATGTACGGATTCTTAGTGGTTGCAAGGAAATATTTTGCTGTTCAGGGACGGAAAATTATGATACTTTCCATCGCAGGGTTTTTCATTTCAATCTTCTCAATGACAATCATCAATATTTTCTTCAGCGGATTCCACAAGTTTTATTAACATGAATCTTATCTGCGTCGGTATATCCCATCACACGGCTCCGCTGGATGTCCGTGAGCGGTTATGGTTTTCTTCAGAAGAGATTCGCCGCACCTTGCCGCTGTTGAAACCTCTCAATGTCGGCGAGAGTGTTTTATTCTCCACTTGCAACCGTACAGAATTGTATGTACTGACGGAAAACGGAACAATCGAGCCGGATGTGCTGAAGAAGCTTTTGATTGCACAGAAGTCCGCGGCAGGAAAAGTACAACCATCCGATATGTTTATGATGACCGCTGGCGATGCAGCGCGGCATCTCTTTCGTGTTGTGGCAAGCCTTGATTCGATGGTGTTAGGAGATGTACAGATTCTCGCACAGGTGAAGGAAGGATTCAACCTTGCTCTAGAACTCGAGACTGCCGGCATTTTTATGAACCGCCTTTTCCAGCTTGCGTTCCGTGTCGGCAAACGCACACGAACGGAAACCGAAATCGGGGAAGGAGCGGTTTCTCTTAGTTATGCAGCAGTGGAATTAGCACAAAAAATATTTGACGACTTGCAGAAAAAAACCGCTTTCGTTATTGGAGCAGGCGAAACAGCGGAACTCACTGCCACTCATTTGCGCGGAAAAAATATCGGAAAACTCCTTATTACCAACCGTACGCAAGAGCGGGCCGAACACCTCGCACAGAAAGTTCATGGCACTGCAATTCCGTTCGATTCTTGGTGTAACGCTTTAGCGGAATCTGACATTGTTATTTCATCCGTTGAAGTTAACCGTTACATTATACAACCGAGCGATATTCAAAGTTTAGTACGAAAGAATAGAAATGGACCTCTGTGTGTCATCGATCTCGGTGTACCGCGCAACATCGATCCGCAGATCAAGGAATTGGAAAATATTTTTCTGTACGATCTCGACACGTTGAATACCATGATCGATGAAAACCTGCAGCATCGGAAAACAGAAATTCCTAAAGTCGATGCGATCATTGTCGATGTATTGGCCGAATTGACACAATGGTACTCATCATTGGAAGTGAACCCCACGATTACAGCGCTTACACAATTCATGGAATCCATTCGACAGGAAGAAGTAGCAAAGAATATCAACCGCTTCAATCCTAAGGACCGTGAATTAGTAGAGCTGATCACAAAACGCATCATCAACAAGATCATACACGCACCCATCGTTAATCTGCGTAATGGACAGGAAACATCGCTCACTGAGCGATTGCAGAAGATGAACGCGATTCAGAGATTATTTGGACTTGCCAAATCATCCAAGGAAGATTTTCATGCCGAGTAATGTTCGTATTGGTACACGCGGCAGTGAGCTGGCACTGTGGCAGACACGTCACGTAGAAACACTCTTGGAAGAACTTTTTTCTGGTATCGTCATCGATGTACAGACAATCAAAACCACAGGCGATAAGATTCTCGACGCGCCGCTCGCAAAGATCGGAGATAAAGGGCTCTTCACAAAAGAACTTGAAATGGCATTGTTAGATGAACGTATTGATCTCGCTGTACACAGTTTCAAGGATGTACCGACTGCGATTCCTGAAAGTCTTGCGATTGGCGCTGTCCTAGAACGTGAAGATGTACGCGATGTCTTTATCGGTCATCCAAAGAACCCGAACCAATTATTCATGACTCTTCCACGCCATGCTGTTATCGCTACCGGAAGTCTGCGGCGTAAATGTCAAGTGCTCAACGCGCGGCAGGACATACAGATTGTCGACATTCGCGGGAATCTCAACACACGGATAAAAAAACTCGATAAGTCAAATTGGGATGGAATGATTCTCGCCAAAGCCGGTGTGACGCGGCTTGGCTGGGCACGGCGAATCACAGAAATCCTGCCATTTGAAATCATGCTCCCTGCTGTCGGTCAAGGAGCTTTGGTTATTGAAATGAGAAACGGTGATAAGCGTATTGAAGAACTCCTTCGTACGCTTCATCACCTTCCAACAGCTCTTACTGTGAGCGCCGAGAGATCTCTTCTTCGTCATCTCGAAGGCGGTTGTCAAATTCCTATCGGTGCATACGGACAGGTACAAGGAAACGAACTTCGGCTCGATGCAGTGATCGGAAGTCTGGATGGAAAACGCATTGTGAAAGGAAGCCGGAATGGAAGTCATGCGGATGCGGAACGAATTGGCATTGAGCTCGCAGATGAATTACTGAAACGAGGCGGCAGAGAAATTTTGGATGAAATCAGACACACGACCTCACCTTGACTATTTTGATACTTTCAGGTAAAATCATACTCGTAACACGATCAAAGGATTCAAGCGCTGAGCTTCGCTCATTGCTCGAATCACGAAAAGCATCTGTGATCTGTTTCCCGACTATTGAAATTAAAAACCCTGAGTCCTGGGACGAATGCGATAACGCGATCTGGAAATTAGCAGAATATTCGAGTGTTTGTTTTACCAGCAAGAATGCAGTGATAAAATTTGTAGAACGTATTCGTTCCATTCGTCCGCAAGCAGTCGACACACTCGCAACACGTAATATTTTTGCTGTCGGAGAAAAGACGAAAAGGTCTCTTGAATCATGCGGTTTTTCGGTTCTCGCAACACCAAAACATGCATCGGCAGAAGAACTCACAACAATGCTTCAAGCACACCAGATCAAGGGTGCAAAGATTCTGTTTCCAAAAAGCAGTATCGCAAGAGAAGAATTGCCGAAGCAGCTCCGTTCCATGGGCGCGGCGGTGGATGAAATTGTTGTGTATCAAACCATTATCCCGGAGCCGGATAATCTTGAACAAATTCGTCAAATGATTATGGAAAACAAAATTGATGTTGCAACATTTTTTAGTCCCTCAAGTATTCTCAATTTTACAGAAATGATTGGCTCAGAAGTTCTTGCACATACAGCAATAGCCGCAATCGGTCCAACAACGGCAGAAACCGCGCAGCAGCTCGGATTGACCGTAGCCATTCTCGCTCAGCAACCTACAGCCGAAGGGCTGGTTGAAGCGATTCAAGAACATTTTAAAGGATTGGAGGTTAGGGATTAGAGACAAGTTTCTTTCACCTCCAATCCCCAATCAGAAATCTCTAATCCAAAAAGGATTTACTATGACGAATAATTTATTCTTACGTGCCTGCAAAAGAGAACCTACCGAACGCACACCCGTCTGGATGATGCGTCAAGCAGGACGTTATTTGCCGGAATACCGCGCAATCCGGGCAAAAATGGATTTTCTTACGCTCTGCAAGACACCGGAACTTGCTTCAGAAGTATCCATCCAGCCTGTCGATATCATTGGCGTAGATGCATGCATCATTTTCTCCGATATTCTCGTTCTACCGGAAGCAATGGGTATGAAATTGTTTGTGGAGGAAGGCACAGGTGGACCGCGCTTTGATAATCCTATCCGTTCACGTGCCGACATTGACAAACTTATTGTGCCGGATCCGAATCGCGAACTCAAGTATGTCATGGATGCGCTTCGCTTAACACGAAAAATCCTCAACAACCGTGTTCCGCTCATTGGTTTTGCCGGCTCACCGTGGACGCTCGCAACATATATGGTGGAAGGAAAAGGATCGAAGAATTTCCGTTCTATGAAAGAACTTATTTATTCTCACCCTAAAGACGCACATGTGCTGCTCGATAAACTTGCACGCTCGGTTGCCGCTTATCTGAGCGCGAAGATTGAAGCCGGAGCACAAGCCGTGCAAATCTTCGATACATGGGGCGGCATACTTCCTCCGGATGAGTTCCGTGAGTTCTCACTTCGCTACATTGATCAGGTGTTAAAACTGCTCAAGCGCAATGGTGCTCCAACGATTGTCTTTTGCAAAGATTGTGCTCACTCTCTTGAAGCGATTGCCGATACCGGATGCGATGTCGTCGGCTTAGATTGGTCCATCGACATCGGCAAAGCAAGAATAATGGTCGGTAGTTATGCGGCACTGCAAGGCAATCTCGATCCGACCATCCTCTATGCACCGCCGGAACGTATACGTGAAGGCGTGAAGAAAATATTAGAAAAGTTTGGAAAAGGCTCAGGTCATATTTTCAATCTGGGACATGGCATTTTACCGGATATTCCTGTTGAACATGCGAAAGCATTCGTGCAAGCAGTGAAGGAAGAAAGTGTGAAGTATCATACATGATTGAAGATGTGAGATTGCAAAGATGATAGACTGAAACCGAGATCGAAGAACTCATGATTGGTAACTCAAAACTAACTTTTCATAAAAAAACAGCTATTGTCCTTTTTCAACTTGGCGGTCCGGATTCTCTCGAAGCGATTGAGCCATTTCTCTACAATCTCTTTATGGATTCTAACATCATCGATTTCCCCGGTGCATTCCTTGTTCGAAGACCTCTGGCAAAATTTATTTCAAGTCGGCGATCAGTGAAGGTTGCAAAGAATTACAGTCAAATAGGTGGAAAATCTCCGATTCTCGATCTCACACAACGTCAAGCGTCTGCCTTAGAATCCGTACTGCAGATACAGAACATCGAAGCGCACATCTTCATTGCCATGCGCTATTGGCATCCGATGACCGATGAAGTTGTACAAAAAATTAAAGCAGATGGATTTGAGCAAGTACTTCTCCTGCCGCTCTATCCTCAATTCTCACAAGCCACAACGCTTTCAAGTATGAACGACTGGAAGCGTCAAACGAAGAAACAAGGATGCGTCCTCCCGACTAAGTTTGTCTGTTGTTATCCCAGTCAACCATTGTTTATCGAAGCATTAGCAGAAAATATAAACTCAGCACTCGTACGGTTTCATAAAATAGCATCGACAGACATCGATCTTATTTTTAGCGCGCATGGTGTTCCGCTCAGCTACATCAAACGCGGCGATCCGTACCAATTGCAGATGGAAGAGACGGTGCGATGCATCGTAGAGCGTGGAAAGTGGAACTCTCCGCATACGCTCTGTTATCAAAGTAAGGTCGGACCAATGAAATGGCTGCAACCATCGCTCATTGAAACGGTCGAAGACCTTGCCGATAAAGGCCGTAAACATCTGCTGGTCATCCCAGTTGCATTCGTCACCGATCATATTGAGACGCTGCACGAAATTAATATCGACGTGCGCAGGCACGCGATGGCGCATGGCATTCAACAATTCGAATTGATGCCTGCATTGAATGATCATCCGAAATTCATCCAATGTTTGGCTGAACTAGTTCAAGCACAACTTGCATCGGACGTACAGCCCAACACGTGCGAGGCACTCTGGAAGAACCGCATAGATCGACCAATACCTACACTCTGTCCTTGGAGTAAATCTCAAATCGCAAAGAACAAATCTTAAACAAGCCCTAAGAACAAAACCTCAAACATATGTTTGTTATACTTTTTACTTATCATTTTTTCCTTTATACTTAAACACCTATGGGACCAACGAAAACAGATGTCATCATCATCGGCGAAGGTATCACCGGACTTTGCATTGCGTATTGGCTGAAAAAACGCGGCGGCAAGGTAACCGTGCTGGCAAAAGACAGCGAGGTCGGTGGAACGATGAAATCCGTGCAGGATCATGGCTTCTTGTACGAGACAGGCGCAAACACCGGATTGGAAACGACACCACTCTTGAAGGAACTCGTCGCCGACTTGAAATTAGAATCGGAATTTGTCTATGCTCACCCTGAAGGCAAGAATCGGTACATTCTCCGGGATGGTATTTTATATTCCATGCCGCTTGGGCCCGGTTCGTTCCTTTCAACAAAACTCTTTTCTCCCGCTGCAAAATTCCGAGTGATGAAAGAGCCCTTCATCGGAAGAGCGACAAAAGAAGAAAGCATTGCTGAATTCGTGGAGCGGCGATTGGGGCGGGATTTCCTTGACTATGCTATCGATCCTTTTGTTGCCGGAGTTTTTGCTGGAAAGCCGGAACAACTCAGCGTGCGTTCCGCTTTTCCCAAGCTTTACGCATTAGAAGAAAAGTACGGCGGACTTGTCAAAGGAATGATGAAAGGTGCACAAGAAAGAAAACAGAGAGCCGAGAAAGCAAAAGACCGAGCAGAGACCTTTTCATTTGTTAGCGGAATGCAAATGCTTCCGCATGCCATTGCCACTTCACTTGGCAAGTCGGTTATTCTCAATGCAAAAGTCACTAATATCCGCAATTTGACCACCGCGCACAACGAACCATCGAACGAACCCGATGCACGCCGCTATCTTGTTGAATATCTTCATGACGATCAAGAAACAGAAATGGAAGCCGATAGTGTTGTGTTCGCCATCCCCGCATACGACGCTTCCCCCATCATTAAATCGCTGTCTGTGGATACAGCACGCGTACTTTCTTCCATTTACTACTCACCCATCGTTTCAATCTTTTTGGGGGTGAACCGCGAGAATATCGGACATCGGTTGGATGGTTTTGGATTCTTGGTTCCATCGAAGGAGAGAAGGAAGATTCTCGGCTGTTTATGGAATTCCTGCCTCTTTGCTCATCGTGCACCGGCAGGGATGGCTGCGTTGAATGCCTTTATCGGTGGTGCGCGCCAGCCTGAATTGACAACCCTGAGCGATGAACGCATCATTCAGACAACACTGGATGAACTTAAATCTATCATGCAACTTTCCGGAAATCCTGTATATTTACATCTAACGCGCTGGCAGAAGTCGATTCCACAGTACGAAATCGGTTACCAGCACAAAATAGATGCATTAGCACAGTTTGAAGAATCCTATCCGGGAATTGTACTTGCCGGAAATTATCGCGGCGGCATATCGGTAGGCGACTGTGTACACAATGCACATGAGATTGCGAAAACGCTCTCTGCGAATATTATGTCGATACGATAGATCACGTTCAATGTACTTTTTGAAAGGATGTAGTATGAAGAAGAATATCACCGTCATATTTTCTCTTTTGGTTTTACTGACAGCCACTGTGCAGCTGTCAGAAGCACAACAACCGGCATTTCAAGACGATGATCTTACACCTGAGTTGTTTTCCCTGATTCTGAAAGATGAGTGGACTTATTTGAGAGAAGCAACCGACCAGCTTATCAAAGAGACTGGAAATCGTGATGAGTTCGAGACAACATCGGAATTCCATGTGCGCGCAGCGAAAGCACGGCAAACATTTATGGATAAGCTGAACGGACATATCAAGGACGCGAAGCTGGAACGAAGAGTATTTGGTGTGTGGTTCAAGGCAACACTCGTCCAGTACGATGCCGATGCAGGAGTGTATTCTGTGAAATCTCCGACACGAGTTGAAGCGCCATACGAAATCCCGACAACCGGTTGCGTCATTCCAAAAAATCCTTATGTTGGTCTATCGGATAGTATTCAGGGTGGTTATCGACAATCTCGTATCTATTTGAAATTCGATCCCGATTTCAAATGGACTGTCGCGCGAAACGAGGCAATGAAGGCAAAGAGTACCGAATCAGTTATGTACTTTAAAGTACACTTTATTTTGAATTTGATGCTGGAAAATTCTCAGAATCGGGGACTGCTGAATATTGTTCCAAAAGATATGCTCGTGATGAACCAAGCAAATAAATTTATCTATTTAAAAGAAAATATCAATCAATCAGAAGAATAAATTGTAACAGGACGTGTTCAACGGCCGTACTGAAGGGATGAATTTAAACGGGCGGCATGTGTGCCGCCCGTTGTGTTTGAGAGAGAAAAAATCTCGTATGCTGTACTTGTGCTGCACATCGGGAAACATCTTGCATGGTTTCTTCAGATGTTATTCGGCTTCAACCGTCGCACCATCGCCACCGTCAGACCGCTTACAATCAATACAGCAGCAATCCACACGAAATTCATAAACGGTTTCACACTCACTTCAGCGATGAGTGTTTCAGGCTTCTGGCCCATTCCATGATTTCCCCCCACTCCAACGACATTGATGTGCACATGGGATTTCTCCCCTTTGCCTGTTCCTATATTCATCGATACAAGTTGGAACCCAATATGACTATTCTGTAAATATGCAGTTTTCATCTCCGGTGCACCCTTCGCAGTATACGTTGTTACAGGTACAACGGTCTGAATATCTTTTTCAGTCTTCACTTCAAGCACAACACCGATAGTCATTGCACCGTTGCTGCCTCCCATCATTTCGCCTTTGTCATGAGAGGAAAGATCAAACTTATGGAATATAATTGTCATAGGACCATAGGGAATGGCGTCTCCTTTTGGCAAATCGACGATGTTTCGTTGTTCAGTGTCATTCTGTTCAAGAGACACTGGTTCAATGTAAAAATCCTTTGTCCAGTAACTACTATAATCTGGATTGCGCATGAGGCTATTGTTATAGATACTTTCAAACATGACCGGTTCAAGGGTTTTACGCTTTCCATTTTGATCCACATGAACAATAAATTTTGTTTTGCCATCCTCTGTCGGCAAGGTACCGCTATACGTCAACTTGCAGCCAAAAACCAATTGAGATTGATTGAGAGGAAGTGCAACGGATTGTTTCTGCCCATAACGCCCGGAAGCGATAATGCCAAGGAACAGAATAGCCAATCCTGTGTGGGCAAGCGCGCCGCCGATAAAAAGCGGTCGTTCCTTTGCCAACCGAAATCCTTGATCGACACTGATGAAAAATGCAAAGAGTGAAGTCAAAACAAGTACTGCTGCAAACAGATCATGCAGGCCTAAAAAGACAAGAATACCGAGAACAAGAACAGAGAAGGCACAGGGAATAATGAGACGCTTGAAAAGTAGTTGTCGATCCTCTTGATTCCATTTAGTCCGCAGGCTGAATCCCAGCAACAATGTCATCAACACCGCAAGAGGAAGAGTCGTACGATCATAGAAAGCAGGTTCAACGACAGAATCGGAAAACAATGGTTTGCTTGTTCCAAACAGAATAATCGCCGCGCAAACGCCTAACACAATTGTAGCAATGGACAGGATTGACTCACGTGTCATCAATGCACTGGGTGATGTTTGATTTTTCAAATCCTTCCGTCGCAGAATAATCATTCCAAAACCACTAATGGCAATGAGCACCAGCCATACAACCAGGAGTGTATAAGCAAGCGAACCAGGATCTACAAACGAATGCACAGAAGCATTTGCGAGAACTCCGCTGCGTGTCAGAAACGTGCTGTAGATGATTAACAGATATGCTAATACTGCAAGAATAAAATTTGTTCGTACAAGTCTACCGGTCAACATCTGAATGAGCATCGTATGTACAAGGATGACAACGACGATCCATGGAATGAGCGATGAGTTTTCTACCGGATCCCAGCCCCACCATCCGCCCCAGCCAAGCACACCATATGCCCAATAGCCCCCAAGCATAAGTCCGGAACCAAGTGACAACCCGCTAAAGAGTACCCATGGAAGTGCTGAGCGAATCCAATCACTGTATTTCTTTTGCCACAATGCGGCAACAGCGAAGACAAACGGAACTGCCAATGATGCAAATCCAATGAAGAGTACCGGCGGATGAATTATCATCCAGAAATTCTGCAAAAGTGGGTTGAGACCTCGTCCATCTTGAGGAATGAACCCTGGTTGTACCTCGTTCGGATGAGCTTCCCAAAGATATTGAAATGGAGATTTTATAGAGATCAACAGGACAAGGAAAGCCATCACAAGAGAGTATACGGTCATCACTTCCGCTTCCATTTCTTTGTGTCGGCTGTATCGCTGAAGGAAAATACCGATGATCACGGCAAATAATGCCCATAATAAAAAACTCCCTTCCTGCCCTGCCCAGAAGGTTGTGATTAGTAACGCTGTTGGTAAATCGCGAGAACTATAATTTGTGACATAGTTATATTCAAACCGGTGCTGGAAAATGTAGATCATAAGAAGTGCAGAACCTAAAATGACACTGACAACCGTCAGGATAAAACCGCTGCGTGCTTTAAGAAGATTTTCCGTTTTTTTTATAGATAGTGCATACAGTATGGCCGAAGTAAAAGCAGCAAGACAAGCGATCCAGATGACAACAGTACCGATCATTGTATATTCCTTTTATTGAATGTATACGATTATAAACAATCACTCCTCGAAATACAACACAGAATTGAAGTTGAAGGTTTCACTGAAGGAGGGATTTGACTGAAAACAAATGTGCGGGAGACTTACTCCCGCACATATAAAATTCCTGACATCTAAGATTTTCTACAGATCTTAATTACTCAGTTCTGCAATCGAATTATCCAACAGAGCCTTAACATATTTATAATTGTGAATACCATGGCTCTTTTCATATTGAATCTGTTGCAAATTCCAGATTGCACCGGCTTTATAAGCTGGGGCAATAATCAACGGCTTACTGCCCGTTGCATTAACTCCATAAGTGGAATCGCCTACAATCGTGCCAGCAGTAACTGTTACCCAAGGAATTTTACTTTTCTGCGACCATTTATTCGTAACTGATGTATCCATCAACATTTTAGCAAGTTGTGCAGTCTCTCCAATGATTGTTGCACGCTCACCCCAGTGTGCATCGGACGCTGAAGCTGTAAGGCCTGTATGACACCCAGATACATTACAGCCGTTTACATTGTAGGATGGGCTTGTCGAACCTGTTGCAAGATAGCGCACCCAAAATGTATGTCCGCCGTTTTGATCACCGCTGTTCACAGTCGCCATGTGGCAATCCTCGCAACCCAACGCTTTGTTGTTTATTAAAGTGGTATGATATGAGCTTTGATAATTTGAATAGCCTGCAAATTCAAATCCACCAGTACCAAGCAAAGTTTGCGTTGGCTCGCCTGAGACGTGGTTATTCCAACGCGACGTATAAATCTTTGCCGTATCTGTTGTATTTATTTTTGATGGATCCGGCTGCCAAGATGCAGGTGTTGTACCAGAGGTCCACATAAATGTGGAAGTCATTCGCGGTTGATGGCACTTTGCGCATAAATTGGATGCTGCACTGCTATTCCATATCTGTGTTGCCTGTCCAGCAACAAGTGTAAAGATATTTACTGCACCGGAATCACGTACTGTGAAATTACCACGTTGATGTGGAGCATGGCAAGTAAAACAGCCAGGAGGTGTTGCATTAGGGTAACCCTGGGTACAAATTTCTACGGAAGGAGCATTGATGTTAAATGTTTCATTTGCAAAACCCCTATTATAACGGTCGTAGAAACCTTCATTCGTATGGCAACCAGCACAATCATACGTGTTGCGGGCAAAATCACCACCCACCGCATGTTCTGATGTAGCATATTGAACTTCCCTTGCAACAACTCGATATGTTGTATCAGAGTCTGCACTATGACATGTAGCGCATTGAATGCCAGGGGCATAGCCTTCGAGAGCGCCGATAGAAGCATCTTTACCTGCAGGACCTGCGGGACCTTCTTTACAACCTAACATGCCCACAACCACAAAGAAGCCAACCAAACAGGTAGAGAGACTCCCGAATATTTTATTCATCATATAACACCTTTTCGTTAAAGGTTAAAATTTAATTATTTATGTATATCATCCTATATTTCAACAGACTCTTTAAGATAACTGTCTCTCTAAAAAATGTTTTATCCTTTATTATCGGAAGTTTCGTACCACTCCACCAGTGAGGTCGATCTTTCCGTTTATATGCATTAGTTTTCCGGAAGCCGTCGTGACATCTTCATGACACGCGGTACAACTTTGTGCATAGGAATAATGGCCTGCCGGTGGTAAACCATGACATGAACCGCAAACAGCTTGACTAGAGCCGCCATTCCAGACTGGAGCATTTGTTAAAACGCCTGTCATCACCGTACCTGAAAAAACCGAATCGCTTGCCCATCCGGATTTCGATAACGTCCAGTAACCATGACAAAATGTATTGGTGCATTTTAAAGTCGACTGGCTATACGAAGCTGATGGAACAACACCATTTGTTTGCAGAGCTCCTAAGTTGCTTATATGTACCTGTGCATATCCCGTTGCGGTGATATGTGTTGTGTCAGAAACCCCGTTGGGCAAATGATGGCAATCATCGCAATGCATCGCTGTGGAGGAAATTGTTCCTGTTCCTGTATAATGTATATTATGGGCCCCAACTCCGGGGGCGGTAGAGGAAGTATTTCCATAACGATCCGGTGCAGGAGGCATGCCATGGCACGTAGCACAATTTTCCGGCCCGCCGGGTCCTGAGTGACATTTCCAGCATGAATTGTTTGATGTACCGCCCTCATAATTGCTTCCATGGCACTGCTTACAAATATTAAGATTGTAATTAATGTTTTGAATATACTTGCCATGGAAATTTACAGAGCCGGTATCGATCCATCCTTGTCCATGAATCTGTACTTCAGCACCTGTTGCTATCGGTAGATCTTTTTTCAAATCACTGCATGAAATGAGAAGTGTTGACGTTATCAGTATCGTCAAAATCAGAATGATATATTGTTTCTTCATAATCAATCCATCCCATTATCGGTGGCAATAACCGCAGAATTTTTGTCCTTTAATTCCGCCCGGATGTGCGTTGACATCTGTATGGCACATATAGCAATTGGCGCCGGGATCACTATGCCAGGGCCCGTGCGTATTGGACATAAAGCCGGGGTCATGCGTTTTCGGATCATTACCTTTTATTCCATCGGGATCGACATGACAGGTGATGCACACTGGATCGGCACCCTCTGCACTGTGGCAGGCCGCACACGATTCAATATCTCGCTTTGCCAGACGTGCATGCTCACCGCCGCCGCTTCCAACGCCCAGAGTTGTGAATCCAGCAGCCATATGCGATGATGGTTTAAATGCACCTTGATTAATATTACCGCCTGCTTCATGGCACGTCGAGCAAAATTGTTCCTGACTATGACAGGTTTGGCATTCCATCGTCTTGCCCTTTGCGGCGATGCCATGAGTGAATCGAAAATTCAAATCGTGTACTTTTGTTAACACCATTCCTTGGCCGCGATCAATTGCAGTAAGTCGTGGTGAATGCTGTGACATCAAGTCACGACCTGGAACATCCACCTTCACTAATGCTGAACCATTATGGCAATCAAGACAACTTTCTTGTGTATGACATGTACCGCACTTGGCATCGCCCATCCGCGCCAACTGTTTGTGCTCATGTAAAAAATCTGACCGGTTATGTTCCGCAGGCCTCAGTGCAGCTAAATTCGTATGACATTTCTCGCATGCACCGGTTGCCTTCACATCATTATGGCACGTTGTGCACACATCCATTGCGGGGACAAGTTCCCCCGTACTGGCTTCGGTTCTATCAAGATCCGTGTGGCAGGTTTCGCATGCTACTTTCTGATCGTCGATGTGTTGTTGGTGTGAAAACCGGAGTTCGCGTATCGGATTAGAGCTTGCACTATACATTGTCGTATCGGCGTCAAGATGGCAGAAGGTGCAATTGCTTTTTGTTTGTTCTTCGTGACAGCTTTTACAGGCTTCCATCTTTGCGAGAAGATTATCTGATGCCTTTGTGCTCTGTGCCGCTTCACCATGGCAATCAGTGCATGCAATACCGGATTCTTTTACATGGAATTGGTGCGAGAATTTTACACGCTTCTGTTGTTTGTTATCACCGCTTGTTTCTCGGGATTTTAATGCAGTGGTGAAACTGAGCAGCAGGATGAGCACCAGACCGATACACAGGTATCCATGCTTTATAATAAAAGAAGTGTTTGTTCGAGTTGTTGGCATGTTAATCTCAGAAAATGTTCAATCGTTCGCCTAAATAATAGCTGCCTCGAACAAAGAGGCGTACATCATTGTTATAAATTTTATTTTGAATCCACTGTACTTGCGTATCCAGCGAAAACACTGGAACAGGCCGATACACAACGCCTAGCGCGCCGCTCAACGCATCCAATGTCGGGGCATCGCTGCTTAATTTATAATGCGCATATCCCGCCATCACTGTTGGGGTTAGTTTATTGTTCATCAATGGATAACCGGCATTTACAGAAAATGCAGCTAATTCTCCGCCATAACCTGTATTCCAACTAAAACTTGCGGACGCGTATTTCGAGCTGCCGCCCAAAGTAATGCGGTTGGAATTGTCGTCGCCATACGAAACAGATCCGACTTTCCCAAAAATTTGGCAGTCTTTACAGATTGCATATTCAGCACCGAGTTCATATTCACTGATCGTGTTGTATGCAAACACCCAGAAGATTGAATTATACGATAAGCGAGGCTCGCGGTGAATATATTCACCAGTTAACGAAAGTGGTTCCGTAACTTTGACACGAGTAAAAAGCTGTATTCTTGAGAGCTTATCCAAACTCATATCATAATCGCTGCGTGCATACGCAGAGACAATGTTGTATTCTATACTGACATCTCCGCTAAGATATTCTTCTGCAGTTGCGAGTGGAGTAATCTCGACATCGTGCACATTATATGTGGAATCGTACGCACGTGTTGCCCAATATGTTTCCGGTTTCAAATTCTCATGCATATAACTCAGTGACACACGTGCATATTCGGTCGGCATGCCAATAACTTGAGCGCCGAGCATGTTATTATTCTTTTGATCTCCGATCATTTCCAGCTTTTGTTCTGCATCAGGAAGTGAACCGTAATATCCAAGTACCTTCAATCTAGAATCAAGGAATCTGATTGAAGCGACACCACCATCGATGGTGCCATTGCCAACACCGGCAAAAATCGCTTGACGTCCAAGACTGAGATCCATCTTATCGAGTAAGTCGGAGTATTTCAAATAAAAATCATAAAACCGGACTGTACCTTCGTTTTTCAAAGGACCAGTAAAATCATTGAACCCCTGCATGTATGTATGGAATGAAAGATGTTCACCGGCTAACGAAAGTTGAGCTGTCTGGTATCCGAAAAGATGGTTTGAAGATTGCCCCACTGTATCCTGCCGCTGCCAAGCATAGGCAGATGAGACTAAACGTAGTTGGAAAAATTGAGCCGATGCCGCGTTGCTCATCACACAGAGAAACACGACTAGAACAGTAGCAGGCGTAAATGCACTACGTTGGAGTAATGGTGTCATTGGTCGCCGCCGTTTTATTTGGTTTTATAAAAACAAATAATCGTTACTTCACATCGGAAAGAACGCTGAGCGCCTCTAGCATTATTCGAGGTGCTCAACGGTATAGAACTATTATCCTTTTGGAATTGGATGTTTAATTTTCGCCCACATTTCTTCAAATTTGAATGTCTTATAGAACGGACTCTTTTCGTTATGGCATGTTTTGCACTTCTTTTCAATTGCCGCTTTATCTTTGTAGATGATCAAACCAGCTGCCACAGCCTTTACTGAATCTTTCATGATTGTCATGTTTTTATAAGAGGAACCTGCGCCGTGGCACATTTCACATTGAACACCATCAGCCATCAACTTCGTATCAGCCGTAATTGCGTGACATTCAAGACATTCCGGAGATTCCGCCGCAGTCTTCTTCAATCCTTTCGCTTTCGCAATTGCGTTTGCGGTATCTGAAGACAAGATTTTAAATGCTTCTGCATGCTTGCTCTTTTGCCAAATATCAAACTGTTTTCCTTGCTTCTCTGACTGGTGACAGACCTTGCACATCTTGACACCAACATATTTGTTTTGAGCGTTTAACATAAAAGGAACAACAAGGAAGATGATCAAGAAGAATTTAATGTCTTTCATAAGGCTCTCTTCTCCAAATTGTTATTATTTTCACCTTTTTCTACTTCTTGACGTATAAACAATCCACACAACCTAATCAATTTACGTACCGAAAATGTCTTTTTATAATACCACGAAAACAAGCCAATAATGACGGTCTAATGCATTTAAAACTGATGAATTATTCAACGATTTCTCGATCTAATCATTGAATTCCAATACTTGGGAAAGTACAATTATAAAATAAGAATACTCAAAACAAACTGGAACATGAAATTTCAAAACCATCCATTACTTATTTTGCTTTTTTTCCAACCTGCGAACGTAGAGAAACAAAAACAACGCTACAAGAGTAATGATAAGTGTTGCAATTGCTAATCCAATTCTTCGAAAATAATATTCACGGATTGCACTTTCGGATTCCACTACAATGAAAGCAGATGTTTTTAATCCATTAGCAATAACTTCCGTGAACTTCTCTTCACTAAAAGCATGAACCGCTGTTCGCGATTGAAGCCGAGCTTGTCGAACATCCCGGAGCCTAAACTTCGCTTCGCTGATTTCCATACCTTTCTGTTCAGCTTCATATATCAATTGTTGATCCATTTTCTCCTCTGCTTCCAGACTATCTATCAATCCACGCATCTTCTTTGCCACTTGATACCCTTTGACGTTTTGAGTTTCAGTGTGACACTGACTGCAAATAGCTTCTGGTCCAACGCCTAATAACTTATCGGTTACAGCAATAATTTCGTGATTGCTGTGACATGTTTCGCACTCAGGAAGCTTGCGCTGATCAAACGCTTTCTTATGAGGACTTGATGAAAAAAGATCTGCGTTGAGTGCATGACATGTGCCGCACACTTTTGAGACTGATTCCACACCCGGAGGTGCTGCACCATGATTTCCATGACAATTATTGCATGCTGGAGCTCCTGCGTCATGCTTTTGAAGTAACGCAATACCATGAACGCTCTTTGCATATTTTTCGTATTGATCTGTCGGAATTTTATATGCCTTCATATAATCAGTATTGCTATGACAGGTTGCACATGTTCCCGGAAGATTTGAAGCATATACTTTTGATTTCACATCCTTTGCAGATCGGATGTCATGACTTCCATGGCAACTTGCACATTCGGCAGTCTTTGGGTCCCCCTTTGCATTGCGCATACCATGAATGCTTGTTCGATATTTTTCCAACTGATCAACTGGGAGAGATGGATTGTAGGATTTTATCAATGTTATATTTGCATGGCACTGTGTACACGTTTTGACAACATTCAGGGGATACACAGGTGAAGATGGATTTTTCACCGAGACAATCCCATGTGAATTGTGGCAAGTAACACACTGCGCAATGTGTTCTTTTCCTTTTAGTGAAAGCGCTGCGTGTACACTCGCTTGCAGGTTTTCCCATTGATTTGTTGGAAGAGATGAACCAAACGATTTCATCTTTTCAGAAGAAGAATGGCATGTAGCACATGCCTTGGAGATATCGTCTCCTTTCGGCACTCCGATGAAACCCGCCTTTTTGTCCATCGCCTGCTCAATCTCTTCAGCGTTGGGATTACCACCATGGCATCCGGCACATGTAATTCCCTTGGCGTAATGAATATCGTGTAAGAATAATGCTGAAGGTTTGTCCTCTGTATTTCGATGACACTCAAAACATTTGTCGTTCGCAAGAGCACTTTCTTTGGAGGCAAGGACGGCTATTAGAATAGCGGCAAAAAGAAAAATTCTCTGTTTCATACGAGCCATCCAATGATCGTGAAAATGATGATGTATATAACAGCGAATAGTCCGAGATAATTCACAAAACGATTCTGTTCTCCCCACGAACTCTTACGATCCCAAAACGGCACCATCGTCCATAAAAGCCCTGCAATTCCAAAGAGAAGGATACCCAGGACTTCGCCATCCAAAAACCATAATTTGCTTGGGATATATTTCAATGTTTGAAACATATAGAGGAAGTACCATTCGGGTTTTATTCCGGCAGGTGCAGATGCAAATGCATCAGCTTTCTTTCCTAACTCCCACGGGAAAAAAACTGCAAGAATTGCAAGAAGATTGAGCACAAGAAGCCACAGTGTTATATCCCGTAAAATAAAATTAGGGAAGAAGGGCATCGTCTTTTGTCCAGTCTCTTTTTTGATATCCAATGGTTCACTCATCCCTTGACGCTGCACAAGAAGTAGATGAATACTCAGAAAGACCGTGAAGAGTCCAGGCAACACAGCCACATGAAAACCGAAGAACCTCGAGAGCGTTGCTCCGGTCACTTCCTCTCCGCCTCTGAGAAAGATCATTAATGGCTTGCCAATGATGGGAATTACGCCTGCGATGTCAGTACCGACTTTTGTAGCAAAGAATGCGAGTTCATTCCAGGGAAGGAGATACCCGCTGAATCCGAAGCCTAACGCAAGGAAGAACATAAACATTCCTGTTACCCATGTTATTTCGCGCGGCTTACGGTACGCTTTTTCAAAATACACACTGAACATATGAATCATGGTCGAGAGAATGAATAAGTTTGCAGTCCAGCTATGGATTGAACGAATGAGCCAGCCGAATTGCACCTTTGACATGATAAAGTTGATGCTTTCGAATGCAAGCTCTTCCCCGCTTTTATAATAGAGTAGCAAAAGGATGCCTGTGACAACCTGTATAATAAAGAGGAACAGCGAAACTCCCCCAAAATAGTACCAGATTGAATGACGATGCACAGGAACATATTTTTTTCCCATGTATTCCACCAGTCCCTGAAGCTCGACACGCTCGTCAATCCACGAATAGATTCGTTGCAGGTATGTTTTCATGTTTTTTTCGAAATAAGAATTTCATCGCCTTGTACCACGACTCTGAACTCATCGAGAGGTCGCGGCGGTGGGCCGGAGATATTTCTTCCGTTGAGGTCATACTTTCCATTATGACACGCGCACCATATCATGCCGAAATCTTTCCGGAATTGCACAGTGCAATCGAGATGCGTGCAAACTGCAGAAAATGCACGAACTTCACCGGTGGCTGTCCGGATTAAAATCACCGGTTTTGCACCGAACTTGATAATTTTTCCGCTCTCCTTTTCCATTTCACTGAGCTTCCCTGCTTTGACACTCGAGACCTCGACTTCGGCCTGTTTCGGCGGAATGAGGTAAGCAAAGATGGGATACAATACGGCTCCTAAAAAAGCTGTGACACCGCCAGCCAGAACCCATCGGAGGAAATCTCTTTTACTTTGGTTCTCTGGAATCTCAGGTATCTGATTCATGGAAGAATTACTTTCTATTGAACATTATGACAATCACTACAATTCATTTCTTTCCAAGCATTTCCAATGTCAACCGGATGCTGATACTCAACTCCGCTCAATGACATTCGCAGGCCTTTTTTCTCGAATTGCTGGGAAAGGATTGTATGACAAACATTGCAATCCCTTGATAACACTTTTCCGTCACCAGAAACATGTTTTCCATCATGACAGCGGAAACACCCGGGATAATATAAATGCCCAACGTTATCATTAAACCGCTTCCAAGATACATTCATTTCTGGAAAATAATTCCGCGAATATATTTTTTGAACCTCTTCAACAGCGCGATCAATATCTTTTTGCTTATCCCGTGCAATATCCGGATAGTTGAGTATGTAAAATTCTTTGATCGTCTGTTGAATACCTTCTCCAGCCTGCATCTCCGAGGTGTACGATTGTTCAAGTGCTTTGACGGCTAGACTTTTAATACCCGGAAGTTCGGGATCGATCCAGCCAAGAGACATTACATGATTCACAGATCGTGCTGGAGGATGATAAATATGCGTTGGGCGATTGTGGCAATCGATGCAATCCATCCGCCGCATTTCTCTTTGTGCTGCTGCTGAATCACTCATCGGTTGATCAGTCGATCGATAGACTGTGACTTTTCCGTCGAGGTCCTTCGCACGAACCCACGGAATCACTTGTCGTTGGGAATCGGTTGCGACATACATCACTTCATTTTCAATGTTCATGTGCCAATGAATTCCCGATGTGGGGCCAGCTTCAATATTTCCTCCACCAATGCGGACGAGGAGATCAAGCGTCCATTTGCTGTTCTTATCATCAGAAAGATAGTATGTGTTGTGTAGAAATTTCTCGCTAAAGAACTGCTTGGGCCAATGGCACTGCTCGCAGGTTTGCTGGGCTGGACGTAAATTTTCGATCGGCGTGGGAATAGGTCGTGAATATTTATTGAAGAGAACAGAATACACTTGATAGGCACCGGAAAATTTTGAGCGCACGAACCATCCGGCCCCTGGACCAATATGACATTGTACGCAACCGACCCTCGCATGAGGTGAATATTGATATGCTGTGTATTCCGGATGCATAACCTTATGACACACGGTTCCGCAGAATTGATCAGAATCTGTGTACTCATAGGCTTTGAAACTCCCAAAAGCGCTGAATCCCAAAAGAAGAAGACCCGCGAGAGAAATCGTTACGAAAGCTGTTCGTTGTTTAGAATCATTCAAGTCGATGCGGGGCAAGCGATGATCGATGACAAGTCCCTGCTTTTTTCGCCGACGTTCTCTCATTACGCCGAATGCAATCAGCAAAAGTCCGATGATAAGAATTATAGGCAGGACGATGAAAGTAATAATGCCCATATACGGCTTTTGTTCTTTCGCCAATGCGTCAAGCACAGCGAGAAACACGATCAAGCCAAAGCTAATTGAAGCAACGGCTCCCCCAAGGAGTGTAATGGAATTGTAAAATGAATCAGGAAATATTTTTTTCACGCAAGAATTCTCCAGCCTCAATCGTAATCATTTGTGTGTTATATGGGGTTCTCTTTTGATGTATTCGCTGCATCTTTTTCTTCATCAATAATCACGGATATCATTTTCCCATCTTCTTCCAATGCTTTGCGCTTTAAGGTAGCGAGCTCCTTCGGGTGTTCTTCTGCCATTTCAGATTCTGTCAATGAACCTTTGAGCCAGGCGAGATTCATTGGATAAATATCCGGATTAAAAATGACAAAATATATATGCCAGATAAAAATAGCAAGGAATGCCAACCATGCTTCATAGAAATGTACAGCACGAGCGACATCCCAGCCAAGCTTTGTAAAGAATCCCATAAATGTGTTATCAAACCATAGAATTACACCGGTTACACTCATCACCACAGTACCCCATACCAGCGCCCAATATTCGCTCTTCTCGATGTAACTGAACCTGTCAAATTGTGGTTTGGACGGTGAAAAGCCAAGATTGTACTTCAGTACAGCAATCGCATCGTAAATATCATTCCTCTTCGGTAACAAGTCGCGAATCAATTGTTTCCCGCGCGGAACAAAGAAGATATAATAAAGATGGTATAAGCTTGCCGCTACCATCACTGCAGCGGCAATCCGATGTACGACACCGCGCAGATCAAACACACCTGTATTCAAACTTCTAATTGCAGTAACCCAGAATGCCTCCGGGTATCGAAGCATAAAACCGGTAAAAACAAGCGTAAAGAAACTGAGGAGGAGTGAAATATGCTGAATGCGTTCATTCAAAGTCATGCGTACATATAATGTATGTCCATAATGTTCCTCGTGTATCAATCCACGCCTGATCATCAATCTTCGTTTTGATCTTCGATAGAAGTCGAGCAGGTTATGTACTACCATCCCGGCGATAATCGATGCAATAAGAAGAACGTAGAAAAACGATATCCAATAGAGTACGGGTTCTTCACTTTTGTTTGTATTCGAGGAATGAATGGAACCTATAGTAAATCGTTCATTCGCTCCGGGGTGACATTTACCGCAGGTCGTGGCAAGGTTGGATTTGTGAACCAAAGAAGTGGAATCGCTCGACGGTTTGATGTTGTGTACACCATGGCAACTTGCACAATTTGCAACTTCTGTACTCCCGGAACTTGTTGCAAGTCCATGGAAACTGGATGAAAATGTTTTAAACCGATCCCCGGCAAGTCCATATTTTTCCGTTAGGGTGACAGAACTGTGACATGGCGCGCAGACCTGTGCGGACACATTGCGTGCAGAAACGGGAGAATTCGGATTTGACGGCGAGAGGATATTGTGCTCGCCATGGCAATTTGTACATACAGGCGCCTCTTTATTTCCCTTTGTCGAAGCTGTTCCATGTATGCTCTCGCGATATTCGTGAGCAATTGCAGTATGACAAGTGCCGCATGTCTCCGGAATGCGATCACGATTTACACGTGACGTTGACTCTTTTCCCTTCTCAATTTCGTGGCTTCCATGACAATCAATACAATTCGCGGCAGCAGCATTTCCTTTCATCAGCGCAGAGCCATGTACACTTTTTTCATAAGCAGCAATAAAACCAGCCGAAGACGAAACTTGCTTACGTACATTGGGATCATCCAGATGACATGAGAGACAAAGCTTCTCCTGTGCAAGTTTCACTTTCGCAGAATCAGAACTGCCCTTCAATCCTGTGATCTGACTTCGATGGCACGACATGCAAACAGGTGCGCCGGTAATTCCAGCGCTCGACGCCATGCCATGCACCGATAGACGATAATGTTGTGCTTGTTGTTCATGACAGGTCGCACACATATCAATCGATTCGGCCGATATTATTCCCGTCGTCCTTATTTTTGTGCGTGGAATTTTGTGCGTGCCGTGACATTGTTTGCATGAAGCGACAAGTTCTGAATCGTTTGTTTTTGATTTCAATATCGGGCTGTGAATGAGATGTTTGGTGGTAGCATCTTTGTGACAGTTTAAACAATTGACTGGATCAATTTTTTCTTTGTGTGGAACATTGCCGGCATCGAAACCAACATGGCAGGCGATGCATACAAGTTTTGTATGAGGTGATTTTTTTAATGCTGCGTAATTGGCAAACAGGGAAATTGTTTTCCCCTTTTTCTCCATGGTCAGCGTACTGTCTGAATGACATGCAAGACAATCATCCACGGTCTGCGCTAAAACGATCCATGGGAGCAACACGCTTACTACAATGATGATTAAGAAATGAATATTTGGGAAATGCTTAGGTTTCTGTATCGAATATTTTTTCAATGCAACGACCTGAATTCTTTCTTTACAAACATGATTATGGACAAAGGCACGCATAAGGTGACAAATCATACCATGATTATCAAGCTATCACAAACTCCTTATTTAAACACGCTCGTTAATTCATTTTGAAAACAAAAAACATTAAATAATTGGCAATGATTGTACCAAAAAATCAAGCAAAGTGTTCGTTGTTTAAGCGTATTATCGACGCGTGTGTTGTATAACTCATCAGAATATCCTGAGAATTGGAATTCTTTGCTAAAAACGGGAATAATATGTGTGGAAGGTTAACGGGAAAAACCCAGCGTATCTAATTTGAAATGGCGTTTTTTCCCCTCCACTCACATCGAAGAAAGGAACTTAGATTCAAGCACTTGCATTCAAATCGCTTTTTCTGATTGTCCGCAGGTACTCTTCAAGTTGCGGACGGAATGAAGGATGCGCTATCGCAATGAGAGCTTCTGCGCGTTGACGCAGATTTTTTCCATGAAGGAATGCTGTGCCATATTCGGTCACGACATAATGAACATCCGCTCTGGAAGTTACTACTCCCGCTCCGGGTTTTAATTGTGGTACAATCCGGGAGACTGCATCATTCTTCGTTGTAGAAGGCAATGCAATAAATGCTTTGCCCCCCTTGGAATATGCACATCCCCGGACGAAGTCTACTTGTCCGCCAAATCCGCTGTAGATCTTCGTGCCGATGGAATCCGAACAGACCTGTCCTGTGATATCCACTTCAATGCAAGAATTGATCGAGACCATTTTTTCATTCTGTGCGATAATAAACGGATTGTTCGTATAGTCGCACGGATGCAGTTCAAAGAGTGGATTGTTGTGAACATAGTCGTAGAGTTGTTGAGAACCTAATACGAACGTCCCTACAACCTTTCCTGGATGAAGTGTTTTCTTTTGGCTGGTAATGATTCCTTTTTCAATTCCATTCACAACTCCATCGGAAATCATTTCTGTGTGAATGCCTAAATGCTGTTTTCCTTCGATGCGCGCCAGCACGGCATCCGGAATGCCGCCGATTCCTAATTGCAGAGTGGCGCCATCTTCAATCATTGGGGCAATGTAATCGGCAATTTTTTCCTCGATATCCGATGCGGCGACCTGCTTCCCTTCAATAATTGGTACAGAGCATTCTACAATTTTATGCACTCGAGAGACATGAATAAAAACATCGCCCAATGTACGCGGCATGCATTCATTGACTTGCGCAACGACAATCTTTGCGTTCTCTGCTGCCGCTTTCGATGCGCCGCATTCAGCGCCAAAACTCATGAACCCATGCGTATCCGGCGGAGAGAGATGCACCAAAGCGACATCGAGAGGAATATATTCTGAACGGAAGAGTGCTGGTATTTGAGAGAGATGTACAGGTACATAGTCCGAATTTCCCTCTGCAATGGACTCTCGATCCCCGGGACCGACAAAGAACGAGTTGTGCCGAAAGTGCTGTGCCATTCCCACCGCGGAAAGCGGATCGCTCCCCAACAATAAGATATGATTGACTTCGATATTAAAAAGTTCCGACGCACGTTTGGCAAGTGCATTGGTCAGAAGAAGAGGTGTTGCTGCATTGCCGCTTAAAAAAATCCGATCGTTTGATTTGACGACACGTACCGCATCTTCGACGGATACGACTTTTGATTTGTATTGATCAAGCCAGTTCATACTCATTCCTAGCGGTTGGTAGTCGACGATGACTTGAGCAGTTGTTGAATGTCCATTACTTTGAGGTCGAACGCTTTTGCTGCCGCATCATTGGTGCATTGTCCACGGAATGTACAAACACCTTTAGAAAGCCCGATATCAGATCGGAGAACTTTTTCTATCCCCAGCTCAGTCGCCTCACGCAGGAATGGAAGAAGCACGTTCGTCCATCCAACAGTTGCCGTGCGCGGCACAGATGCCGGAGTATTCGGAACACAATAGTGTACAATGCCATGCATGATATACGTTGGATCCAGCAATGTTGTCGGTCGGCTCGTTTCGACACATCCACCTTGATCGATGGAGATATCGACGATAACAGAACCGGGTTTCATTTGTTTCACTAAGTTTTCGGATACTAAATGAGGCGTCTTTTCGCCTTTCAGAAGAACGGCTCCTATGAGTACGTCGGCTTCACGTACCGCACATTCGATATTGTATTGATCGGAAATAGCGGTAGAGACTCTCCATTGAAAGAGATTTTCCACCTCGCGCAACTGGTTGATATTCTTATCGATGATCATCACTTTTGCCCCAAGACCAAGTGCCACACGTGCCGCAGTTCGACCGACAGTTCCTGCACCAAGAATCAATACATCGGCAGCAGGAACACCGGGAATACTTCCTAACAGTACACCGCGGCCGCCTTCACGTGTCTGCAGATAATGCGCTGCGATCTGAATCGAAATCTGTCCTGCAATTTCCGACATAGTCTGGACAATCGGCAGATCACCCCGTTCGTTCTCGATCAGTTCATGGGCGATAGCAGTAATGTTTTTTTTGAGAAGCGTTTCTATCGTTTTGCGTTTGGAAATTGCCAAATGAAATGCAGAAAAAAGAGTTTGTCCATCATGAAGAAAATTCAGTTCACTCTCTGTGGGCGGAGCAACTTTGAGAACAATATCAGAACGGTTGATGACCTCTTCAGGACTATAAACAATAGTCCCGCCGGCTGTGCGATATTCATCATCCGAGAAATAACTCAGCGCCCCTGCATTCCGCTCGATATAGACCGTGGCACCCAAACCGACGAGTGTCTGTACGCCACCTGGTGTCAGTGCGATCCTTCGTTCTGATGGAAATACTTCTTTCAAGATGCCTATGTTCATGAGAATATTCCTTTTAGCTCTGATTCGACGTGCTCAACATTAGGAAATGATTATTTGAAGTGCAAGAAGGTATTGAGTAGAACTCTTCCAAGAAACTTTTTGCAGTAGTTCACGAACCTGCCGGACGCATAAGTCTCTGCGACTCTCGGTCACATGAAACACAATCTTTCGTTGTTGGATTTTGTTCAAGATATTTTGCTGAAATTTCTCTTCCGCACAGAACACAGAGACCGAATGTTCCCATCCGAATGCGTTCAAGCGATTCGCGCATACGCATGATCGGCGCTGCAGTCATTGTATTCAGTACACCGCTCTGAAGAAACACGGAGAAGATTTCGTCCGGAGAAGAATCGGGTTTAATGTTGGCGTAACGAATTTGGAGATCATTCACTATATCTTTGAGGCGCTGGTGGCAGCATCTCTGGAGCGTAACATCTAACTCCGATAAAAGGGCGGCTTTGACACGCTGAAGTTCTTTTCCTTTCATCGCACACCTTCTCTTTCTTTGACGCGAGTAAGAGTACGATCGGGCTGTTTTGGCGTCAAATTCTAGCTCGTCTCAGTACTGTGTCTGTCCTATGATACGAACTCGGATCGAGAAAGTCCATCAAAAACTAAATTGCATCCGGCTCAAAGCTAGAAATAATCCCCTCGTTTACTTGTCCACGGGCACGGATTTCATTCAATTTCTGGTTAATGTGCAATACAATACGGCTCTTTTCTTCAAGCAGTTCTCGAACGAAAGAGTTTAGATCTGGATAATCACATTCGGTCATGAGTGTTTCATAGAAATGAATCATTTCCGCCTCTTTCCGCATTGCCTCTGTCAGCATTTTGCATGTAATGCGGCAGTCGTGATTGCAGTCTATTCCGCTTGGTTCCATTGTCTGCTCTTTCCACGTTTGAATTGCAGACTGTTTTTCATCCATCTGATTCATCGTTCCACCATTTCCGAAGCTGTTTCCCGGGATAATTCTTTTCCCCGTATCAATGCTTGTTCGTTCACCGGAATTAAATACTGTCGATGTGCCGGCAAAACACTGTGCAGAACATTGACAACATGTTCCGGCTGTACGATCGGACGCCTGTCCAGGAATGCACCGAGCAGTACCATATTCGCCACCTGCTTACTCGTCAGTTTTTGTGCCTCTTCTAATCCATGAATACCCAAAATTTCTATATCTGCTCTTATCGGGGGATGAATGATACTGGATTTCTCATAGATCAACAATCCACCCGGCTTCACTGCGGACTCAAATTTTTCCAGGGAAGGTTGATTCAGGAGAATCGCAGTATCAAATTTTGTGATGATGGGTGAACTAATGCGCGAATCTGACACGATGACGATGCAGTTTGCCGTGCCGCCGCGCATCTCCGGTCCATAGGACGGCATCCAGCTTACTTCTTTGCCTTCTTTCATTGCAGCATAGGCAATAATTTGTCCCATCGAGAGAACACCTTGACCGCCAAATCCTGCTATGATAATTTCGTGCGCGCTCTTCATTCTTCACTCCTGCAATTTTCTTAGACAGGACTCCATTCTATCTTACTATGATTTCGGTACTTTGATATCACCAAGGGGATAGAACGGAAACATGTTCTTCTCCAACCATTCGTTGGATTCCACCGGTGTCATTTTCCATCCGGATGGACAATTGGAAACTACCTCAATAAAACATGTTCCCTTATTTAATTTTTGATACTTGAACGATGTTTCGATTGCTTTCTTGATTTTGCGCACGGCGGAAGTATTGTGTACTGCATGGCGTGCGACGAAATACGCGCCGGGAAGCTGCGCAAGTAATTCAGTAATCTTCAGCGGATTGCCCATCTTTGATGCTTCGCGTCCGAATGGCGATGTGGTAGTCTTCATGCCAATGAGTGAGGTCGGAGCCATTTGTCCGCCTGTCATGCCGTAGATTCCGTTGTTGATGAAAAGCATCAAAATATTTTCCCCGCGATTTACCGTGTGTATAGTTTCCCCTGTCCCGATGGCCGCAAGATCACCGTCGCCTTGATACGAGAAAACATATTTATTAGGAAGTACACGCTTGATGCCGGTCGCCACAGCGCTTGCGCGTCCGTGCGCAGCTTCTTGCATGTCGATGTTCATATACTCATATGCAAAGACTGAACATCCCACCGGTGCCACACCGATCGTTTCTTCTTGAATGCCTAATTCATCTATCACTTCCATTAAAATTTTATGTACCACGCCATGACTACAGCCGGGGCAATAGTGCATTGGTGTATCGGTAAGCGTGTGCGGTTTTTTGTAAACGACTTCCATGCCGTCAATGTTTGCTACAGGTTCCATATCTTTAATCCTTTTATGCCGGGACCGCTTGAAGTTTCTCAGCGATCGATTCCACGTGCATCAACACTTCTTCAGGCGATGGGATCATACCACCCATCCGACCATAGAAATCTACCGGCCGTTTTCCATCAACAGCAAGCCGCACATCTTCAACCATCTGACCGGCATTCATTTCGACTGTAAGAAATGCTTGTGCACTTTTCGCTAACTTTGCAATGGCGCTTGTTGGAAACGGATAGAGAGTGATCGGCCGCAGGAGTCCGACCTTCAATCCTTTTTCACGGGCAAGATCTACTGTCTTCTCACAAATGCGGGAGGTAAGGCCAAAAGCAACGAGCACAATGCCTGCATCTTCCGTACGAATTTCTTCCCAGCGTACTTCTTTCTGCATTTGACTGTACTTTGCCTGCAATATCAAATTGAGTTTTTCCATTCGTTCAGGCTGAATGAATAGTGAAGTGATTATGTTCCTCTCACGTGTGTGTCGTTTGCCTGTTGTTGCCCACGGCGCGTCCATCTTCGGCAGCGATCCCGCCGCAGGAAGAGTCACTTTTTCCATCATCTGACCGAGTGCACCATCTGCAAGAATCATAGCCGGATTACGGTACTTCTCGCTCAAACGAAATGCATCAAACACAAAGTCCACCATTTCTTGCACAGATGCGGGCGCGAGAACGATGAGATGATAATCACCGTGACCGCCGCCTTTTACTGCCTGGAAGTAATCTCCCTGCGACGGTTGAATTGTACCAAGACCGGGGCCGCCGCGCTGTACATTGACAATCAACGCCGGCAGCTGCGCCGATGTCATATACGAAAGGCATTCCTGCATCAGACTTATGCCGGGACTAGAAGATGAAATCATGGCACGCGCACCTGCACCCGCTGCACCATGAACCATATTGATTGCCGCTAATTCACTTTCCGCCTGGAGAATGACGACATTCGGATGGTTCGGCGCCTGCGCCGCAAGATATTCTAACACTTCCGATTGCGGTGTAATAGGATATCCGAAGTACGCCTGCATCCCCGCTCTGAATGCTGCTTCGGCAAGAGCTTCATTACCTTTCATCAACCGAGTTTCAGAAGTCCCTTTTTCGTTTGCCATGATTATTCACATTTGATGAATTGATTGTTCGTTTCAAACTGTTGTACCTTTTGGCTTCGTCTTTACTTGACGATACACCGTAATTGCACTATCCGGACAGACGATAGCGCAATTCACACAACCGGTGCACGTATCGTTCTTTAACTGAACATAGTGATAACTTTTTACATTGAGATTGGGCGACATCTCCAAACAATCTTGCGGGCAAGCCGTAATGCACAGTTCACATGCTTTACAAATATCCGTGGCAACGATAATCGTTCCTCGAATCATATATATTCTCCTCGTGAAAAGCACTTGTGCGATGACCAAGGAGGGAATCGCATAATGATATACTCGTCGTGGTTCAAGTATTGTGCCACATCAGTAATTTACGACATAAAGACTTAATTGCAAGATTTCAGAAGGAAAAAGGGATTGCTTAGCACTTTTAAGAAGATATTTTGATGGAATTCCTGAAAGCGGAAAAATATTTTTTAATAAATTATCCTGTTCCTACGAAGTTATTTTCGCAATCTGCTCCGCAGAACTTCGTTCTGAGCACATTGAAAGAGTACTTCGCAATACACCGCGCTTCTCCAGCCATTGCCATTATTATTTTACAATAATATTCAGAACTCAGCATCATGAAATACACAAGCCATCGAATATCTAACAACATCAGTCCACTTGCTATTGCACTGCCAAGTTTTACCGACAATTTGCATGAATACAGATATCCGACATAGGCAAACGTAAGATATGTACATCGTCTTTGATTTCTCTGATTGTAGAATATTCCAACACAATGTTGGTATAATTTTTGAAGAACTTGTCACAATCGCTTGAATATGGAAGGAAAAACAGCTAAAGTAACTTTACAATATTGAACTTACTCAATACAATAACCGGAGAATGGAATGCAGAACTTCGATTTGACTCTCAAAGATTTGAACAATTTCTTTCCCGAAAATTTCACCGAAGAGCAGAAAGCAAAAGCGAAAACTATCTTCTTAAAGGAACTTTCACTTTCGTGCCATAAATTCTACGGAGGCAAGATGGCCACAGTGCCTAAGGCAGGGATTTATGGTTTCAATTGGTTTAATGTTTGGTACACTCCCGGCGTTTCTAAAATCTCAACCACTATTCGCGACAACAACGACGCTTCGTTTGAACTCACAAACCGGGGGAACCTTGTTGCTATCGTTTCGGATTCCACGCGCGTTCTTGGCGACGGCGATTGCACGCCTTCCGGCGGTTTAGGTGTGATGGAAGGAAAGGCGTTTCTTATGAAATATCTCGGCGGTGTCGACGGTGTTGCTCTCTGTATCGACTCGAAAAACGCAAAAGGAGAACATGACCCGGATAAGATTATCGAGTTTGTAAAAATGCTGGAACCGAGTTTCGGAGCTGTGAACCTCGAGGATATTTCCCAGCCCAATTGCTTTAAAGTGCTCGATACATTGCGCGAGGAATGCAACATCCCCGTGTGGCATGACGATGCTCAGGGCACGGGCAGCGTGACTCTTGCCGGATTGATCAATGCTCTGCGTGTTGCTGATAAGGAAATGAAGAATGTGAAGATCGTCTTCTATGGCGCGGGCGCATCAAACACCACCATCGCAAGATTGATTCTCAAGGATGGCGCCGATCCCGGTAAAGTGGTTATGTTCGATACCAAAGGTTCACTCAATAAGAAGCGTAAAGACATCGAGGTAGACAAAGCATTCTACCGCAAGTGGGAAATTTGCCAAGCGACTAATCCATCCTGCATTGAAGGCATCGAAACTGCACTGACTGGAGCCGATGTACTGATTGCATTGAGCAGACCCGGACCAGACGTTATTAAGACGTCTTGGATACAGAAAATGGCAAAGAAGTCGATCATCTTCGCGTGCGCGAATCCAGTACCGGAAATTTACCCGTACGCTGCAAAAGAAGCCGGTGCATACATCATTGCTACCGGGCGCGGCGATTTCCCAAATCAAGTTAACAATTCGATGGGTTTCCCCGGCATTCTCAAAGGCGCTCTGATGGTGCGTGCACGCAAGATTACAGATGAAATGGCAATTACAGCCGCGTACTCAATCGCAAATTTCGCAAAGAAGAAAGGACTCAATCCTGATTTCATCATGCCGACGATGGAAGAAACCGAATTATTTGCACAAGAAGCCGCTGACGTTGCCACACAGGCTGTGAAGCAGGGTGTTGCACGAATTCAACTGAGCCATCAAGAGGTGTATGATACAACGCTTCGTGAGATCAAGGAATCGCGTGATATTTTAAATCTGTTGATGAAGGAAAATTTCGTCAAGAAACCGGACATGGCACTGATCGAAACCGCCGTAAAGAAAGCGGTCGATGCAGTGAAGTAAGGAGAGGCTTCGTAGAAACCTTGACAAGGTTTTCTAAGTCTTAACCAAGAGATCCTTGTCAAGGTTCTCTTAGCTACACGGTGCGTGAGAAAATCGGTTTTTCCTTCGTCATCTTGGGCAGGTAGGCATCGAAACACATTGCAATATTGCGAAGAACAAAGCGTCCCGCTTCGAGGATGACGATGCGATCCGCTTCCAGCGCAAGCAAATTCAGCGGTAGAAATTCCTTAATCTTCACAAGCGCATCCGCAAAATATTCATCGAATACTATCCCGAATCGCCTTTCGATGGTTCGTTTATCCAATTCCAGATCGCACATCAATCGCATAATCACAAATTTGCGAAGTTCATCGTCTTGCGTCATTTTGTAACCAAGATTGGTGGAAAATCGTCCGTTGTTGATCGCTTCATAATATGAAGGTAGGTCTTTCGCGTTCTGTGCATACACCGCTCCGAAATGCGAAATCGCAGACATGCCAAAGCCGAATAAATCCGCGCCGGCTTTCGTGGAATACCCTTGAAAGTTACGATTGAGGTTTTTATTCTTCTGCTCACGTGCCAATTCATCGGTCGGTTTGGCAAAGTGATCCATTCCAACATACACATATCCAGCGTTTATCAATGTGTTGATGGTAAGCTGCAGGAGGTATAATTTGTTTTCAGCTGTCGGTAATTGATCCTGATGAAGGAGCTTTTGGTGCTGCTTCATCCATGGTACATATGCAAAGTTAAAAACGGCAATGCGTTCCGGCGAAAGCTCAATCACTTTGTCGAGTGTTACCTTGAACGACTCCACCGTTTGCAGCGGTAACCCATAAATCAAATCAATGTTGATGCTCTTGATTCCAAGTTCGCGCAACCATTGAAATACTTGATGTGAGAGTGATTCCGGCTGGATGCGGTTTACTGCGGCCTGAACTTCGTCGTTAAAATCTTGCACACCGATACTGAACCGATTGGCGCCGCCATCGACAAAGGCTTTTAAATGATCAAATGTCAATTCGCGAGGATCGATCTCAACGCTGATCTCGGCATCAGAAGCGAATGTGAATCTCTCTCGAATATAGTTCGCAAGATCACGAATTTCTTCCGGCGAGAGATACGATGGTGTCCCGCCTCCCCACGCCATCTGAACAACGTTTCGCTTCTTCGAAATGAATGAAGTTGTGCTGTCAATTTCTTTTTTGAGTACAATAAGGTACTCGGATATTTTTTCACGATTGCGTGTGATGATCGTGTTGCAGCCGCAGAAGTAACATAACGTATCGCAAAACGGAATATGCAAATACAGCGATACGGGAGCAGAGCTGTTGCGGTTATTTTCGATGAGATCATCTTCAAATCGCTGTGGCGTGTACTCGGCAGAGAATATCGGCGCTGTAGGATAACTAGTGTATCGTGGGCCCGGCCGGTCGAATTGTTTCAGAATAGAAAGAAGATGATCGTCAATAAGGGGCATATTGATTCATTACGTGGCTGCAGATATGAAAACAACGATCAAGCGTGCGTTGTTTTTTTCTTCCCTGTTTTGTGTCCTTTGCGGACACAGTGAGTACACAGTTCGGCTGTTGGGTGCTTCATCAGATGCGCTGTCGAAATATCTTTACCGCAAGAAAGACATACGCCATACTTATTTTCGTCGCAGTCTTTCAGCGCTTCTTCAATTTGTTTCCCTTCCGATCCAGCACGGAGCATCTTTTCGCACATCGCAGATGGGTTCGATTTACATGGTTTTACCGGTTGATCACAATAGGGACAGATAAAATCTTTTCCATCTTTGAGAGAACGCACCCATGGAGATTTAGACATTTTCTCCAGGTTCTTGCTAAGCGCATTCACCAGGATCTTTTTTTTCATTTGATTCTCTGTAGACCTTTTCATGTCGATCCTCTTCCCTAAACACAGAGAAAGAGGATTCGGTTCCTATGCAAGAAGCTTGTAACGATTGAGCGCTTTCATATAATTTGCACGCTCATATGCAGAAGGGTCGGCAATAGATTTATGGCTCAGACTTCCTTTCATCTGCTCGATGGATTCGTACTCATGCTCCTGCATCCAGCGTTCAAGATCTTTCAATACTTTGCCGATATATTCCGGGCCATGCATTAACAATGCCGAACACATCATTGTCACATCTGCACCCACCATCGTTAACTTCAGTACATCTTCAGCCGTGTGGACACCGCTTGTTGCTGCAAGGCTTGCTTTTATTTTTCCAAATAAAATTCCAATCCAGCGCATTGGCAGACGATTTGCATAGGAATTGCTCAGTTCGACGCCCGGCTTCACATCCAGTTCTTCCAGATCGATATCAGGTTGATAGAACCGGTTGAAGAGCACTAAGCCATCAGCGCCTTCACTCACAAGACGCTGCGCGACATTCGGAATCGAACTGAAAAACGGGCTTAATTTCACGGCAACCGGAATCTTCACCGCACTGCGCACTTCCTTCAATACATCCGAATAACGATTCTCAACGTCCACGCTGGCTATGGTTCCGTCGGTAGGTAGATAATAGACATTCAATTCCAACGCCGAGGCTCCCGCTTCCGCCATCTTTTTTGCATAGCTTGTCCAGCCGCCCGGAGTAATACCGTTCATACTTGCAATAATGGGGATTTCTAATTTGTTTGCTGCTTTCGCAACGAGTTCTAAATATTCTTCCGGTGCAAAATGATAATCGGCGGTATCGGGAAAATATGTTAGCGCTTCGGCAAAACTTTCTGTTCCATACGACTTGTAGTGATCCATCGATGCGGCTTCGTGAGTAATCTGCTCTTCAAAGAGCGAATGCATCACAATGGCCGATGCGCCTGCATCTTCCAGCTGGTGCATCGAATCCATGGAACGCGACAACGGACTCGCTGATGCAACGATGGGATTTTTTAATTTCAGCCCAAGATAGGTTGTTGATAGTTCCATGTGTTCCACTCCTCACAGTTTTGGGATGACCCGTAACACTCATGCATGTATGATGAACCTCAGATGCCGCCCCGAAGATTCCGGAGCGACCTGAGCATCATTAATTTCATTATGTTAAGTACTCCAAATCAATTCGAAGCTGGTTTTTGCACATCACTGCCTTCATGTGCGAACTGCTCGTATATTGCCCAACGTACTTTGACATCTCTTTCTGCTAACTTCAGCAATTCTTTTGCACGATCTGGATTGCTCTTCGTCAGCACATTGAAGCGTGTTTCCAACGATGTGAATTCGGAGAGTGCTCCTTTCGGTGCTTTCGAATCGAGCTTGAACGGATTTTTTCCTTCCTTTATTAATTCCGGATTGTACCGGAAGAGCGGAAAATATCCGGTCTCGACCGCCACTTTCTGATTCGTCATTCCGCGTGCCATGTCGATTCCATGCGCGATGCAGTGTGAATACGCGATAATGATCGACGGCCCATCATATGCTTCTGCTTCAATAAAGGCACGTACTGTTTGCGCATCATTTGCACCCATCGCCACACGGGCAACGTACACATTATTGTACATCATTGCCATTAAACCAAGATTTTTCTTGGCAGTCGGTTTGCCGGCTGCAGCAAATTTTGCAACGGCACCGCGATTTGTAGATTTCGACATCTGACCGCCGGTATTGGAGTACACTTCCGTATCAAGAACGAGAACGTTCACATTTTTTCCGGAAGCAAGCACGTGATCTAATCCACCGTAACCGATATCGTACGCCCAGCCGTCGCCGCCCATAATCCACACGCTGCGTTTCACGAGATTGTCTGCGATACTCAATAAAAGCTTCGCTTCGGGTTTTTTAATGGCTGCCAACTTATCTTTTAAAATTTTCACTCGTTCGCGCTGCTCATAAATAGTCGCTTCGTCTCTTTGAACAGCATCGATGAGTGCCGTTGCGAGATCGACACCGATATCGGTCGAAAGCTGTGTCACATATTCTTTCGCCATTTCATTCAGCTTGTCAACGGTTAAGCGCATACCAAGTCCGAACTCTGCATTGTCTTCGAACAATGAGTTTGACCACGCCGGGCCGCGCTGGTCGCTGTTCTTTGTCCACGGTGTTGTTGGGAGATTGCCGCCATAAATGGAAGTGCAGCCGGTTGCATTTGCAACAAGCATGCGGTCACCAAATAACTGGCTTGCAAGTTTTATGTACGGGGTTTCACCGCATCCCGAGCATGCGCCGCTGTACTCAAACAACGGTAGAAAGAATTGCGATCCCTTTACGGAATCGGCCTTCACATTACGGCGATCGACTTCGGGCAAAGCGAGGAAGAATTCGTAATTCGCTTTCTCCTGCTCGCGAAGAGGCGGCTGTGGCTTCATGTTAATCGCCTTCACTTTGGCTTCCTTCTTATTCTTCGCCGGGCAGACTTCTACGCACAAAGTACATCCGGTGCAATCTTCCGGTGCAACCTGTATCGTGTACTTCATGCCTTTATACTCAGAACCTTTGTAATCCATTGACTTGTAGGTTGTGGGAGCTGACGCCAGTTTCGCGGAATCGTACACTTTCGTACGGATTGCTGCATGCGGACATACCATTGCACATTTATTACATTGAATGCAAATATCTGTTTCCCACACAGGAATTTCGAGAGCGATGTTTCGTTTTTCCCATTGTGCGGTCCCTGTCGGGAATGTGCCATCCACCGGCATTGCAGAAACCGGAAGCAGTTCGCCATTGCCGGCAATAATCATCGCAGTAACTTTTTTAACAAAATCAGGCGCCTTGTCTGAAACAACCGGCGGCATTTCGATCTTGCTCGTTACACTCGATGGAATTTTTACTTCAAATAAATTCGCCAGCGTCTGATCGACCGCCTCGTAGTTTTTCTGAACAACTGTTTCGCCTTTTCTTCCGTACGTTTTTTGAATTGAATACTTGATGGCTTTGATTGCTTCATCTTTCGGCAGAACACCGGAAATGGCGAAGAAGCATGTTTGCATTATCGTATTCACGCGGCTGCCCATGCCTGTTTTCTTTGCCACCTCATATGCATCGATGACATACAATTTCATTTTTTTATCGATAAGCTGCTTTTGAATGTGGCGTGGCAGGCGATCCCAAACTTCATCCTTCCCATAGAGACTGTTCAAGAGGAATGTACTTCCTGGAATTGCCGCCTGCAGCACATCAAATTTTTCAAGGAAGAACCACTGGTGACACGCAACGAAGCTGGCGCGGTCGATGAGATAGATGGAATGGATCGGACGCGGTCCGAAACGCAAGTGTGATGTTGTTGTGGAGCCGGATTTTTTCGAGTCGTACACAAAATACCCCTGTGCGTAGTTATCCGTATCTTCACCGATAATTTTGATGGAGTTCTTATTGGCACCGACCGTTCCGTCTGCACCCAAACCATAGAAGATAGCGCGAACCACATCGTCTCGTTCGACGCTGAAGTCTGGATCATACGTCAAGCTTGTGTGTGAAACATCATCATTGATTCCGACCGTAAAGTGATTCTTCGGCTGAGGTTTTTTCATTTCATCAAAGACCGCCTTCACCATCGTCGGTGTGAACTCTTTGGACGACAAACCATATCGTCCGCCGATAACACGCGGCATTACTTTGGACGGAGCTTTACTGGCGGCAAAGGTCTCGCTCAACGCCGTTACGACATCTAAGTACATCGGTTCGCCGGTGGAACCGGATTCTTTCGTGCGGTCCAGCACCGAAATATTTTTTACTGTGGCTGGAAGCGCTTTCACAAAATGTTCTATAGAGAACGGACGACACAACCGGACTTTCAGCAGGCCGACCTTCTCACCTTTCTCGGTAAGATATTCAACAGTCTCGTGTGCTGTTTCGGCACCGGAGCCCATCATGACAATGACGCGATCGGCATCGGGTGCACCGACGTAATCGAAGAGTTTGTATTCGCGGCCAACGACCTGTTTAAACTTGTCCATAACTTTCTGTACAATGCCGGGAACCGCAGTATAATAGAGGTTTGCCGCTTCACGCGCTTGAAAAAATACATCGGGATTCTGTGCAGAACCTCGAAGCACCGGGTGTTCCGGTGTAAGTGCGCGTTCACGAAGCTTCTGGATCAATTCGTCGTCGATCATTGCTTTCATATCGGCATCACTCAATTGCTCGATCTTCATTACTTCATGCGAGGTGCGGAAGCCGTCAAAGAAATGGATAAACGGCACGCGTGATTCGAACGTTGATGCATACGCGATGAGTGCAAGGTCCATTGTCTCCTGCACAGAGTTTGCTGCGAGCATTGCCCAACCGGTTGCGCGCGTCGCCATTACATCACTATGATCTCCGAAAATCGATAACGCATGAGTTGCAACTGTTCGTGCGGCTATATGAAAGACTGTCGAAGTGAGTTCACCGGCAATCTTAAACATATTGGGGATCATCAGGAGCAGACCTTGCGAAGCCGTGAAGGTGCAGGAAAGCGCTCCGGCCTGTAATGCACCGTGAACTGCTCCGGCGGCGCCGCCTTCGCTCTGCATTTCGACTATTTGAGGAATTGTGCCCCACAGGTTCTTGCGTCCTAATGCTGACCATTCGTCTGCCCATTCGCCCATATTTGACGAAGGTGTGATGGGGTAAATTGCTATAACCTCGTTGAGTTTATGGGCAACATAGGCGGCGGCCTCGTTGCCATCAATCGTGACTTTTATTCGTCCATTCTTCGCGTCTGACATTGTATTTTTCTCTTTTATTCGTTGATGAAAATGTTCACAGTTAATCTTCTCAGGCAAGAATTGTTCCGTCTTCCAGAGTCAATTTTCATTCAATTTCGCAAAAAATGTCCAGAACTACAAACGGAATTCGCAGTTTTAAGATAGAAATCTATAAAGTTTGCAGAATTTGATAGTCGCGTTGTTGGGAACTTCAATTGAATGTCCCTACTGCAAGTACCAACGAAAGTCTATTCGACTCAAGGAGTATGACTTCTTTTCATGAATACTGCGTTACCATCTGTTTGCATAATCATGAATGTTTATTTGGTGAGATTATTGATGTTGACCATTGTGGTATCAGGACAAAAATTCTGATACCATAAATGAGATCTCCAGATTTTTTTCTTATCTTCATGAAGGAGTGCATAATATGAGACGCACAATCTTTCATCTCCTTTGTTTTGCAGTATTGATTTTCCTTTCGGCATGCAAAGATGCCGGGACAGATGTTAAGTACCTTACCGGACAAATCGTCGAGAACTATAGCAACATTAATAATCCTTCCGCTCGTTGGCAGGCATACGGTTTGAAAAACTATGTCCTCGAACAAAGGAGAGATTGCTTCTGCCCGCCTGATGGAGCATGCCAAGTATATGTCAGAGAGAATGCTATTGTTGATGTCGTCAGGGAGTCAGACGGTAAATCCATTTTTGCAGAAGCACCACAGCGGTATAAAACTGTGGATGAATTGTTTACGCTGGCGAATTCCTTCAACTCCGACAGTGTCGCATCGCTGATGATACAATATGATGCTCGCTTTGGCTACCCAACTTTGATAAGTGTTGATATTAGTCTGCAAATCGCCGACGAAGAACTTTCATATCGCACATTCTCAATTAAGCAAATTTTGAAATAGCCTTTGGTGTTGCACTCGTCCATGGCAGTGTCAGGACAAAAATCCTGACACCACAAATAAGATTTCCAGATTTTGATTCGTGTCAGGCCGAAAACCCGACATCACAATAGTTTTTATCAAATTACATGTAATGGAGCAACCATGAAACACAATGTCTATTTTGACGGTAAAGTACAAAGTCTTAGATTCACTACGGAAGAGGGAAATGCCACTGTCGGAGTCATTTCACAGGGCAAGTTTACATTTTCTACATCCTCCGAAGAGCGCATGATCGTCACCTCAGGGACACTCAAGGTAAAACTTCCCAAACAGAACTGGAAAGCAATGGGGAGGAACGCCGAGTGGGTCGTTCCTGCAAATTCATCTTTTGACGTGGAAGCGGACACAGATGTTTCTTACATTTGCTACTATACGTGATACGTTCTATCCTTCATTCTGAAGGAGTTCCGACTCTGTCGGGATCGGAATGACAAATCGTTCTTTTTTTCTTATCTTACCTATAGAACATTATGACACAAGAGCTTGTTATACTTCTTCTCACCGCCGTATCCGTCGCGTTCTTACATACGCTCTTCGGTCCGGATCATTACGTGCCGTTCATTGTCATGTCAAAAGCAGGCAAATGGTCGACCATCAAAACGACATGGATCACGATCCTCTGCGGTATCGGGCATGTCGGCAGTTCGATCATTCTTGGTTTCGTCGGCATTGGGTTCGGTATTGCCGTCGCACATTTACAATCGCTCGAGTCCATCCGAGGAAACATTGCCGGATGGATTGTGATCGCATTCGGTCTCATTTACAGCATCTGGGGCATTCGACGTGCATATCGGAATAAGCCGCATACGCATTGGCACCCGCACAGCGACGGCCATGTTCATGATCATACACATGTGCATTCGGATGAACATACACACGTGCACGAGAAAACCGAAAGTCCAAGTATGACACCATGGATTCTATTTATCATATTTGTCTTAGGGCCATGCGAACCGTTAATTCCTATTCTTATGTACCCAGCGGCTCAAGGACATACTTTCAACGTTGTCATCGTCAGCGTTGTCTTCGGTATCATTACCATCGGAACAATGCTCACGGTTGTTCTTGGCTCTATCGCAGGTTTACGCTTACTTCCCACCGGGCAGTTCGAGCGATACACCCATGCACTTGCAGGCGTCTCTATTCTTCTTTGCGGAATAGCAGTACAATTTCTCGGTTTGTAAGTTTCTATGCCTTTCATTGAATAAATGATTTTATAGCTGCGATTATTGATCCAATCTCCATGGTATTTGGTTGTACAACCACAAAAGAAAACTAGTACATAACAACTTCTGCATTTCTTTTTTCCACAACAATTGATTAAATTCTATCCGATGAATCACCTTGAAGAGGAGCATTCTCATGGATGAAGATTTTACTCTCGTGGCAGTCATTGCAGGGATCATAATCGTGTTCATCGTTCTTATAGTATGGATGAAATCACGAGGAAGACGTCGCGTGGTCAATGCAATTACTCCGGTACAGGAAGCATTGAAACTCGTACCTTATATTGGTGGCCATCCTCAGTTAGATACCGTTTGGTATGCAGTTCGAGGTCAGGTTTCCGGATTGCCGATTAAGATCTTCGGAGGGAAATCTCGCGGAAGTCGAAATCCTGGGTCGTTCAGAGGAACTGGTGCAATACCAACAGCCGTCGATTCGGCGCATACAATGATCGTTGTATCCATGCCTCATACGATCCCATTTCATATTAGTATCCAGCGAAGATCTGCTCTTTCATCTCCAAGCTTCGGTACAAGCTATCCGGAGTTTGACCGTATTGTTCTGGTTGTAACAGAAAATGAAAAGAAAACTCTTACATTGCTGAGCAATGAACAATTACGTGCTGCCATCATTTCATTCATGAAAATATCGACCTCACAAGCATTTATTACCAGTTCAGAAGTAATGATCAAAATATTTGGCGTGAAACAAGTACTCCCCGCTGCCCACGAAGCAGTAAACATTGCCAATTTTCTTGGACAGCAAATAGAGAGGATTAAATAGAAAAAAAAAGCGAAGTTGGCATGATCTCAGAGGTCATACTACTTCTGGCTGAGACTCGTTCATGCGTCTGTACTAATTTGCTTGATAGTAAACCTGTTATATGATTTAACTTCTATTGAGCTTGAAAATATTCTTCCCCGTTGAAGGTGTATGTCTTAATAAATTTTCCTTGCAGCAATTGATCGAGCGATCCAACGATTTCTTCCTTCTTCATTTCTAACGAAACAGTCATCTGATCGACAGTCATTGCACGGCGTTTCAGGAGCGCAAGAATCGCTTGCCCGTCGGTCGTATGCGCTTGCGTTGTATGCGTTTCTTTGAAGATGCCGACAATTTCGGTTCGATTACCCAATATTTTTTGGATTTCCCTTAGACGTTCTTGACTCGTTGGTCGGGCAAATGAATACGCCGGCGGACGAATAACCGTATTGAGGTGAACTTTCTCCGGCTGAATCTCATCGATCACCTGCTTCATTTTGTAAACTTCATCGTCTTGATCATTGATACCAGCGACAAAGAGAATTTCCATCCACATTCTGCCGCGGTATTCCCGCCGGAATTTTCTAATGCCTTCGATGATAGTGTCGATACGAAGTTTCGGATTGGGCCGGTCGACTTTTTCGAACACTTCCGGTGTCACTGCATCCAGCGAAGGCGAGACGATATCGGCACCCATCAGATCACGACGAACAGCAGGATCATCCAGCAATGTTCCATTCGTGAGAACGGCAACCGGTACGCTCGTCATTTGTTTGATACCGCGAATGATATCGCCGATCTTGGAGTTCAGCGTTGGCTCACCGGAACCGGAAATGGTGATGTGATCGAGATTCGGATATTCCGCAATGACTTCTTTCACTTCAGCAAGGATTTCTTTCGCAAGAAAATATTCTTTTCTCGCAAGTCCGCGCTTATCGGTCACTCCGACTTCGCAGTATACACAATCGAGAGTGCACAGTTTTTTCGGAATAACATCGACTCCGAGCGACAATCCTAATCTCCGCGAAGGAACTGGGCCAAATGTATATTTACGTTGCGTCGACATTGCACTCTCCAAAACACTTTCCTCTTCTTTACAGTTCCATGATACTTTACAAAGAAATGAACAGAGCTCTTTTGTAAAAATCCAGTACATCTGTAGCCGGCGTCGTCTTGTTCGCCGTCTTTTGCAATAAGCGGACAAGATAGCACTTACTCATCCTCCTTTCGCAGTGTCGCATTCCAGCCGTCTTCCTGATCGAGCTTAACCTCGACCTGCCACGGTCGACAACACACCGGGCAGTCCTGCACAAAGGACTGGCGGCTTCCCCCGCCCTCATCGGCGTCCAGCTCTACGGCCTCGCCGCAGGAGGGGCAGTTTAGTGGAAAGGGTTCCATCATCTGGTTCTCCGCGTCGAGTCGTCACCTAATTGACGGCCGCTGAGTTTAGGGTCTTAGTGATGTTCGTGTTCTTCGGGCATCGGATGATCGGCAAACGCCAGTTTTGAGGACACGACGATCCGTTCCTGTTCGATGGCGAGGTTCTGGGCGACCGGTTTGATAAAAATCGTTTTCTTACTTCCGTCCGGAAGCGCGACGTCGACACTTGCTTGAATCGGCTGCGGGCCTGAGAATTCGAATTCCGGCTTATAATACCTCGCAGCATCGATGTTTGTGATATGGATTTTCTTTCCGAAAATTTTAATATACACTTCGAAGGTTGCCTGTAGAACTTTGACCGAGATTCTGTTCGATTCCGGGTGAAAGAGGACCTCGACATTCCCGGACGCTATTGAGCCATAGGATAGCGACCCGACGTGGATGTCTGCATCGGCAATGAATCGCGCCTGTTTCGGACGCAATTCGATCCGGGCATTGCGGAGAGTCCATGTATACTCTCCCTGCATTCCGAGCGTGTTATAATTACCTTTGCCGCTGATGGGCCCGACCGCGTTCAGAAAGCCGTCGAGCGTACTTTCGTAAATGGCGACGGCCGCGTCGGAGGGTTGTGCAGGACTCGCTGTCGAAAGACAAATGAGTGCCGTAAGAATGAAGAGAGATGTTCGCATGGTAACTCCTTAAAAATTATACTTTTGAGATACGTTCATAATTTCTTTATTACAATCTATGAAAGATCGTCGATTTTTCCCAACCCCCCATATCTCACCTTCAATAAAGGGAGGAGCCGAAGGCAGGGGATTCAGCTTTTCCTTTTATCCACCGACTTGTCCGCCGTCTTACTGGGCAGCCGGAGGCCAGTAACTACTACATAAAGCGTGTAACAAAATTGTACACGCATTCAACGAGGTCGCTGACCTCCGGCTCTTACAACGTTGAAACCTGTTTTAGATATATGTTTAAGCCAGCTCGGCTAAAATATCTTCAGTTTTTCGGACGCGGCCCATTCTTGGAAAAATATTCTTGACAGTATTGTCATGTTCGTCTCTTGAACGGCCGGATGTCATGGCGTCCTCAACGAATATCTGCTGATATCCATATTCATAAGCAAATCGAGCAGTGCTTTCCACTCCAATGTTCGTGGAAATACCGCACAAAACTATAGTGTCAATGTTCCGCCTCCGTAATTGAAGATCTAATTCAGTTCCATAGAAAGCGCCCCATTGACGCTTGGTAATTATAAAATCACTCGATTCTGGACCAAGCTCGGGAATTATCTCAGCCCAATCCGGCGTCCTTCCGGAAGAAACAGTTTGAGCTGGAATATCGGCGATTGGCTTGAGTCCGTCTTTCATATCACCCGATGGTGTAACCCTCACGAGAAATACCGGCATCCGATTTTTTCTGAAAGCTTTAGCGAGACCGGAAGCATGTTTGACGACGAAACTCGACTCGTAAGGTTGGCATGGTCTCCCCACGACACCCTTCTGAAGGTCAATAATCACCAAAGCTGTTTTAGTTTTATCTATACTGAGTTTGTCAGTCATAACTTGAGCTCTCCATGAATATTCTTTTCACCATTAGAATTGTCATATTTCTTTTTTCTTTTCAGTCCTATTGATCATCAGATTCTTGTTTGTACGGGAATAATTTCGCGCGCAATGGTTTTGCTTTTGTAGGGACGTATGGCTATACGTCCCTACGAGGATTTTCCCTCCGCAATCTTTATTTCTTCATCCATTGAATGTTATCACCATTTCTGTTCGGGAGAACATCTACCGGCCAACTCGGGTCGGCTACAATTTCCTGTCCCACGAAGCTATTGCTTCGCGATTACGTATCCTTTCCTTTTATCCACCGACTTGCCCGCCGTGCATGATCTTTTGGCGTAGCATCTGCTAAGAAGTTATGCAAAAGGGATTTGAATCTCAATGGTAAGAAGTTAAAACCATTGCTTCGTTTGACCGGGAGACTGAACAACATCCATAAGAGTCATTTTCTCACCGATAATTTCTGTCCTAAATTCCATCCACCAATGTTGTTTTAAAAAGTCAATTTACATTTATAGATCCTTAAATTTCCCAAAAATCGAATATGTACTTTGGCATATATATAGTATCTTTTAATAAGAATTACGATTAAGAGATGAATGAAGGACGGCTCACATGAAATCGAAATTAGTCTTTATGTTTCTTCTTGGTACAATTTTCTTATTTCTTGGATGCTATACGGTTCTTCTTGTGGAAGATTCCACGGAAAATGCTTCTGTTGAACCCGCTTCTATCACTCAGCCAGCTCTTGAATATATTCAAGTCTATTATCCAAACTCGGTTCCGGAACATATACCGCAGCCTCCACAATATTTACTACCAGCCACGTATGTCTCCGATAGCCCATCTTCAACACCACCGAATTCGAATGATCGCCGGCCAATACAAACAGGACGAGGTCCTGCCATTTCGAATCCTGCGCCGACAAGGAATGATAATAATAACAATGGAACTCGAGATTCGGGAGTGCAGAGAGGCAAACGTTAATAACCAAAGGATACTGTAGAGGCGTGTGGTACTTTTTCTCTGAAAGTTACAGCAGTAACTTTAGTCCTTTAAATTCTCGGAGGGCAATAGAGATTCCGCCAGTATGACACTTTCCTCAACTGCTTTCTTCGTCGATTCCGAAAGTTCTTCACTGAATTCAAACTGCGAGGCAGGAATACCGATGATGTACGCTTTCAACGGCATTCGTTGATAGAGCTGTTGACTCAAACGAAGCAGAGATTCCGGTGAGATAAAATGCGTGCGCGGCTGATCCACCTCAACACTGGGTACAACCACCTGCACATTCGGTTGTGCAACATTCACATCTGCATCAAAAAAAATTACGATATCGCTTACAGCAATCTGCTCGGCTAGTTCCGGCATCAGCTGATGCATGCAGACACATTCGATTTCGGGGCGGCGCTTCGCAATCAACTCGGCGGCACGAATCCCCGCTGCATCGTCACCGCGGAGTGTGTTGCCGTAGCCGATAACGAGCACCTTCTTCATCGGCGAACTTCGTCGAGCACCTCACCGCCCGCGCTGAGCAATTCCACATGCAGAGGCATTTGTCCGAGTGCATGTGTCGAACAGGAAAGGCACGGATCGTAACAACGGATACCTGCTTCCACACGGTTCAAAATGCCTTCGGTAATCTTTCCTTTCTTGCCGTCGATGAAGTGCGAGGCAATCTGGCGTACCGTGCGGTTCATGGCAAGATTATTCTGTGCCGTGGCGATGAGCAGATTCGCTTTCTGGATAACGCCGTCTTTATTGACATGGTAATGGTGGAACAGCACACCGCGCGGCGCTTCGGTGCACCCGATGCCTTCCAGCCGATTGATGGAGGCTTGTGCGCGAATAGTTTCTCCGAGAATCGCCGGATCCTTCAAGAGCATCTCGATCTTTTCCACGGCAAAGAGCATTTCAATACAGCGTGCGTAGTGATAATAGAACGAGTTGTTCACGACATTGACATTTCCGCTGAGTGATTTAAAAATTTTGCGCTCGGCTTCTGCCAGCGGTGTTTCGATATAATCACAGATGTTGACACGCGCCAGCGGGCCGACTCGGTACATTCCCTTTGGATAATCAAACGGTTTGTAATACGGGAATTTTAAATACGACCATGGCTCTACAGCTTCGCCAAAATGTTCGAAGTATTTTTTCGGTTCAATCGCATCTGCAATCGTATTGTCGTTGCCGTCTTTGATACGGAGAAGCCCGTCATAATATTCCAATCCGCCATCTTTGGAAACAAGCCCGACCAGCAATGTGCGAAAATTGCCGAACTCGGGAATTTCTTTCGCATACTTCTTATGGATTTTCTTCAATACATCTAGTGCAAGCCCGACGGTCTCCCTTGCTTCGGGAATCCATGTGAGCATCTGATCCTTCTTCGCAAGCTCAAGCGGTTCGCGCACGCCGCCGGGAACTGTCCACGGAGTGTGAATGCGGCGACCGCCAAGAATTTCGATAATCTCCTGCCCGAATTTTCGCAAGCGAATTCCGCGTTTCGTAAATTCTTTATCGGCAGCGATGAGTCCAAAGACATTCCGTGTTGCAGGATCGGAGTCGAAGCCCAGCAGAAAATCCGGTGAGGAGAGATGGAAAAAACTGAGCGCATGAGATTGCAACCACTGTGCAAGTGTCAGGAGACGGCGAAGTTTTTCTGCGGTTTCGGGAATTTCCACTGCAAGAATATCATCACCGGCTTTTGCCGAAGTTACCAGATGGCTGGCCGGACAGATACCGCAAATTCGCGATGTGATACCGGGCATTTCCCATAACAGGCGACCTTCAGTGAACTTCTCAAAGCCGCGAAATTCGTTCACATGAAATCGGGCATCGATTACATCATTCTTGTCATCCAGTTGTATCGTGATTTTTGCGTGGCCCTCAATGCGGGTCACCGGTGATATGGTAATCATTTTAGACATAATCTTCTCATTTCTTTTCGATTAATATTTCATGCCTTTCCACAGCATTCCATGTGCGCATGTTACATGCATGTATTTCAGGCATTCGACTATCCATATCGCAAATACACCGGTGGCAGTACCGGGATTCTTCCTTGCAGCAATTCGTTCACAGCAAACCAAATTTGGTCGGCAGTCGGCGGACAACCGTGCAACCATACATCCACTTTGATCACTTCATGCAGCGGTCGGGCCGTCTTTAACAGTTGTGCAATGGTGATATACTCATCAGGGATGCGCGGGTTCTTATCGGCAAGTTCAATATACGCACGCCGTTCAACATCTTCGACCTTAAACGGATTACGCATCGCGGTGACGTTTCCTGTCGTTGCACAATCCCCAAATGCGATGACGATGCGCGAGTTCTTACGAATAATGTGCGCCATCTCTTCGTTTTCAGAATTAGTCACTGCACCCTCTACGAGAGCGATATCCACATTCTCCGGAAATTCTTTTATATCGGCAATAGGAGAATAGACAAGTTCTATCTTATCTGCCAGATCAATGAGTCGTTCGTCAAGATCAAGGAACGACATATGACAGCCTGAACATCCTCCCAGCCATGCTGTTGCTACTCTTGGTTTCATAATTTTTTATTTCTAGTATTACGTTATCAGTTCTCGTTGTCGATTTTCATGCGCCTTATTTCGATTTTCTTTAGTCCTATTCTTCTTCATGTGCTGTTCGTACCCATTCGTGTTTATTGCGCGCATTCACAATAAACTTGATAAAGCCGCGTTCTTTTTGCATTTCGCCGACAGCAGCACCTTTCTCAAATAAAGCACCCGTCGGACAGACGCGAACACACTTGCCGCACGATGTACAGCTTGGTGAAGTACCCCATGGCTGATTGAGATCGGCGATGATCTCGCAATCGATCCCGCGGCCAGCAATATCCCAAACATGCGCTGCTTCCACTTCATGGCAAACGCGGACACAGCGCGTGCAGAGAACGCAGCGGTTTCGATCCATCACAAAATCTTTATGTGTCGCATCGAGAGATTTTTTTGGAAAGAGGTACGGAAACCGCACATGATCAAGTTCGACTTCGTACGCAAGATCTTGCAATTCACAATGCCCGTTGACGACACATACGGCGCACTGGTGGTTTCCTTCGGACGCCAATAACTCGACGATCATTCTTCGGTATTTTTTCAGTTTGTCGGTGTTCGTGTGAACAACCATACTTTCGGTCGGTTTTGTCGTACAGGCCGGAAACAACTTTGGTGATCCTTCGATTTCCACAACGCATAAACGGCACGCACCAAACGTGGATAAGCCTTCAAGATAGCAAAGCGTGGGAATTGGAATTTTATTATCTCGCGCCACTTGAAGGATCGTATCGCCTTCTTTCGCGCTATATTGTTCTCCATCGATGGTAAATGTAATAACGGACATAGTCTAAGCCTCCTTCACAACAGGTACTGATGAGTTTTCATGAGGACGTGTATTGCCCCCGTCCGATTTTTTCAACTTCGAAAGATACTCGTCCTTGAAAAATCGAACAGTAGAAAGCACACCATTGGGGGCCGATTGGCCAAGACCACAGAGACTTGTCTCTTTTACCATGGCACATAGTTCTTTCAGTAATTCAAAATCATTTTCCGTCGCCTCACCCTTGACAATCTTATCGAGCATCATATAGATGTGCTTCGTTCCAACACGGCAAGGAATACACTTGCCGCATGATTCATCCATACAGAATTCGGAAAAATATTTTGCTACCTCCACCATATTGGATGTGTCATCGATAACAATCATGCCGCCGCTGCCCATCATGGCGCCGACTGTTTGAAGCGATTCATAATCAACGGGTATATCGAGATGTTCTGTCGGAATACATCCGCCGGACGGCCCGCCGGCTTGGGCCGCTTTAAACTTCGTTCCTTCCGGTGTTCCGCCGCCGATGTCAAAAACAATTTTCCTCAGCGCAATACCCATCGGCACTTCAATAAGTCCGGGCCGTTTCACATTTCCGGCAATCGCAAATACTTTCGTGCCGGGACTTTTTTGTGTTCCAATTGCTGCAAACCATCCACTACCATTCCTCAAGATTGGAGCAACGTTTGCATATGTTTCCACATTATTAATAACCGTCGGCTTGTCCCACAATCCTTTCTCAGACGGATAGGGTGGACGTACTTTCGGGCGACCGCGACGGCCCATCACGGAACGCAGCAGGGCAGTCTCTTCACCGCAGACAAACGCACCGGCGCCAATACGGATATCGATGCGGAAATTAAAATGTGATTCAAAAATTCTGTTTCCCAGCAAACCAAGTCTTTCGGCTTGTTTGATCGCCGTTTTTAATCGATCTATGGCTAATGGATATTCTGCACGAACATAGATGAATCCCTGGTTCGCACCGACAGCATATCCCGCGATAGCCATTCCTTCCAGTACTCGATGCGGATCGCCTTCGAGTACACTGCGATCCATAAATGCACCGGGATCTCCTTCATCTGCATTGCATACAATATACTTCTGATCGGCGACTCCTTTGCGGACAATATCCCATTTCAATCCTGTCGGATAGCCCGCTCCACCACGCCCGCGTAATCCGGCTTTACGAATTTCACTAATGACCTCTTCAGGTACCATTTCGGTCAGAGCTTTCGCGAGCGCTTCATAGCCATCCGCAGCAATGTACTCTTCAATGCTCTCGGCATTGATCTTGCCCATGTTTTCAAGTACGATTTTCTTTTGCGAAGCAAAGAATGGATCGTTCAAGTCGATCTCGTTCTCTTTCACCTTCTTGCCTTGAACGATGTGTTCTTCTACGATTCTGCGTGCTACTGCTGCATCGACGTGCTGATAGAGTGTCGGATCTGAATGCACAAAAACAAGCGGACCTTCGCCGCAGAGACCAAGGCAGCCGGTGCCGATCATTTCGCATTTCTTTGATAAACCAAGTTCACCGATTGCTTTCTTCAATTCATTTTTCACTGCATCGCATCCGCTTGAAACACACCCTGCAGAAGAACAGTATAAAATGCGATGCTTATATTCCGCCTGCCGCGCTTGTTCCTTTTCCGCTAATTCACGGAGATCTTCTACGGTCATGCTGCAACCTCCTTTTTCTCTTCCTGCCACTGTTGAATGCGCCTCACAGCTTCACACGTTGTGAGCTTGCCCGCGACTGCATCATCAAGCACAGCGACGGGCGCCAAACCGCATGAGCCGACACACCGCGCTGAAATGAGAGATACCTTGTTGTCTTTTGTCGTTTCGCCAAACTTGCAGCCGCAATGATGCTCGACGCTTTTTTGGATTTCGTTCGCACCTTTCACATAACAAGCGGTACCCGTGCAGAGTACGAAGGTGTGTTCGCCTTGCGGTTTGAGGCGGAAGAAATGATAAAATGTTGCGACGCCGTACACACGGCTGAGAGGAAGCTTGAGTGCATTGGCAATATATACCATCAGGTCGTTTTCGAGAAATCCAAAAATCCCCTGCGCCACATGCAGAATCTCGATCAATGCGTCGCCGCTTGCGTGGTACTTTGTGATGGCACGATCGAGCAACTTGAATCGGTTGTCGCCGCTTGGATGGTTCTTAGGTTCTGGTTGTACCATAGTTGTTGAGTGAAGTCCGTTATTCGTTGTTAGTGGATGATACCCTTGTGTTCATAAATCGATCTCTTTTGATACCTTCTGCTTCTTTACTTCCAACTTTTCACTTCTTATTTATCACTTGCTCCTTCAACCACATACACCACTCTACAATTCCTTGCTTTGTTGTGCATGAAGTTTCAAACACGTTTAATGTTGGATTGATGCGGAGAGCATTGTTTTTCAATTCTTCAAGATGACAATTGACATAGGGGAGAAGATCTATTTTGTTGATAATGAGGGTTGATGCATTCCGAAACATTCCGGGATACTTCAGCGGCTTGTCGTCACCTTCCGTTGTGCTTGCAACGACAATTTTCATGTTTTCTCCTAAATCATAATTAGCGGGACAGACAAGATTGCCGACATTCTCAATAATCAAGAGTTGAATTCCCTTGAGGTTGATAGTGCCGAGTGCATCGTGTATCAAATTTGCTTCGAGATGACATCCGCCGTTCGTAATAATTTGCACCACAGGAACGCCAAACTTTGCTACCCGCTGCGCATCCAAGTCCGTCTGCACATCTCCTTCAATCACTGTCACTCGAAGACTGTCTTTCAAGTATTCAAGTGTTCGTTCTAGGATACTTGTTTTACCGGAGCCGGGCGAGCTGACCATGTTTACCACGAATACGCCATGGGAACGAAAAACTTCACGATTTCGGACCGCAAGCTCATCGTTCTTCTCAAGTACTTTTCGTTCTACCGTAATAATACTCATATCACCCGTCCAGTCTCTTCCAATTCAATCTCCACAACATGCAACTCAGTGCCGGAGAGTACTTTAATATCAGTACTCTCACATTCGCCGCACATTGCAAATCCATCTTGATTCTCTGTGGTTGTGTTGCAGGTACGACAATGAACACGGAACGGAATATGTTCAGTAACCAACCGTGCATTGCAGAGTGCCGACTCTGCCGTGATTGCTTGGAAAGAAAATTTTAATGAATCCGGCACGATGCCTGCCACTGCTCCGATCTTTACACGCACTGCGGCTACTTGTTTCCATTCCGGCTCGGGAATGCTTTGCTGGATTATCTCAACAATATTCTGCGCAATTGAAAGTTCGTGCATAACAATACGTTTTCTTAAAGAATCATTACTATACAGGGCAAGAAACGTACCGATTCGCATTCGTCTACTTTCGGATAAAATAAGCTTATCGCTTTTCAGTTATGCAAAAAAGAGGAAACCGCTTTCCCGAAAATGAATAAATTAAGGGTTACATAAGTCCTGGATTGGCGGCCTCTTAATACGTATGAAGATCTTCGTCCCAAGCGAATTCGTTATTTCACCATTTATAAACCCGAATCTTAAAGAACGAATGCGTCTACCACGTTTTAAGCAAGACAATAATTTTCCCCTTCGCTTCTATGATATCCTTACTCCACACATGAACTTCTCTTGATTTACAAAAAAGTCTCAAGGTGCTTCACTTAGACTACTCAATTTCCTTCAAATCACAAGTTCAAGTTGCAGATGTTGATACAGTATTTGTATTTCGATAAAACCTTGTATATTTGATGTTGTCTAACCCTGGAGCGAAGTGAATCATTGCTCATCTTTTATATTCATTATTCAAACAACTTTTCGGTTTTTCACTCGTCTTTATTTATGAAAGCAGTGTGTGATTTCCATGTATTTTGGGTAGGAGTCAGTAATGAAAAGAAAAATCTATATCTCTAGTTCTGCGGTCGTTGTGGTCATTATAGTCGCGTATTTTCTCTTTGCAAGGAATCATAGTCAGACCTACAACTTCAAATTCGACAAAGTCTCGCAAGGCGATCTTACCGTCTTTGTCACTGCAACGGGAACGATCAATGCTGTGACGTCGGTCGATGTCGGGACACAGGTTTCCGGGATCATTGCAAAACTGTACGCGGACTTTAACTCTGTCGTGAAAAAAGGGCAAATCATTGCTCAAATAGATTCTACCTTCCTTGTCCAAGCGGTGAAAGACGCGGACGCAAGTCTCGATAAGGCAAAGGCACAATATGCAGACAGCAAAAGAAATCTCGACCGCGAGAAAGCCCTCCTCGATCGCGAGCTTGATTCTCAGCTCAATTATGATGCGGCATTGACAACGTATGAATCAAATCAAGCCAATTTAAAATCTGCGGAAGCTGCCCTTGACAGAGCAAAAATTAATTTAGCTTACGCAACGATCTATGCTCCTATCGATGGCGTAGTGATCAACCGTGCTGTCAACATCGGTCAGACGGTAGCAGCAAGTTTCTCTTCCCCCACATTATATACTATTGGAAACGATCTGAAAAAGATGCAGGTGGAGGCAACAGTCGATGAAACGGATATCGGCAGGGTCAGCATCGGTCAGCAGGTAACCTTTACTGTCGATGCGTATCCGGACGATAAATTTGCAGGTACGGTATCACAGATCAGACTTGCCCCCCAATCCATTCAAAATGTCGTCAACTATATTGTCATCATCGATGTGAACAATGATCAACTGAAACTCATGCCGGGAATGACCGCCAACGTCAAAATTCTTGTTGGGAGTGTAAATGATGTTATGAAAGTTTCGAATATGGCTTTAAGGTTCCAGCCGCCGAATGATATTATTGACACAACCGATTCTGGCTCGATGCGAAGTGATTTCGCGAGCAGAGGAAAAGACACTGGAGATTCTTCCAAGCTTCAATCTGACGGCCAAAGTACACAGAACGGGGGACAATTTTCGCAAAGTGACAGAGAGCGTTTCCGGGCTATCAGAGATTCAATTCAAGCAGCACACGGAGGGAAGTTGAGTCAAGAAGAGTTGCGAGGCGAAATGCAGAAGATAGTCGCAGGCAAAATAAATCGGAGCAAGTCAATGGTTCAGCAAAACAAACCTAAAACGAAAACGCGGAAGGAATCAAATGATTTCAGTGTTATATCGAATTATCCCGAATATCAAAAGAACGCTTACATTCCGTCTCATCAATCAGGAAGAGGGAGAGTCTGGATTTTGAAATCGAATGGACTGCTTGAGTCAGTCTTTGTTCGGACTGGATTAAATGATGGTCGATTTACCGAAATCACTACTACAAAATTGAAACCGGGAGACCAAGTCGTACTCGGCGCAACATCGAACAACGATTCCGGAACTGCACAAGTACAGAATCCTCTTGCAGGATCAGGACAACAGCAACGTCCCGGCGGCGGAGGCGGCTTCCGATGATCCACGATCGCACTCCTCCGTTGGTTAGCACGAATGGGTCTCTTATACAGATAGAGCACCTGACCAAGATCTATCAACTTGGCGAGGTTGATGTGCACGCGCTGCGCGGTGTATCGGTCAATGTATCAAAAGGCGAGTTCGTTGCCATTATGGGAGCTTCCGGTTCCGGCAAATCCACATTTATGAACATTTTGGGATGTCTCGACAAGCCGACAAAAGGATCATACATACTTGAAGGTATTGATGTCGGGAAATTATCCAGAGATGAGCTTGCGATGATACGGAATAAAAAAATTGGATTCGTGTTTCAGGGATTCAATTTGCTCTCACGCACTTCAGCATTGGAAAATGTGGAACTACCGCTGTTCTATGGTCCAACATCGAACAAAGTTCGAAAAGTGAAGGCAATGGAGTCGCTCGAAAGAGTCGGTCTCGGAGACAGAATCCATCATTACCCGAACCAACTCTCCGGTGGACAACAACAACGTGTTGCAATCGCACGGTCGTTGGTGAATGATCCAAGTATTATTCTCGCTGACGAGCCGACCGGCAATCTTGACAGCCGAACAAGCGTTGAGGTTATGGGGATTTTTCAGGATTTAAACGAGAACGGTATCACTATCGTACTTGTGACACACGAACCGGATATTGCAGATTTTGCGAAGCGTCACATTGTTTTTCGGGACGGCAGGATCCGGGCAGACAAAGTCAACAACAAACCCAAAATTGCATCTGACGTGATTAAAGAACTTCCTATGATCGACGATGAGGAGGAAACAGCATGAAGATATTGAATATTCTTCTTTCCGCATTCAGAGCGTTGCAGCGCAACAAAATGCGATCCTTCCTGACCATGCTTGGGATCATCATCGGAGTCGCAGCAGTTATTGCAATGCTTGCCATCGGGCAGGGTGCAGAGTATTCGGTCAAGGAACAAATTGCGGCACTAGGAACCAACGTGCTTATGGTTTTTCCGGGTGCACAACAGCAGGCGGGTGTGCGAAGCGGAGCGGGGTCGGCAACAACCCTCACAGAAGACGACGCGCTGGCGGTTTCGCGAGAATGTTCAGCCGTGCAGTATATTTCGCCTGGAGCGATAGCCGGCGGTCAGGTCATCGCAGGAAATTTGAATTGGTCAACAAGCATTCAAGGAGTAGGTACCGATTATCTTGAAATAAGGCAATGGCCTATTGAATATGGAGATTTCTTTACGGACCAAGATGTTAAAGCTGCTGCAAAGATCTGTATACTTGGAAGAACTGTTGCCGATAATCTTTTTCCTGATGCAAGTCCTGTCGATCAGACCGTTCGCATACGTAATGTTCCTTTCAAGGTCGCTGGTGTACTTACAAAAAAAGGACAAAACGCAATGGGCCAGGATCAGGATGATGTTATTCTTGCACCCTATACAACCGTTATTCGGAGACTTTCACATTGGCCCAACTTACGATATATACTTGTCTCTGCAACAAGTTTGAAGGATATTGCTGTAGCGCAAACACAAATTTCCGAGCTCTTACGAATGAGACACAAGATTCAACCTTATGATGTAGACGATTTTACTATTCGAAATCAAACTGATCTGGCTGCAACAGCGACAGCGACCACGCAAGTTCTCACTATCCTGCTGGCAAGCATCGCCTCTGTTTCATTGCTCGTCGGGGGGATCGGTATTATGAACATTATGCTGGTTTCCGTTACCGAGCGAACACGTGAAATAGGAATACGCATGTCTATCGGCGCTCGCGCCAGGGATATTCTTACACAATTCCTGATTGAAGCGCTTGTTTTGAGCTTGCTCGGCGGGATCACGGGAATCATCCTTGGTGTTGTCGGCTCAAATGTGATTTCCAGTCTCGCAAAATGGCCTACAATTATTACGGCATTTTCGATTATTCTTTCATTTGGGTTTTCTATTGCAATCGGCATTTTTTTCGGTTTCTATCCGGCAAGGAAAGCGGCTATGCTGAATCCCATTGATGCTTTAAGATACGAATAGTTCTTCCCCACAAAGTCCATCTTTTGCGCTGTTTTTTTGCAAAAGGTGGACTTCTCTTCTCTCTCCGATTTGCTTCCCGTCCAGAAATTTTTTAGCTTCGACTTCAGCAAACAATATATGTTGCTCTATACTATAGCGGTATACCGTTCATGTTCATCGACCTAAGTGCACTGGTATGAATGAAGTCTTGTAACTACTCAGCGTATATATTTTAGTAAAAAGAGAAGTGATCCCATCTTTAATATCCATGAGGATAACTTTCCCCCTTTCATAAAGGGGGAAGGGGATTCCACATTATCGAAGAACATATTGAATAGTTACGAAGTTTTCATAAATACAGATAAACGGAAGTGATATTGCAGCAAGATTATATTGGGCAGATGCCAAATCCCTTGACGCGAAAAGTGCATACATGAGTAAAGACTTTCGCATAGCAACCTTTCTAAGTTTTAGAACGCCATGGATGAAAAGGATATCATTGGACATCCTTTTGGGATTTCTGTTTATACAAACTGCTCTGATACCATCTTCCTTTGCACTTGATCCTCATAAGGCTATCACGCAGTACACTCACACTAACTGGCAAACTGAAGAAGGATTACCACAAATTGCGGTGCAGTGTATTACTCAGACACGCGATGGGTATCTCTGGGTGGGCACACAGGAAGGTATTGTCCGGTTTGACGGAGTAAAATTTACTGTCTTTGATAGAAATAATACGGAGGGAATTAATCACAATAGCATTCAGTCCCTCCTTCAAACCACCGATGGAAACTTGTGGGTGGGAACCGAAGGCGGTCTCACGCGAATGCAAGGTGGTAAATTCGTTTCCTACACCGGAGCAAATGGGCTTGCGAACAACAATGTTGCCGGTCTATACGAAGATGCTCAAAAAAATCTTTGGATTGCTACGAGCGGTGGCGGTCTCAGCGTATGGAAAAATGGCAAGTTTACAACATTCACAACAAAAGATGGACTTGCCGGCAACTATGTAACAAGTGTGACGGGAGGAAATGATGGAACCCTCTACATCGGCACGACCTCTGGGCTGGTAAAGTATGCCAACGGAGTCTTCACCACATATACAACCGCCGATGGACTTGCGGATAACGATATCAGAATTGTGTATCTCGATACTGACGGCGTTTTATGGGTCGGTACAGTCGGTGGACTCTGCCGATTCAAGAATCGGAAGTGGACGACTTTTACGACAAAAGATGGTTTGGTGAATGATCGAGTGAGGAGTCTGTGGAAAGACCGTGATGGGAACCTTTGGATTGGAACGAACGGCGGAGGCCTCAGCCGTATGTCGGGCACACGAATCTCTTCCTATTCTACTTTTGATGGATTGATCGACGGTTATGTCTCTGCATTTTGCGAAGACAGCGAGGGAAGTCTCTGGGTTGGGACGGTGGGCGGCGGACTGAATCGTTTCCATGACGGATGCTTTACGGTATACGGTGAGAAAGAAGGGTTGGCACAAGATAATGTACGTGCTATCTACGAAGCGCGTGATGGCTCAGTATGGGTCGGAGCAGATATTCGCGGCCTTACGCGCTTCAAAAACGGCTCGTTGAAAGTTTACACGGCGCCAAAAGCTCTTGCCAATGACGGTGTACGTGGTCTCTGTGAAGGTACGGATGGTTCTTTATGGATTGGGACGTTCGGCGGTGGTCTGTGCAGACTCAAAGATGGTAAGTTCACTACCTTTACCACAAAAGATGGGCTCGCACATGAAAGGATAAATAGTCTTTTTATGTCGAAAGACGGTACTCTCTGGATTGGAACACGCGGCGGCGGCATCTCTACATTCAAGAATGAAAAATTCAAAAACTATACGGTGAATAAAGGATTGGCAGGCGATATCGTTAGGACTATTTTAGAAACTAGCGATGGAAGCGTATGGATATCCACGAATAACGGATTAAATAGATTCAAAGATGGAAAGTTTATAAAATATTCTACGGAAAATGGGCTTTCATATAATATCATTTACTCTCTCTTTGAAGATGAAGCTAAAGCCCTTTGGATTGGGACATATGGCGGCGGCCTTAATAGATTTAAGGATGGTCGATTCACGGTATTGACGACAAAGCAAGGTATGTATGACAATGCTGTCTTTCAAATTCTTGAGGATAACCAAAAAAGTTTTTGGCTGACGTGCAATCGTGGAGTCTACCGTGTAAGCGAGAAGGAGTTGAATGACTGCGCCGATGGTAAAATCCAGACAGTACATTGCACGGTATTTGGAACAGCAGACGGGATGAGGAGTGCAAAGTGCAATGGAAGTTCGCAGCCTGCAGGGATTCGGACGAGGGATGGAAAACTGTGGATCCCAACGCTTAAGGGCGTGGCAATCGTTGACCCGGCAAGATTCGTGCAAAGTAACTTTTCTCCGCCGGTGTTTGTCGAGCAGGTTCTATTCGATAGGCGCTCAATAAAGATTGATAGCGTAGTACAACTTGGACCGGGGCATGGCGAACTTGAGGTTCACTATACAGCGCTGAGCTTCAAATATATGCTCGTGGGGTTTGACAAAGATTGGATCGATGCCGGCACTCGACGAGCTGGATATTATACAAACATTCCTCATGGGAGCTACACTTTCAATGTTATTGCCTGCAACAATGATGGTGTCTGGAATTTGAAAGGTGCAACGATCGAACTGGACATTGCTGCATATTTCTATCAAACGAATTGGTTCCGTGGTTTCATGACAGCGATCGCAATTTTGATGGGGCTCGGTGCATATCGAATTCGCGTCAAGAATATTCAGAGGCACGAACGAGAGCTAGTCCGGATCGTTGAAGGTCGGACAAAAGATCTTCAATTGGAAATCGGCGAGCGCAAGCGGGCTGAGCTGGCTCTGAGAGAAAGCGAATCGAAGATACGTACAATCCTTGCCTTTTCCCCGAACTCAACCGTCGTCACCGATTTGAATGGTAAAATCCTGGAATGTAATCAGGCGACATTAGTATTATATAACTTTTCGGATAAAACCGAACTGCTTGGAAAAAACTCATTAGAATTAATCGTACCGGAAGAAAGGGACAAAGCGACAAAAGAACTCAGTGCCGCTTTCGAAAAGGAATATTTGAGAAATCTAGAGTTCACTCTGATGACTAAAGATGGAAAAAAATTTCGAGGAGAATTTTCGGTTGGTGCAATACGAGACTCAGCAGGGAATCCGACATCATTCGTAACGATTGCTCAGGACATCACGGAACGCAAGAAAATTGAAGAAACGATGCTTAAATTTCGATTAGGTATTGAACGGTCGCCTGATGCCGTCTTTATTACTGATCCTTCCGGCACGATTATTTTTATAAATCCCGCATTCGAACATTTGTACGGTTACAGTTATCAAGAAGCTGTCGGGAGCACACCACGCATCCTTAAATCAGGGATGCTCTCTCCGACAGACTACAAGCTTCTTTGGAGCACGCTCCTCTCTAAGAAAGTAGTCTCTGGCGAGATCACTAACAAAACGAAGGACGGGCGCCTTCTCACTATCGAGGTTACCAATAATCCTATCATTGATGATCAAGACAATATTATTGGTTTTTTAGGAATTCATCGTGATGTCACAGCACGCAAGCATGCGGAAAATGCATTAAAGGAAAGTGAAAAGAAATACAAGAGTGTCATTGAAAACATACAAGACGTATTCTATCGCTCTGATAAAAACGGTCGGCTTATTATGGGCAGTCCTTCCGGTGCCCGCTTGTTTGGATATTCCTCTGTCGAAGAGATGCTCGGTCTGCCTCTAGAAATTTTATGGTTGAATCCTCATGAGCGAGAATTTGTAATCGCCAAGATCCGTGAGAAAGGACTGGTTCACGACTACGAAGCTACATTTGTCCGAAAGGATGGTACCGCTTTTCCGGTGACCATCAATGCTCATTTTTACTATGATGAAGCAGGGGCATTCCAAGGAACAGAAGGAATGATCCATGATATCACCGAGCGCAAACAAGCGGAAGAAGCATTAAGAGAATCCGAAGAGAAATTCCGGACTCTCGCTGAACAATCGCCAAATATGATTTTTATCAATAAGAATGGAAAAGTTGTCTATGCAAATGCGAAATGTGAAGAAATTATCGGGTACACGAAAGAGGAATTCTATTCTCCTGATTTCGACTTTATGACGCTAACTGCACCAAAGTATGTAGAAATGGTAAAGGGGTATTTTGAAAAACATGTGAAGGGCGAAGAAGTACAGTCGTACGAATATGCTGTTGTGACAAGACAAGGAAAGAGAATTGATACAATCATTACTACAAAATTAGTATCCTATGAAAAAGAACATGCTATTCTTGGCATCATCACAGACATCACTGAACGCAAGCGTGCAGAGCAGCAACTCCAAGAAAGCGAAGAGCGATACAGGCGACTTGTTTAGTTTTCACCAGATGCTATAACGGTGTATAGTGAAGAGAAAATAGTGTACGTCAATCCTGCGGCTGCGAAACTCATCGGCGCTACGGATGAATCTCAACTGCTCGGACTTCCATATCTTGACATTGTTCATCCCGATTATAGGGAAGCCGTTCATCAGCGGGTTGTCACTGGAATGACAGAACAAAAAACTTTACCGCCTATGGAAGAAAAATTTATCCGAATGGACGGAGCAGTCGTTGATGTGGAGACAACATCGTTGCCGATTATCTATAAAGGAAAGCCTGCTATGCAGGCCGTTTCACGAGATATTACCGAGCAAAAAAAGTTACAGAGCCAACTTCTTCAATCACAAAAGATTCAGAGCATCGGCACACTTGCCGGCGGTATTGCACATGACTTTAACAACATTCTTGCTATAATCCTCGGGTATTCAGCTATGCTGGAGAATTTCAAAGGTGATGGCAGAAAACATGCTGAGAGTGTTGCCGCCATTAATCAAGCGGTGGATCGAGGTGCAGCATTAGTGCGCCAGATACTGACGTTTGCACGAAAAACCGATGTCACAGTTGAACCGGTGAACATTCCCAATCTTGTCCATGAACTTCTTTCGATGCTGAAGCATACATTTCCGCAGACGATTACATTTACGCAAACTTACGCACCAGACCTTCCGGAAATCCTCGCCGATCGTACACAGATTCATCAAACACTATTGAACCTGTGCGTGAATTCACGGGATGCTATGCCCAATGGCGGATCGATCACTATTAAAGCGGAACAGCGCACAAAAGATAAGGTGCGCGGACGTTTTCCATTAGCTGATCAGGAAAAGTACGTCTGCATCAGCATAAGCGACACAGGCGAAGGAATGGACGAAGCAACGTACCTTCGTGTGTTCGACCCTTTCTTCACGACGAAAGAAAAAGGCAAAGGAACAGGTCTTGGTCTTTCAGTGGTGTACGGTGTGATGCAATCACACCATGGATTTGTGGATGTAGAAAGCAGTATGGGACATGGAACAACATTCTTGTTGTTCTTTCCGGTGCCGCCTCCTGCAGCCAAAAGCGAGGAACAGCTGCAACCGGAAAAAGTTAGAAAGGTAGGAGGACATGAAACAATTCTTCTCGTTGAAGACGAATATTTGTTATTGAAAAGACTTCGGAAGCTTTTGAAATCAAATGGGTACCAAACCTATACTGCAACCGACGGCAAAGAAGCCATGAAGATGTTCACGCGACACCATAATAAAATTGCTGCAGTGCTCTCCGATATCGGTTTGCCAAAGATGAATGGAATTGATGTATTCAAGAAACTTAAAGAAATGGATCCGCACGTGAAAGTCATTTTGGCAAGCGGTTACTTTGAGCCGGATATCAGACTCGATCTCCAGCATGCTGGAGCAAAAGGATTCATCCAGAAGCCGTATACAAATAATGAAGTTTTATGGAAACTCCGGGATGTCCTGGACGAAAAAAACACATAGAGATGATCAGAAAAATGTCCTCATCCCTGCATCTTGCATATTCGTAAACATCATCTATAACCCATCAAGGATCTGGAACTGGCTGCCGATGTGAATTGTTAGTTTTACATGATGAAAAGCATTTATTATATAGAGAAGCCGGGCATATAAAACAGCTTAAAGAGTTCATTGGAATAGACATTTGGAAAGAAATTCTTGGAATCAGGCAGGTGAACTTCAGACAAATGATTATCCTATGAAAAACAAACTCATCTATTTTGTAAAGATACTGCTGCTCGCTATTATCTATTTCGGTGCAGCAAAACTCGGTCTCTCTCTTGCCTTCTTACAAGCGCAAGTGTCGCCTATCTGGCCGCCGACAGGAATCGCACTTGCAGTCATGCTGGTGTTTGGTTACAAGATGTGGCCGGGCATATTCATCGGAGCTTTACTAACAAATATCGCAACAGCCGAAACACTGCCGGTAGCTCTCACAATCTCTCTCGGCAACACACTCGAAGTTCTTGTCGGCGCTTATCTTTTACAAAGGTTTGTGAGTTTTCAGAACTCAATGGATCGATTACGCGATGTACTCGGCTTGTTATTATTTGGTTGTACCGTGAGTCCGGCCATTAGTGCGACTATCGGTGTCAGTACGCTGGGTATTTCGGGGTTAATGCCCTGGAGCGAATACATCCCTGTCTGGTTGACCTGGCGCAGACTGGGGATGCTATGGGTTTAATCATTGTCACGCCATTTTTATTATCGTGGTCTGTACGTTCAACTATACACAAACCTCTTTTCTTTTGGCAAAAGATAGAACTATTTATTGGAATGACCCTTCTTCTTATCGTTGGTCATATTGTCCTGAGCGGCACATTCAATTATCCGTATCTCATGTTTCCATTTATTATCTGGTTAGCTTTAAGATTCGGTATGCGTGCGATCAGCACGGCAACATTGATCATAGCAACACTGGCCACGTATAACACCATTCACGGCATGGGACACTTCGTCGGTTCGTCAGAGAACGAAAGCCTTATTCTGCTGATTCTCTATATTGGCGTTATTGGCATCACAGGTATGGTATTGGCGGCTGTTGTGGCTAATGGACTTCGATTTGAAAAAGCGTTGCAACAAGCCAACGACCAACTGGAAGTGCGTGTTACCGAACGGACATCTGAATTGCAAGATGCTCTTAATAACATCAAGACACTTGGCGGGTTGCTGCCAATCTGCGCTAACTGCAAAAAAATCCGTGATGACCTGGGATATTGGCAGGCAGTAGAGAGTTATATTATGAAACACAGCGACGCTACATTTACACATGGTATGTGTCCAGATTGTATGAAGGAATATTTTCCCGACTATGTACCGGCAAACCATAGAAAGCCAGCTGATTCTGAAAAACATAAAGAATAGGAACATTGTAATTACTTGATGCTCGCCGATCTATCTGATTTGTTGACTTTCCGGATAACCAATAATTTCTTGAATCCGTTTAAGTAATTTTAAGAGTTGCTTCCGCTTATAAATTCTTGTAGCTTTATTTTAGGAGATGCGAGTTTACGAGTCAATCTTGTTGCCGCAAGACAAGTTAATATTCGCTCATGACTTTCCGTATTGTATTTTGTATAGGAATGTTGTACGCCGATTTAGCAGAGTAGGATATTCAAAAGAGATTATTGATTTTGATCTCTTCATTGCTCCAAATTAGGCAAGGACTTCATTCACAGACCCAAGTGCTCAAAAAGGAGCGCAGACGTTGTTAAGTCTAATCAACGAAGTTGATCTATTCTTTTCCTTTCTTTTATTTCCTCTCATATCTCTCTTCCATCTATCATTTACTAATCTGACAATTTCTCACACAATCCGATCAAAGATTCGCAGTCAGATTTCTTTAGGATTGATTGCCGATGCAAATGGAAGAGCGAGTATTGTTTGCTTTCGCTATATGCCGCCTAATGGACAAAGAACGAATTGAGGTGCACCATGGAACCGATGGGCAAAATTAAAATGACATCAAATCTTATATGCACTGCGATATCGAGTTATTGCACATCTGAGGCAAAAAAAATCACGATAAATGTTCTTATCGTGTTCTTACTTATGCACACGGTTCTGGTATCTTCTTCTTTTGCGCTTGATCCTCATAAGACAATCTTGCAGTACACTCACACCAATTGGCAGACTGACGATGGTTTACCACAGAATGCGGTGCAGTGCATCCAGCAAACACGGGATGGATATATTTGGGTGGGCACTCAAGAAGGTCTTGCCCGGTTTGATGGGGTAAATTTTACCGTCTTCGATAGAACCAATACAGAAGGAATCAATAATAACAGTATTCAATCGCTGAGTCAGACTGCTGATGGAAGTCTATGGGCGGGAACGCAGGGTGGTCTCACGCATATCGTCGGCGGCAGATTTATTACTTATACGATGGCAGATGGTCTTGCAAATGACAATGTATATGGTCTCTACGAAGATGCTCATCAAAATCTTTGGATTGCTACAGGCGGCGGTGGTCTCAACGTATGGAAAAACGGCAAGTTTAAAAATTATACTACAAAAGATGGACTGGCACACAATTTCATAACGAGCATTACAGGAGGAAAGGATGGAACAATTTACATCGGCACGACTAGAGGACTGACTAAATATTCCAATGGAATCTTTACTACTTACAGAACTGCCGAGGGTCTCTTCAATATTAATGTGCTCTCTTTGTGTCTCGATTCCGACAATGTTCTCTGGGTCGGTACAATCGCAGGGCTCTACCAATTGAAGAATGGGAAATGGACTATATTTAAGACAAAAAATGGTTTGACGAATGATCGTATACGGAGTATCCTCAATGATCGTGACGGCAACCTATGGATTGGGACAGAAGGAGGAGGAATTAACCGCATGCGGGGCACCCAGTTCTCTTATTATTCTATGAACGATGGATTGATTGATGTAAATGTCTGGACATTTTTTGAAGACAGTGAAGGAAATCTCTGGGTCGGTACATTGAGTGGCGGGCTGCATTGTTTTCACGATGGGAAATTTACAGTATACGGTGAAAAGGAAGGGTTAAGTCAAGATAATACTCGCGCTATATATGAAACACGTGACGGTTCAGTATGGGTTGGATCTGATAATCGTGGGCTTACGCGTTTCAAAGATGGATCATTGAAAATATACACAACGACATTTGATAATGCACGCTTTGGTGCGCGTGCCATCTCTGAAGGTTCCGATGGTTCTTTGTGGGTCGGGACATACGGTGGTGGTCTCTGTAGATTAAAGAATGGCAGATGGACCGCCCACACCACGAAAGACGGACTTGCAAACAACAGAATATTTAGTCTCTTCATGGCAAAAGATACTACTCTTTGGATCGGGACTCGCGGAAGCGGAATCTCTTTATTGAAGAATGGAAATTTCACAACCTACTCGACGAGCAATGGTTTGACAAACAACGAGATACGAAACATCCTGGAGGCAAGCGATGGAAGTATCTGGATTTGTACAAGTAATGGATTGAACAGATTGAAAGATGGTAAGATAACAAACTATACGACCAAGGAAGGACTTTCCTATAATATCGTGTACACAATCTTCGAGGATGAAAATAAAATTCTTTGGATCGGAACGTATGGCGGCGGTCTTAACAGATTGAAGGATGGCCGCTTCACGGCATTTTCTACACAACAAGGCATGTACGATAACACAGTATTTCAGATTATCGAAGACAATCAAAAGAACTTCTGGTTGACATGTAATCGGGGGATCTACCGTGTAAGCAAGAAGGAGTTGAACGACTATGCCGATGGAAAAATCCAGACAGTCCACTGCACGGTATTTGGAACAGCTGACGGACTGAGGAGCGTCAAGTGCAATGGGAGTTGTCAACCGGCGGGGATACGCACAAGGGACGGGAAAATATGGATACCGACCATGAAAGGTGTTGCAATTGTTGATCCGGCAAAATTCACGGAAAACAAGATTCCTCCACCTGTGTTTATCGAACAAGCTTTGTTTGACAAACACGCGGTACAAATTGATAGTGTCGTACAGCTGGGACCGGGGCAAGGCGATCTTGAGCTTCATTACACTGCATTGAGCTATGCAGCTCCAAAACTTGTGCGTTTCAAATACATGCTTGTTGGTTTCGACAAAGATTGGATCGATGCCGACACGTGACGCGTAGCGTATTACACCAACATTCCTCCTAGGAAATACACTTTTAAGATCATTGCTCGCAACAACGACGGTGATTGGAATTTAACCGGCGCAGCGCTCAAGGTAAACCTTTCTGCATATTATTATCAGACCATTTGGTTTCGTATCCTTATGGTGATTGTTGTACTCGTGGTTGGATTCGGTGTGTATCGATTTCGCATTAAAACTCTCCGAAGGGATGAACGAGAATTTGTCCGGATCGTTGATGACCGAACAAAGCACCTTCAACTGGAAATCGGTGAACGTAAGCGGATAGAAGAGGAATTACTGATTTTATCTTCGCGTTATGAAGCCATGCTCGCTTCCATTCCTGATATCATCATGGAGGTAGACAACGACAAGGTATACAGGTGGGGAAATCCAGCAGGAATTGAATTCTTTGGAGAAGATGTCATCGGAAAAGATGCAGAATTCTATTTCGAGGGTGAGCAAGAAACTTATCAGATTGTCCAATCTCTTTTTAATGGCGATGAAAACATTGTTTATGTCGAAAGCTGGCAGCGGCGTAAAGATGGTGAAAAACGTTTATTAGCATGGTGGTGTCGTGTGCTGAAAGATGAAAATGGCAATGTAACAGGAGCATTATCTACTGCGCGGGATATCACAGAGCGGAAGCGAGCAGAAGAAGTATTACGCGAAACAGAAAAAAACTTTCGACTGCTTTTTGAACAAAATCTCGCCGGCGTTTATCATACAACACTCGAAGGTGTTATTCTCGACTGTAATGATGCATTTATCACTATGCTTGGCTATAATTCTCTTGAAGAACTGAGAGTGCATCTGGTAACCGATCTCTATTTCAATAAGACCGCGCGAGAGGATTTTATATCCTATCTACGATCGCATGGTTTTATCAAAAATTCTGAAATTGCTCTCCGTCGAAAAGATGGTACTATCCTGTTTGCCCTAGAAAGCGCCACTTTTGTTACAGGGGATAGAGACTCTCTCCCTTCTACTATTCTCGGGACAATCATCGACATCACCGAGAGCAAACAGGCCGAAGAAGCACAAAGAGAAATCGAGGAACGCTATCAGCGCCTTGTTGAGTTTTCTCCCGATGCTATTGCAGTACACAGTGATGGGAAATTCTTATATGTCAATCCTGCTGCCATCAAACTTATCGGAGCAAAAGACGCATCAGAATTGATCGGCAAGCCATTCTTGGATATTGTTCATCCAGATTACAAAAACGCTGTAAACAAGCGAATCATGATGGGGATGGAAGAAGGTAAAACGCTCCCGTTAATTGAGGAAAAATTCCTCCGGCTGGATGGAGGAGTCATCGATGTAGAAGTAACATCTCTGCCGATTGTCTTAAAGGGAAAGCCTGCCATGCAGGTCGTTGCAAGCGACATCACAGAAAGAAAGAAACTTAGGATAGAACTTCTACAGTCGCAAAAAATGCAGAGTATTGGCACGCTTGCCGGAGGCATAGCACACGACTTTAATAATATTCTCGGCATTATTCTGGGATACACAGGGTTGCTTAACAAACATAAGTTAGATGATCAGAAGTTTACCGAGAGTCTCTCGGCCATTACTCAAACCGTTCAGCGAGGAGCGGCCCTTGTGCGTCAGATTTTGACATTCGCACGGAAGACAGATATCTTATTCGAACCGATCAACCTTATCGATCTGGCGCACGAACTGTTCTCTATGCTCAAGCAAACCTTTCCAAAGATAATTACAGTCCAAGAGGTCTTTGCGGAAGATCTTCCGTATATCCATGCTGACCATACGCAGATCCATCAAGCATTGTTAAATCTCTGCGTGAATGCGCGGGATGCGATGCCCAAGGGCGGTACAATTACCTTCAAAGCGGAGAAGCAACCGAGAGAACAAGTGCAAGAACGATTTCCAACAGCAGACCAAGATTCATATATTTGTATCAGTGTAACCGATACAGGTGAAGGAATGGACGAGTTAACACGTCTCAGAATATTTGATCCGTTTTTCACAACAAAACCATTGGGAAGAGGAACAGGTATGGGGCTGTCTGTTGTCTACGGTGTTATACAAGCGCATCATGGCTTCATTAATGTAGAAAGCCAATTGGGACGTGGAACTACTTTCCGACTCTACTTCCCTGTTCTGACCATAAATGAAAAAGATGTTCAGCCGCAAATGCCGACCGAATCCTTTGCGATTGGCGGCACGGAAACAATTTTATTCGTAGAGGATGAAGATCTTCTTGTCGAGACTGTTTGCATCTTTCTCGAATCAAAAGGATACGTTATGCATATTGCGTAAGATGGCATAGAGGCAGTCAAAGTGTATAAAGAGCATAGACACGAAATTGATCTTGTTCTTACTGATTTGGGTCTTCCGGGAATGACGGGAACAGATGAATTTAAGAAACTTAAAGAGATAAATCCGGATGTAAGTGTTATTTTTGCGAGCGGTTTTTTTGATCCGGATATTAAATCTGAACTCCTGAAAGCCGGAGCCAGGGGCTTTATACAAAAACCGTATATGCCGAATGATATTCTCAAGAAACTCCGCGAGGTGTTGGACGAGAAAAACGAATAGAAATGGTAAGAGAGGATAACTTCTTCTCAATTCATAGTTCCTTCTCGTCGGAAATTCATTTGCTATTGCGCAACAACATTCAACCAAAGCATTGTCTGTGGTGTCTAATAAACGCATGAATTTGTTTGCAGAGAATTGATAACGGAAACATTTTTACGTTTCATTCGTTCTTTAATCACTTAGGGCCGAGGAGTTACAACTAAATATTGATATTACGCAAAGAGGAAAAGAACGACTGTTATTCCCAGCCGGAGTCGTAAATTTGAAAAATTTTTGTTCGTAATTGGGGGGAGACAATATTAGTTATTCACTCTCTATAAGAACGTACAGTTGAACGTTTCACAGAAACCAATATAAGAAAGGAAAAACCTATGCAAGCAGCTATTAAGCGGCTAACCGTTGCATTCGTACTTATCATCGGAGTATTGATACTCCTATCGACTGTGGCACAAGCCCAGCCACAACGCATGTCGGTAAAGGAACGCGTCAAGATTTTGAAAGACACTCTGAAGTTAAATGACGAACAAACAATGAAGATCACAACTATTCTCGAAGATCAACGAGAAGAAATAACCACAGCAATGAATGACAACCGCGGTGATCGCAATGCGATGCATGCTGTAATGCAGGAAATTATGAAGAAGACCGACGACAAGATAAAAGAAGTGCTTACCGAAGATCAGGCAAGCAAATATGATGAGATGCTGAAAGCTCAACGTGCAAAGATGAACCGACGTAAGCAAGAAAGCAACAAACAATAAGACTCCACAATCGCAACTTCACACAGAGCCAGGTTTCCCCTGCCTGGCTTCTGTGTTTTTATATCGTCACAATTATTTTTCCTTCTTTTTCATTCTCGTTCTTGCTTCTCTCTCCATTTCTCGGTACTATTTTTCTGAAACCATTCTACGGATAGACATGCAAACTTACATACGCTCTACTTTTATCGTCATCGGTTTGGTACTACTTCAAACCACCTTCATCCCGTTCATCTCGCTTAGTGGATATCTCCCTGATCTTTTTATTTTGTATCTGGTATATATCGCTTTGCGCCGCGGACAGATCGAAGCAACCATCTGGGGGTTTATTATCGGTTTGCTTCAGGATATAATCGCTATAAAGTTTTTCGGGCTGGCCGCGCTCTCGAAGACCGTTGCCGGATTCGTGGCAGGCTATTTCTTCAATGAAAACACGACTGAGCAGACCCTTGGATCATACCGATATCTGTTGCTGGTCGGGATGTGTTCCATAGTTCATAATTTCGTGTACTTTGCCATTTTCTTCCAAGGAAGCGAAAATACAATTTTCTTCTCTACGCTGGAGTCTACGTTGGGAATGACGCTGTACACATGCATCATCGGCATTCTGCCAATGTTTTTCTTCTCCCGCAAATTCAATGTCTCGTGGGCACAATGATCACTGTGGACGAAATTGATGTATCTTCGCGGAGACGCGTTTTAGCGATCGTCATCATACTGGCATTCGTTGTCCTTTTTCTTCGGCTCTACCAGCTTCAATTGCTGTCGCATACGGAGTTTGGAAAAAAATCTGAGGAAAACAGTGTGCGCGTGGTTGTCAAAGAACCGGTGCGAGGATATATGTTCGATCGTACCGGTCGTCTCGTCGTGGATGTGGGACCAGCGTACTCGATCACTGTAACACCAGCGGTTTTCGACACAAACAATCTCACTTTCTTGAGTTCGCTACTGCAATTAGATCCTGCACTCATTCAAGGACGCATCAATCGCGGTCGTGCATATTCACGGTTTTCTCCCGTCCGCGTTATTCGTGATGTTGATTTCAAAACACTCTCCAAGGTGGAAGAAAATCTCTACTTACTCCCCGGAGTCAGCTATGATGTGGAATCCAAGCGATTGTATCCGTTCAACATACGTGCGCCGCATTTGCTCGGCTATTGCAAAGAAATTACCGATGCTCAACTTGCGAGGTCCGGCACTGCATATCAACAGGGTGACCTTGTCGGTTCATCCGGATTAGAGGCAAGTTACGAAACATTCCTCCGCGGCGAAAAGGGATACGAGTTCATCTCTGTCAATTCCAAAGGACAACTCCTTGGACCTCTGGAAGAAGGACGGCGTGATGTTCCTTCGAAAGAAGGATTCGATCTCATGCTTAGCATTGATTTCGGACTTCAAGCATTTGCAGAATCGCTCATGACAAATTATCGTGGTGCGTTGGTTGCCATCGACCCAAACGACGGCGGTGTGCTTGCGATGGTGAGCAAGCCGGATTTCGATCCGTCAGTGTTCAGCGGTGTCACTTCGTCTGAAGTCTGGGCAAAACTAAACACCGATCCTGACAAATCTCTTTTCAATCGTGCCACGATGACACGCTACCCGCCCGGCTCTACATTCAAGATGCTTATTGCAGCCGCAGCGCTGGAAGAAGGCATCATTGACGAGCATTACCGCATTACATGCAGAGGTTCATTCCGATTCGGGAAAAGAGTTTTCAAAGACGACAACGTACACGGATCTATTAATGTAGTAGAAGCTATTCAAAAATCGTGTGATGTATTTTTCTATCAACTCATCTTAAAAATTGGATTAGATAAGTTCTATGAATACGGCAAGCGGTTTGGATTCGGTAAGCCGACCGGAATTGATATTGGTGATGAAACATCGGGACTTATTCCATCCACCGAGTACTACGATCGAATATACGGAAAAGGAAAATGGACTCAGGGAAATCTCGTCAGTCTCGGCATTGGTCAAGGTGAGATCGGTGTCTCGCCGTTGCAGATGGCACAGTATGTCGCAGCTTTGGCAAACAACGGTACGCTCCTTCAGCCGCACGCAGTGAGTTCGATCCGCAATAAACGCACAAACAAAGTCGACATTATCGATCATAGTGAGATTCCGGTGTGGATTAATGGCGATGTGATGAGAATGATCCGAGAAGGTATGCGGCGTGTTGTTGAAGAACCAGGAGGCACTGGCGGCTTGGCACGTATCTCCGGAATCGTCTCAGCCGGAAAAACCGGAACCGCGCAGAATCCGCACGGTGCAGATCATGCATGGTACATCGGTTTTGCTCCGTTTGATCGGCCCAGAATTGCGATTGCCGTGATGTTGGAGAATGCCGGATTCGGCGGGACGAAAGCCGCTCCTATTGCCGGCATGGTTATGGAGAAATATCTTTTCGGTGAATTGCGCCGGAAAGTAAGCGCGAGCGTTTCTGCAACAACGCCGCATGACACAATAACGCACACAATTGAAAGAGGAAAACATTAATATGTTCTCGTACTTCAAAGAATATTTCGACTTCCGCGCGTTTTTCATCTGCCTTGCATTGGTGATCATTGGGTTAGTATCCATTTACAGCGCAACTTTCGATATCAACAACGCAGCGAACTTCTACCGTCAAGCTCTCTGGGCAGGTATTGGTTTCATCATCATGGTCGTTATATCTTTTATTCCCCTCCGAACTTTGCAGCGGCTTTCGATTTCTTTCTATTTTACTGTACTGGCGATCCTTGTGATCATCTTGGTTATTGGAAGTACCGTTAAAGGTTCGAAGAGTTGGTTTGGAATCGGTGGACTCGGTGGACAACCGTCTGAGTTTGCCAAGATTACAACTGTGCTGGCGTTCGCCTCCTATCTTTCTAGAACCGATGTCTCCATCTCGCGGGTCAAACATCTTTTCATCTCCCTATGCATATTCGCTGCACCGATGTTTCTTATCCTTGCCGAACCTGACCTCGGAACCACCATTGTCTTTTTTGCAGCCTTGCTGCCGTTACTCTATTGGGCAGGTGCATCAAATTTTATCCTTATTGCCATCCTCGTTCCTATTCTGGCAGCATTTGGTGCTCTCTTAGGTACAACACAATTTCTCATTGCAATTGTTATCGGTACAGTACTGCTGTACATCTTTCGTGAGAATAGATTTACGGTAGCAGTGGCATTTGGCATTACGTTAGCAATCGGACTTTCCGTTCAGGTTATATACGAACACATGCACGTGTATCAGCAAAAAAGAATTTCTGTGTTCCTGAATCCTGAAGCCGACCCTTTGGGTTCGGGCTATAATGTTGTTCAATCAAAAATTGCGATTGGCTCAGGTGGATTTTTCGGTAAAGGATTTCTCAAAGGAACGCAAACACAATTGAATTATATCCCTGAACAATGGACAGATTTTATTTTTTGCGTTACCGGAGAAGAGTTTGGATTTTTGGGGGCGTCGATCGTGTTAGGATTGTTTGCGGCGCTTTTGTTGCATGCACTTCGAGTTGCGAGCATTTCAAAAAATAGATTTAGTAGTCTGGCAGCGATTGGTATTATGGGAATTTTCGGCACACACATAATTATGAATACCGGCATGTCTATGGGATTGATGCCGGTGGTTGGTCTTCCACTGCCATTTCTCAGCTACGGCGGTTCTTCACTCGTTGCCAATATGATGATGATTGGACTGCTGATGAACTTCTATGCGAACCGGAAAGAGTATTAACCACTCTCTCCCATTGAGGACTCGTTTCGCATGACCATAAGACGATTGATAAAATAGAGTTCAAACGCCTTCTTCATTTGCTAAAATCCCAAAAGAGCTGTCATCGAGCTTCTTCTAGCTCCTTATATTTTGCCCACCAAATCCAATCCCGGCTTCAGCGTCTTTGCACCCGGTTTCCAGTTCATCGGGCATACTTCACCACCATGTTCAGCAACAAATTTTGCCGCCTGAAGTTTGCGAATAATTTCATCAATACTGCGGCCAATGCTGTTATTGTTGATTTCGTATGCCCTCAAGATACCCTGAGGATCAATCAGAAATGTTCCGCGAAGCGACAATCCCTCCTCCTCGATGAGCGTGCCGTATTCTGTGCATACCCGATGTGCTGGATCTGCCAACATGGGATAATTGATTTTCTTGATCGTTTCGGAAGCGTCGTGCCATGCCTTGTGCACAAATCCGGTGTCGACACTGACCGAAATAATTTCCGCACCTTCTGCTCTGATCTCGGCGTAATGATCTGCTAATTCTCCAAGTTCCGTCGGACACACAAATGAGAAGTCTGCCGGATAGAAGAACAGAACCACCCATTTGCCTCGATATTCTTTCAGAGAAATTTTCTTGATTTGGTCGTTCACATACGCATCTTCAGTGAAACCGGGAGCCGGTGTGTTGATTTTTACCATAAAATAATCCTCTTTCAATTAATGTTAAATTTGTAATAATTCACTATCACGATACCTAACAAAAAAACCAACGAGCGAAGTTCCCGTTGATTCTTACTATTTTTATCTCTCAAGACTTCTTGCGATCTTACAGGGAGACGGGAAAAATGGAGATTGGTGAATGAGACAAATCAGCACCGTATTGTTTGATCTTGGAAATGTCCTTGCATATATCAATTTCAGTGCATTCTGGCGCGACCTCGGATTTCTTCGGGCAGAAGAAATTGTTCCTTATAGAGATGGATACACATCTTTAACATTGCAATACGAGACCGGATACATTTCAACAGATGACTACTTGAATGGACTTCGATCTGTTTTCAATGATAAGTTCACGATTGTACAACTTGAGCAAGCATTTTCATGTATTATTCAACAACCTGTTAAAGGAGTAATAGATATTGTAAAACACGTATCTATCATACATCAAACGGCATTGGTCAGTAACACCAATGAGATTCATTACAGGCTCAGCCTCACAAAATTCGAAGCGCTCAAAATTCTTCGGAAGCATTATCTCTCGTACCAATTACGTGTGATGAAACCAGCGCCCGGTTTCTATGATGCCATCATCAAAGACCAGGGAATACTTCCTTCCAAGATGCTGTTCATTGATGATATTGCTGAGAATCTGAAAGCAGCAAAAAATGCAGGAATGCATGCAGTGCGGTTTGAAAATTCCGAGCAGTTGGAAACAGATTTACAAAATTTAGGTATCCTCTAATACCTTCCTATTATACAATTATTCAGACTGACCATCATCAATGAGATTACACTTTCACAACGCCAATGCCCGGCCGATCCATCAGCGTCACTTTTCCATTAATAATTTTAGTGCCGTCAAAAATATCGTTCTTGATGAGCAATGCGCCGTCAAGATCTGCCCAATCAACCATCGGTGAGAGATGCGATGCCGCGGAGATCGCGCACGATGTTTCCGTCATGCAGCCAACCATTACTTTCATTCCCAGCGAGCGAGCAAGTGTGAGCATCTTCTGCGCCTCGCGCATTCCCGTGCATTTCATCAATTTGATATTGATACCGTGATAGACGCCCACAGCTTTTTTTATATCGGTAAGACGCTGCACTCCTTCATCACCGATAATCGGAAGCGGTGAACGTTCTGTCAACCATGCCAAATCGTCTATCTGTTCTTTCGGCATCGGCTGTTCGATCATCACCATGTTTCGCTCGTTCAACCAGTGAAGCATTTCCAATGCTTTCTCTTTGTCCTTCCATCCTTGATTCACGTCACCGGTTAATGGTTTATCGGTGACCGAGCGAATCGTTTCGATCATCTCCTTATCAGTATCGCGGCCAAGTTTCACTTTCAACACTTTAAACTCTTCTGCTTCCTTCGTTTTCTGCCTTACAACTTCCGGCGTGTCTATACCGATAGTGAAGGACGTGTTCGGTGTTTTGTTTTTATCATATCCCCAAATATTGAACCACGGCTGTCCCATCAACTTGCCGATAAGATCGTGAAGCGCAATATCCACGGATGCCTTTGCGGCTGTGTTACCCGGTTCAATTGCATCGATGTCATTCAGAATGGTTTCAAGATCAAATGGATTTTCGTACTTGCTCAAATCAATTTTGGCGAGAAACGCCTGAACAGTTTCATGCGACTCACCAAGATACGGCGGCATAGAAGCTTCGCCATATCCAAGAATTCCATTCAATTCGATTTCGGTGAGCATCACCGGCGTTGTCGTTCGAGAGTTTGTTGCAATGGTGAATACATGCTTCAGTTCCAATGTGTACGGACGATACGTCAGTTTCATCGAACCGGTCTTGAAATGAGCCGAAATGTTTCCAGCAATAGATTTATAGGGATCGTTGATCATCATTGCGGCACCGGTTACAAGTGCGGTGGATTTAAGAAACTCTCTTCTGTTTTGTGACATTATTTTATGTTCCGTTATCTGTGCGACAATGCCAAGCTATTGAATTGATTGGATAAATTCAAATCACCTTTTGTCCCTTTATTTCATACTGTATGTTCAACTTGATGAACTGACAATTTAAACGGGCTGAACAAGCGACTACGACAAAACAATCCATAAATTGTTTTCATAGGCAATAATCTCCGGTTTTGTATGAGTGGATTATTCGGCTGAGGTGAGAATTCTTGAAATACATGCCGAAGTCCGATAACGACCCATGGGGAAAACTTTTAAGGCGTTCCTTCTTTTAATATAAAATATCCTAATTTTCGCTTGACTTTCTGCTGTTTTCCCGTAAATTTCATCTCCAGTGTGGGGAAAAGTGGGGAATTCGGGAAGAGAATTCCCGATGAATTTAGACATAAAAATTAAGAGGGCATTGTGTCATCATTTAAAGGTAGATATTCTTATTCAGTTGATGAGAAGGGGCGTGTGGCTCTCCCTGCAAAGCTGCGGATAAATATTGCAACGAGTGCGAAAGGAAATTTTGTTATTACACGCGGTTTCGAACGCTGCCTCTATGTGTATCCACAGGATGAATGGAACAAGCTGGAACAATTTGTCCGGAGTCTCTCATTCCTCGATGCGCAACATCGCTTCTATGCGCGAACGTTATTTGAACGCGCACATGATTCAAAGATCGACCAACAATCTCGAATCACACTTCCCCCGGACTTAATGAAGTTTGCTAATATTGAGAATGAAGTATTGATTCTCGGTGTGCTGGATCGGATTGAAATCTGGAACTCTTCTGTGTATGAAGAGTATCAGAAAAATCATCCGGACACTTATGAAACCGTTGCCGAACAGGTCTTTAAACCTCAGCACTAGTGTCGTGACACAGAGTGGAGACATACACATATCATACTCCCGTTCTTACACAGGAGGTTCTTACATATCTTCTCACTACGAAAAACGGGTTCTATGTTGATGGAACACTCGGCGGTGGAGGGCACGCGAAAGCGGTGCTTGAACGACTCGACCACTTGGGGAAAGTGATTGGAATTGATCTTGATGACGACGCATTGGCAGCATCACGTGAACGTCTAGCGCAATTTGGTGATCGCGCAATTATTGTAAAAGAAAATTTCAGAAATATTAAGTTTGTTCTTTCTCAACATGGAGTGAAAACGGTTCAAGGTGTGCTCCTCGATCTCGGTGTTTCATCGTTTCAAATTGATGAATCTGAAAAAGGATTCAGTTTCCGAACCGATGCGCAGCTCGATATGCGGATGGATCGTCATCAACAGGTAGACGCCAAGCATGTTGTCAACCAGTACGACGAACAATCGCTTGCGGATATTCTTTGGAACTATGGCGAAGAGAAACACGCGCGGCGGATTGCAAGAGCGATGGTACATTATCGCATCCAACATCCAATTGAATCCACAGGTCAGCTCGCCACTATAATAGAGCGAACCGTTGGCGGCCAGTTTCTAAATAAAACTCTGGCGAGAGTTTTTCAGGCGGTTCGGATTGAAGTGAACAATGAGATGGAAAATCTCCGGCACGCAATTCGTGATTGCATTGATGTCTTGAACCCTGGTGGGAGAATCGTCGTTCTCTCCTACCATTCACTGGAGGATCGCTTGATAAAAGAAGCATTTCGCACAGCATCGGCGCACTCGATTTCTTCGGGTCATAAAATTATCCCGGATACGATCGTGCAGCCTGTACTGAACGTGTTGACGCGAAAGCCGGTGACAGCATCGGAAGAAGAAATGGCGGCAAATCCTCGTTCACGGAGTGCAAAACTCCGTGCCGCCGAAAAAGTATAGGAAGAAAATGAATCGTGCAACCTGAAACACAAAATCTTGGTGAAGTGTATGCTGCTCGTGCAATGGCAGAATCCGAACCATTGGTTTCTACGATTTCTATTCCAAAAATTCGTGAAGCGCGGGATATGGTGTATAATGGAACAGACACCATGTCGAGCAAAGAGACAACAACACCTGATGGCACTCCATTGGCCATCAACAAAAAGCAGAGTCGGCGGAAGGTATCTCCGTTTACCATTATCTTAATTCTTCTTGGCGGTGCTGTAGCAAGTGTTCTCTATATAGGTAATATCTTAGCGGTTGGTCAGCTCATGGCACAGAACAATCAGCTTCAAATAAAACACCGGCAAATCCTCAATGGACAGGAACTGCTGAAGGCGCAGATCAGCCGGTTATCTGGTCTTGAACGAATCCAGCAGATTGCCCGCGATCAGTTGGGATTGCAGAATTCGAAACAGCTTCCCGTGTGGATCGAGATCAATCCTGAGCGCGTGAACCAAGTGGAAGAAGTGCTCCAACAACAGATGGAACATAGGCGATGACCGATCGGGATAGAGAACATGCTGTTCAGGGAAAAGAGACCGTGTCTCTCTCCCGTTCCCGTTTCCTGATACTAAAACTTTTCTTCGCCATTTTCTTCACCGTCATTTTTTCTCGGTTAGTGAAGATCCAGGTTATCGATGCCGGTACGTACAAAGACTTAGCACGAAAACAGTATGAGAGATCGTTCATCTTGCCGGCAACGCGCGGAAACATCTTCGACCGGAATGGTAATGTCATTGTTTCGAATACGATATTACTTTCGTTTGCCGCTGACCCAAAGATTATTGGCGACCGTCAAGACCATGTGGCAGAAATATTTGCACGCGTTTTTGGAAAGCCCTCTTCATTCTATCTTGAAAAAATGCGCGAGACACATGAAGATCAAAACATGCGACGATTTGTCTGGCTTGAGCGCAGAGTGACCCCTGAGATCGCCCGCCGTATCGAAGCGGCAAAACTCGAAGGCATCGTGGTCATCAACGAACCGAAACGGTTATATCATTACGATGAACTTGCCGGAGCGCTGCTTGGGTTTACCAATATCGACAACAAAGGAATCTCAGGTATCGAATTTCAATATGATAACGATTTGAAGGGTTGCAACGGTTCTGTCGTCATGCAGCGAGATGGATTGGGACGTGTGCGTCCTTCCGCAGATTACCCTCGTCGCGAACCAATAAATGGGAAAGACATTTTTCTTACCATCGATGTCAAATATCAAGCGATTGTGGATGAAGAATTGAAGCACGGTGTTGAAGTGAACAAAGCGGATGGTGGGTGTGCGGTGATTGTAAATCCGAAGACAGGGGAAGTTCTTGCGATGTCCGTCTATCCGTGTATCAATTCAAACGATGTTAGTTCGCTCAACATAGCCGATGCACGCAACCGTATCATTAGCGATGTGTTTGAACCGGGTTCTGTATTTAAAGTGGTTACAGCCGCCGCTGCATTTGAGAACAATCTCGTTACACCAGAAAGCCGTTTCAATGCTGAACATGGAAAGATGAAAGTGTCCCTTGGCGGCAATAAGTTTCGTTTCATCAGCGATTCCCATGAGTTCGACTATCTTACATTCCAGGAAGCGATCGAGGTATCCAGCAATATCGTGCTGGCAAAAGTGGGAAAATTACTTGGCGGGGAAAAATTATATCGCAAAGCACGTGACTTTGGATTTGGGATGATTACAGGCATTGATCTTCCCGGTGAAGTCCGCGGAGTGCTGAAGAAACCGATTGACCATGACTGGTCAGGCACTACGACTCAAACCATGTCGTATGGATATGAAATCGGTGCAACACCTCTTCAAATTGTCTGCACGTATGCGGCTATCGCCAACAACGGGGTGCTCATGAAACCCTTTGTCGTTACTCACATTGAAGACGGCAATGGCGAAACAATTGCTGAGCAAAAGCCGCAAGCAATCAGACGCGTTGTATCACAGAAAACACTCAATCAACTTTTGCCCGCATTTGAAGGAGTTGTTGAACGCGGAACAGGAAAAGAAGTGCAAATCAATGATGTGCGGATCGCTGGTAAAACCGGAACATCGCGCAAGTATTTTGGCGGTAAATACGTGGAGAATAACTATACAGCGTCGTTTGTAGGTTTCTATCCAGTAGAAGATCCGCAAGTCGTTTGTTTAGTGATGATGGACAATCCGCGCTCACGAGGGTACTACGGCGGCAGCACCACCGGACCGGTGTTTCGTGCCATTGCAGAACGCGTGATTATGACATCATATAAATTTTCCCGAACTACAATTGCAAAGGATCCTGCTGCACGCGGCAGCATTGTTGTTCCCGATGTACGTATGCTGCAATTGTTGTTAGCAAAAAAAATGCTCACAAACTACGGACTCAATTGTCAAATATTTGGAAAGGGTAATTTGGTCGTCAAGCAAACTCCTGAACCAGGGAAAAAAGTCGAAAGAGACGAGACAGTCTCTCTCATCCTCGACGGCGAATCCGTTGTTTCGTCTGATGGAATGATTGCAGTGCCGGATGTACGAGGAATGAGCATTCGTCGTGCAATGAATCGGCTTGTTTCAGATGAATTTGAAGTAAAAGTACAGGGATCCGGTGTCGTGACACAACAATTCCCAACCGCGGGTGAACGAACGCGGCTGGGCTCATCTATCACACTTACCTGTATGCCGCGCACTATGGCACAGGCATCATTATATTGAATTGATCTACTTATGAAACTCTCTCAATTACTCGAAGGTGTTACGGTTTCCAAATTGTTCCAAACGATGTATGGACAGATGGTCGTTACACATGAAGTAGAAATCAACAAACTCCAGTACGACTCACGGAAAATCCAACGCGATGATTGCTTTGTTGCACTCAAGGGAACGACAAGTGACGGACATACCTATCTTCAGGGTGCTATTAATCAAGGTGTGAAAGTTGTCGTCCTACAAGATGATAATGCACTTCCGGATCCGTTCTGTATGCATGTTGGTGTCATTAAAGTCGTAGTACCGGATACGCGAAAAGCGCTTGCCGTGATGTCGTCGAATTATTATGGTCATCCATCTAAAAAATTAAAATTTATCGGTGTAACTGGTACGAACGGAAAAACTACTACTTCTCACCTGGTGAAGTCGATTCTGGAAGCTGCCGGAGAGAAAGTTGGCTTGGTCGGGACGATTGAATATAAAATCGGCGAACGTGTCATTCCGGCTACGCATACAACACCCGAATCGCTTGAGCTCAACGAACTCTTTGCTTCGATGGTGGAAGAAAAATGCACTTCGGTATCGATGGAGATATCTTCGCACGCATTGGATCAGTCTCGCGTCTTTGGAATAGATTTCGATGTTGCCATCTTCACGAATCTGACACAGGACCATCTCGATTACCATGGAACGATGGAAAAATATTTCGAAGCGAAGAAAATTCTCTTTATGGATTTGAAACCATCTGGTTGCGCTATTATCAACAATGATGATCGGCGAGGAGTTCAGATACGTGACGCTATCAACACGAGAACAATTTCCTACGGCATTACCTCTGCCGCTGATGTTCAAGTAAAAAATATGAAGTTTAGCATCACTGGAACAACACTTACATTGAGTGATGGACATGGAGAATTCACATTCACCATGCCGCTTATTGGAAAGTTTAACGTCTATAATGTCCTCGCAGCATATTCTGCCGGCATTGCACTTGGAATTCCACGCGAACAAATTTTAACTGGTATCAACAATCTGAAAAATGTTCGCGGGAGATTTGAACGTATTGTTTCTCCTGCAGGATGGACCGGAATTGTCGACTACGCGCACACACCGGACGCGCTTGAGAATTGTCTGAAAACGATTCACGATATTCTGCCGACACAGAATCGAGGTCGTATTATTACTGTGTTCGGTGCCGGTGGTGATCGCGATAAAACAAAACGTCCATTAATGGGTCGTATTGCAGGTGAATATAGTGATATCGTCATCGTAACGACCGATAATCCGAGGACAGAAGATCCAGAAAAAATCATTGACGACATCGTGCATGGCGTTATTCGTCATGCGAGTGTGCTGCGTGAAATAGATCGGAGAACAGCAATTGAACGTGCTGTCAATTGTGCACAGCGCGGCGACGTCATTCTCGTTGCAGGAAAAGGACATGAGGATTACCAGGTAGTTGGTCAAGAGAAAATCCATTTCAGTGACCGCGAAGTTCTGGAAAGTCTTTTATGATTGCACTGATAACTCTGATTTTCGACAGATCCAAAATTTCGCAGATGTGTCGTCTGTGGACTCAATGGTCTGCGTTTCATCAAAATAATCTGAGCACTCAAGAATGAAATTGACCAAGCCCGACATCCTCGCACTACCGCATCATAAAGCGATTGGGTTTGATGGACTGAAGAATTTTAAAATCCCCGGTATTTCGATCGATTCACGGACCATGAAGGCAGGTGAACTCTTCATTGCCATTCGAGGTGATCAATTCGACGGACATAATTTTATTTCCAAAGCCATCGAAATGGGTGCAGCCGGCATCATTGTTGAGCGCCGATGGGCAGAAGCGAATGCAACAATGATGGTGAGCATCCATACCCCCAGACTCACCGTCGAAAATACCATTCATGCTCTTGGGCACCTTGCCAGATTATATCGACGAAAGTACGCCATTCCGTTTATTGCAGTGGGCGGATCTAACGGGAAGACGACAACAAAAGAAATGCTAAAGAGTATCCTCGGTCAAAAATATAGCGTGCTGTGCACAGAAGGAAATTTGAACAACCATATCGGTGTACCGCAAACACTCTTTCAGTTAAAGAAAAAACATGAGATTGCAGTTATCGAGATCGGCACTAATCATCTGGGCGAAATTGAATATCTCTGCACCGTTTTGGAACCAACACACGGATTAATCACTAACATTGGTCGTGAGCATCTGGAATTCTTCGGCTCGATAGAAGGCGTCGCCAAGGCAGAAGGTGAACTCTTTGATTGGCTGGCAAAGCATAACGGTACTTCTTTCGTCAATACGGATGACAAGCATCTTGTGCATCTAACAAAGAGGTTAAAGAAAACAGTACGCTACGGATTTTCTTCTCGAGGCACATCTATCAAGGGAACGGTAGAATCATATAACGCGAATGCCCAAGCCCTCTTGCGTGTGAAGCCGCGAACCAAAAAGGCATTCGATATTACTGTGGGTGCTCCCGGAGAACACAACGCACAGAATGCTCTTGCTGCAACAGCCGTGGGTCTTGCTTTGAAAGTACCGCGTGTGAACATTCAAAATGCTCTTGGTTCATTCCAATCAGCCAGTAAAAGGATGCAAATTCAGCGGACTGCAAAAATAATCATCTTGAATGATACATACAATGCAAATCCTGATTCTACACTTGCAGCATTAGCAACGCTGCATGCCATGGTATCAAAGGGAAAGAAGATTGCAGTGCTGTCTGATATGCTGGAACTCGGACATCAAGCAAAAGAGTTACATCAACAAATTGGAAGAGCCCTCGTTCAGTACGGTGTCGATATTCTTTTTACCGTTGGCGCTCTCTCAAAACATACATATGATGCCGCGTTCGTGGAGACTAAAGCACATTTTGAAAATAAAATCGTGCTTATCGAGCATTTGCTTCATACACTCAACGATGGTGACATCGTTCTCATCAAAGGGTCGCGCGGAATGAAAATGGAAGAAGTAGTTTTCGCTCTCGATGAGCATTGTTTACAGAAGGTAAAAACATAACTTATGCTGTTCTATCTTTTTACATACTTGCATAGAACATTTGACTTTCCGGGTTTGGGTGTATTCCGATACATCACCTTCCGCGCCGGTGTTGCTGCTGTGACAGCATTGATCATTTCGTTCTGGCTCGGGCCAAAGATCATTCGTACGCTGCGTGAACTCCAGATCGGCGAGGCAGCAAAACTTGAAGCACCCAAGACGCATCTCGTAAAAGCCGGTACACCGACCATGGGCGGATTGATCGTCCTTCTCTCAGTACTCATCCCTGCTTTGCTTTGGACAGATTTAAAGAATGTGTATATCTTGCTCATTCTCTTTGTCACTGTCACACTTGGTACTGTCGGATTCCTGGATGATTATTTGAAAGTTGTCAGAAAAAAACCAAAAGGGCTTATCGGTAAATATAAAATTGTAGGACAGGTCTTTGTTGGATTAGTCGTCGGCAGCGTGATCTACTTTTTCCCGCAATGGATTGATCCGGAGCTGGTTCGGTTAAAATCAAGTACCACTGTTCCTTTTTTCAAATATCTTGAATTCGATTTTGGAATATTCTATATCCCGGTGGTCATATTCGTCATTACCGCAACATCAAATGCCGTGAACTTGACAGACGGACTCGACGGATTAGCAATTGGAAATGTCGGTATTGTATGTTCCACACTTGCCATCATTACGTATGTCTCGGGACATGCGATTTGGAGCCAATATCTCACCATTCCCTATTTACGCGGCAATGGCGAACTGACAATTTATTGTGCTGCAATCACTGGCGCATCGCTGGGATTTCTCTGGTTTAATTCGTACCCGGCGCAAGTATTTATGGGTGATACCGGTTCGCTTGCGCTCGGCGGTGTTATCGGTGCTATATGCGTATTGATCAAAAAGGAACTTCTCCTGCCAACACTTGGCGGTGTATTCTTGATGGAAACAGTGTCGGTCATTATTCAGCGGTTCTATTTTAAATATACCAAGAGACGCTACGGTGAAGGCAGACGCGTCTTTAAAATGGCGCCCATTCATCACCACTTTGAATTGCTCGGTTGGTCGGAACCAAAAATTGTTACGAGGTTTTATATCATCGCTATTTTGCTGATGATATTAAGTTTGGCAACATTTAAGGTGCGGTAATTTCCAGAATGGATAGTACGTTTCTCCATAAGAAAAAAGTTTCTGTTATCGGTGCGGCACGAAGCGGTGTTGCCGTTGCACAACTGCTTCGATCACAAGGAGCCAATGTGTTTGTCAGTGACTCTTCTTCGGCAGAGAAGCTGCAATCCTCAATTTCCAATCTCCAATCTGAAAAGATTGAATTTGAGGTCGGCAAACATTCGGATCTTGTCTATCATTGCGAGCTCATGGTGATTAGCCCTGGTGTTCCCAGCAATGCGCTTGTTGTTCTTGAAGCACAGAAACGCAGTATCAAAGTTGTTAGTGAACTTGAAGTTAGTAGTTGGTTTTGCCGGTCACCCATTGTGGCAATTACCGGTAGCAATGGAAAAACAACAACCGCAACTTTAATTGGAAGGATACTCGACCATGCAAAGAAAAAACATGTTGTTGCTGGTAACATTGGAACGGCATTCTCATCTATCGTTTTGGAACTGGATGAAACAGATGTTGCTGTTCTGGAAGTGAGCAGCTTTCAATTGGATCATATCGAGACTTTCCGATCAAAGACTTCAATCCTGCTGAATATAACGCCGGATCACTTGGATCGGTATAATCACTCGATGGAGAAGTATGCAGCTTCCAAAGCACGAATCTTTAAAAATCAACGCTCAGATGACGTGCTCATCTATAATGCAGATGATGAATGGACAAACCGAGTCGTCTCTCAAGCACAAAGCCGTAAGGTTGCTTTCAGTATACAGCAAAAACTGAATGAAGGTGCATTTGTCGAAAACGAAAAGCTTGTCGTTTCTCTTGGAGGAGTCAAAACGGAAATCATCGACATCGATCAGATTTTCATCAAAGGCATACACAATCTTTATAATTCGATGGCAGCGGCACTTGCAGGACAACTGCTTGGAGTTGAGGCAGATTCGATTCAATCAACATTGAAGACATTCGAAGGAGTTGAGCATCGTCTGGAGTTTGTTCGAGAACTCAACAGCGTTCGCTATTATAACGATTCGAAGGCCACCAATGTGGATTCAGTATGGTACGCGCTGCAAGCATTCAAAGAACCGATTGTGCTGCTCCTTGGAGGTCGTGACAAAGGAAATGATTATTCCCGATTAGCCAAACTTGTGAAGAAACAAGTGAAGGCGATTATTGCCATCGGCGAATCGGCAGATAAAGTAGAACAAGCATTTCGTGGAACGTCCGCCATTATAAAGACAGCGTCGATGGATGAAGCAGTCTCGACAGCTCAGTCCCTCGCACAATCTGGAGATGTGGTTCTCCTTTCACCGGCATGCGCATCATTCGACTGGTTTAAGAATTACGAACACCGCGGTCAAGTGTTCAAAGAACTTGTGAAGAATTTATGATTTCAAAGATATCACTAACTGTACACAGATGGTTGATTTCTCGGAATATGAATATGTATAATCCGTTATCTGCGAAACATCCGCGTAATCAGAGTAATCAATGCTGAAGATTCAACGAAATCATATTGACATCTGGCTGCTCATTGTCGTGCTCGGACTGATGGTTGTTAGTCTCGGCGTCGTTTATAGCGCATCTGCGGAATGGTCATTAAAGCGCTTCGAAACTCAAAGTCATTACCTCGACCTGCATGCAATCAAAGTATTGCTCAGCATTAGTGCCCTGTTTGTAGGCTTGAGCATTCCGTACGGTTTTTATAAGAAATTCACAAAGCTCGCGCTCATGATTGCCGTGTTATTTTTAATTATCACTTTCGTGCTCGGAGGTGAAACGAAAGGTGCCGTTCGTTGGCTTCGCTTCGGCGGATTAGGATTTCAGCCATCAGAATTTGCAAAATTTGCATTGCTATTCCATATAAGTTTCTTGCTGGCAACAAAAGGTGAAAATATCAGAGATTTTAAAAAAGGATTTCTCCCTGTCATCATTTGGATTGGGACTGTTACCGGGTTAGTGCTTGCGCAACCCAATCTCAGCACTGGTTTGATGCTGTTTGTGTTGACGGTGGTGCTCCTGTATGTGGGCCGCGTCCGACTTCCACATCTTCTCGGGATGATTCTCGTTGCCGTCTGTCTGTTTGCTCTCTATGTGCTATTTATGGCGTATGTATTGAACCGTCCGTATCAGTTGCAGCGCATCATGCATTTCGTACAAGGAGATCCGAACGGCAAACATAATTATCAACTCTGGCAGGGTATAATCGGCTTCGGTAATGGCGGATTGTTCGGCGTCGGTCCTGGCGAGAGCCGACAACGTGATTTGTTTTTGCCCGAATCATACAATGACTTTATTTATTCCATTGTCGGAGAAGAATATGGATTGATCGGTACGCTCGTTGTGCTGGGTGCATTTTTGTTTGTGATGCTTCGCGGTTTTCGAATTGCGAAATATGCAAAAGATGATTTCGCACGGTTTCTTGCTATTGCCATTACAAGTACAATTACGTTGTATGCATTAGTGAATGCGAGTGTGGCACTGGGAATTTTTCCCACCACAGGTTTACCGATGCCATTTATCAGTTATGGAGGTTCGTCTTTGATGCTGTCGGCGTTTTCCATCGGCGTGCTGCTGAATATTTCAGCACACACGGATTTGCATCCACGGATGATTAAATCTGTAGAAAGCGATGTGGCAACACTTACACCGGAGACAGGTCTCGGAAAAGCGTATTAAAGAGTGCCGAAAGAGAAACTGAGAATTCTCATCGCGGCAGGCGGAACCGGCGGTCATGTGTTTCCGGCAATCGCCATCGCAGATGAAATAAGAAAGTTGAAACCAAATGCGGAATTCTTGTTCGTCGGTACAGAAGGGAAAATTGAAGCGCGCGTTGTTCCTCACCGAGGATACACGCTTGCAAATATCTGGATCAGCGGATTCCATCGTAGCTTGCGGATGGACAATTTGCTGTTTCCGATAAAAGTAGTTGTTTCACTTGTTCAATCGTTCTTTCTCATGAGAAAGTTTCAACCGAATGTTGTGATCGGAACCGGCGGCTATGTGTGCGGACCTATATTATTGATTGCATCAATGCTCGGAGTTCCGACCGTTATTCACGAGTCGAACAGTTATCCGGGAGTGACAACACGGTTACTTTCAACGAGGGCAACAAGGATCTTTACGGCGTTCAATGCAACAACGCGATGGCTAAAGCAAAAAGACAATGTTGAACTTATAGGTACACCAACGCGAGATGTACTTGGAACAATATCACAGGAACATGGAATTCGATTTTTCAATCTCGATCCATCGAAAAAAACAGTGCTCATATTCGGCGGAAGTCTCGGTGCAACATCCATCAATCAGGCTGTGAGAGAAATGATACATGAATTGACAGGTGCTGGAATACAGTTGATATGGCAAACAGGAAAATCAGACATGATGCTCGTGGATGAAATGAAAACAAAAAAGAACACATGGGTTGGTGTATTCATCGATAAAATGGAATATGCGTTTGCCGCAGCTGATGTTGTTGTTTGTCGTGCCGGAGCAACAACACTGGCAGAATTGACACGTCTGGGCAAAGCAGCAATTCTCGTACCCTATCCGTACGCAGCTGCGGATCATCAGACGTTCAACGCACGCTCACTCGTCGATGCCGGTGCGGCAGTTATGATAACAGATCGGAATGTGAAGGCAACATTGAAGGATGAATTGATTTCTTTATTGAGCGAGAACAAGAAACGGCAGCAGATGAGTGATGCTTGCCGGAAGCTTGGAAAACCAAACGCCGGCAGTGAGATTGCGCACCGAATTCTTGATATAGTAAAGTAATCATGAACGGGAAAACATTCAAATATAAGCTCGATTTTTATTACCAGCAAACGCTGATATATCTTCTCACGATGGTATTGTACGCCGGCATCCGTGGTAGTTTTGTGGAAAGCCAGTTCAGTTTCGTGTTTATGGATCCTATTGTGTACATCATCGTGTTCTTTTTTTGTATATCCTTAATTGTACTGTTTCTCAATATCTGGCGCGATCGAAAATTCATTATAACCTCGGAACAAATGATATTTCATTCGCGGCACCGGGAACGGATTTTTGAAATCAAAGATATCGAGTGGATACACATCGGCAAGGAACGATTCGTGCAAACGGCTGGACGGTTTCAACAAATTTCTATCAAGATGAACAACCGAGCGATTCCAATTCGAATTCGAGTCGGACGATATGAGCACAATCGTGAGCTTGTTGCTGAAATGGAAAAAATCGCAAAAACAGTGCCCGGTAAAAAACAACGTCGTTTTGACATCAGACGGTACAGACAAAATTCAACTTTCTTTCAACGGGAATTGTAATAGATGTTTCGTTCTATTAAGAAATTACATTTTATTGGGATCGGCGGTATCGGGATGAGTGGCATAGCGGAAATTCTGCTCGATCAGGGATTTAAGATCAGTGGCTCCGATCGTGCGCTTTCTGAAGTGACGGAACGTCTCCAAAAACTTGGTGCCAGTATATTCGAAGGGCATCGTGTAGAAAATATAGCACAAGATGTAGACACGATTGTGTACTCTTCTGCGGTACAACCGGATAACCCGGAAATTCTCGAAGCCCAGAAGCGAAACATTCCCATCGTGCGTCGCGCCGAAATGCTTGCTGAAGTTATGCGCTTGAAATATGGCATCGGTATCGCCGGCACTCACGGAAAGACAACGACGACTTCGATGACAAGTCTTGTACTGATGGAAGGCGGACTTGATCCAACAGTCATTGTCGGCGGTAAATTAAGCGGATTAGGCGGAACAAATGCGCGTCTTGGACGCGGTGAATTCATCGTTGTAGAGGCGGATGAATATGATCGTTCATTCTTGTCCATCACACCGACCATTGCCGTGTTGACTACACTCGAAACCGACCATCTTGATTGTTATCGTGATTTGGAAGATATCAAAAGCGCATTTATTCAGTTTGCATCAAAAGTACCATTCTACGGATTTATCGTTCTCTGCCTCGATGAACCGGCGCTGTTGGATATTATGCCGCACCTGAGCAGAAAGAAAATTGTTACCTATGGTCTTAATCCGCAAGCGGACGTTCAAGCGGTGGACATCCGACACAAGGATAACTCAACCGCGTACACGCTTGTTCGTAGTAATCAAGAACTCGGCACAATCATGCTTCAGGTGCCGGGTATACATAACGTTCAGAACTCACTAGGCGCAATCACCGTCGCATTGGAACTTGGCATTCCATTTAAAAAGATCAAAGCTGGCATCGAGAAATTTGCGGGCGTCTATCGGCGTTGGGAAAAGAAAGGCGAAGTGAACGATATTGCATTGTACGACGATTACGCTCATCATCCAACAGAATGCAGAGCAACCCTCTCCGGCGTGAAGTTAGGCTGGCGACGACGGATAGTTTGTGTATTCCAACCACACCTGTACAGCCGTACTCGCGATTTCTATGAAGACTTCGGCAAGTCGTTCCTGTTATCAGATGTGCTGGTTGTTACAAATGTATACCCTGCGCGCGAGGAACCGATTCAAGGGGTGAACGGTGAGTTAATCGTGAACGCAGCAAAGCAGTTTGGTCATAAAGATGTTCATTATGTTCCGGACAAAAAAATGGTCCCTGCTTTTCTGAAGTCTATCGTGAAATCAGGTGATATTGTAATAACAATGGGTGCAGGTGATATCTGGAAATATGGTGAAGAATTTTTGAATCAAATAAAAAATCAAAAGTAAAAAGGAAATATCTAAACAGGTTAAATATACTCCTTTGCATGAAACAATGATATCATTAACTGACATACAGAAGATACTTCGCGGTAACATTGCTGTTGATGAACCGATGGCAAAATATACATGGATGAAAGTCGGTGGCCCGGCAGATTTCTATATCGAACCGACGGACAAAGATGATCTTAAGGCAATCGTCGCTTATTTCCACACGCATCATTATTCATGGATGGTTCTTGGTCGGGGAAGCAATGTGCTTGTCAGTGATGAAGGAATTCGAGGTGCTGTTATAAATGTTGAACAGGCGCTTTCAAAAATTTATATCGAAGGCGGTCTTGTCATTGCTGAAGCCGGAGTACGGTTGACAAAATTTGTCGATTTCTGCATTCAGAATGAACTTGCCGGCGTGGAAATGCTTGCGGGAATTCCCGGTACTATCGGCGGCGCGGTAGCGATGAATGCCGGTGCTCACGGCAGTGAAATCGCTGATCATCTTGTTGAAGTTGAAGTTATCCGCGACGGACATACACAGCAAGTGAAAAATGAAAATGCACAGTTTACATATCGGCATTCGGGATTTGATCAAGATGTGGTGCTAAGTGCAGCATTTAAGCTTCAACGAGGAGGCAAAGAGCCGCTGAGTGTAAAGCGTCGGGAATTGATCCTTCGTCGCAACGAGACACAGCCGCTGGAGTTTCCAAACCTTGGCAGTATGTTCAAGAACCCACCGAATACATTTGCGGCAAAATTGATTGAACAAGCCGGATTAAAAGGCAAGAGAGTGGGCGATGCGCAGATATCGGAGAAGCATGCAAATTTCATCATCAATCTCGGCAATGCAAAAGCAGAGGATATAGTAAAGCTCATCGATTTGGTGAAGCGTACGGTATATCAAAATTCAGGAGTGATGTTGGAATTGGAAGTAAAGATGGTAGGCTTCTCCAGTTCTGCGAAGGAAGCAACATGAACGAATCAAAACCAAAGATTTTTTATGTACTGATGCTGATCGCTCTAGTGATTTCTCTTGCATTCGGTGCTAATGCATGGAAATCAAGCTTGAAAATTAATCAAATCAAAATAGATGGCAACCGGATCGTCAACACGAATGAAATTATTCAACTTACTCAAGTACAAATAGGTACGCTTCTGTATAAAGCTGACTTAACCGCTATTCAACGAAATGTCATGAGCCACTATTATATCAAAGACGCTGTGGTTGAGCGGAACCTACCCAATTCTATAAATATTCAAATTATTGAGCGCGTTCCTGTTGCCATGGTGAATCTCTCCGAACCGTTGTACTTAGATGAAGATGGAGTTGTACTTCCCAAAACTGTTTCATACAAAATTTTTGATCTGCCCATGATCAGTGGAATTTCGGCAAGTGAACCATTTGTTTTAGGTTCAACCATTACTCAGCCAGACGAAATCGAAGCTCTGCAATTGCTTGCGGTGTTAAGAATCGTGAATCGTCCACTGTATCATAATATTTCAGAAATACAAGTGCGAAACGGTGGAGATATTGTGCTCTACTCGGCGGAAGGCGGCGTGCCCATCATTTTCGGACACGGCGATCTGCCTGAAAAACTTATACGATTAGAAATATTTTGGAATGATATTGTACGCACGCGTGGAGTGCAATACTTGCAATATGTGGATTTACGGTATCAAGACCAGATTGTTGCACGCTGGAATCAAGAACCATTAACGACAAAGAGCCTATAACGATAGAGTATTTATGGAAAATAATTTCGACAAAAAGGACGCGATATGGAGCAGGACATAGCAGTCGGATTAGATATTGGTACTACAAAAGTATGTGCGATTGTTGCATCGCCGGATGACAATTATCCCGGGAAACTGAAAATACTTGGAATCGGCAAGAGCACGTCTGAAGGATTGACGCGCGGTGTTGTGACAAACATTGAAAAAACAGTCCGCTCTATTCAATCGGCTGTCCAGGATGCCGAACAGCAATCCGGTGTAAAAATCAGTTCTGTGACGGTCGGCATCGCTGGCGACCACATTCAGAGTTTTCAAAGCCGCGGTGTCATCAGTATCAGCAGGCCGGAGAATGAAATTACGCAGGAAGATGTTGATCGGCTTATTGAGGATACGAAGCGTGTCGCTCTTCCACTTGACCGGAGAATTATTCATGTCATTCCCCAGCAATTCATTGTCGATGGACAGGATAGTATTTACGATCCGGTCGGAATGTCCGGTGTGCGCATGGAAGCGATTGTTCACATCATCACCGGACTTGTTACGGCAGCGCAAAACATTTACAAATGCGTTCAACGCGCCGGTTTGCATGTCAATGATATGGTACTCGAACCGCTTGCATCGAGTTATGCAGTATTGGATGATGAAGAAAAAGAAGTTGGTGTGGCGCTTCTCGATATCGGTGGCGGCACGACAGATCTCGCCGTGTTTGAGGAACGCACTATTCGTCATACAGCAGTTATTGGTATTGCCGGTAGAAAAGTAACGGACGATATTCGTAAAGGGTTTGGCATCCTCACCGATCAAGCCGAGAAGATCAAAGTGGATTATGGCTTCACGTACGAGCCTGCAATCGTGGATAATCAGCCAATTCAAATTCCCGGTATTGGCGGACGCGCACCGCTCGAAATCGACAAACATTTACTTTGCAAAGTTATTCAGCCAAGGATGGAAGAAATTTTAGAATTCGCAGCGATGGAAATTAAACGTTCCGGCTATTCTAAACATCTTTCAGCGGGCGTTGTGCTCACCGGCGGCGGCTCACTTATTAAAGGAACTGCTGATCTTGCAAAGGAGGTACTCGGAATGCCGGTGAAGATTGGAATTCCAGGCGGATTCAGCTCTGGCCTTGTTCGAGAAATCGAGAATCCAATTTATGCTACAGGCGTCGGACTGGTGATGCATGAGTTGAAACATCGTGATCGTTCCGGTGTAAAAGCAGTCATTCAAAATGGAAAAGGTAAAACGATCTTCCAAAAAATGAAATCGTGGTTTGATGAACTGTAATATGAGTAAGAGCTTTCTTAACAACAAATTCACAACAAATAAAAGGAGAACCCACCGTGCCTATCGAACTTGACACCTTAACTGGTCGAGGAGCAAAAATTCGTGTTGTTGGTGTTGGCGGAGGCGGAGGCAATGCCGTCAATAGCATGATCGATAAAGGTCTTGCCGGCGTCGATTTCGTTATCATCAACACCGACCTGCAAGCACTGGAGCGCAATAAAGCTCCGCACAAACTTCAAATTGGCAAAAACCTCACACGCGGACTCGGCGCCGGCGCTGACCCCAGTATTGGTTTCCGTGCTGTGGAAGAAGATCGGGAAGAAATCGCGCAGGCCCTGTCCGGTTGCGATATGGTATTCATTACTGCAGGAATGGGCGGTGGTACCGGTACCGGCGGCGCACCACTAGTTGCAAGCATCGCAAAAAGTGTCGGTGCACTCGTAGTAGGTATCGTGACGAAGCCCTTTAACAGCGAAGGCAAACGAAGAAATGGACAAGCCGAGCAAGGAATTGAAGAGATGAAGAAGAATGTCGATACACTCATCGTCATTCCCAACCAAAGGCTTCTCGATCTTATTGATCGCCGCACTCCAATTATTGAGGCATTTGAAATAGCCAATCAGGTTTTGTATAATGCTACACGCGGCATCTCGGAAGTTATCACTGTTCCGGGCTATATCAACGTAGACTTTGCCGATGTGCGCACTATTATGAAAGAAATGGGCGACGCGCTCATGGGCACCGGCATCGCATCAGGCGAAAACCGTGCAACTGAAGCGGCACAGATGGCAATTTCCAGTCCGTTACTTGAAGGTGTTTCCATCGCCGGAGCACAGGGCATTCTCATCAATATCACCGGCGGTAAAGCACTCAGCCTTATTGAAGTGGATGAAGCAACAAAGGTCATTCACGAAGCAGCAGGTGAGGAAGCAAACGTCATTCTCGGCACCGTCATTGATGAAAACATGACGGAAGAGATTATGGTAACTGTCATCGCAACCGGTTTCAACAAACGAGCAGCGGCAGTTCAGCGACCCGCAAAACCAACAGCGAAACTGATCGACCATGTGCCGGTTGGTCCAACAGAGTTGCAGCGCTTTGAGGTGCCGACATTTGTACGTCGCGGTGTAGAAATTCCGAATACTCCGCTCCGAGAAGTCGGTATGCAAAGAGAAAAGATTGACAAGTCCGATACCGAACGTCCGGCGTTTCTTCGTAAGATCATGGACTAATCGGGCGGCTATTTCATATTGATAGAAGTGATTTACCTTCTCATCTCTCCTGCACGGTGGGAATAAAGGATGACTCATATTTCTCCGGCCTTCCGGTGACAGGTTTATTTCACGGAAGGTTGGAGTCTATGTTCTCTTCTAAAACAAATCATTTATTGAACAATTTCCGCCCCTTCAATATTTATTTTTTTACTCTTGCTTTTGTGAAACTTCTATCGTAATATTACGATATATTAATTATGGGAACATCAAAGAAAGAAGTTTTTAGCAACAGTCAGAATCGTCTTGCGGATCTGGGGAAAGCCTTTGCACATCCGGCACGTATCGCGATTCTAGAATTCCTTGCCAAACAGAATGCTTGTGTTTGCGGTGACATTGTGGAAGAACTTCCCCTGTCTCAGGCAACTGTATCACAACATCTTGCTGAATTGAAACGTATCGGTCTTATCAAAGGCGAGATTGAAGGACCAAAGGTGTGTTACTGCATTAATAAAAAAGCATGGCAGGAAGCAAAACAAATTCTTGCTCAGTTCTTGAATGATGCGAAATCGTGCTGTTGAAAATTTTTTATACTCATCTATCGTAATATTGCGATAGTTATTTACAGGAGAATGACATATGAATACCGAACAAGAAATCAAAGAGATGGTGAAAGAGAAATATGGAGCCATCGCACAGCAAACCAAAGAGCAGAACCAATCCTCTTGCTGCGGCAGCGGCTGCGGATGTTCAAACGTGGAGTTTTCGATCATGTCAGAAGACTATACGAAACTTCCCGGCTATATGCCTGATGCCGATCTTGCTCTTGGCTGCGGCCTGCCGACAGAGTTTGCCCAAATCAAACCGGGCGATACCGTCGTCGATCTTGGTTCGGGCGCAGGGAATGATTGCTTCATCGCGCGTTCCATTGTCGGCGAAACCGGACGTGTGATCGGAATTGATATGACAGAAGCGATGGTCGAAAAGGCAAAAGCAAATGCTGCAAAACTCGGATTCAAGAATGTAGAATTTCGTCTTGGAGATATCGACACCATGCCGATTGAAGATAGTACCGCTGATGTTGTTGTAAGTAATTGCGTCATGAACCTTGTACCGAACAAGCAGAAAGCATTTTCCGAAACATTCCGCATCATCAAACACGGTGGGCATTTCAGCATCTCAGATATTGTTTTGCAGGGCATACTTACGGATGAACTACGGAAGGAAGCAACGCTCTACGCGGGTTGTATCTCCGGTGCGGTTCAGAAAGAAAAATATCTGCAGATCATCAAGGAAGTTGGTTTCACAAATATCACCATTCAAAAAGACCGCAAGATCGATATTCCAAATGATATTCTTGCAAAATTCCTTACCGCAGATCAATTGCGCGAATACAAGAAAAGCCATGTCGGGATATTTAGCATAACAGTATATGCGGAGAAACCATGAACATTTTATATCGTCAAGCGACAGAAAAAGACACCGCAGACATTCGCTCGCTGCTGGAAAGCCAGAAACTCCCAACAGAAACGGTCGGCACAACAATGACTGAATTCTATTTCGCTGTTGAGAATAATGCTATCATTGGAGTTGCTGGATTTGAATATTACGACGAAGATGCGCTGCTCCGTTCTGTGGCTGTTCCAACCTCATTGCAGAAGAAACGAATCGGTTCGCAATTGGTAGATTGGATGATATCACTGGCAAAGCAAAAGAAAGTAAAGAGAATAGTACTGCTTACAGAAACTGCATCAAAATTCTTTGCCAAGAAAGGATTCATTGCTGTAGATCGTTCTTCTATCAACAATGACCCCATGAAGAAATCATCCCAATTTGGAAGCTGCTGCTGCAGTTCGGCAGTATGTATGAAGCTAGATTTATAATTCATAGGTGCGCCTCAGGAAAGAAGAATGAATCAACCCATTCAAGAAATAATCGGACAGCGATACTCCTGTCGTTCCTACCTTGATGAACCGATACAGGAAATACATCAACAGGTGCTAAAGAGATTTCTAGAAACACAGCAGATCGGTCCTTTGGGAACGCATGCACGATTTGAACTTGTTGCCGCCACGCAGGATGACCGGCAGTCTCTGAAAGGACTTGGCACGTACGGATATATTAAGAATCCGACTGGATTTATCATAGGTGCACTTGAGCAAGGCCCGAAGAACTTGGAGGATTACGGGTATCTCCTCGAGCATGCGATCCTCGCTGCAACCGATATCGGTTTAGGAACGTGCTGGCTGGGCGGAACATTTACCAAAAGCAGTTTCGCAAAGAAAATTACTTTGCGTAATGAGGAAACAATTCCCGCTGTTATCGCAACAGGATATATTGCGGAGAAGAAAGGAAACAATGGGAAAATTCGGAGATATTTGAGCGCTAATCGACGCTTGCCGATGGAGCAATTGTTCTTTGCAGATACATTTGGCAACCCATTAACGATAGAAGCTACCGGTGCATATGCACACATGCTGGAAATGGTCCGCTGGGCTCCCTCGGCTTCCAATAAACAACCTTGGCGTATAATTCGAATCGATGATGCATGGCATTTTTATCTTCAACGAACCAAAGGATATGGCAAAGGAACTCTCTTGTTTAACATTCTCCGTCTTGCCGACTTACAGCGCGTTGATATGGGGATTGCCATGTGCCATTTTGAACTTACAGCTCGTGCACTGGGCTTGAATGGACATTGGGCAAATAAAGATCCTCAGATAAAAACCCCAGAAAACACTGAATATACGGTTTCATGGATTGATAAATAATTTATCGCAAAGAAATCTCTATGACAAAACGAATTCTTATCCTTTGCACCGGAAATTCCTGTAGAAGCCAGATGGCGGAAGAATTTTTGAAATCATTCAACCCGAACCTGGAAGTCTTTTCTGCTGGAACACATCCGGCTTCGCGCATCTCTTCCCGTGCAATTCAAGTAATGAAGGAAGTTGGAATCGATATCAGCAAGGGACATCCAAAGTCGATTGATCAATTTCTTGGCGAGTCGTTCGATTATGTCATTACTGTATGCGATCATGCCAAAGAAACATGTCCGGTTTTTACCGGCAAGGTCACCCATCGTCTGCACATTGGATTTGATGATCCGGCAGAAGCAACCGGCACCGAGGAGGAAGTGATCGCAATCTTCCGGCGAGTGCGGGATGAAATCAAAGAACAGTTTTATGAGTTCTATCAATCAAAGCTGAAAGATAGTCGAGGATAGAATATGGTATGTTCAGATCAGAAATGCGGCTGTGGAAACTCCGACGAATTGATATCTCTCCAGTTGAAAGTTCCGGCTGATGAATGCGGCTGCCAAACCGCCAGCGACGGTTCAGTTCCAACATCAAAACGCTTTATCATAGGCAATATTCAAACTAGGGTAAGTGAAATTCCACAAATCTCAACCAGACTCGACTGGAAAGATTACCTTGGAGCTTTCAAAGTACGCTGGGGTATCAGGAGAGATTACTATCGAGTGGACCCTGGATTATACGCTGTCGGAATACCGAATGAACGTTCAGATATCTTTGTAACTGCCAATTATAAACTTTCATTTGATCTCGTGAGAAAGAATTTGAATGGAATGAATGCGTGGCTTCTGGTCCTGGATACCAAAGGCGTCAATGTCTGGTGCGCGGCAGGTAAAGGAACATTCGGGACAAAGGAACTGGTGCGGAGAATTCAGTTGACATCGCTAAAAAAAATAGTTATTCACAAACGTCTGATTCTTCCGCAGCTTAGTGCGACAGGTGTTGCGGCGCATCTGGTCAAAGAAGCATCCGGATTCATTGTGATGTACGGACCGGTGAGAGTTTCGGATATTCAATCATTCATCCACGCAGGATACAAAGCAACGAAAGAAATGCGGCGTGTGAATTTCGGTTGGTATGACCGTCTAAGGCTTATCCCCAACGATATCATTTATAACCTGCGCTATCTCCTATCTCTGTTCATCGTCTTCTCTGTTTTCTCGGGAATCAATATAAATGGGTACTCAATCCAACAGGCACTCAGGAATATCATCCCGATTGCAAAAATCATTGTGGCGGGATATTTTGCCGGAATAGTTCTTACTCCATTACTTCTTCCATATATTCCTACGCAAAATTTTTCCTTTAAGGGACTCATCATAGGGCTCATTGTCTCGGTGCTCTTATTCCTGAACCATTCTCTAGATGGAAATCTCATAGCAAACCTCGCTGAAATATTCTTTCTATCGAGTTTCTCATCGTTCCTCGCTATGAATTTTACGGGAGCATCAACATATACATCACTTGCTGGAGTAAAAAAAGAAATGAAAATTGCAGTGCCGATGCAACTTGCTTCTGCAGTGATCGCAGTGGTTCTCGTCATTTTTAATACTCTACTTGACGGCAGGTAAATCCATGAACAGATTACGATATTATTCTGAAGTTGTAACTCTTCAACTGATTCAAGAGAAATGCAATAACTGCGGTATATGTGTGAAAGTTTGTCCGCACGAAGTCTTTGAACTGAGAGACAAAAAACTGCATATTATCGGTCGTGATTTTTGCATGGAATGCGGTGCGTGTAAAAGAAACTGCCCGCAGGGAGCAATTCTCCTGGACGTTGGAGACGGATGCGGATGCGCTGCGGGAATTATTCAGGGTGCTTTCAATGGTACAGCTCCGTCATGCGGCGGCCCTGATGAAGGTACGTGTTGCAATTAACACAACGAAGGAACGATAAGGAAAAGACGTACTCGATGACTTCATTGACAAAACAATTATCATTTGTTGACAGATTTTTAACGCTCTGGATATTTCTGGCAATGTTTATAGGCATCCTTTCCGGATATTTCTTTCCAGGAATCGTGCGCTTCTGGAATTCATTTCAATCCGGTACCACCAACATTCCCATCGCCATCGGTTTAATTTTAATGATGTATCCTCCTCTTGCAAAAGTAAAGTATGAGGAACTCGGTGATGTTTTTAAAAACACAAAAGTGCTGGTGTTGTCGCTTGTTCAAAACTGGATTATAGGGCCCGTATTGATGTTTGTGTTAGCAGTTTTATTCCTTCCAGATCATCCGGAATATATGGCCGGTTTAATAATGATCGGTCTCGCGCGCTGCATTGCAATGGTTATTGTTTGGAATGAACTCGCAAAAGGCGATTCTGAATATGCAGCAGGTCTGGTTGCATTCAATTCTATTTTTCAAGTTCTCTTCTTTTCGGTTTACGCTTACATTTTCTTAACCGTTCTTCCGAATTGGCTCGGGCTGCAATCTTTTAAAGTAGATATCACCATCGGACAAATTGCCGAAAGCGTCTTGATCTATCTCGGAATTCCTTTCTTTACCGGCATGGTAACACGCTTTATGCTGTTGAAATTAAAGAGTAAAGAGTGGTACGAAAAGAAATTCATTCCGAGAATTAGTCCCATTACGTTAATCGCGCTTCTCTTTACCATCATAGTCATGTTCTCTCTCAAAGGCGAATATATTATTAAGATCCCTCTTGACGTTATAAGGATTGCAATTCCCCTGCTTCTGTACTTTGTGATCATGTTTTTTCTCTCGTTCTTTATAGGCAGAAAAGTCGGAGCCGACTATTCAAAGACCGCAACTCTGTCTTTCACGGCAGCAAGCAATAACTTTGAGCTTGCCATCGCCGTGTCGGTTGCAGTCTTTGGCATTAATTCCGGCGAAGCATTCGCTGCGGTTATCGGACCGCTTGTTGAAGTACCTGCACTTATTGCACTAGTCAATGTTGCACTCTTCTTCCAGAAAAAATATTTTAATGATGTTGAAGAAGTAGCTGCTAGAGCGTCGAATGAGTACCCATAAATAAAACAAGTTTGATAATATCTGATAGGAACAGAATTATTTTTATATTCTGCCAGGACTTTTTTACTCGTCGATATTCGGAGGGCATGCTAAGTTGTTGATTGGATTAGCTGAGATTTTATTCCGTCCATTTTAAGATTCCCGATGGAAACACTTTGGAATGATATTCCCTTTTAATGCTACCGGATAAAACAATACCAGAGTGCTACGGTCTGCATTCCCCCCTCTGCACTTTTAATCAATTTCTGCACGTCTACAAGGGAAGCAACCTGCTTATTATCAACATCGAAGATAAACCCTCCGCGAATCGTCATCATCTTCCTGTTTTCTGAATCGAAGAGATCATTCCCATGCATAGTGGCAACTCTCCGATTGTCGCCATCATAGATTTCGTCACCTCTTGTAAAGGCGATTCTCCGGTTATGTCCATTATACAATCCGGTATCACGCATGGTATATTTCATAAATTTCATTTCTCAAGAGCGTGTGCTGTTTGGCGTGAGAACCCCTGCGCGTATAATGCACTTATTGTCGGGATCGCCTAGAACAGATTTTGAGCATAGTGAACCCTACTTTATATATATTAAGTATAGATGCTTTCTGCGTCAATAGCGAGTTGTATATTATTTTAATGTTGCTCCAAGGGAAGAATATCGTTTCCGGATTGATTCAGGGTCTTTTACATGCTCTGCGGAGAAGGAAATGGAAATACATCGGAACCTCTACAGCAGTATGCTCGTTTACATATAGAAGTGTGGGACAGTCTCAACAGTTCCGAAAATATTTGTAATACTTGTCAAGAAGGGAAATGATCATGGTAAAACGGTTATTCACAGTAACACTCATGGTGCTTACTGCCGGTTTAGCTTTGCAAGCATCCGGGACAAAAAAGAAGATAGAGAACTTCACGTTGGATGATTATAACAGTGTTCGGCATTCGCTCACCGATTACAAATCCTCCAAAACAATCGTCTTGATGTTCATCGCGACACAGTGTCCTGTTTCCAATGCCTACAATGAGCGTATGGTGCAACTCTACAAGGATTACACTTCCCAAGGTGTTGCATTCATCGGCATCAATTCAAACAAACAAGAAGGTACCGAGGAAATCAAAGAACATGCACAGGAACATGGCTTTCTCTTCCCAATCCTCAAGGATACGAACAATACGATTGCAGATAAGCTTGGAGCTTCTGTGACGCCGGAGATTTTCGTGCTCAACACAAAGTTCGAAATTCTCTATCATGGCAGAATCGATGATTCTAGAAAAGAGGCAAAGGTAAACTCGAAAGATCTTCGAACCGCTCTCGACGCGATTCTCACAGGTAAGCCAGTCGATATTACAGAGACAAAGGCCTTCGGCTGCTCGATCAAACGTGTTCAATGATGATCAAACAATTTCTGATCCTCGGCTTGTTGAGCCTTGTTACGATTGGCAATGGCTACAAATCGCATAATGTGCAGGGAGTTCGTTCTGAGAAAAAAGGCGGTACAGAGGAATTAATAAGTTCAGATCGAACGGTCGATCGTATCGACAAGGCAGGTCTGCAAAAGCTTATTCATGAAAGGCATGGGAAAATTCTTTTGCTGAATATCTGGGCCACGTGGTGTTTGCCATGCATCGAGGAGTTCCCCGATCTTATCAAGCTTTATTCATCGCAAGGAACTGACACCCTTGAGATTGTCGGTATCAGTGTAGATGATCCTGACGATACGGCATCGAAGGTTGTACCGTTCCTCGAAAAACATGCAGTCCCGTTCAAAGTCTACCTTGCTCATTTTATTAAACAGGATGATTTTATCAACTCACTGGATAGTACCTGGAACGGTGCTGTTCCCGCGACCTTTATTTATGATTCTCTGGGAAAACAGAAATTCTTGATGATCGGTGAAAGAACATTCGATCAATTCAGGCAGAAGGTTGAACAGCTTAAAATAAAGCGATGAGGGCATCTTTGATTGCAACAATATTTTCAGAAAAGAGTGAAGGAGAGGAAATTAAAAAGTTACTCCGACAACGCGAGGCATTCCAATTTATTGTAGACGACGTCGGCAAACCTCCCGTCCGGCGACGAGACATCGCGGCTACAATTATTTCCCAATCACTCTATCGATCGCACTTCGCACGGCATTCACATCTGCCGGTAATAGAATGGGCGGATTGGCATAGTGCGAATCAACTTCCTGAAGCGCTTTCTCATGATAATCCACTTTGAACTGTGAAAATTTTAATCCATGCGCCGTAGAAATCACGACAACGCGGTCTTTCTTTTTTATGACTTTCCGTTCTATCATTTTCAGAAGCGCAGCAAGCGCAACGCCTGTTTGTGGACAAGTAAACAATCCGGCTTTATCTGCACGTGCAGCGGCGTTTGCAAGTTCATTTTCTGTTGCTTGCTCAACAATACCGTCGAATTCGCGAAGTACTTTCACAGCGCGCTCATAGCTTACCGGTGCACCGATTTGAATTGCCGATGCAAGTGTTTTCTTTGCCTGAACCGGTTGATATTCTTTATATCCATTCTTAAAACTCAGATACAACGGATTCGCATGCTCTGCCTGTGCACAAACAATCCGCGGGAGTTTCTTGATGAGGCCGAGGTCACGCATCATTAACAAGCCTTTCCCCAATGCGCTGACATTGCCGAGGTTTCCTGCGGGAATAATTATCCAATCCGGAACTACCCAATCAAATTGCTGGATAATTTCAATACCGACGGTCTTCTGGCCCTCCATTCGCAATGAGTTCATCGAGTTGGCAAGATAAATCGAATTATCAGCGGTAATTTCCCGCACGATGCGCATACATCCGTCAAAATCTGTATCGAGCGAAAGTACCGTTGCACCGTTGGCAATCGGCTGCACAAGCTGTGCCGTGGAAACTTTTCCTTTGGGCAGGAACACGATGGTTGGAATTCCAGCCGCAGCGCCGTACGCAGACAATGCCGCCGATGTATCTCCAGTGGAAGCGCACGCCACAGCGCGAATCGGTTTCCCGTCTGCCATCATTTGCTTTACAACAGAAACGAGCACGGTCATTCCGAGATCTTTGAACGATCCTGTATGGCTATTGCCGCAGAGTTTTACCCACAAATCAGGGACTCCGATATCCTTGCCTAACCGTTCTGCCCAGAAACAGTTGGTATGCCCTTCATACATTGAGACAATGTTCTTGTTATCAAGATCCGGACAGACCCATTCTTTCTTTCCCCACACACCGCTCGCATAGGGCCATTTGTTTGTCCTCGTCCGGTCATCGAATAACTTTTTCCATGATGCTGCAGTTCGTCGTTTGAGCGCTTTGATATTGTGCTGGACATCCAGCAAGCCGCCGCAATTCTCGCAGTTGTAGATCACATCATAGATAGAATATTTTTTTTCGCATCCTCTAATACATTCTAACCAACTGTGCTGCATATTTTTCTCCTCTACGACACCCAGCTATTTATGGGATGTCATTGTATCCAAATTGTTACAATACTGACAATCATTAGAGAAAACATTGTATATCCCAATATTTGACTTGCCTTCTCCGACTTAATAATCTTAGCAATCACATCGCCCATTTTCAGCCATATAATCATACAAGGAATTCCGACCAATCCGAAACTTATCGCATAGACGAAGACATTCAGATGGACGTTATTAGATTGCGGTAAAAACGCGCTTGCTCCACTGATTGCCATGACCCACGCTTTCAGATTAACAAATTGCATGGAAAATGCTTGACCAAATCCGATAGTAGCTTTTTTGTCCGGTTCTACTTTCACGCTAAGCTTTCTCAAGATAAATGCAAGATAGAGCATCCATAACGACCCGACAATCTTCAGTACTAATCCCGCCGTTGGACTTCCCATAATGATATTCGCAATGCCATATCCAGCCAAACAGAGTATAAGAAAGAACCCGAGGAAAATCCCGAGCATAACGTTTCTCGAATCATTGAAACCATATGCTTTTCCGTATGAAAAGAGCATCAGGTTATTCGGACCCGGAGTAATCGACATCAACGATGCATAAATGAGATAGCCGATAATGTTAAAACTCATGATTCCATTTCTCTTTGCGTACGCAGGCGTGTGTTTCTTAACTGTGCAGAAAAAGCTCCATAAGCTCGTAACCGTTATTGATCAGTATTCCGGTTTTGGCGGCGTTCGTCTCACCAAGTGGAAGATGGATACTGTGACTGATTCCCTCACCTGCTAGAGCAAATGGTATTGGATCGTTTGTATGTCCTCGGGTCGATACAGGCGTCGGATGATCCGGCATCACTAAGATTCGCCAGCTTTTATATTTCTGAAGCTCTGCCATCACAGGCCCGACAATATGCTTATCGATTTCTTCCAAAGCTTTTTTCTTTATATTTGCGTCTCCTGCATGTCCGGCTTCGTCCGTCGCTTCTACATGAACAAGGACGATATCGTACTTCTTGAGTGCTTCGACTGCGGCAAGTCCTTTGGCCCGGTAATTCGTATCAAAATATCCGGTTGCGCCATCGACTTGTATAAAATCGAACCCAATGAGATATGCCAATCCTTTGACAAGGTCGACCGCCGTGATCGCTGCACCTTTGATGCCGTACTTTTTCTCGAATGGCTCCATCTTTGCTTTTTTTCCATGCCCCCAGAGCCAGATAGAACTTGCTTCATTCTTTTTGAGGCCTCTGCGAACAAGATTGATCGGGTGATCTTTAAAAAGTTTTTCACTCTTTTTTATCAGCTCAATGAGAACTTCTGCATTTTTCCCGCGCGGGAGCAAGTCGATGACTTTCTTACCAATATGATCATGCGGCGGTTGAAGCTGAAGATCCGTAAAGTCATAGCCATTGACCACCATAAGGTGTCTATAGCCTACGCCCGGATAAAACCGGATACGATCGCTGCTGAATTCTTTATTTAACTCATCTATAAATTCCTTGCCTTCTTCACTGGAAATATGTCCGGAACTATGGTCAACCATGGTTCCATCGGTTGTTGTCACAAGATTGCATCGGAATATCCAATCGTTTTCCGTAACATTAATGCCTTGTGCAACCGCCTCAATCGGCGCTCTGCCTGTATAGTATTTTGCCGGATCATAACCGAGCACGGCCATCATCGCCACATCGCTGCCCGGCTGAAGAGCGGGAGGTACTGTTCGACACAACCCTTGTCTGCCGGTCATCGAAATGGAATCGATGTTCGGCTTTTCTGCAGCTTCAAATATTGTTTTCCCACCGAACACATGTAACGGTTTATCGGCTGCTCCATCGGGCACAACGATGACATACTTCCTGCTCAATGACAATACTCCTTTATACAAATTCTGTTAATGCGGCAAATAGTGAAGCAATTTCAGGAGATCGGAAAAGACTCCCATCGCCGTCACATCAGCACCCGCACCGGGACCTTGCACTACTAATGGTGTCTTCGAGTACCGCTGAGTAGTGAATGCAATGATATTATCGCTTCCCTTGGTCGATGCAAGCATATGATTTTTGGGGACTTCCAAAATACCAGCAGAAGCTTTGCCGCCCTCCAAAACTGCAACATATCGAAGGACCGAACCATGCGCTTGAGCCGATTTTAACCGTCGTTTCATTGCTTCGTCATATTTTGCATACCGTTTGAAAAATTCTTTTGAGAAAGCGCCGCTGCGCAACGGCTGAGGAACAAGACTTTCTACTTTGATATTATTCATATCCATTTTCAAACCGATTTGTCTGGCAAGAATTAAGAGCTTTCGAGCGACATCATTGCCGGATAAATCTTCGCGTGGATCCGGTTCTGTATATCCGAGCTTCAGTGCATCTTCAACAAGTGCACTAAACGGTATCGAACTATCAAAATGGTTAAAGAGATGGCTTAATGTTCCGGAAAACATTCCTTCGATTTTAATAATTTGATCTCCGCTTGCAATTAAATCTTGAAGTGTCGAGATAATCGGCAGCCCTGCACCAACGTTCGCTTCGTAGAAAAACATTTTTTGTCGACTCTTCATCAATTCCGTCAACCGCTTATATCGCGACCAAGGAAGAACGTTCGCTCTTTTATTCGGTGTGACGATGTGCATGTTCAGTTTGACGAAATCTTCATAGAGGTCAACAATTTCAGAGCTTGCAGTACAATCCACAATAACACCATTGGTAAGTTGGAGCGTGGCAATATTCTGCAATAACCCTGAATAATTCACTCGCTTTGATGAGCTGTCAATATGCTCTTTCCAACGTTTGAGATCAATCCCTTTCGATGAGAAGATTGCTTTGCCTATGTCATAAATTCCACAAACGCGGACATCGAAACCTTCTGAATGAAGATACGACTGCTGTTGATGAATTTGTTTGAGAAGTGTACCGCCTATATTGCCGGGACCGATCAGTATCACGCCAAGTTTTTTTCTCGGTTCGAAGAATGCTTCGTGAATAACATTCAAAGCAAGAAGTTTCTGTACTTCATCGATCACAAAAGAGATATTACGCTCTGATGCACCTTGAGCAATCGCGGAAATATTCACATTATTCCGCCCCAATGCCTGGAACACTTTTCCCGACACGCCGGGTGTACCTTTCATTCCATCACCGACAATAGCGACAATGGTTTGATTCGGTTTCTCGTCCAACGACGTTAGTTTGGATTGCAACTCAAAGTGAAATTCATGGTGAACTGCTTTCTTTGCTGCCGCCGCATCAGAAGTGCTGATCGCAAAGCAAATGGTGTGTTCGGATGATGCCTGTGAAATCAAAATCACATTGACGTTATGTGAAGCAAGTGCCCGAAACAATCGTTCTGCAATTCCCGGAACGCCTACCATACTCATGCCACGCAGTGTGAGCAGCGTGCAATGGTCGACAGAAGTAATTCCTTTTGCCACGCCTTCCCATCGGTCTACATAATGCGAAATGCGAGTGCCTGCCGCTGCGGGATTCAGTGTATTCTTAATGACAATAGGAATATGTTTTGCCACAGCAGGCGCAATCGTTGATGCATGAAGCACCTTTGCGCCGAAGTAAGAAAGCTCCATCGCTTCTTCGTATGACATGTGCGGCACAACAAATGCTGCAGGAACGGAACGCGGATCAGCGCTCAGAATGCCGTCCACATCGGTCCAGATTTCAATGACGGATGCATCAAGTGCTGCGCCAAAAATTGCCGCTGAATAGTCTGAGCCATTTCTGCCAATCGTAGTTGTCAGACCGTCATCGGTCGATCCGATAAATCCGGTCACAACAGGAATGAGCCGTTTGCTAGAACCCGCAAAGAGTTTTGTGAAATATGATTTAATCGCTCGATTGGTTTTATCAAATTGAACAATGGCACGAGTGAATTGATCGTCGGTTTTCACCATCTCGCGTGAATCCACAATGCATGATGGCTGAGTTCTCTGGAGAAACGATGCAATGATTACTGCTGAGAGACGCTCACCGAAGCTTGCTGTTACATCAAGCGCACGCGGAGAACTGTGACGCAGTAAATAAATTCCTTGCAGTGCATCATGAAGTTCAGAAAACAGCACTTGCACATGAGCGGCTACATTCTTTGGCGGACGTCCATTATGGAGAACTTTCAATGTTGTGGTATGACGCCCGACAATATTTTTGTAAATGGATTGAAATTCTTTATTGCCTCTCTCCGCTAACTGTGCGCATTCTAATAATTGATTTGTCACTCCTTGAAAAGCGGAGACAACTACAATCACACGTTCTTTCTTGGCAGCTTCGAGAACAATGGAAGCAACATCACGAATACGTTCCGGGTTGGCAACGGATGATCCGCCGAATTTTATTATTTTTTTTGCAGACATAGCATATCCATCTTTTTATAACTACTCAGTGTATTCTTTATTATGTCGTTTTTTTCTTGGTCTCTTCTCCTGTAAGGAGAGGGAATAATTTCTTTATTTACTAAAACAACATACTGTGTAGATGCTTGTTTACTAAAGATTCATCGGCTGTAGTCTATTCTGTAATATATTTGCAAGTTGCAACATATCTTCCATCACGCCGGCGGCTTTAATTTCCGGACCGGCACCCGGCCCAGAAATAACCAATGGCATTTCTTGGTAGCGATGAGTAAAGATCTCGACAGAATTTGCCGGACCGCTCTTTGACCCGATATGACCGTCTTTGGCAACCGACGTCAATCCGACTCGTCCACCCTTGGATGTAAGATGTGCAACATATTGTAAACTTCTTCCTTCACTCTGTGCAAGTCGTACTTGTGCAGCATACATCTCATCAAGAGACGGCAAAGCAGTCATAAATTCTTCGACCGTTCGCGATACCCACGTTGGTGGATACATCGGTTCCGAAGTCATGTTGTGCATTTCAAGCGGCCAACCGGCTGTACGCGCAAGGATCAAAGCCTTCCGCACAATATCATATCCACTCAAGTCATCACGAGGATCAGGTTCTGTATATCCCATGTTCTTCGCATTGGCTACAGCAACAGAATACGGAACGCCTAATTCCAGGGCAGTACACAAAAAACCCAATGTACCGCTGACAGACGCTTCAATGCTCGTGATTTCATCTCCTGTATCAAGCAGATACCGTAACGTGGAGATAATAGGCAGCCCTGCTCCGACCGTTGCTTCATAACGAATGAGCGGATGATCGTAATACATTTTTGCCTTTGACCATTCATCAGCAAGTAAAATTTTATTCGCGATGACAATACCGCATCCCGCTTCAAGAGCATCTTTCACGATGGGCATGGTTTCTAGTGAATGTGTCGCATCTACCAGGATAGTCCCCGGCCGCAGTACATCATTTAACTTTGCGTGCGGGTGAAGATCAGCTACACCATTGAGTCTTCGATGCTCATCGGTGTCACGTAGAATCTTCTGCAACATTTCTTCGGGAATGCCCTCGTTCTCCCACATCAAACCGGATGAATCAGAAATGCCCGCAAGGACAAATTGAATTCCCGTTCGCTGGGCAACTGTTTTGTGTGTGTCAAGAATCTGACGCACTAACGTACGGCCAACAGGACCTAAACCAAGCAAGACAAATGGTACTTGAATATCCATTGTTCTTTTCTTTTATATTCCCGCAGCAACCATGTCGCCGATCTCTTCGGTCGTATAACCCATTTTTCCTGCTGCAAGATTTTTGATTTTTTTCTGGACAAGGTTAATGACCGAATTCTCTACTGCTTTACCTGCTTTTTCTTCGCCAATTGTTTCTAAGAGCATACCGAGCGCGCAAATTCCTGCAAGCGGGTTAATGACATGTTTTCCGGTATACTTCGGCGCAGATCCGCCGATGGGTTCAAACATGGAGACACCTTCCGGATTAATATTGCCGCCTGCTGCAATACCCATACCGCCTTGCACCATCGCGCCAAGATCTGTAATGATATCGCCGAACATATTATCGGTCACGATCACATCGAACCACTCTGGATTCTTCACAAACCACATCGTTGTTGCATCAACGTGAGCATAGTCGGTTTTAATATCCGGATATTCCTTTTTCACTTCATCAAATGTCCGCTGCCAAAGATCCCATGCAAATGTCAGCACATTCGTCTTACCGCAGAGCGTGAGTTTTCGCTTCTTGCTGTTCCTTTTTTTGCAGTACTCGAACGCATAACGGATGCAGCGCTCAACGCCTTTACGGGTATTGTGAGAAATTTGAATAGCGACTTCGTTCTTCGTGCCTTTATTTTCAAAACTTCCCAAACCTTTGTAGAGGCCTTCAGAGTTTTCGCGCACGACAACAAAATCAATATCTTCAGGTTTCTTATTTTTAAGCGGACAGAACGCTTCATTGTACAACTTAACCGGCCGCAAATTAATATATTGATCGAGTGCAAAACGTGTCTTCAAGAGAATTCCCTGCTCAAGAATTCCCGGTTTCACGTCCGGATGTCCGATTGCGCCCAGAAAGATCGCATCGAATTTTTTTAAACCTTCAAGTTCTTCATCGGTAATCGTCTTGCCGGTTTTCATATACCGCTCACCGCCATAATCAAACATGGTTGTATCATAGGAAAATCCAAATTTTTTCGAAGCAACTTCCAAGACTTTTAAGCCCTCAGCGACTACTTCTGGACCTGTGCCGTCACCGCCGATGACTGCGATATTATATTTCTTTGCCATTGTTTTTCTGTCTCTCCTTGGTATTATTTCTTTTATTCTTTTATAAGTTATTCAATAATTTGCTTAATTCCTTTGATCTTTCCGTCGCTGTTACAACAGCGTTAATCAACATTGCCCTCAGTCCATGCGATTCAAGTTCATGGATAGCATTAATGGTCGTTCCACCGGGTGTCGTAACTTGATCACGTAAAATTGCTGGATGAAGTCTGGAAGTTTTTGCTAACTTCGCTGACCCAAGCACTGTTTGGATCGCCAGCTTTGTTGCAATATCACGCGAAAGCCCCATTTTAACACCACCATCAATCAGTGCTTCGATAACCATATAAATATATGCAGGGCCGCTGCCGCTGAGTCCGGTGACTGCATCGAGTTGGTCTTCCGAAACAACAACGGCGTCACCAACTGCTTCGAAGATAGATTTTGCAATTTCTTGCTGCTCTGCGCTCACATGCTCGCCATAAGCAAGTGCTGCCGCACCTTCATCGACCGTTGCAGCAATATTTGGCATGGCCCGCACAATACCGAGTTTGGTGCCAAGCATCTGCTGGATAAATTCAATCCGAACACCGGCAACAATGGAGATCACAAGATGGTCGGGCCGAATAACTGGTTTAATAGTTTGCAGTACACTGGCAAGCGTCTGCGGTTTTACACAGAGGAGAAGTATCTCCGATATTTCCGCTGCTGCACTGAGATCTGCGGCGATGCGAATTTTCCATTCAGCCGCAATTGCTTGCAGTCTGGGCAGGTCAATGTCGTATGCTATGATCTTTTTCGGCGGCGTAAGTTTTGCGTTGATGATACCCTTCATCAATGCTGATCCCATGTTGCCGATTCCAAGAATCGCAATCGGTTTGTCAATATGGTGGTGATCTTCATGTTCGTGTGTCATATCTTTTCCTCTCAGCTGCATTGCTGTTCTCTTTTATCGTGAGTGCGCTGCCTCGTATTGTTCAACTTCTTTTGTAAATCTTCGTAAATACTCCAATTCATCGACTCCATTCAAAAGGCAAAATTTTGAAAACGGGTCAATCGGAAACTTTGCATATGTACCGGATGGAAATGTAATCTCCTGCTTTTCAAGGTCGATTGTCACCTCAGCATTCGGCGATTTCTGAATTTCATCTTTCAATTGCTTATGCTCTGAGGCCGTAAGAATCACCGGAAGCAATCCGTTCTTCATGGAATTACTGCGGAAAATATCTGCGATCGTTGTACTGATCACTGCACGAAAGCCAAATGCAGTCAGCGCCCATGGTGCATGCTCACGTGATGAACCACATCCAAAATTATCTCCTGCAAGTAATATTTGTGCTCCGCGATGTTGCGGTTGGTTCAAAACAAAATCCGATTTGGGAGTTCCATCAGAGTTGTAACGCCAATCGCAGAAGAGCTGTTCTCCAAGACCTTTCTTGTCGATAACTTTCAGAAACCGAGCAGGAATGATTTGATCAGTGTCGACATTATCCACAAGCAGTGGAACGACATGCGATGTTAATGTTGTAAATGTTGCCATAGATTTTCTCTTTATTTGTTTGAGTTTAATATTTCCTTGCTTCCACTTCCAGCCGAACCAAGTTGACATAGATTCTCCCATCATCTTCAGGAGGATGATTTTTAAGATATGTCTTGGCAAATTGAGTTATAAATGTATCTCGCTTTTCTGCTGGAACTTGTTGCGTATGAGGAAGCCATGTTGTTCGAAGCCATGCTTCAAGTGCTTTACGGTTTTGATGAATCCCATCCTTCGGTATTAATTCTACTCGAATTATTTGAAAGCCTGCATCATGTAGCCACTTACGATATTCATCCGCATCATAGAACCCATACGGAAAATTGAATCCTTGAAAGTAATAACTCCATTCATTTTTCTTGATCAACGATTCAAAAGCTCTTTCTACATCTCTAACATTCCCTTTTCCTCCCATTTGCAAAAGAATTCTACCGCCATGTTTTAGGCCGGAGAAAATTCCTTGCAACACATGGCGGTGATCGAGAACCCAATGCAAAGCCGCATTTGAGAAGACGATGTCGAACTCATTCCGGAAAGATAAACTGCTTGCATTCCCTCGTTGAAAGCGCAAGTTGGGAAAAGCGTCTGCCGAATACTTGCTTTGTGCAAGCGTGACCATCGATTCCGAATTGTCAACGCCTATGACAGATCCATTCGGCAGATAGCCGGCAATCTCAGCGGTTACTTTACCGTCACCACTTCCGATGTCGAGAAGCCGTTCGTCACCCTTCAGATTCAACTTCTGGATAAGCTCACGTGCTAACTGTTGTTGGAGAGTCGAGCTTTGAGCATAGTCTGCCGCATTCCATTGATAGGTTTGTACGTTCATTGCTCAATCCTTAAGTAAAGTGCGAACATCTGTAATCTTGCCTGTGACGGCAGCAGCAGCAGCCGTCAGAGGAGAAGCGAGCAATGTGCGTCCGCCTTTGCCCTGTCGTCCTTCAAAGTTCCGATTGCTGGTGGAAACGGCATATTGACCGGCTTTAATTTCATCACCATTCATTGCGATGCACATTGAACAGCCGGACTCGCGCCACTCGGCACCGGCATCTGTAAATATTTTGTGTAACCCTTCTGCTTCCGCCTGATGTTTGATCTGCTGTGAACCGGGAACGACCAAGGCACGCACATTTGGAGCAACTTTGCGCCCTCGGAATACACGTGCAGCATCGCGCAGATCTGACATGCGGCCATTCGTACAGCTGCCGATAAAAACAACATCGATCTTTTTTCCCGCAAGAATTTCGTCCGGTTGAAGTCCCATATAGTGAATCGCTTTTTCCAATGTTTGCTTATCTGCCGCATTACTCACTCTGGATGGATTGGGAACGCGTCCAGTGACCGGCAATCCCATTCCCGGATTAGTGCCAAATGTCAGCATCGGTTCAAGTTTTGAAATATCCAGCGTGACCGTTGTATTATACGTTGCACCAGCATCCGTCGGCAACAAGCGCCAACGCTTCAGCGCTTTTTCCCATGCTTCATCTTTGGGAGCAAATTCGCGATTTGCGAGAAATTCAAATGTCTTATCGTCCGGTGCCATCATACCGGCACGCGCACCGCCTTCGATTGACATATTGCAGACAGTCATTCGTTCTTCCATAGTAAGAGAGCGGACAGTAGACCCGGTGTATTCAATGACGTGTCCTGTACCGCCACCAACACCGATCTTTGCTAAAAGTGCAAGGATAATATCCTTCGCTGTCACACCGGCGCTGAGTTTTCCTTCAATGCGCACTTCCATTGTTTTCGGCAGACGCTGCAACAAACATTGAGTTGCAAGCACATGTTCGACTTCGCTTGTGCCGATACCAAACGCGAGAGCGCCAAAGGCTCCGTGTGTCGCAGTGTGGCTGTCACCGCAGACGATTGTCATTCCCGGCTGGGTAAAACCAAGTTCCGGTCCGATGATGTGTACAATCCCGCGTTGCGGATGATTTTTTCCGTAGAGACGAAAACCAAATTCCTGCGCATTAATTTCCATCTGACGCATTTGCTTTGCCGCAAGTTCATCTGAAATCGGAACTGATGGAGGAAGCGTCGGAATACTGTGATCCATCGTTCCTACCGTACGATCCGGACGGCGAACCCTGAGTCCACGTCGGCGTAATCCATCGAATGCCTGCGGCGATGTTACTTCGTGGACAAGTTGTAAATCGATGTACAAGACAGCCGGAGAGTCCGGTTCCTGCACAACAACATGATTATCCCATACTTTTTGAAAAAGCGTACGTGGTTGAACCATAGTATAATCCATTTAAATTGTTCGATTCGTTTTCTTTCATCAAATTTTTAAATATTAAATTATTAATAAGTCTGCTGTAAATTTGAATTTTTCACAATAGATGATTTGTTTGATAAATTATTTTCTTTGCATAACATCAGTTATCTGATATATCTAAAATCTATTCTCTTCGATAACGTTTTCTTTACTGGACAACTTTGTACTATTTGCATAAGCTTCTCTTTTTCCAATCCTGTTAACTTTCCATCAACTTCTACCTTGCATTCAAATATAGCAGATTCAGGTTCGTTTCTATTAAGTGATACTTCTGTTTTTATCTCAGAAACATTAATATTATGGTTTTCAGCAAACATCCTTATGTGCATATTCATGCAACTTGCTACTGCTGCCTCTAGAAGTTCATGCGGTCTAAAACCCGAATTACTTCCTCCTTTGTCAATCGTCGTATCTGAAAAAGCTGAATGTTCACCATTAGAAAACTTCGTCTTATAATTTATTTCTTCATTTTCTGTTCGTATCATTTTATGGTCCACAATGTTCTATAAGGTTTATTACATATTTAAAAAGCATGTTACCATATATTTCCCCTGTTCAACTTTTCTTTACCTTTTGCTGCCATGACTTTTAGCTATTCTCTATTGCCAAACGTATACAGACATTTTTTATTTCTTGGTTTCTATTTTTTTACCAACGGAAAAACTATTTCCCAATTTTTTGCCAATAGACCAATATTCTCGAATCGTTGCACAATACACTAAAGGATCTACTTTCGATATATCAATATCTTTAGGTTCCAATCCGTCAATTTTGTCAGCATCAATATGTGTTTCAATTATTTCACCGAAAAAGACATGGTTCTTTTTAAAAGGGAATTCATTAACAACAATGCACTCCATATTAAATGGGCATTCTTCAATAATTGGAGGAACTATTTTTTTACTTTTTAATGGCGTAAATCCTATATCTTTAAATTTATCTGTATTTCTTCCGGATACAATGCCGCAATAGTCTGTTTCAATGAATAATTTTGATGAAGGAATATTAACAGAAAATTGTTTGTGCTTGCTGATTAATTCAAATGAATATCTATTTCTTACTAATGATATACCAATAATATGAGGAGATGAACTCATCATTCCAATCCATGAAATCGCAATAATATTTGGTTTTTCATAGGTGCCTGACACGACGAGCGCCGCTGGCACAGGAAAAATAATATCTTTTGGGCCAAGTTGTATTTTCATTACGATTTTCTCCTGTCAAATTTCAAATTGCCATAGCGTATTTAAGGATGTTTTCTACATGTATTTCGGTCGTGTTAAATAATTTAAAATTAATAAAATCCTCTTCTTTTAATATAAAAGGCAATTCTGTCCCGCCTAAGATCAAACCATCAATATTGTTTTGCTTTCTCATATATTGAACGATGTTTATAAAAGTCTTTTTTGTCTCTTCAAGAAATATTCCCTTCACAAACTCATTCATGTATTTATCATGAATATAATTTTGTGATTCAAGAGACGGCGTTACGATTTCAATGCCTTCTTTAGAAAATCCAGCTTGATAAAATCCGCCCTGCATTGTTGATTTTGTGCCGAACAATCCGAGTTTCTTACAACCAAGCTTTTTTGCATATTTCACAGTCACTTCTACAATACTAATTAGTGGAATACTTGACTTGTTCTTGAGCTGTTCAAAAACAATATGCGGTGTATTTGATGCTAACACAGCAAAATCTGCACCGCCATTTTTTAGCTTCTGTATCTCACCGCTCAAATAATCAACTAAAGTATCAAAATCTTTGTTGGAGACCAGATCTAACATTCGCGTCATATTAATACTGTTAATCAATATTGACGGATAGTGATGAGTACTGTCTTTCTCTTGAAATCCGGTAATTATTCTTTGATAATAGTCTATAGTCGATGGAGGTGCTATACCACCGATAATTCCAATGACTTTTCTTTGCATCTCTCTTCTCAGGCTGTAACACTGTCCTTTGGAAATATTTTCTTCTGTTGTTCTTCTTTTCGTTTCTTTGAAGCCAGAGCGCGATTCAATGCTTCAATGTATGCGCTCACACTTCCGGTGATGATATCCGTGCTTGCTGCGCGCCCGTTAAACAATAAACCATTGAAATCAATTCGAACAAAGACTTCTCCAAGAGCATCATGTCCAGTATGCACAGATTTAATGGAATACTCTGTCAATTTACCTACAACACCTGTAATCCTCTCAACAGCTTTATAGGCAGCATCAACCGGGCCGTCGCCCGTTGCGGAATCTACTATCAACTGATCACCTTGTTTCAATTCAATCGTTGCCGTCGGGCGCAGATTCGTGCCGCTGGTGATTTGGAGATTGACCAGATGATACACTTCTTCTATCGAACTGACGCCTGACTCTAGAATGGTTTCTAGATCTTCATCAAATATTTCCTTCTTTTGATCGGCGATCGAGCAAAAGAGTTGATACGCACGCTGAAGTTCTTCGTCTGTTAATTGATAACCGAGTTCAGCATACCGCTGTTTCAACGCATGGCGGCCTGAATGTTTTCCAAGTACCAGCATGCTATGCTTGATCCCAATCGACTGCGGCGTCATAATCTCGTACGTCAGAGGACTTTTCAACATTCCATCCTGATGAATACCTGCTTCATGCGCAAATGCATTCGCGCCGACGATTGCTTTATTTCGCTGAACCATCATGCCGGTGAGACTGCTTAATAATTTACTTGATTTGTAAATCTCCTCCGTATCGATATTCGTTTTGAGGCCAAGTTTTTCATGCCGCGTCTTAATAGCCATGGCTATTTCTTCTAACGAAGCATTGCCCGCACGTTCACCAATACCGTTAAGAGTGCACTCCACTTGCCGCACACCATTTTGAATCGCAGCAATAGAATTGGCGACTGCCAAACCAAGATCGTTATGACAGTGTGAACTCAAAATCGCTTTATTGATATTCGGCACTCGTTCACGCACCATACGAAACATTGCGCCATATTCATCAGGAATAGCATACCCGACCGTATCAGGCAGATTGATAATACTTGCACCGGCGTTAATTGTTGCTTCGACGACTGCGCATAAATAGTCAATATCGGTACGAGAGGCATCTTCGCATGAAAACTCTACTTCTTCACAAAGCGATTTGGCATACTTCACCGCCCATACTGCATCTTGTAAAACCTGCTCGCGTGATTTTTTAAGTTTGTACTTCAAATGCAAATCCGATGTTGCCAGGAAAATATGGATTCGCGGTTTGACAGCTCTCTGGATTGCTTCCCAGGCGCGGTCGATATCCTGTTTGACGGCGCGCGCAAGTGCGGCGACTGTGCAGGTCTTGATCTTTTCTGCAATCAATCTTACCGACTCGAAGTCGCCAACAGATGAAATAGGGAATCCTGCTTCGATCACATCCACGCAGAGCAGTTGGATCTGACGGGCCATGCGAATCTTCTCTTCAAAGTTCATGCTGCACCCGGGTGACTGTTCACCGTCGCGCAACGTCGTGTCGAATATAAATACGCGGTCTTCCATGGTCAACTCTCCTATATCTTTTTATTTTCTATTTGTACCAGTTTACGAATCCAATCCATCAGCGCTGCAAATTGATCCGGCGTGAGCGATTGTGCTCCGTCGGAAAAAGCTTCTTCCGGATTCGGATGCACTTCAATGATTAAACCATCAGCACCCGCAGCAACAGCAGCCTTTGCCATCGGCGTTACGAGGCTTCGTACACCTGTCCCATGACTTGGATCAGCGATGACGGGCAAATGACTGAGTTCTTTTAACGCGGGCACGGCGGAAAGATCGAACGTGTTACGCGTATAATCTTCAAATGTCCGGATACCGCGTTCGCAGAGTATCACTTGCTCGTTGCCTTGAGACATAATATACTCAGCCGACATTAAGAGTTCTTTTAATGTGCTGGATTGTCCGCGTTTGAGCAAGACCGGTTTCTTTAGCTTGCCGACTTCTTTCAGCAAAACAAAATTCTGCATATTACGTGCACCGAGTTGAAGAATGTCCGAATATTCCGCAACCAGCGCGACATCGGTAGGGGTAATGACTTCCGTGATAATCAGCAGTCCGGTTTTTTCGCGGGCTTCAGCAAGAAGCTTCAATCCCTCTTCTTCTAATCCTTGAAAACTGTACGGTGATGTCCGCGGCTTAAACGCTCCACCACGCAGTACTGTTGCACCGGCTTTCTTTACCTGTTCCGCCGACTCGATGATTTGTTCCCGACTTTCAACTGAACATGGACCAGCCATCACGACAAAGTTATCGCTTCCGATGACAACCGGCGGCATCGAACTTCCTCTCGGTGCAGGAATCGTTATCGTTGTCCGTGAACCATGCCACTCACGGCTGGCAAGCTTAAACGGTTTCAGAATCGGAACAACATTTTCCACACCATCGAGCGAGTCAAGTGCCTGCAGGCGAAATTTGCCGCGTTCATCGCCTACACACGCAATGACCGTGCGCAATTCCCCGTAGATTGGGTGAACTTTGAATCCAAGTTCTTTGACTTTATTAAAAACATGTTCAATTTGCTGCCGGCTCGCACCAGCCTTCATCACAATAATCATCGAACAACTTCCTTTATGGATAACCTACTGCATCAAACTGCACCGGGTGTACGGTGCTTTAACAAATGATAACTGATCGAATCGACCAGCGCTTTCCAGCTTGCTTCCACCACGTCCGGAGACACGCCAACCGTATTCCATGACAATTCACCGTTCTCGGTTTCGATCAATACGCGCACCTTTGCTGCTGTGGCATTTTGCGTGTCAAGCACGCGCACCTTGTAATCGGTCAAATGGATCTGACTCAATTCAGGATAAAATTTTTCAAGAGCTTTACGCAGTGCTTTATCGAGTGCGTTGATCGGACCGTCTCCTTCGGCAGCGGTGATTTCTGTTTCGTTGCCTACACGTATCTTAATCAACGCTTCAGAACGTGCGTCCTTTTCAAGACTATCTTTTTGGATACTGACCTTGAATCGTTCTAAATCGAAGAAATGTTTCATCTCTCCGGTATGACGTTTCACCATCAACTCAAACGATCCTTCGGCATCTTCATAGCTGTAGCCGTAGTGTTCCATCTCTTTGATTTCGTCAACAATTTTCTGCACGGCCGGAGATTTCTCATCAAGCTCCATACCTAATTCTTTTGCTTTAAAGATGATATTGCTTCGCCCAGAAAGATCAGAAATCAATACTCGACGAACACTGCCAACTGCTTCCGGTACGACATGCTCATAGGTGAGCGCAGTTTTCATCACCGCGCTGACATGAACGCCGCCTTTATGTGCAAACGCACTTTCCCCGACAAACGGAAGATTCTTCTGGTGTTTCATATTTGCCAGTTCACTCACATAGCGCGAGACACCGGTGAGATGCAACAATTGTTCATCTGAAACGCAGCGATATCCCATCTTCAATTGGAGGTCGGGTATAAGAGAGCACAAATTGGCATTCCCGCAACGTTCGCCATACCCGTTGATCGTACCCTGCACTTGGATACATCCTTCGCGTACTGCCAGCAATGCGCTTGCGACTGCCGTTTCGGAATCGTTGTGCGTGTGAATACCGAGAGGTGTCGAGACACTTTTCTTGACTTCGCGCACTATTTCCGCCACTTCCCATGGCAATGTTCCGCCGTTGGTATCGCAGAGAACAAGAATTTCGGTACCAGCTTTGCCTGCAGCTTGCAAGGTCTGCACAGCGTAGGCTTTGTCATGTTTATACCCGTCGAAGAAATGTTCTGCATCGTAGATCACTTCTTTCCCATGCTTCTTGAGATAGGCAACGGAGTCGGCAATAATTGTCAAATTTTCTTCAGGAGTAATTTGCAGCGCTTGTTTCACATGCAGAAGCCACGATTTTCCGAAGATGGTTACAACCGGTGTCTGTGCATCCAACAACGCACGAATATTCGCATCCTTTTCAACAGGATTTTTCGCACGGCGCGTTGATCCGAATGCTGCAATCTTTGCATGCGTGAATTTGGTGTCACGAGCACGCTTGAAGAATTCCATATCCTTAGGATTCGAACCGGGCCATCCGCCTTCGATATACGTTACACCAAACGAATCGAGCCGTTTGGCAATCTTTAATTTATCTTCGGCAGAGAAGGAAACATCTTCTCCTTGTGTGCCGTCGCGCAGCGTTGTGTCATATAATGAAATTTGTTGCATAGACAGCCTTTGCATAATCTATGAGTGAAAAATTTTAATTAATGTGCAGAGACGTTTGAGAGAACACTCCGACACTTTGCAATATATCAAACCGAATTAATTCTGTCCTCGGCCACTGACTCCTTTAATCTTCTTGGAAATAGCTTTCGCTTTTTCTTTGGGACGAAGCGCACGGACAGCGGCACCGGCTTTCCACATTTCGGAATCATGAATTTCTGCGAGTTTCTTCGCCAAATACTCTTGATAATCCTTGCCGCCGCAATCTTGAATCACTTCGCGAGTTTCCTGACCGCTCTTGACGGATTCGTACAGCTTTTCGAACACCGGCAGATTTGCCTGATGGAAAATCGGTCTCCACTTCAATGCACCGTGTTGTGCGGTGACGGAACAGTTTGAATACATCCAGTCCATTCCATTTTCATCAACAAGCCGGATGAGACTCTGTGTCAGCTCTTCAACCGTTTCGTTGAACGCCTCAGAAGGGGAATGGCCGTTCTTGCGAAGGACGTCATACTGTGCCTGCATAAGACCTGCAAGTGCACCCATCAACACACCGCGTTCGCCGGTGAGGTCGCTGTAGACTTCCTTCAGAAATGTTGTTGGGAATAAGTACCCAGAGCCGATTGCGATGCCGACAGCCAGACAGCGTTCTTCTGCACGTCCGGTTGCGTCTTGAAACACGCCATAGCTTGAATTGATACCAGCACCGGATAGAAAGTTTCGGCGAACATTCAAACCGGAACCTTTTGGAGCAACCAAGATCACATCGACATCTTTCGGCGGGATCACTCCGGTCTCCTCTTTATAGGTAATAGAGAATCCATGCGAGAAGTACAACGCATCACCGGGTTTGAGATTTTGTTTGACCACAGGCCAAATAATTCGCTGAGCTGCATCAGATACAAGCATCTGAATAATTGTTCCGCGCCGAACAGCTTCTTCAATCGGAAAAAGAGTTTTGCCGGGAACCCAGCCGTCTTTGACCGCACGATCCCAATCCTTTTTATATTCTTTCGACTGGCCGATGATCACATGAATGCCATTGTCTTTCATGTTGAGAGCTTGGGCAGGCCCTTGTACGCCATAGCCAATGACAGCTACAACTTCCTTCTTGAGAACTTTTCGCGCTTTTGCAAGTGTAAATTCTTTACGGGTGACAACTTTTTCTTTCTCACCGCCAAAATCGATGATTGCCATGTTCTTTCTCCTTATTTAAAATGATTGTTTTTCTATTTCCACAATTCTTAAACTAAACTTAACCAACGAGGACACAGCGTCACTCAATATGTCTTTGTGATCTTCGTGAATAAAATCCTATGGTAAATTTGAAAATCCCATCAATTGAATATCCATCGCACGGGCAGCTTTCCGTCCTTCTGCAATTGCCCAAACGACTAATGACTGACCGCGCCGCATATCTCCCGCAGCGTATACTCCGGGAACTGAAGTTAAATAATTTTCGTCCGTGGAGACATTCCCGCGAGAATCGAGAGCAACACCCAACTCATCGAGCAGTCCACTCTTCGTCGGACCGGTGAATCCCATCGCAATCAAAACCAGATCGGTGTCGATGGAAAATTCTGATCCCGGAACCGGTTTGAAATCCGGTGCAGGACCGACACGTACGGCATGCAATTTCTTTAGATTGCCTTCTGCGTCACCTTCAAAACGAGTTGTCGCGATAGACCAATCTCGTATTCCGCCTTCTTCGTGAGCACCCTCTATGCGCAACTGCAACGGCCACAACGGCCACGGTGTGCTTGGAGATCGGTCAATCGGAGGCTTAGCCATGATCTCAAACAGCTGGACTGATGCCGCCTTCTGCCGATGGCAGGTGCCAAGACAGTCGGCGCCTGTATCGCCGCCGCCAAGAATAATCACTCGCTTGCCTGCTGCAAGAATTGATTTTGCCGGATCAACAATGGTCCCGCCAACGCGCTTATTTTGCTGTGACAGAAAATCCATCGCAAAGTGAATTCCTTTCAACTCACGGCCGGGAACTTTCAGATCACGGGGAGATTCAGATCCGCCAGTAAGAAGCAAAGCGCTGTACGACCTCTGCAATTCATCGGAAGCAATATTCACTCCAACATGGGCTTTCGTTGCGAACACAATCCCTTCTGCCTGCATTATTTCGATGCGTCGATCAACCTGAAATTTTTCCAATTTGAAATCGGGAATTCCATAACGCAACAATCCGCCGATGCGGTCGTTCTTCTCGTACACCGTCACATGATGTCCGGCACGATTTAATTGCTGTGCCGCTGCAAGTCCGGCCGGTCCCGATCCGATCACCGCAATCGTTTTTCCTGTTCGTACTGCCGGACGTTCAGGCTTGATCCATCCTTCGCGGAACGCAACATCGATGATCGAACGCTCGATCGCTTTGATCGCGACGGCCGGTTCATTGATAGCCAATACGCATGCCGTTTCACACGGCGCGGGACAAATACGTCCGGTGAATTCCGGAAAATTATTTGTCGAATGCAAAATACGGATCGCTTCTTTCCATCGATTCCGGTACACAAGATCATTCCAATACGGGATGACATTGTTCAACGGACATCCTATATGACAGAAAGGAATCCCGCAATCCATGCAGCGCGCGCCCTGTGTCCGAACTTTTTGATCCGTAAATTCCTGATAGATATCCTGCCAATCATTAATACGCTCCGCTACCGGCCGGCGGGCCGGCGTTTCGCGCTTGAATTCCAAAAATCCGGTCGGCTTACCCATGGGCAACCTCCTCGACAACTACTGTCGATGTCGTTTTCTTGGCAGGCGCATTTGCTGCTGCGCCTAATACTCTCTTATAGTCATGCGGAAATACTTTAACAAATTTCTTTACCAGCTGCTGCCATCGGTCGAGAATAAATCGTGCACGGGGACTTGCAGTGTATTCGAAATGTTTTTCCACGAGTGTTCGCACGGTTTCTTCGTCTTTCGCATCAAGCGAATCAACGTCAACCATGGACCGGTTACAGAGTGTTGCAGAAAACTCACCGGTTTCATCCAGCACGTATGCAAAACCACCCGACATACCAGCCGCAAAATTTTTCCCTGTCGGCCCGAGGACCACTACTATGCCGTTCGTCATATATTCGCAGCCATGAGCGCCAACCGATTCTACAACAGCCGTCGCACCGGAGTTGCGGATGGCAAATCGTTCGCCTGCTTTTCCATTGAAGTACGCTTCGCCGCTTGTCGCTCCATATAAAATGACATTTCCGACCACTGTATTTTCCTCAGGCACACACTTCGATCTTCGCGAAGGATAAATAATAAGTCTGCCGCCTGACAATCCTTTTCCTGTATAATCGTTAGCATCTCCTTCAAGCATGAGCGTAATTCCCCGCACCAGAAATGCACCAAAGCTTTGACCCGCAGAACCTGAAAAATGAATCTTGATCGTATTCTCCGGCAATCCAGCAGAACCGTATTTTCTGGCAATTTCTCCGCTCAGCATCGCACCGACCGTCCGATGGACGTTCCGAATCGGAAGATCAAATTCGACCGGAGTTGCCTTTTCAATTGCATCTTTTGCATTTTCGATCAACTGATGATCGAGCGCATCATTCAATCCGTGCTCCTGTAAAATTTGACTACGGCGTCCAAAACGTGATGGCGCCGGCGGATAATGCAAGAGGAACGAAAGGTCGATATGTTTTGCCTTCCAGTGATCGACACCCTTACGCGCTTCCAGCATATCGACACGCCCAATCATTTCGTCAACTTTTCTGAATCCAAGCTGTGCCATGATCTCGCGCAATTCCTCAGCGACGAAGAAAAAGAAATTGATAACATGTTCCGGTGTTCCTTTAAACTTCGCGCGCAGTGCCGGATCTTGCGTTGCAACTCCAACCGGACAAGTGTTCAGATGACATTTTCGCATCATAATACAACCCATCGAAACCAACGGCATCGTCGAAAAACCAAACTCTTCCGCGCCCAGCAATGCTGCAATAGCAACATCGCGGCCTGTTTGCAGTTTTCCATCCGTTTGCAACCGGACACGGCTGCGAAGGTCGTTCAATACGAGTACCTGCTGCACTTCTGCTAGTCCGATCTCCCATGGAATACCGGCATGCTTAATGGACGATAACGGCGATGCTCCTGTTCCGCCTGAGTCACCGCTGATGAGAATCGAATCTGCATGCGCTTTCGCTACACCTGCAGCAACCGTGCCGACACCATTTTCTGCAACAAGTTTCACCGAAACCCGGGCACGCGGATTGACATTCTTCATATCGAAAATCAACTGTGCCAGATCTTCGATGGAATAAATATCGTGATGTGGGGGCGGTGAAATAAGACCGACGCCCGGAATTGAATGCCGTATTCGTGCAATGATAGCATCCACCTTATGACCGGGGAGCTGTCCGCCTTCACCAGGTTTTGCGCCCTGCGCAATCTTAATCTGAATTTCGTCTGCATTGACCAAATAATTTGCTGAGACGCCAAATCGAGCCGAGGCAATTTGTTTGATTGCGCTTCGTCGGAGATTCCCGTCTGCATCCGGCTTGAATCGTGTTTCGTCCTCGCCGCCTTCACCTGTGTTCGACCTGCCGCCGATGCGGTTCATCGCAATTGCAAGGGTCTCATGTGCTTCTTTACTTATGGAACCGTACGACATGGCTCCTGTAACGAATCGTTTCACGATTTCCTTTGCCGGTTCCACTTCTTCGGTTGGAACAGTACGCGTTCCTTTTTTGAATTCCATCAGTCCGCGTAAATTATACAATCTGCCGTTTTGATTGTTCAGATGCTGAGCATATTCTTTGTAACTCTTCTCATCCGACAACCGAACTGCTTGCTGAAGTTTCGTGATGGTTGTGGGATTGACCACGTGCCGTTCACCGTTGATGCGATAATAATAATTCCCGCCGAGATCAAGCTCTGAATCGACGCTCGTAAGTTTCCGGAACGCAAAGTCATGCTTCATCTTTGCTTCCATCGCTATCTCATTTAGTCCGATACCGTCAATGCGTGATGCGATGCCCGTAAAATATTTCGCGATAAGTTCTTTTCCTAATCCGAGCGCTTCAAAGACCTGTGCACCTTGATAACTCTGCAATGTGGAAATACCCATCTTGGACATTGTCTTGAGTATTCCCTTGTTTACTGCTTTCTTATAATTGTAAACCGCTTTTTCGAATGTGATCTCCTCAGGAAAATACCCCCGATTTGCAAGTTCTTCCAATGTTTCGATAGCGAGATACGGATTGACCGCACTTGCACCGAAACCGATCAGCAAGCAGTAATGCATCACTTCACGCGGCTCACCGGATTCCACAACCAGCGCCACCTGTGTACGGGTCTTTTCCCGAACGAGATGATTGTGCACCGCAGTCAGCGCCAGCAAACTTGGGATCGCTGCATATTCTTCATCGACACCACGGTCGGAGAGGATGATAATCGTATACCCGGATTTTATAGCCAACGACGCACGGCGGCAAAGACCATCTAATGCCCGTTCAAGTTCTTTTTCGCCGCCATCGACTCGGAAAAGCATCGGCAGCATCGTGGCAAGAAAATCGCCTTGCGAGACGCGCCGCATTTTTTCCAGATCGCGGTTTGTCAAAATAGGCTCGAGCAATTTCAGCGTATGGCAATGCTTCGGTGTCTCGTCCAGCAGGTTTCCTTCCGTGCCGATGTAACTTGTCAACGACATCACCAATTCTTCACGGATCGAATCGATCGGCGGATTGGTAACCTGCGCAAAATCTTGTTTAAAGTAATTAAACAATGTCTGCGGTTTATCCGAAAGACATGCCAGCGGTGTATCCGCACCCATCGAACCAACAGGTTCTTGCGCATCGGTTGCCATCGGAACTACGATCATCCGGATATCTTCGTCTGTGTAGCCAAACGCTCGCTGGCGTTTGAGCAAATCCTCCGGACTGAATTCGATTTCACGCGGCGGCTCAGGAAGCTGATCCAGCCGAATTTGATTATCCTGAATCCATTGAGCATAGGGCTGCCGGTTCGCGAGCCGTGTTTTAATTTCCTCATCCGGAATGATTCGCTTTTCCGTAAGATCGGCAAGCAGCATATTGCCCGGTTCAAGACAACCTTTGTGCTTCACGTTCTCCGGTTCAACATCCAGCACACCTGTTTCAGATGCCATGATCAGAAAGTTATCATTCGTCACCAAATAGCGCGCAGGACGGAGTCCATTGCGATCAAGCGTAGCTCCGATCACACAGCCGTCGGTAAATGCAACTGCGGCTGGACCGTCCCATGGTTCCATCAACGATGCGTGGAATTCATAGTACGCCCGTTTCTCAGGAGACATACCGGTATCCGCTCCCCATGCTTCAGGAATAAGAATCGTCATTGCATGAGGCAAGCTGCGTCCGCTCATCGTGATGAGTTCAACTGCATTATCCAACGCCGCAGAGTCGCTCACTCCCGGCTGGATGATCGGGAACAATTTGTTGATGTTGCTGCCAAATACATCCGACGTAAGAACTGATTGACGCGCGTGCATCCAGTTGACGTTGCCGCGCAGCGTGTTGATCTCTCCGTTATGACAAATATACCGGAACGGATGCGCAAGCTGCCAGCTTGGAAATGTGTTCGTAGAGAACCGCTGATGCACGAGACACAGCGCACTCATCGTATCGGGATCCGACAGCTCTTTATAGAAGCGCGCAATCTGCGGTGCAATCAGTAATCCTTTATAAATAATTGTCCGTGCAGACAGCGATGGGACATAAAAGAAATTTTTATTCAGAATAGTCGATGCAGCAATTTCCGACTCGGCTCGTTTCCGAACGAGATACAGTTTTCGTTCAAGTTCGTCGGTTGTCATTCCAGGAGCGCACCGAATGAAAACCTGTTCGATGTACGGCTGGGAGACACGTGCAACACGGCCGATAGCATCGGCATCCACCGGAGTATCGCGCCATCCGAGCATGCTCAATCCTTCTTCCTGAACAATTTTCTCGATAATAGCTTCGCATTCGAACCGCGGCTGCGGTTCGACCGGCAGAAACAACATTCCAACACCGTACTCACCTTCAGGCGGCAGTGCAAAACCAAGCTTACCACACTCTCTAGCAAAAAAAGTATGTGGAATTTGGATGGTAATACCGGCACCATCTCCCGTTTTCGGATCGGAGCCGCTCGCACCGCGATGGGCAAGGTTTACTAATATCTGGATTCCCTTCATGATCGTTTCATGCGAACGTTCGCCGTTCACATTGACGATGAAACCGATTCCACATGCATCATGCTCATTACGCGGATCGTACAACGGAAAATCTTTAAATACATCTGAAGTCATTTCTCTTGCCTCTGCCCTGTCTTTCTCACCTTATCCATTTATGCTTCGCCTTGAAACTCTCGTTTGATTGCAACGCGGCCTGTGCGTACCAGTTCTTTAATCCCGAACGGTTTCAACATATTAATAATTGCATCTACTTTGAGTTGCGAACCGGTCGCTTCTATTGTCAGTGTTTTGGGGCTGACATCCACTACCTTCGTACGGAAAATTTCCGAGATCTGCATGATCTCCATCCGCGTTGTTGGTGTGGATTGTACTTTCACCAAAGCCAGTTCTCTGTCGACAAACGTGTCGTCTGTCAAATCTACCACTTTAATTGTATCGATCAGCTTATGAAGTTGCTTCATAATTTGCTCGATGATCTGATCGTCACCGTGTGTTACAATGGTCATACGTGAGACAGCTTCATCTTCTGTCGGACCGACAGTGAGACTATCGATGTTGTACCCTTTGGCGGCAAACAATCCGGCGATTCTATTTAATGTGCCGAAATGGTTTTCTACTGTCATCGAAATTGTGTGCTGTTTTATCTGTTCCTTTGTCGCTGATGATGCCATGGTATCTTCTCCTGTTTTCAGTAACATTATCCTTTTGCATGAATCATCGTTTTGTGTGTCGCGTGTGTTTGTACCAGCGGCTCCGGACTATCCATGATTTCGTTCACCGTTTGTCCGGCAGGGATCATGGGAAACACATTTTCTTCCGGTGCAACGACAAACTCTACCAGAATGGGGCCTTCATTGTATTTCAAAGCTGTTTTGATAGTGCTTTCCACCTCTGCAGGCGATGTTACTCGCATACCACGGATACCGTACGCCTCGGCCACCTTTACAAAATCCGGACTGGTAATGTGTGTATGCGAATACCGCTTCTTCCAGAAGAATTCCTGCCATTGGCGTACCATGCCGAGAAACCCATTATTCATAATAAATATTTTCACGGGAAGGTTATTTTGTTTAATGGTTGCCAATTCCTGAATGTTCATTTGAAAACCGCCGTCGCCGCTGATGCAGATAACCGGCAAATCGTTCCTGCCAAATGCTGCGCCCATGGCAGCGGGAAGCGAGAAACCCATCGTTCCTAACCCGCCCGACGTTATACACGTGCGCGGATGTTTCCACTTGAAGAACTGTGCTGTCCACATTTGCGATTGGCCGACATCGGACACAACGATGGCATCGCCGTCCGTGATTTCACCAAGTTTGTGTATGACATGCTGAGCACGGAGCGATTCGTCATGCTTATAGCGCAGCGGATGTTCGGCTTTCCATCCATCAATAGTCTTCAACCACTCTTTTGTTTCCAGCGGCTTTACAAGTTCGTTCAAATGTTTGAGAACGCGCTTCACATCTCCTACGATGGGAACATCCACCGGAACATTTTTACTGATGGCCGACGGATCAATATCGATATGAATTTTTTTTGCGTTCTTCGCAAATTCCTTTACGTTTCCAGTCACGCGGTCATCAAACCGTGCCCCGATAGCAACCAGCACATCGCATTGATCGACAGCCATATTGGAATACCACGTACCATGCATACCCAGCATTCCAAGGGCCAGCTTGCTCTGCTCAGGGTACACGCCCAATCCATGTAATGTCGTGGTAATCGGAGCGTGCAGCTTATCTGCAAGCGCACGAACTTCAATAGACGCATTGGAACTTATGACACCACCGCCGACATATAAGAGCGGCCGCTTCGCTTCATTGAGAAGATCCGCCGCTTTCTTGATTTGTTTGATGTTTCCTTCCACAGTCGGATTATAGCTGCGGAGCGAAATAGTCTTGGGATATTCAAACAGAGCTTTCGCCGCAAGAACATCTTTCGGCAAATCGACAAGCACGGGACCCGGTCTGCCGGTGGTGGCGATGTAAAATGCCGCCTTAATAGTATTCGCCAACTCGTTAACATCTTTGACGAGATAATTATGTTTCGTAATCGGGCGCGTGATGCCGACGATGTCCACTTCCTGGAATGCATCATTTCCGATAAGTTTTGTGACAACCTGCCCGGTGAACACGACCAGCGGTATCGAATCCATATACGCATCGGCAATACCGGTGACAGCATTCGTTGCACCGGGACCGGACGTGACGAGCACAACGCCGGGTTTACCTGTTGCTTTGGAATATCCTTCCGCTGCATGTGTTGCTCCTTGTTCGTGCCGCGTGAGAATGTGTTTGATGTGTGTAAGATCGTGCAGCACATCATAGATACCGATAACGACGCCGCCCGGATACCCGAAGAGAGTATCGACGCCTTCCTCTACAAGGCACCGTACAAAAATTTCTGCCCCTGTCATCATTTTCCCTTGATGATTGTCTTGTGCCTTTGTCGGTGTCATAACAATATTCCTGAATTAGTTCTTAGATGAAAAAAATAATTTTCTTTCTTAACTTCTCAGCGTTGCGCCGGTGTTGGCGCTTGTTACAAAATGCGCATAACGCCGCAGCCATTTGCTCGTTGTGCGGGGTTTGAATTCCGGCAGAGCTGCAATGCGCGAACGAATTTCTTCGTCGCTCAGACGAACATTTAATGTACGGGCGTCAAGGTCGATGTCGATGATATCGCCTGCGCGCAGCGCCGCAATGGGTCCGCCGCTTGCCGCTTCAGGTGAAACGTGTCCGATGCATGCACCGCGTGTACCGCCGGAAAAACGTCCATCGGTAATGAGCGCAACTTTTTCTCCCAATCCCATTCCCATAATTGCCGAGGTGGGCGAGAGCATTTCCTGCATACCGGGTCCGCCGCGAGGCCCTTCGTACCGAATCACGACCACATCACCCGCCTGCACTTGTCCCGCAAGAATTCCCGCTTGCGCTTCTTCTTGACTTTCAAAAATACACGCAGGTCCGCTGTGCTTGCGCATAGAAGCAGGAACTCCGGCAGCTTTGATAACAGCGCCTTCCGGAGCGAGATTCCCGAAGAGGATCGCTAATCCGCCTTTTGCCGAATGCGGATTTTCCACGGGACGAATAACTTCTGCGTTCTTCACTTTTGATTTTGCAACAATACTGCGCAATGTTTTTCCACTCACCGTCGGCCGATCAAGATGCAGCAGATCATCGCTTTTTCTTGTTATTTCATTGAGGATCGCAGGAACACCGCCTGCCTTGTGCAAATCTTCAATATGCCACGGACCCGATGGACTGATTTTTGATAAATGCGGAATTTTATCCGCCACTTCATTGATGCGTGAAAGCGGATAGTCTATACCTGCTTCGTTGCAAAATGCAAGCGTGTGCAGCACGGTGTTCGTACTTCCGCCCATCGCCATATCTAATGCAAAAGCATCATCGACTGCTTCCTTGGTGACGATATCACATGGCCGGATATTTTTTTCAATCAGCTTCATAATTATTTTTCCGGCTTCCTTCGTCAAATCATTCCGTTGTTTGCTTTTCGCAAGAGCAGTTCCGTTGAAAGGCAGCCCCAGACCGATCACTTCCAGAAGACAGTTCATGGAGTTGGCAGTGAAGAGTCCGGAACATGAACCGCAGGACGGGCAGGCAAATTTCTCAAGAATCGTTAACCGCTTCGCGTCCATGGTGCCGGCTTTGTACGCACCGACTCCTTCGAACACGGAAATAAGATCGATGGTTTTACCATCGGGAGTTCTTCCGGCTTTCATTGCGCCGCCGGTAACAAAAAAAGTGGGGATGTTGGTACGGAGCGCGCCCATGACCATGCCGGGGACAATTTTATCGCAGTTCGGAATGCACACCATGCCGTCGAACGCATGTCCTTCGATCATCGTTTCGATGCAATCGGCAATGAGTTCACGGGAAGGCAGGCTATATTTCATTCCGGCATGACCCATGGCAATGCCGTCATCGACTGCGATGGTATTAAACTCGAATGGAACACCTCCGGCTGCGCGGATGGCATTCTTCACTAACTTTCCGAATGCTTGCAGGTGCACATGGCCGGGGACGATATCCACATAAGAATTGGCAACAGCAATGAACGGCTTGCCGAAGTCCGCTTCTTTTACGCCTGTAGCGCGGAGCAAGGCACGGTGGGGTGCTCGTTCAAACCCTTTTTTGATGATGTCAGATCGCATAGTTCATTCCTTTCAGACAGAATACAATACATTTTTTCCTCTGCCAGAGGAGAACGTTGCAAGACCTGATTTATTGTGGAACCGATTTCGGTGTGCTTCGTCAACCTCTGGCTTTACTCAGCCTACAATAATAAGGCTAAGTACAAGCAGGAGGCTAAGAATAAGAGTCAGCGGTAAAATACCAAGTGTGGACAGAAGAACCGTTAGCCGGATGTTTCTTCCGACGGTGCTGAATGATCCAAAAGAGGTTCTATGGTTGTTCTGTTTCACTGTATTTCAGTAAATAAATTCTGCTATACCATACGAAAATCTTTTGAGTTTGTCAAGAGTTGAGCAGAAAAATCTTAATCTAAACCTGAAAATTATGAGCATTTATACAGGGAACTGATGTTTTTGCCTTCGGCAGCGAACGACCAACTTCGTAGGGGTGAAAGGGGAGCGTACGGTAGAATAAAGAAAGATCACAACGAACCTGTGAGCTTTTATGAACCATCGATCTATTTCAGTTATGGGCTGTTATCTAACATTTCGCAAAGCCGCATGTGAATGTTCTCATCATGTTTTTTACCTAACCCCCTTTTTTGTTCCCCCTTTCACAAAGGGGGAAGCCGAAGGCAGGGGGTTCGGTTATTTCGTCAGTTTCATGACGTATTCCGACGGGGCGGGATTAACTTTGAAGAAGTCATCCTTTTTACCCTGCGTTCAGCGTAATGTCTTTCTGGAAGCCGGTATTGTTCATACCATAACCGGCAGATCATCGATGGAAAAACAGACTTGCTGTCCATAATACTTTACCTTACAACTTCTTCGTTCGGAAAATCCTTATAGATGAAAATTGTTCGACAAACTACATATATTGCGAAGCTTGTAAAAAGTATTCCGATGATGTTTGTCCAGGTTCCTCCGATCATGACTGCGACCACTCTGAAGTCGTTCCGGAAACTATGCCCGATGGTATATCGTATGAAGTAGTTGTCAAGAATATCGAGAAGGGGACTCAGGCAGAAGAAGACGAATATCAATCCTGCCAAAAATGAATGAGTAATCTTTTTTGATTTTAGAATAAACAAACCGGCTGCCAATAAAATGATATCTCTCAGGTAAGGGGACAAGCTCGGCAGGACATGCTGCCAATCTGAAAAAAACTCAAAGCGAACCCTACCTCTGGTAAAATCGAGGTCACCTTCCCAGAACCTTGGTAGTAGTCGATAATTTACAATCCTGGCTCCGACAAGAATCGCGCCCAGCATATGGCTCATTTCATGAAACATCGTGTCTGTGAAAAACCACACGAACAAAAGCACAACCATATTGATCAGCCAGGTTTTTTGAGGCCAGCCGCTTCGTCCATAAAAGATGGTCAAAGGGGTTACGACGAATGCTAAGATCTCCAGGGTAGCCATTTGACGCTTTGTGCCGATCAGAACATAGCGAACCAACAACCACGATAAAGCAATAGTGAAAATGATTGCTCCAAGAATTAAAAGCCAGTTACGATGGTTGTGTGTTTCTTTTTGATCCATAAAGAATATTTCTAGTGTACCGTTCTTTATTGTCTTGCTCAACGAGATACTTTATCCGCTGCTTTTGCAGTGCCCAGAAGATGGAGCTGTTGGTTGGATCTTTATGTTGGAGAGATTCAAAATGAAATTTAGATAAGTTCAATCCTTTTATAACACAAACAAAAGCTTGTGACATCCTTAATATATATACTTTATGATCCCTTTTTAAGCATGTTAGACAAAAGGACGGCAGCAAAAAGAGAAATCATAGGAAATGGAGCAACTATTTGCTTCCAATAATCTTATTTTTTGTTTTCGAATCAAGGTAGTAGTCAAAAGCTTTTTTGAGAAATTCATGCCGTCTTTTAAGCGAATAAGCTTCGACCGAAGCCTGAAGAACATATTTTTGAAATTCTTCCATCAGCGTGGAGTTTCTAGCCTGTTTATAATTACTCAAAAGATCCATATTTTCTTTTATTTCGTTGAGTAAGGCCGCATAGAATTGCGCGAACTTGGGAACTTGTTTCGCATTTCCTTCTTCGACTAATTCCTCAATAAACAAATATCCAGAGACTGCAATAGCTCTACTTGATATAAGGGCTGCATCTTTCCCAAATGTCTTGTCCATCAATCTGAGGATTCTCTTTATGCGGAGAAGATTCTCATCATTGTTGTCTATATCATGGTTCTCGTCAAAAAAATATTCAATATCCTGATATCTGGCCCTGACGAATTCACCTTCTGGCATGGCTTTGGCAAATGAGTTTATGCATATCTGAGCAAGGGTAAAGGGTCGAGAAAATCTTCTTTCCGATAGATTTGTGTTTCTAAAAAAAGGACCGTTGTTCCCAACATCCTTGTAAATGAAATCTCGAATTGTACCAGTTCTCGACTTTAATTTCTCACCAGAATTTAATTGAATTCCTAGCTGTAATCTCCTAAATATCTCTCTCACATTCTTTTCATCAATGGACTCATAAATGCAGAAGCTCAATTCATAATCTTCAATTTTCTTAGCAACGGTTGGGTGCTCTTTCTGCAGTCTTTTGTATGTGAATTCCTCGTCCAAAAACCTCAATGTCAAAGGTGATTCTTCCTTCGGTTCCGGTTTGAAGAACCTCGACAGAGTGACCATTCGTTGCTTGCCATCAATACATTCGTAATTGAACTGCCTGTTTCCCTTGACTTCCACGAGGTAGAGTTTAGGAATATCAATATCAATGACAATCGAATCTAGAAGCTTTTCTTGTTGATTCGTTGACCATATCTTTTCTCTTTGGTAGTCAGCATCCAGGTCTATTCTGTAAAGGTAGTCATCAATGAATTTCTTTACGGAAATGCTGAGCAAGGATCGCAGCTTTGATGTCTTGGGTGGCATTGTTTCTCCTAATCAGTCATAGAATTCTTTTCAAATACTTTGTACGGTTGATTCTTTTTTCTAACATTTGCCGAGCTTTGGCTCTCAACCAAATCTTGAATGGATTGTTAACTTCTGGATCGCTACCCTCGGTATTGTCTGGGATTAATGACCCTTCGATATCTTTCAATGTTATTATTTTAGGAAAGAACCCGTAATCTCTCTTAACTCGCTCGCCTTCTTCTTGTGAGTTGATTATTTGAATTTCCATATGGGCGTTTCTTTCCAGATGAGCCTTGAACAGCAAATCTACAAGTCCTATATCATTCTGGTTTAAAGAGCACCCAACAATGCGAAGAGTATCACAACGAGACAACTCCTCTAAGGCTCTTCCCCAAATGAAATTGTAGGGAGGAATCAAATAGTTCTTATTTATTCCCAAAGGAATGATCGGAATCGTTCTTGATTTTCCATATGTTTTTATTTTTGTCCAATTGAAGGACCCATGTAGTTTCAAAAGTGGAAATCCCTGACCAATTATTGAAGTGTGGCAGTAATTTGGGTCTTTCCTAAAGATGGTTGTGTATGCTTCATCCAAGACGTCATCGTAATTCAATGAAATAACCGCGGTCACTTCTTCTTCTTTTTTGACAAGCCAATGGAGCTCGAATAGCGCCTTGTGAAGCCACAATGCTTTCTTCCATTTCGAGAGTACTCTAGTAATGTCATTCTGCACCAATTGCTTCAGGTAATTGGCTTTAAAGTCGGCATCGGGAATTCGTTGAGACGCGATGAGTGAAATCAGTAATTCAATGTTTACTGGACCTGCGCGGTATGTGACCTCCTTAACGTCTTTCTTGAATCTTGCATTATTCTGAGCTTTGTTCATCACCCTTTTAGAAACATAGGAAATCAGCAATCCATTCTTACTCAAAAAAACTTCATCAGGAAAACCAAGGTTCAGGATTTCCGCATGAGTTGCACCAGCACCAAGCAAGTATACTATTTTCTTAAGCGCCATTTCAAAAAGGACGATACGATTTATCTATAAGTTCACAATCCATTCGCAAATCGAAGTGAGTTGCTCATCGTTTGTTAGGTTTGCAGCGTTGTTGAGAGTCCCTAATTGTAATTGTTTGAATATTTCGGAAGCCATACTATTTTCAATTGCTGCACCAATAAAGAATCTCTGCGGTTTCTTTTTCTTTTTAGCAAAGCCCTGTCTAATCCGATCTAAAGCAGAGTTAGCTGTTTTCCAATGTTCATCTGCGCCTGCCGGATCAAGCCCGCCTTTGAGTTCACCAAGTGCAATATAGGCATGAGCGTTATGAATAATAGACTGCTTACCTTTCTTTAAATCGTTGAGTGTGCCTTCCAAGATTGAAAGATCAACGTTTTTCTTGACGGTTGGAACGGTAATGTTCAAAATAAGAAGTCGATTGATTTTGTTCTTTGACCAGAAAAGACCATTAATACGCTTTTCTATCCCTTCATCATTTTGTGGCTTTGGTAACCACATGCCTGTATCGTCATCTTTCCATTTATAATCGATTCCAGACAAATTAAAGACAGAAAGCAATGAGCGAAGAAATTTTCTTTCTCCTAATACTCCTGCTAAGTTTCTCGCTTTACCACCTAAGGCATCTCCTTTGGTCAACAAATAACGGTAAACAAGCTCATCGATGAAATTATCACCTGCTGGTTCTAGAAACTTCTCGATCAAACCTTTGATAGCGAGCGTTTTATCTTCATCGGTTAAATGATTGAGAGATTTTTCTGAAAGACCGGAGGCTGTAAGTAGTCCAACTCTAAGGTCTTTCAATTCAAGAAGATCCTTGGGTTTGGCGACCCTGCTTGCAAGAGATTTCAACGCCTTGGCTTCTTCGACGTAAGGAACTGCCAAATAATTTTTTTCTAGAGCAAGTGCTATAAAACCAGACCTAGTTTGCTCCTTGGATGTAACCAAATCATTTGCAGATTTAATGAGTGTATTTTGTTTTATCTTTTTTGCCATAGGTACACGCACTTTCGGATTTCAGTCCGCCCATAACTACCCATTTGTTGACTACTATTGCCCTTGCCCCTAGGAAGAACAAAAATCTTCTGAATAGTGAAGCCAAAGTTCTCTGCAAATTCTGAAAGGATGAGATCGACAGGTATTTCTTCGCCACCATAACGAACGTTGTCGTTGACCATGACACAGTAACCATCTTTTTTTATAATTCGAGCCATTTCATAAACAACAAAACAAAGCTCAAGAAAGTAATTTTTAACCATCCGCGGAATATTATTGTTATTAAGTTTCTCAAGTTTGTTAAGTTCATCAAGGACTGAATTGACTTCCTTCATTGCAGAAGAGGAATTATAAGTGCTCAACACCTTATCAAAAGTTGCTATTCTATTCATAGATGTATACAACTGGTTTAGATATTCTATTTTTTCTTTGTTCTCGACGGTACAGGACAACAATTCTTGTCGAAGTCCTTTAACTCTTTCGCTATCGCATCCAAGATAAGCTAATTCTAAAGCATAGGTTCTTGTATAATCATATCGATTACAATAAGGAGGAGATGTCACGATAAAATCGAATGAATCGTTTTCCATTTTTGGTAGTTCTTTAAGACAAGTTCCTTCAATGATCTTAATGTCTTGTTGATCGTGTTCATTCTCTCCAACAGAATCAAAAAGAGAATCGTTATGAGGTGAAACATCGGCAGTTATTTGATCTAATTTATTTTTCAGAGCTTGTTCAAATGTATGTATCTTACCCTTGTTAAATGGTTTTCCTGTTAAATCTCTTTTGGAACGATAATCCCATCTTAAATATTGACCATCTTTTCTTGTGAAGCTAAGCTCTTCTAGTATTGAGAATGCTGCAAACCTCAAAATGGTTTGAATTTCTTTCTTTTTGAGGGTATTGCAATATGTTAGGAATTTATTGAGTGCGACTTCAGTGTCATCTGGGAAGGCATCTCGAGTTATGGGAATATGATTAAAATGAGTCGCTGAATTCTCGATTCTTTTGAAATCTTGCCAAAGGTTTTTAACATTCTGGTCAAATTCTACTGGATCGATCATACGTAATGCTTCCCGAGTTTCCATAACGAAGATACCTACGGGCAGAACCTCAATACCATAAGAATCCCACCCAAGAGCTTGCCCGGCAAACAAAGTCGTACCAACTCCTGCAAATGGATCTAAAACCTTCCCAGGTTTATTGGAAAATTTTTTAAGAAAGTAGCTGACAAGCCCAGAGGAAAAACCCTCTTTATATTTGAACCAACGATAAACTGGTTCTTGTTTGTTGGCTTGGAAACTTACAAGCTGGCGATTAAAATTGGAAGCTGTTTCCAGCTTGCCAGAGAACCTATCGTAGAGTTTTTGCCGCTCACTTGGAAATATTTCAACTAGTTCATACATTTTAAAAATCTATTAATGATTATACGTAAAGATACCAAAAGGAGTGCCGATAAGCCAATACTCTAATCCTGGGAATATTAATACACAGCGCTGTCATAACATATAACTACGTTTATGATAATAGGCATGGTTTTTATTTATCATGTGGAGAAATAGATGAAATGTATCGTATGTTTTTTATTGTTAGTCGCGGTTTTGTATGTCTTTTTGCAGGTCCCCGTGAAGATCTATGGAGCGAATCCCCAAAATAGTAGGATTGGGAACCACTGTAAAAATGGTAGTGAGTTTTGGGTAGAGAAGCAAGAATGTCTTTGAGTCTATAAGCCGATAAGCAAATGAGCCGATGAGCAGATAAGTCTGTGAGTTTATGAGTCGTTGAGTAGATGAGTAGGAAGGAAAACAGTAAAGAGTGAACAGTGGAGAGTCGTAGGGGCTTGACATGTCAAGCCCGTGGGCAGGGGCGAAGTGCTTTTGCTTATTGAGTTCTTTTCCTGTCATTGCGAACGTTTTCTAGTGAAGTGCGTTTTTAGCATCCCGCTTTGAGGGGCAATCTGCACACTCAGACTTATCTGCGGTAATCCAATCTTTGCAGATTGCTTCGTCTCCCGATCGACTTCGTCGTTGGGGATCCTCGCAATGACGGGATACTTGTTCTCACATTCTGGATTCCCGACAGAAGCATTCGGGAATGACAACATTTTTTTAGATGGCTCTTATTCGTTTTCGCAGGAGCAATGGTTGTTCCCCTTTGCTTTTTTAAAACATTCACGCCCCTCTTTAAAAGACAGGTAGACGAGCCCCAGAGTTCCAAGTGTATCCATAAACGCAAATCGTGTGAGTTCATAGACACCGCTTGAGAAAAGTAATATGAGAGACATGTAGATGCAAACCTTTGTGCATTCAACATCTGCGAGTATGGCGGCGGAATTCAACTTCCTGCCGACTTTTCTTTTCCTGATCACGAGAACCCACATCACCGCAATAGAGATCAGCGCAATGATTACTCCCCACAAGGTTGTCTCGGGCTTATGTCCTATCCAGAGGTTGTACATACTTGTTGCAGCAAGTCCGATGACCAACATGTAAAATGCATAACCGGTCACCCTTAAAGCGGTCCGTTCAAAATCATCGCGATTGCTCTGGGGATTTTTCTGAACGCGCAGCACCATATGTGCGATACCGAATCCTGAAAGAACTTCGATGAAACTATCTGCGCCAAAACCAAACAATGCGAGGCTTTCATCCCGATAACCGAAATACATAGAAACAAGCCCTTCGGCTATATTATAGAGGATAGTAAAAACTGCAAGCCCCAAAGCAATTCTATAGAATCTGCTCAGGTCTGTCGGCAGTGCCGGTGTATTTATTTCCATATAGATGTAACACGGAGTATTTGAAATCAGTTCTTGAGAGAAGGATCCTGAGGGATTGACACAGCTCTTTTTTGTATCTTCACTTTGTTTCCTTCTTCCATCACGTAACTATAGAGAAGTTTATAGCTGTCGTAGTCGAAGCGATGCGGAGAAGAGGAACTGCCGCTTTGTCCGGCACGGTCATTTCTTTTGCCGGCTCCGATCAGGCACCAGTTATCGATGACAAACACTTCGCGGAGTTTTTTATCCTTTGAGATTTCTTCCACTGTGACCGGACCATCGAAGGGCCAGGCGATAATATGGCGTGCCTCAAATGCCGCATCCACACGTGCATTGTATGCCGCCGGGTCTTCCTCGCCGATACATGCTCCATCGCATTGTCCAAGGTGATATGGAAAACAGCATCCGCGCGATGTTTCCAGCCGCAGCAGTTTTGAGCACAGCCGGTGAGTTTTGGAAATCTTGTCGAGGAATTCCTTCGCCTGTGTTTTATGTTTAAAGATACCGAGGATGGGAGCATCCGGTTTGAGATCGAGATAATCAACCGCTTCCAGTTTTATTGTTATGTACCCTTGATCATTCTCTACACCACGCGCAATAATAATGCGCCGTGGCTGCTTCGAACGGACATTATACATCGGGCGAAGCTCTTTAATGAGCTTGGATTCCAGAAGAAGCGCGCCAAGTTCACCGGCGGTTTCACGCGCTTCTATGCGGCGAATGCGTTTCGTTAACCAACGTTCATCTTGAGAAGCAAAGTGCGAGCGCACACGTGCACGAATAGTTTTACTTTTCCCGACATACATCAACACATCGTCTGCACCATAAAAGAGATAGACGCCTGATGTGGCGGGAAGAGTAGTGATAGTAGATTTATTGAATTTTTGATTTTGTGATTGAGTGAGTGACACACACATCCAATTTTTTATTGCTTCAGTTGTAATAAGAAATGATGAATTTCTTCTAATCGTTGTTTCGGTTCATCTGAAATTCGTATTTTCGCCAAAAGCTTCAATTGTTTGCCGTCCTGCTTGAGGCGCGGCTGGAATTGTTTCATCTCGTGAATACGCCCCATGATTTTCTGGAACGGCGCCTCATCGCCTTCATAGAATTTATTTTCCTCCGGCGGCGGAAAATGCAGCGAGAGGAATTCACCGCTTAATTCAACTTTCGTAAAACCAATTCTCGCCGATGTTATTTTCAACTCGACCAGCCGGAACAAATGTTCCACTTCCACCGGATACTCGCCGAACCGATCCTGCAATTCCCCCCGCATGGCATGGACTTCTTCAAGTGAAACGCACCGGTACAGCCGTCGGTAGATATCCAACCGTTCGGAATCGTGCTCAATGTAGATATCCGGAATGAGCGCCTCAATATCAGTCTCAATGGCCGTCTCCGTTTTCTTTTGTTTCCCTTCTTCCTTTTCCCCTTCGGCCAATTCTCCGAATTCCTCTTCCTTCAACTCCGCAACTGCTTCTTCGACCACACGCTGGTACATCTCAAATCCCATTTCCAAAATAAATCCCGACTGTTCTCCGCCCAGCAAGTTGCCCGCACCGCGAATTTCCAAATCACGCATGGCAAGATTGAATCCGGAACCAAGCTCGGTAAATTCCTGAATTGCCTGCAAACGCCGCAGGGTTACCCGCGGCAGTACGGAGAGCGGCGGAGTAAGAAGATACGCATACGCTTGAATATTGGATCTGCCCACACGCCCGCGCAGCTGATATAACTCCGCCAATCCAAACCGGTCTGCTCGATTGATGATGATCGTGTTCACACTCGGAATGTCGATGCCGGATTCGATAATTTTTGTGCACAGGAGGACATCATACTTTCTCTCCAGAAAATCCATCATCGCCTTTTCTAGTTCATGTCCCTTCATCTGTCCGTGCGCAATATGGAAGCGCGCTTTTGGTACGTGTTCTTCGAGCATCGATTGGATAAGACGAATATTTTGCACACGGTCATGCACAAAGTACACTTGTCCGCCGCGATGCAGTTCTTTCATGATAGCTTCACGGATAAGTTGGGGATCGAACTGGGCAATTTCTGTCTGAATGGAGATGCGGTTTCTCGGCGGTGTATTAATGAGCGACAGATCACGCGCTCCCATCAGCGAGAACTGCAATGTCCGTGGAATAGGAGTTGCCGTCAAAGTAAGAGTGTCTACGTTTGCACGAAGTTGGCGCAATTTTTCCTTTGCCGATACACCGAATCGCTGTTCTTCATCAATGATGAGTAAACCGAGATCTTTGAACACGACATCTTTTGACAATAAACGATGCGTGCCTATTAAAATATCCACCTTACCCTCTTGGAGTCCTTGCAGAACCTCTGCTTGTTCTTTCTTTGCACGGAAACGCGTGAGAGATTCTATGCGCATCGAATACCGTCCAACGCGATCGAGAAACGTCTTGAAGTGCTGGTGTGCAAGAATTGTTGTCGGTACAAGCACGGCAACTTGCTTGCCATTCATCACTGCTTTGAACGCCGCCCGCACAGCCACTTCCGTTTTGCCGAATCCGACATCGCCGCAAATCAACCGGTCCATCGGCGATGCCTGCTCCATATCTTGTTTCACATCAAGTGTCGATTTTGCCTGATCGGGCGTGTCTTCGTACAGGAACGATGCTTCCATTTCTTTTTGCCAGTGTGTATCGGGAGCAAATGAAAATCCATGCTCGTGCTTGCGCCGTGCATACAGTTTGATGAGATCGCGGGCGATATCTTTGATCTTCTTTCGCGCTTTGGACTTCAGCCTGTCCCAATCTGCGCCGCCAAGCTTGTTGAGCTTCGGTGTATGGCCTTCCTGTGAGGAATATTTTTCTACACGATTAATAAAATTGAGATGAACGTAGAGCGTATCGTTCTCTTCGTACACAAGTTTCATCACTTCCGCTTCAACACCGCGCACTTTAATCTTCTGCAATCCGGAAAATCGCCCGATACCATAATCCTGATGCACGACGAAATCGCCGCGCTTAAGCTGCTGAAGTTCTTTTTGCGTAAAGCCCTTAAACTTTTTCCGCTTCGTTGTTCCCCGTCGTTTCAGTCTTCCGAAAATTTCGTGTTCGGTGAAAATGGCTATCTTCGCTGAAGGATAGATGAAGCCGAAATGGAGTGCTTCAGTCAAAAGCTGATATTGGAGTGGAGGGGGAAGATTTACGTTTTGCTGAATATCGTCTTCATCCCGACTTTCGTGTTTCTCTGTATCCCAGACCGTTTGATCAATATTTTCCAGTTCATGATTTCCGCGTTCCTCAGCGTCCCGCGTTGTTTGCGGGATGATTCCCGTTTTGTCCGGTGCTGTCAGTTCTTCCTCGATCAGCTCGCTGAGACGTTCACCTTCTTCCTTTGTATCGCAGGCGAGATAGACTGTGGATTCCTGATGAGAGAGTCTCTGAATGTGGTCAATCAATCCCTTGACGCTTCCGGCAACATGGGGTTGAGGTTGACTTTGGAAATCAATGCGAATTTTGGATTGTGAATTTCGAATTGTGGAATGATCAAATCGCGCAAAAACCTTTGCTTGAGTTACCAGATCTTTCCAATCGAAAATATCCGGATATCCTTCCTGCAATAATTCATCAATTTCTTTTTCAATCAGTAATGGCTCGTCAAGAAAGAGAAGCGCACCGGTCGCTAAGTAATTAAATAACGATGACCATGTTTCTGTTGTATCTGTGGAATCTGTGCTCTGCGATAAATCAACGCCATCGGTGGAACGATGCTGCAGGCTTGCTACAACACTCGCCGTTTGCAGATCGCGAAGAGAGCGCTGTGTAAGTACATCGAACTCGCGAATGGATTCAATCGAATCTCCCCAGAATTCAAACCGGATTGGATTATCCCCAATAAACGGAAAAATGTCCAGAATGCCGCCGCGCACAGCGAAGTCGCCGTATTCCTCGACGAAATCCTTTTTCTCGAAGCCAAGTATCGCAAGTTTTTGAATTAATTGCTCGAATGGATATTCCTTATTGATTTCCAATTCAATGGAACGCTCCGTAAATCGTTTCGGTGCCGGGAGCTTCGTCGTCAACGCTTCAGCTGAAGCAATAACAAGCACACGTTCAGAACGCGATAAAGCACGGAGCGCTTCCATCTGCGCAACAGGTGCGCTCATATCAAGCAGCTTTGCCGCATGGGTAGGACCCGAAGCGAAGAGATGCACCGCAGAATCGTCAAGAAGAAGTGCACAGTCATCACGGAGCTGCTCTGCGCGATCTTTATCCGGAACGACAAGAAGCATTTGAGATTGGCGCACAGTAAAGAGATGTACCGCCACAAATGCCATCAGCGAGCCGCTGATGCCTTGCATCTGAACCGGATTACCGGGCTGAAGCGATTCTACCGCTGCCGTCAGTTGTTTGAACGGTTCGCTTTCTGCGATTTTCTTTTGGATGGTTTCAATCACACAACACACTCTCGATTGTCGGCGTACAACACTCATCACAGATCAATCGACTATCAACACTTCCAGAAAACACCTTACCCCGACTATCACGGAATTTCCGGACAATCAGGGCCGATGATAAGCTACCGAAAAGTCGGCCGACATTCAAACTGTGCAATGAAAAGCCGATCGCCGGAGAACCACGAAGGAATAAAAGCGATGCAACCGAACTAATCCATATCCAAATTAGGACACTACCAGACATTGCTTCTTGGCTATCTTCTCTTATATTTAGAATAAACAAGAAAGAATGTGTTCTTGATATAAGAACATCGAAAATTTATATACCGACAGAAGGAGGTTTCTATGAAATCCGTTGTGCGATATTTTTTAGTAATTCTATGTGTCATTGGATTGACAAGCGGTCTTGCAACCGCACAGGATTTGTCTGCGGAATTAGGCAAAGTTGGTACTACAAACATTAGGAATTACATCAATCCGCTCTTCAATGGTTTCTCCGCTGATATGAATTCGGAATTCTATCATTCTGCAGATTTACACGGCGTTCTTGGATTTGATGTCGGTCTTAAAGTCAGCTTTGCACAAATTACCAATGATCAAAAGACTTACGATTTTGTAACACCGCCTCAATTAAGTTTTGCTGGCGGAACACTTACGGCCGGAACAGATTATGACGCTGTTGTTCCGGGTGTACCGACAGTGGTTGGTGATAAGAACACAAAATATTATTTGAGGATGAAATCTTCAAGCGCTTACTATAATGTATATAAGACAAAAAATAACGGAAGCGATATCCTTTTCCAAATTCCTAACGGATTCGACCTGCCTGCAGTGCCGATGCCTATGCCGCAAGCTGCCATCGGGCTCCCTTTTGGTTTGGAAGTAATGATCAGATTCATTCCGACAGTTTCAGCCACCGATGCAGGTAAATTCAACTCTATGGGCTTTGGTCTCCGTTATGATATCGATCGGTGGATTCCGATGTTTCCTCTCGATGTTGCAGTTCATTTCATGACTCAGAAAATGAATTTTAAATCAAAAGACGATCAAGATATCTTCAATGCGTCTGGTACAGCTTTCGGTATTGAAGTAAGTAAAAAGTTACTTTTCTTGACGGTATATGGCGGCTTACAGTTGGAACAAGCTACGTTTACTCTCTCACAAATTGACGGTAATTTTATTACACCGGATAATACAAAAACATCGTTTACAATACCGGAAATGACTTTTGACGGCCAAAATAGATCCAGAGCAACCCTTGGAATTCGATTGTTGTTGGCTGTCTTGAATTTACAAGCAGAGTATAGCTTTGCGAAGACACCAGTTGCAGCACTCGGTGTTGGCATTTCATTTCGATAAAAAGTTTCCTGAAGTATTCCATAAGGCTGCTCCCGAACAGGGATCAGCCTTTTTTGTGTGAGAGATTCCCCATTTCTGCCAGAGCAACAACTGAGAGAGAAATCGGGAATCTCTCTCTCAGTTTCCATTTCTCACAGAAATTCCGTATCTTACTTTTGCCTCAGGAAGCAATTCGAGACTGAGGCATTTTTATTTTCTATTGAGGAAGAATGCAAGAAATCAAAAATATACGTAATATCGCCATTATCGCGCATGTTGACCATGGCAAGACGACGCTCGTGGATTTTATGCTGAGACAGACAGGAACGTTTCGTGCCAATCAGGATATGGGCACGCGCGTAATGGATTCTAATGATTTAGAAAAAGAACGCGGCATTACTATTCTCGCAAAGAACACCGCAGTGATGTACAAAGATCCGAAGACAAGCGAAATCTATAAAATCAATATTGTGGATACACCAGGCCACTCTGATTTCTCCGGCGAGGTGGAACGCACACTGAAAATGGTCGATGGTGTCCTTCTGCTGGTTGATGCTGCCGAAGGACCGTTACCGGGTACCAAGTTCGTGCTCAAGAAATCGCTCGATCTCGATCTCCGTCCCATTGTCGTCATCAACAAGATTGATAGAAAAGATGCACGTGCGCATCAGGTACTGGACGAGGTATTTGAACTATTCCTCTCGCTCGGGGCGCACGATCAGCAGCTGGATTTTCCTACGATTTATTGCATTGCAAAACAAGGAATTGCTAAAAACGAAATGGATCAAGAAAGCACCAATCTTGAACCGCTCTTTGAAGCAATTATCAATCGCGTTCCCGCGCCTACCGGAGATCCTACAGGTCCGTTTCAGATGCTTGTAACAACAATCGACTACAACGACTATCTTGGCCGTCTTGGCATTGGTCGTGTATCGCGCGGCAAGATTCGTCTCGGCGGACCGATGAAGATCGTCCATCGAGATGGATTAGTGGAAGATGCTCGCGTGACAAAGATATATACATTTCAAGGACTGAAACGCATCGAGGTGGAAGAAGCCGGCACAGGCGATATCATCGCAGTTGCTGGAATGGAAGATGTTGATATCGGCGAGACCATTGCCGATGCATCTGACCCGACCCCGCTGCCATTTGTTGCTATCGAAGAGCCGACACTTTCGATGAACTTTATCGTGAACAACTCACCGTTTGCCGGACTCGATGGAAAATACGTCACGACGCGCCACCTTGGCGAACGATTGGCAAAAGAATTACGTTCCAATGTCAGCTTACGGGTGGAATTAACAGACTCTCCTGATGTCTTTAAAGTAAGCGGAAGAGGCGAATTGCATCTCGGTATTCTTATTGAAACGATGCGGCGTGAAGGGTACGAGTTTCAGGTCTCGCGCCCCGAAGTCATTCTCAAGCGCATCGCCGATGTCATCTGCGAACCGATTGAGCACGTCATTATTGACGTACCTGATGAACACGTCGGTGTTGTTATCGAAAATATCGGTAAGCGTAAGGGCGAAATGCGGCACATGCTTCAAAATCAAGGCAACACGCGTCTCGAATTTCTTGTTCCTGCACGCGGGTTGATCGGATTTCGTTCAGAATTCATGACACAGACAAAAGGTACCGGCATTCTGCACCACCTTTTTCGAGGATATGAACCGTTCAAAGGCGAACTTGCGCACCGAACACGCGGTTCATTGATTGTGTTAGAGAACGGCGATTCCGTTGCATACGGAATGTGGAAATTGCAAGAACGTTCCACCTTTTTCATTGAGCCAGGTATTAAAGTCTATGCCGGTATGATCGTTGGCGAAAATTCGCGCGAATATGATATGGTTGTCAATGTATGCAAAACAAAGCAATTGACAAATATGCGCGCTTCCGGTTCCGATGAAGCAGTACGGCTTGAACCACCACGGAGGCTTTCGCTCGAACAGGCAATCGAATGGATTGGAGAAGATGAGTACGTGGAAGTGACTCCCAAGTCCATACGTCTTCGTAAAAAATATCTTGACCACAATGAACGCAACCGTATGTCCAAGAAAAAAGCAGAAATTATAGAAGAATGAAAGTACGATTGAATGATTTTGTGATTGAGTGAATTGTTGATTTAAGGATTTCATAAGAGGGTCATTCGTCATCGTTTTCTTCTTAAAAGTTTGTTTTATATTTATTCTGTTTCCTGTTTTCTAAATCCTGATTTCTGATTTAAAGAAATGTTCTCCTCGCGTACAAATTGGAATACTACTCCTAACCGACTCTCCGGTTTAGCAGCAGAGAAACGCCTTCGAGGAGAATCGATTACCGATCTTACCGAGTCGAATCCCACGAAATGCGAGTTTTCTTATCCAAGCAAAGAAATTCTCAGCGCTCTTACCGAACCATCCATAGTATTGTACCAACCTGAACCACGCGGGCTTCTCAGCGCTCGAAAAGCTATAGCGGAATATTATGCCATGCATGGTATTGCCATAACACCTGAACAAATTATTCTTACATCAAGCACGAGTGAAGCATATTCATTTCTCTTCAAACTCCTTTGCGATGTCGGCGATGAGGTCGTGATCCCCCAACCAAGCTATCCGTTGTTTGAATATCTGTGTCAGCTGAACGATATCACGCTCCGGCAGTATCGACTCGCGTACGATGGTGAATGGCACATTGACTTCGCATCCCTTCGAGCGCAGTTCTCAGATAGGACAAGAGCTATCGTTCTTGTTCATCCAAACAATCCCACGGGTTCGTACCTCAAGCAGAATGAATTTGACCGGATATGTTCTCTTGCTTCTGAGCATCACCTTTCTCTTATTGCCGATGAGGTCTTCGGATCGTATGATATTTCTTCAGACGTACATTGCGCAAACATTTTGACCTCTCAATCTTTCGTACCGTTGTTCTCGCTAAACGGCATTTCAAAACTTTTAGGCCTTCCTCAACTCAAACTCTCATGGATTGTTGTGGACGGCAATCTTCAACAAAGAGACGAAGCTCTCAATCGACTTGATATTATTGCCGACACTTTTCTCTCGGTGAATACACCTGTACAAGTCGCACTTCCAAAACTTCTTCGCTGTTCTTCAGACATCGGGAATCAAATTCGCCTGCGGATTCAGACGAACTATCGACTATTGCAAAAGGTCTTTGCGGATTCAAGTACGTCGGTACTTCGAGCCGAAGGCGGGTGGTATGCCGTTCTCCAACTTCCGCAAAAGTACAGTGACGACACTTGGGCTGAAGAAATTCTTACTCGCCAAAACATCCTCGTACAACCGGGACACTTCTTTGATATGGAACAAAAATCGTGCATTGTGATAAGCCTTTTGTCGGTTTCGGATCTTTTCGACGATGCTCTACTGCGGCTACAACGATTTATCGAAGAAAAATAGTCATCGCAGATCAAAATAAGACTGACCTTATCAAGAGTGGATACCTATTAAGAGCTTGAACATAGAAGTGGAATGTTCCGGTTTTGCAAGTTTGTTCAGAGAACTTTTATACGCGAAAGTTGACTCTTTTCCCAAATTCGTCTACTTTCGTATGGATATTTTTCATACAGGAGAATTTCGTATGTCTACACCGTTATTAACACCTGAGGAACGCAAGGCTCGTGTCTCGACTTTATTGCGTCAAGTGGACGAAGATGTAAAAGCGAAAAAGCTTGATGACGCACTGGATCGTATCCGCAAAGTTTATGAGTTTGACATCAAAAACATCTACGCACGCGCGTATGAAGAACGCATTCTCATCATGATGATGGAGAAAGAACGTGAGGTTGTCGTGCGTGAAGCAAAACAACAGGCCGCCGAACAAGTGGATCAGGAAGTCAAGCGCCACCTAAAAGAATTCTATAAACAGCAAGAACTTGAGAATCAGAAACGAAAGCAGGAAGAGAAAACAGAACAGGTACTGGAAGACCAGGCCCGTAAAGCGTCCGTGAATGAAGTGCAAGAAGTAGCGCATAAGGATTTGAACGCTATTGAAAAAGATACGGCACGGCGCATCGAGGAACTTGAAAAAAGGCTGATTGCACAAATTCAGCAAGCAGTACCGGGAACATCTTCTGCTGGTACAGCTACTGGGGCAGAAATGATTCAAGCCGAGGTTGAGCGGAAAAAAATTCAGGATGAGGCATTTCTCAAGATGAAAGAGGAACAAAAACGTGCTCAGAAAGAACTGATGCAGCAGATGGAAGAAGAACGCAATACTCTTTTAGAACGCGAGCGCGAGAAAGCAAAACAACAAGAAATTGATGCTTACCGAACACTCATGAAGCTGATGATACAACTTGCTGTTCCAGCAGAAATGCAGTCCTCGCTTCTTCAATCCCTAAAAATATCTTTCTCCATCAACGATACAGAACATATGGAAGCGGAGCGCTCGGTACAGGTGAGTGCTTATATTGATGCGGTGCGAACACTTTGGCAAATCGGCAAACCCTCGGATGAAGACTCCATACATCTCAAGAACCTCCAGCAGTTCTTTAAGATTTCGGATGATGAACACATTTCCATTACTAAGCGAATTAAGAAAGAATTAGGCCTGCCGGATGAGACCGCCGTCATCGTTGTCATTGATGACGACCCCTCTATCCGCAAATATGCCGAACATATTCTTAAGAAAACATACCTCAATGTTATTACAGCAGTCAATGCAGAAGGTGCGTTGACGGAGATAGAAAAGGTTTCACCCTCTCTCATTATCAGCGACGTGAATCTTGGCGCCGGTGTTATGAGCGGTTTCACATTCTACGAAAAGATCGCCGCAGGCGCGTACGGAGAAAAACTAAAATCCATTGCATTTGTGCTGATGAGTTCGATGGAAGGCGAGTTCTTTGTCAGAAGCGCCAAACAACTTGGCGTAAAGGCATACCTGCCTAAACCATTTACGAAGGAATCCTTAGAAGCGACGATAAAACATGCACTTGGATAGAAAAGCGAATCCTCAAGTCATGCATTAGATTCGTTCACACTGATCGGCAGGAATCCAACCAACTTTTCCATCGACAAGTGTGATCTTCACCCAATCACCAACTACATCAGTGAGTTTCACCTTCACACCTTCATGAATAACAAATGCATCCACGCTTTTATCGTCTGGGGATGACTTTGCAGTGACAATCTGTGCAGTGATGATTGCCTTGTCCTGTGTTGTCTCTTGAAATGATTGAATGCCCAGCATTGCTGCCCAGAGAAAAACCAATAGGAAGGACACGAAGAATATAATCCGAGCAATACGAAGAATATCTGGCCCCAAAATGAAGTACATCGTTGCGAGCGACCCAAAGAGCAGTACCCAACTCAGAATGAAGAAAATTCGCACTTTTTCCGGCGATACCAGAGAACCGACGGCGCGCATCCATTGAATAAAGAACATTTCCGGCACCGGCTCGATGCGGTCAATAGTTTTAAGATATGCGAGCTTGAGATTGTGCGTTATGTCGGGATCGTTCGGATGTAATTGAGTGGCGCGTTCATAAGAGAGAATTGCTCGTGCAAGTTGTTCATTCCGATAATATGCGTTGCCAAGATTATAATAGAGTTCGGCGCTTGAATATCCTTGTTTGATGATATGTTCATATTCTTTCGCCGCATCTTGATACTTCCCTGCACGGTACAATTCATTTCCACGGTTGAATACATCTTCCGGAGTTTGCGCCCATGCCGCACTCACGAGCAAGGCACTGAATCCGGCAATGAGAATCCACTGAGCACGTTTCATGACGTACCTCGCTTACTAAAGGTCTGCTCAATACCATTGATGGCGCTAGCGGCAACATCGAGCAATTCCTTTCGCGTTTCGGTTGTATCGGAACCCGGCGCAAAACGGACAAATTCTGCACGTTCCATACACGTTTTTAATGATTGAATCACTTCTTCCTTCACACCGCGCTGCTGTAATTGTGTAACTGCCATATCCATGACAAAGTCGGCTTTCGCAGTTCTGAGTTTATGCTCCAGGTATTCTGTCAGCGCCTTGAGAATCTCGGCATGATAACTTTCGGTGTTTCCCTGTTCAAGGAGCGCACGTGCTTTCTTGAGGCGGTGCGATGCTTCACGTCCTGCTGTCTCAAACAGAAGCCGCGGCATATCACCATAGATTTTTTCCATCCGCTTGCGGAAGAACCATGCTGCGGCAAATATCAATGGCGGCAATACCATACCAAACACAAACCATTCTGAAGAACCTGCTTCATTTTTCTGCTGGAGAGTCCCGGTGGAAAGTTTGAGAAAGCGAATATCTTCACCAAGCATCCGAACATCTTCTTTCGATATAGTACTGACGCTGCTACCGGAATACTCTTTGCCCTGTTCAATGGAAAACTCGAACTGCGGAGAATGAAGTGTAATATATTCTTTTCTGTCGAGATCGAAATAAACAAACGACATCGGCTCGAGAACACGCTGACCAGCATTGCGCGGGATGAGTAGATACTCGGCCGTTTTCTTTCCGCGAATAATACCGCCATCACGTGAAATATCCTCTGAAATTTTCGGCTCGTACGATTCGATATCGGTAGGTAATTGCGGTTTGGGAAGTGTCACCAACTTGATGTTACCGGAACCCGATACAATTACTTTCAACGTGATGGGATCACCAGCCTTCACACTATTTTTATCCACACTTGCATTGAATGTAAATCGTCCGATAGCACCCGAAAACCCAGACGGCGCATTGACCGGGAGAGGATCAACGGTAATTGTGAGCGGATTCGATTTCACATCCAGATTCGTTGTCTGAACTTGTTGGAAGAATGGATCATTAAAAAACTGATCAAACGGGTCGTTGCCCCGTCTCTTCGTCTGCACTTGCACAGCACAGCGAACTTCGAGTGGTGCAATCTTCAAAGTACCGGCTTGTGTTGCAAACAACGCTGTCTTTTTTATCACCACAGAACGATATTGTTTGCCATTGAGAGTTTCATTCGTTTGGCTGGGTTGCTTTGGCATATCAAAATCTTCACCCCAGAAACCGTCAAACGCCGGCGCTTTTGCAAGATCATATCCGGAAACCGATACGCGTGTGTACAGCTTGAATGTTACAATCAATTGTTCACCCAGCCGAACACGTTGTTTGTCAGAAAAAGCTTTCACGATCAAATTATCACCAATATCAGCGCTTGGTTGATCGGGTTGTTTTTGTTGCTGCTTTGGTTTGCCCTGTGTGACTTCAATTTGAATCGCACTCGATTTAAGTGTTTTGCCTTTATACTCAATTGTTGCTGAACCGAGAGTGAATTTACCTGCTTGACGTGCATAGAGAATATATGTATACACAATCGAAGCTGACATTTGGCCGTTGATCCACTGCATATTTGTAGATTGATTCGGTCCCGAAATGACAACGAATTGATTGAAGTCCGGAGCTTTTAGATTATGAACACTATTGACGTCGCTTCCGGTGAAGGTGAACGTCAATTGAAATTGCTCGCCCGCTGCAACTCTCATTGGATCCGCTACTGCAGTCAATGTGCCGTCCTGTGCTTGGAGAGAGGCAGTAGAGAATAAAACAATGAACAGGCCGATAATATATGGATAATATTTTCTTTTTTGATCTATCATTTTTTCCTTCTGGCTTTTAACTGTTGACTCTTAACGTAGAGTTAATTGTTATTTGCCAGCTGCTCAATGCTCCAACCCTACCAATCCTTCTCCACTTTCACTCTCACTGCTTCCCGTTTACGGAGGTTCTTTTGAATTTCCTTTTCGTTGTTACGGAGCGCCTCTAAGATGCGATCAGCTTCTTGTTTCGGCATCTGATTCTTTTTCTGGACTTGCTGTTGCGTCTGATCTTGTTTCGCTTGCTCTTGTTTTTGTTGTTGATTCTGCTCTTGCTTCTGCTGTTGATTTTGTTGCTGCTGATCTTTTTTCTGATCTTGCTGCTGGTCTTGTTTTTGATCTTTCTTCTGCTGTTTTTGTTGTTCTTGCTGCTTCAATTTTGCACGTGCCATTTGTAGGTTATACCGCGTATCGTCGTCGTTTGGATTTAATTTGAGTGAGTGTTTGTATGCCTCAACCGCTTCTTGGAACTTATTCGAACGATACAACGAGTTGCCCAAATTGTAATATGTTTCAGCCTGTTCTTCCGGAGACTTCATTGTCACACCAGAGTTACCATATTCCCGAAGGGCTTCGTCGAAGCGTTGCTGTTTATAATACGAATCCCCGAGATTAAATTGCCCCTCTTTCGATTTCGGATTCTTTTCCAGCGCTTTCTTATATTCCACTTCAGCATCGGTATAGCGTCCCTTTTCATACACTCGATTTCCTTCACTGATATGTGAACGAACTGTCTGAGCTGTTGAGCTTTTCGAGAGTATTATAAGAAAAAACATTGCCGCAGCAGCCGGCAGGAATTTTTTAAGACGAGCAACCAGCTTACCACGCCGAGCCGAAAGCATGAGCTCGAGAATGAGAAGAAGAATTGCAACAGCTAATGGATATTGATATCGCGTCTCATATCCTGTAACCTGTTTTGTTCCAAATTCTACTTTTTCCAGAGAGGAAAGCTCTTTAAAAATATCGTCAATTTCGTTACCGCCGCTCGTTGCCCGGTGGTACGTTCCTCCGGTTGTCGACGCAATTTGTTGAAGCATTGTTTCGTCCAGTTTCGTGAGAACAATACTCCCCGATTGATCGCGTTTATAGTCAGCACGTTCTCCATTTTGATTATAAATCGGAATTGGACCTCCATCGGTTGTTCCCATTCCAACTGAATAAATTCGCACACCGGTTTTTTTTGCCTCTTCTACTGCACCCATCACATCACCTTCAGTATTCTCACCGTCAGAGACGACAACGATTGCTTTTTGTGTCGGAGCGTCTTTGGAAAACGATTTAAGGGCGACTTCGATGGCACTTCCGATCATCGTCCCCGGGATAGGCACTGCATCCACATCGATGGCAGAAAGAAATAAATCCGCTGCGGCGTAGTCAGTAGTAAGGGGAAATTGTACAAACGCATCGCCTGCAAAAACAATCATACCGACACGATCACCGGAAAGTTTTCGCAGCAGTTCTGATACATCGCGCTTCGCTTTTTCCAGCCGGCTCGGACGAATATCTTCCGATTTCATACTCAACGAAACATCGAGCGCAACAAACAGATCGATACCTTCGCGTTTCACTTCTTCCAGTCGTGTTCCCACCTGCGGATTAGCCAGGGTGAGAATCAGACAGGCGAGAACCGAAAGAACGAGCAGTTGTTTGATAATACGCATTGCCAAACTCGCTTCCGGGGCAAGTTGTGCAATGAGAATATTTCCAACAAACCTTCGAACCTGTTCCTTTTGCCATACATTCAGGAAAAAGAAACCTACGCCAAATGCTGGAATCAGGAGAAGGAACCAGAGATATTCAGGATGTTCGAATCGCAACATGACTATGGATTCTTTCTCAGTAACGTACTCGTCAATCCAATCTCTAACATAAACGCAAGAAGGCCGGTGATTAACCATCCACCATATAATTCCGAGTACCTTTTATAGGCCGTCACTTCAATTTTTGTCCGTTCAAGTTGGTCGATCTCTTTGTAGATTGCTTTCAATTTTCGATTATCTGTGGCGCGATAATATTTGCCGCCAGTCATATCTGCCACTTGTGTAAGAACTTTCTCATCGAGATCAACCGGAATCATCTGGCGGCGAATACCAAATGGTGTCTGCACAGGATATGGTGCTTCGCCTTGCGCCCCCACACCGACCGTATAGATGCGGATACCATACGTTGCAGCGATCCGCGCTGCGGTGATAGGATCAATCTCACCTCGATTATTTACACCGTCAGTCAGGAGAATCATCACCTTACTTTTTGCCTTGCTGTCCTTTAAACGATTCACTCCATTAGCGATTGCAAGACCGATAGCTGTACCATCGGCAATCATCCCATTTTTTACATCACGTAAAAGGTTCTTTAATACAGGATAATCTGTTGTGAGCGGGCATTGTGTAAAACTTTCTGCAGAAAATACTACCAGCCCGATGCGATCGTTCGTCCGACCGTCAATAAATTCCGAGGCAACCTGCTTTGCCGCTTCGATACGATTGGGATTAAAATCTTCTGCCAGCATACTGCCGGAGAGATCCAGCTCAAGCACAATATCGATTCCTTCGGTTGATATATTCTGTTTATCCAGTACCGACTGCGGCCGTGCCAATGCAATAATGAAGAGCGCGATTGCCATCATACGCAGCCCAATGGGAATGTGGCGTATTCGCTCACGCACCGTCCTTGGAATCTTACCGAAGACCTGCAAAGACGAGAACTGCAAAACCACCGTCATTTTTCTGCGACGCCACCAGAGATAGTATCCGATTGGCGGCAAAATCAACAACAGCCATAAGAATGCAGGATTGGCAAACTTATCACCGAACATCGGCAGTGACCTCCTGTGATTCCGGTTCTGTCTCGATAGAAGTTTTCGGCACCATTGAACGCACAATCTCATATGCTGAATGCATTTCTTGTTCGTGTTCAGCGGGTGCCGGCTGATACTTTGCAAACTTCACCAAATCTGCAGTGAGAAAAAACGATCCCATTTCTTTCCAGACCATCAATGCTTCGGGAACATGTTTAATTTGTACCAGGATTTCATCTGTCGTCATCTCCAGCGCAATGATATTCCATCGCCGTTCAAAGAATCGCCGGATGATCTCTGTGACTTCCGAGTAGTATTCTTTCACCAACCCCTGCTGCCACAATTTTTTTTCTTCAAGCACCCGCAATGCTGTCAGTGCTTCGCGGTGCGGCGGGATAACTACTTTGACATCAGTAAGAATATTTTTCTTCTGTTTCATTTTTCGCCAGTAATAGTAATACCCGCCTGCAAGTGCAGCAAGAACGATCAATGCGATCAGGTATGGCAGAAAATCTTCAAACAACCATGGTGCGTTCATCGGCGGTTTAATGTCTTTGATTTCACCTTGAGGATCGATAGTAACACCGGTGATGGTCAAGAGGAGCGAATTGGTAAATGCTTTATGTGTGTTTGTATCGCCTCTCACTTTATAACCAAACTCAACTGGAGGCAGAAAGACTTTTCCGGAATCAATGGTCGTTAAACGAATCAGCCATTGGAGGTCGGTACCTTTGCGTTCCACTGTCACAATTTCAAACGAACCGATGCTGTCTTTCACTATTGGCGCAATCGAATCAACCGCGGCATCAGACTTACCCTCGACTTGCACATCAATCCAACTACCAATCGGAAAGATGTTTGTATTTGTTTTTACGGTCAATCGAACTTCCTGTGCAAGTGTTACGCTCGTAAAATTCACGTACAAAAGTATGAATGTAAAGAATCGCATTTTATTTACGAGAGTTAGCAGCTTGTTGTTAGTTGTCAGTTGATGATTCGTGAATAATGCCAATTGATTTTAAGTAGGAATTCAACTTGGGTGCCAACTTTTCAATTATCGGTTTGATTGTATCCACTTGTTTTTTTGTAATTAGAGATCTATTATAACAACGACGTAACCAGTGCATGGTCTCATAGAGTGAACCTCTCGCATTTCTAACAAATCTTTTATTGTCCAGAGCGGTTCCACGTCCAACTTCTTCAGCGATATTTGCTCCAACACTATCGGCAGAACGAACAATCTGAGAACCAATCGTGATCTTTTGAAAGTTACCCCAGTCTTCAACCATTTTCCATACTTCGTCTGCTAATCGCTCCGCAAGTTGATAGACTTCCAATTTTTCGAAGTTCGTTTTTGCCATTTTTTTCTTTCACGATCAACAAACGACTAACTACTAACAAATCACCATCTCTTCTCCCTCAATCGGAAGAAATCAATCAATGGTTTGAGGTACGGCTGGTCAAGGTGCACTTCAATATCATCGAGCCTTGATTTAATAAAGAGCGATTTACGCGCCTCCTGCATTTCATGGTTCAAGCGGCGATAGAGGGACCGCAGACGCGCATCGGAAGTATCGATTAATCTGGTGGCACCTGATTCGGCATCGCGCAAATGCATCAGTCCAACACTGGGCAGTTCGTTCTCGCGCGGATCCTGCAGCACAATACCAATCAAGTCGTGTCGTTTGCCGGCAATGCGGAGTGCAGCTTCATAGCCGCTATCCATAAAATCAGAAATGACGAAAATGATGCCACGTTTTTTTTGAACGTGGTTAAGATATTCCAATGCTGTCTTGATACTGGTTGCCGGACGTGTCGGTTCGAACGAAAGCAACTCGCGGACGATGCGAAGAACATGACCGTGTCCTTTTCGCGGAGGAACAAATTTTTCTATGCGGTCGGTAAAGAGAATCAATCCGACCTTGTCGTTGTTTTTCATCGCCGAGAAAGCAAGGATAGCGCTTAGTTCCAGTGCGATATCCCGCTTCAATGCAGATTGTGAACCGAAGAACTGCGAACCGCTCATATCGACAACCAGCATGACCGTCAATTCTCGTTCTTCTTCAAAGATTTTTATGAATGGATGATTGAAACGCGCAGTGACATTCCAATCGATCATCCGCATGTCGTCGCCATACTGGTACTCACGCACTTCAGAGAATTCCATGCCGCGTCCTTTGAAGACGGAATGGTACTCACCGGTGAATACCTGATTCACCAGCCCGCGTGTGCGTATTTCCAATTGCCTGACTTTTTTTAAAAGTTCTTTGGTTTCCATTTAGTAATCAGTGATCAGTTTTCAGTCCATTGATAGAATATTAGAATGTTTTTCAATCAACATATCGCTCAATCGAAAATCACAAAATGGTCTACGGCACTTCTACATGATTCAATATTTCCGTTACGATCTGCTCTGGCGTAATCTCTTCCGCTTCTGCTTCATATGTTACTGCAACACGATGGCGCATGACATCGGGACAAATTGCGCGCACATCTTCAGGAATGACATAGCCGCGCCGCTTGATGAATGCATGTGCTTTTGCAGCCAACGCCAGATTAATAGAAGCGCGCGGCGACGCGCCGTAGCTAATGAGCGGTGCGAGTTTATCCAATTTAAAATTCTTCGGTTCACGCGTCGCAAACACAATATCGAGAATATAACGCTCGATCTTTTCATCCATATACACCTGCCTCATGACTTCACGGGCAGAAAGGATTTCTTTTGTGGACACGACAGCTTTTACACTCTTCTCATTTCCCAGAACATTCTGCCGCATAATGAGCAGTTCTTCTTCACGCGAAGGATAACCGATTTTTACTTTCAGCATAAAGCGGTCAACTTGCGCTTCGGGAAGCGGATATGTTCCTTCTTGTTCAATCGGATTCTGCGTTGCCAGCACAAGAAACGGTTCTTCGAGTTTAAACGTCTCTTCACCGATGGTTACCTGGCGCTCCTGCATCGCTTCAAGAAGCGCGCTTTGCACTTTTGCAGGTGCGCGGTTAATTTCATCTGCAAGAATAAAATTGGAAAAGAGGGGACCTTTCCGCGTAAAAAACTTTCCGTCTTTCTGATTGTAGATCATCGTTCCTACGAGATCCGCAGGAAGCAAGTCCGGTGTAAATTGGATGCGCTGGAATTTAGCGTTGACAGCCGCTGCCAGCGTTTTGATGGCAAGTGTTTTTGCCAATCCGGGCACGCCTTCTAAAAGTATGTGTCCGTTGCACAACATACCGATGAGCAATCGGTCTACCATATTTTTCTGGCCGACGATCACCTTACCGACTTCCGATGTCAGTGACTCCACAAATGCGCTTTCACGCTGAATCATTTCATTGATGGTTTTGATATCCACAGTATACTCCTCTTAATAAATATGACGGTCTTCAATTCTATTCTGACGAGGAACCAAGTGCATCTGTTCCCGCATTTCTTAACGAAAACGAAGCGAGCCACGCGACAAATTCAACAATGAACCTGCTGGCGGCCCGGTGATTTTTCAACACCTAAAAAATCTCTACAATGATATGAAATGTAATAAGAAAACACACTCAATGCAACGTAATGAAAAAGTGTTTCAATCCGGAACCACCAAACACCATATCGCGTTTTCATGTTTATATGGGTATCATAAACGATATTCTACTATATTATCGGAGAATATGAACATGTTTGCAGAAATCGGATCTTCGCACAAAGTAGGATTGGTCGGAACGGGATTGGTCGGTTCATCGTTTGCGTATGCACTCATGCAGCGAGGGATTGCATCCGAACTTGTGCTCGTGGACGCAAATGCAGAGAAAGCTGTGGGTGAGATGATGGATTTGAATCACGGGCTTTCTTTTACGAAGCCGATGAAGATTTCAGCAGGTAATTATTCTGATCTGTCCGGTGCAAAGGTTGTCGTTATTACAGCAGGTACTTCTCAAAAACCCGGTGAAACTCGCTTGGATCTTCTCGCAAGAAACGCCGCTATTTTTCGATCCATTATTCCGCAGGTTGTGAAACACAATCCCAATGGTATTATTCTTATCACAACAAATCCGGTTGACATCCTTACCTATATCTCTCTGAAGGAATCCAACCTTTCGCCGACAAAGGTGATCGGGTCCGGAACAATCTTAGACACTTCCCGCTTTCGATTCCTGCTCGGACAATTTTACGAGGTCGATACACGCAGCGTGCATGCATACATCGTAGGTGAACACGGCGATAGTGAAATTCCTTTATGGAGCATGGCAAATATCGGCGGTGTACGATTGCAGGAATTTGCCCCGCTCAAGAACAAACACTACGATCAGGAAGAAATGAACAAGCTCTTTGTGAGTGTTCGGGACGCCGCGTACGAAATTATTAAACGCAAAGGAGCGACATACTATGCTATCGGACTCGGATTACTTTCGATTGTGGAAGCCATCCTTGGTAATTACCGGTCCGTGCTCTCCATTTCAACTCTCATGACGGGACAATATGGAGTTCAAGATATTTGTCTCAGCATGCCATGTGTTGTCGGTGTACATGGCGTGGAAGAAGTTTTAGCGTTAACAATGAATCAGGAGGAAGAAGAAGGTTTTCACGCGTCGGCAGTCAAATTGAAGGACACATTACAGACAATGGAGAACCTTACCGGATGAGCATAAAACCCAATCATTTCGATGCTTTTCCGAACAGCTGTTTTGTCTGGATGCCAATTGTTGGAACTCATACAAAAAACTATTATCCTGTATACAAGAGCAGCATTCGATAAGGACCACAGATCATTCAATAATTCCAATCAGATAGTAACTCATACTGATGCGTCGGGAGAAATCCAATATATCGACAACGCATCAAACAACAACTCACAATAAAAGAATCCTACAAGGAGAAACACCATGAAAATGTTTATCGGTAATCTATCTCGCGACATTACGGAAGATGAGCTACGGAAGGAGTTTGCCGCGTTCGGGGCAGTTGACTCAGCCGTCATTATCAAAGATAAATTTAGCGGAACACCGAAAGGATTTGGATTTGTCGAAATGTCGGTACGCGCGGAAGCAGAAGCGGCTATTGCAGGATTGAATGATAAAGATCTTAAGGGGCGCAAAATCGTAGTAAACGAAGCCCGACCGATGGCCGACCGAAAATCGGACAACCGTGGACGCGGCGGTTCTGGCGGCGGTGGAAACCGTTCTCGGTAATCTCCAATCTGTAATTTCTGTCTCAATTTTGAAGACAGGACAATACGGAGTTCAAAATATTTGTCTCAGCCTACCATGTGTTGTTCGTGTACATGGCGTGGAAGAAGAACGAGGTTTTTCGACCTTCCGCTGCAAAACTCAAGACGACGCTGGAATCACTCCAACAGAGATGATGGGCTTGTAACAAACTCGTGCATACCTGAAAGACTTTTTGCATATTGAATATTAATCTGCAAACAGCAGATAATCATATGCAAGAAGTCAAACGAACATATCCTATCGAAAACATCCTTCCGCGATTGTTGGAAACGTTTCAACACTCCAACAATATTGTCCTTTCTGCTCCGCCAGGAGCAGGGAAGACTACACAAGTTCCTATCGCACTTCTTGCTACGGAATGGATGGCACAAAAGAAGCTCATTATGCTCGAGCCGCGTCGTCTTGCCGCACGACGTGCAGCAGAATATATGGCCGCTCACCTTGGCGAAAAAGTCGGCCAAACGGTTGGCTACCGCATCCGGGGTGAAGCAGTTAGTAGTAAACACACCCGGGTGGAAGTGGTGACTGAAGGAATTCTTACCAGATTACTTCAGCATGAACCGGAACTTCCGAACGTTGCAGTCGTTATCTTCGATGAATTTCATGAACGCAGCATCCATGCCGATCTCGGTCTTGCGATGACACTTGATGTGCAAGAACACTTGCGCCCGGATATACGAATTCTCGTTATGTCTGCCACGCTCGATGGCTTAGCGATTGCAAAGTTACTCGGTGATGCACCCATGATCGAGGGCAAGGGACAAAGCTTTCCGGTCGCCACGCACTATGCCCGATCCACTTCGGAAAAATTTATCGAAGCCCGAATTGTTGATACGATTGTGCGAGCATTGGATGAACAGGAAGGCGATCTCCTTGTATTTCTTCCCGGACGGCGCGAGATGAGGCGTGTGGAAAATCTTCTTTGGGAAAAACGCATATCGGAAGATGTGCTCGTTCATTCGCTCTATGGAGACGCACCGTATCAACAGCAATCAACGGCATTATCTCCCGCGCCACCCGGTAAACGGAAAGTGATTCTCTCCACCAGCGTTGCTGAAACGAGTTTAACGATTGACGGTGTATGTGTGGTTATTGATTCCGGATTGGCTCGTATGTCTCAGTTTGATGTACGGCGAGGAATGTCTGGATTGGTAACGGTTCCTGTTTCCAAAGCCGTTGCCGATCAACGACGCGGACGTGCAGGACGCCAACAGCCCGGTGTCTGTTATCGTCTGTGGATGGAAACTGAACACGAAATGCTTTCTAAATATCCTCAGCCGGAAATCAAAACAGCCGATCTTGCACCATTGACACTCGATCTTGTCCAATGGGGAACACCGGACGGTGCAGGCTTACGATTTCTCGATCCGCCGCCGCCGGCACATCGTGCACAAGCGCATACATTGTTAAAAAGCCTCGGTGCCGTTGATCAAGCAGGAAAACTGACATCGCATGGCAAAGCAATGTCGGAGCTGCCCATCCATCCGAGACTTGCGCACATGATTCTGCGCGGGAAAGAATTAGGTTTTGGTTCACTTGCATGTGATATCGCAGCACTTCTCGAAGAACGCGATATTCTCGCAGGAAAAAAAGACACCGATATTGACCTTGCATCGCGTTTACATATCCTTTATAAGCAGCGCGCAGGCGATGAAGGTGTTCGTGATCGCATTTCATCTCAATCGAGACGACTGAAACAGCTCACCGGTATCCGCAATGAATCAAAAGAAAAAGAAGAGTCGGCACCGGGAATTCTTCTCGCACTCGCTTACCCTGAGCGAGTAGCCCGCAGGCGTGATACTAAAAGCAATCGATATCAGATGGCAAGCGGAACAATAAGTGTTTTACCAAGCGGAAGTCTTCTTGCACGGGAAGAATTTCTTGCCATCGGCGAAGCGGATGGAATCGGCGCTGAAGTTCGTGTATATCTCGCTGCACCGATTACAAAAGAAGAAATAGAACAAGTTTTTATTGATCATGTCATAGAGGAAGAAGAAATCCGCTGGAATACTATCAATGAAACTGTGATTGCACGTCGAATCTCACGATTGGGTGCTGTGATTCTTTCCGAACAACACATAAAACCACATGGAGAGAAAGTAATCTCGGCTCTGATTGACGGCGTGAAACAGTTAGGAATACATTGCCTGCCATGGGATAAAGATACACGCTCACTCCAACAACGAAGCGAGTGGCTTCGGAAATATCTCTCGCCTGCTCAGTGGCCCGACTTGAGTGATTCAAATCTTATCAATACCGTAGAAGAATGGCTTGCGCCGTTTCTTGATGGAATGTGGAAAAAAGAGCAGCTCAGCACACTTCCTCTTCTCACAATTTTACAGTCGAAAATTTCGCAATCGCTCGTTCGTCAAATTAATTTTCTGGCGCCCTCGCATCTCAAATTACCGAGTGGTTCAATTGCTGCGCTGGATTACTCAGGCGATCAGCCGGTGCTTGCAGTTCGGCTTCAGGAATTATTCGGGCAGATCGATACACCAAAAATTTTCAATGGTAAAGTAAGTGTGTTGATTCATTTATTATCACCCGCACGGCGCCCGTTGGCGGTAACTCAGGATTTGCACAGCTTCTGGACGAATGTGTATCCGGAAATCCGTATACAAATGCGCTCTCGATATCCCAAGCATATCTGGCCGGAAGATCCGCTCAGAGCAAAACCGACGAACAAAACTGTCAGAAAAAAGAAATAACTCCAGTAAACTGAGTTTTTTTGCCGATCATTCGGCAAAGTCAATTTTACCTGAATGCACGCGGGCATTTGTTTTTATCCCGAACTTCTCTCTCAATGCTGTTAGTTTCTGCACCTGCTCCGCACTGAGTATATTCAAATTACCAAGCTGCTTCGCAATGAACACGATCTGAGCTACGTGTTCAAGCGTTTCCATTCTATTATACGCGTCAAAGATATCCTTGCCAACTGTAAGCGCACCGTGATTTGCGAGAAGAAAACCATCTGAATCCCGGAGGTGAAACAGTAGTTTACAATACAACTCTTCTGATCCTGGTGTTCCGTACTCAACCAGCGGGACTTTCCCTAATGCAATGACCGCCTCAGAGAGAACATCTTGGTCAAGCGGAATTCCAGCAACGGAAAATCCCGTTGCATACGGAGGATGCAAATGACATACACTATGGACATCCTTTCGTTCTTTATAAATCTGGAGATGCATAAATAATTCCGATGACGGCTTTTTCTTTCCGCCAATCACTCTGCCGCTCATATCCACAAGGACCAAATCGCTTACCTTCATAAAGCCCTTGCTGATACCTGTCGGAGTTATAAGAATACTTTTCGCATCAATACGCATACTGATATTTCCGTCGTTCGATGCGATGTAGCCACGAGCATAAGCTCTCTTGCCGGCTTCAATGATATTATTCTTCATGGAAACGAGACTTTTTTTCAATTTATCAACTCCTCACAATAATTCAATGATTCAATTGTCAATGCATTATTGAACAACAACATAGGAAGAGATATGGTTTTATTCAACTGATTCATGACTGTAATTCTTCCAGTTCATGCCAGCGTGTGTAGAGTCGGTCAACGATTGCTTTTGCTGCGGAAAGCTCTGCGGTTAATGAGACAGTCTGGTCACCATGCTTCTCGTAGAAATCAGGTGACGCAAATATTTTCTCAATGCGTTCAACTTCGGCTTCGGCATTGAGAATATCCTGTTCGATTGTCTCAAGTTCCTTCGCTTCTTTCCATTTTAATTTGTTCGTCTGTACTTTCGCCTGTGGTTTTTGTTTCTTCGGCTCTACGGCTGTGTTTACTTTTGCCGCCGCTTCCGCTTCTCTCACATTGCGTTTCTCTATATAATAGTCATAATCCCCTTCGCTGAAATGTATCTTGCCGTCTCCTTCGAATGCAAGTATCCCGTTGCAGACTCTGTTCAGAAAATACCGATCGTGGCTCACGGCAATGACGCATCCGTTGAAAGCGACGAGCGCTTCTTCCAGTACGCGCAGCGTTGGTAGGTCCAGATCGTTCGTCGGTTCGTCGAGGATGAGAAAATTCCCGCCGTTCTTCAGCACCTTTGCAAGCAGAAGCCGGCTGCGTTCTCCGCCGGAAAGTTTTCCAACCTTGGTATTCATCCGGTCGTCAGCAAAAAGGAAACGCCGCAGGTATGTCCATACTTTCATCCGCTCTTCGCCGAACAGTATCCATTCCCGCCCATCGCCAAGCTCCTGAATGACTGTGTTCTCATCATTCAGTGCCACGCGTGATTGATCGATATAATTGAACACCGTCCTCTCGCCAACAACAACCTCGCCTTTGGCAGCCTGAAGCTCCCCTAAAATAATCTTCAATAGTGTTGTTTTGCCAAGACCGTTGCGTCCGATGATGCCTAATTTACGTTTTCTGTCAAACTTGAAATCCAATCCATCGAATAATTTTTTTTCACCAAGATCCATTCCCAGATTCTTCAAGTTGAGAACCGTTGTTCCAAGGCCTGACGGCGGGGGAATTATCAACTCGACTTCTTCTGCCATCTCGGGACCTTTTTGCTCAACAGCATCAAAATATGCTTTGAGCCGGCTTTTCGCTTTCGTTCTTCGTGCACGGGCTCCGCGGCGCACCCATGCAAGTTCGCGGCGCAGAAAACTATTACGCTTCCGCTCTTCGGTTTCTAATTGCGCTTCCCGTTCTACTTTATCCAGCAAAAAATCATTGTAAGTACCGTCGTGTGAGGTACATTCACCATTCGAAAGTTCGACAATTCTGTTTGCAATCGAATCCAAAAAGTATCTGTCATGTGTGACAAAGAGGCATGCTCCGGAATAATTTTCGAGAAATTCTTCCACCCACTCGATCGACTGTGTGTCGAGATGGTTCGTCGGTTCATCGAGAATGAGGAAATCCGGACGCGAGATAATTGCCTTGCACAATGCCACACGCCGCTTCTCTCCGCCCGAAAGCGTATCGATGGCTCGATGCTTTTCGGGAACATTGAGTGAATGCATCGCCGTCTCGATCCTGTTCTCGAGATTCCATCCATCACGGTGATGAATCTGTTCCTCCAGAATATGACGTCTCTCCGAAGTTAGAGGAAGCGACTCGTACTCTCTTATGATATCAATGACATCGTGCGCACCGTCCACAATATTTTCATAGACCGATTTAGTGGAATCGAGCTGACAATCCTGTGCAAGGTACCCGGTAATAATGTCCCTGCGTCGCGAAATCGATCCTGAATCCGGCTGCATCATGCCTGCGATTATTTTAAGCAAAGTCGATTTGCCGGAACCATTGCTGCCGATGAGTCCTATTCTGTCGGTTTGATGAACATTCAGTGTTGCATTTTTGAGAACTTCTTGAGGTCCGAACCGAATAGCAAGATTCTGCGCAGAGAGTATACTAGGGCTGATCGCTTTAGACATAATGAGTTTTAAACACTATTTCACACCTTGAAGATGCTAACGATTGTCACTGTATACATGATGCAAAAGTTTTATTTAATAAACTTTGAGAGTGATAGGATAAGGAAAAACTATGCGGCCTGCAAATTTCGAGCCGAAAGGTCATAAATAGACTTCAGGCAAAATGCAGAATAAAGGACTCCCCGTCATCCGCACGATAACGAATGTTGATTGATTAAGCCTGAAGAACAAACAAAAGATATTTATATAAACTTTTTTGCCTTAGGCCAAATTTCCGTTAAGGGCATTTTCGGTTTCCGACAAAGCCAGATCGGACGATTGCATTCGTAATTCATCTGCCATCCGGTGGATGTACGTGTTCCTTCCTGCACATCATTGAAAAGCTCTTCCATTCGTGACCGCGGATTTCCAACCATAATGAGGACTTCAGCTTTTTTTCCGGCCCCCCAAAGCCAGTAACTGTTATGCCCACTGATCACTTGTGGAAAATTCAGCGAACGCTCATAATACTCTAGGGCACCTGCATCGCCGTAATTTTCCCCAGCAAGTAGAACCGATCCAGACTCTCGTTCCGGTAACCGTTGAATCACTGCGTTAACAGAATCCGCAAGTTCTTTCCATCCGAACCTGTCTGCAAGATTCTGGGGCAGTTCCGCTGAGATTCCTTTTTCAAAATTTGTTTGCATACCATGTTGATGTAAATATTGTGCTGTTGATGACGGTGACATTATCGGTAAAACCATCGGAAGTGAAACCAATCCTCCAATCAATAGCAGTATAGCAGTTACCGGTATCAACCATCGTAGAAAACGTTTGGCATTCCACCGTTCCCACACTACTGCGCCACCTGCAACGAGGACAGGGATGAACAGCGCAATCCGGTCTAACCGATTGGATTGAGCGGTTATCATCATAGCAAGCATCAGTAAAAATGCAATACCAAACATACGGTACTCACCCCGCTCTTTTCCTCGCAAAAGCCATACAAGCCCAGTTACCCACAAGATTCCTGCAATGGGGTTGCTTGAAAGCAATTGATCGAAAACAATTTTCAGTGGCGGCGTTGGGACATTTTTTAATTCCGAGGCATTTTTGTAAAACTCCAGCGATATGAAGTTGTGCGAGAATTGCCAGATGAGATTAGGCAGCACAATGAGGAAAGCCGTTCCCATACCAATCCAGAAATGTTTTTTCAGAAATTCTTTTCTTGCTGGAGTGAACAAAAGGCCAATGAGCATAAATCCTGCAAGAACAGCGAACGTATGCTTGTTTATAATGCCGATACCCATGAATACTCCAAACAGAATCCAGAGCGAAGTTTTCTGTTCCATAATGATACGGAGCAGCAACAATACCAACAATGGAATAAGTGCATATTCTATTACATTCATAGAATAAAAACTTGAGATACCGATTTGAATAGGAGCGAGCAAAACAGCGAAACATGCCAATGCTTGCGCTTTCCATTCGCCGCCGAGTTTACGTGTAATAAGCCCAGTCATTGCAACCGGTAGAGTGCCAACGAGTGCTGCAAGGATGCGAAGCGAAACAAGAGAATCTCCGGCCGCCGATACCCATACCCATAACACCGCAATGGAAAACGGGGGATGATCTACAAATCCCCAGGCGAGATGTTTGGCACAGGCAAGATAATATAATTCATCGCGGAAAATACCGTACGCCGGTTGAAGAAGGGCAGCAAGCTGAAGAAGAAATTTAGCAAGAACAAAGATAAGGATGATGACACAAGAACGTTTCATAGCTATGCTACCTTATGATTTATCGAAAAAGTTCCGATCATATTTTTTCTTTCAGATTTCCGAATTCTCGCCAGCCCCAAGAAAAGGGAGTTATGAAAATGCCCGGCGGAGGACCGGGCAACAGTCAAACGTTCATTGAATGAGTATGTGAGTAAAATTTTTATTTATTTCCTTTTCCCGTACACCAGTGTCAATCCGATGCCGGCAACAATGTATTCGAATACTGCAAAGATAAACCATTGCAATGCGAGTGAATATGGAATAGCAATCATTGCATAAGTGCCGTAAGCCATCCCGACGCCCATCATCAATCCGATATAAAGTCCGTAGCGAACGCCTTCCAGGGGTCCTTTTCCTTCGTACCCCTTTGAATAGATCAGTGCGAAGAAAAATGCAACTACAATTTTCACAATATGCAGAATCCACATTTTGTCCACCATATCGGAACGCCAGATGTTTTGTGCGGCTGCATAGGCAGGGGAAAGGATAACACCATGGATAAGAAAATCCAGCACTTCTAAAATCACAAATACAACAACTGCGCCAATCAGAACTTTTTTCATAATTTCTCCTTTTGGTTTGTTGGTGATTGTAGGGATTTAGAGAATATTTGATAAAATAAAATGTATTATTCCACTTGTGCCTTTTTCGATTCCACTTTCAACCGCATCCTGAAAATGAAGGACAAGCTAGAAATAAATCCTCACTCGTGTCTTTTTCAGAGCGGGAGACGGGGATCGAACCCGCGACGTCCAGCTTGGGAAGCTGGCATTCTACCGCTGAATTACTCCCGCAGTAAATTCTGAGTCAATATAATTTATTATGCAAAGACAATCAAACAGCATGAGTTGTTAGATACCATAAATTTCAAGCCTTCGGCATCTTTCAGATGGATTAGCTTGCATGAATTCCGTATTTTCTTTTGATGAAACATCGGCATTTTACACTTGTATTGCTCATCCTCGTGCTGAGCGGCTGCAATTCATATATCCAGCGAACGGTATGGCAGTCGATCACAAGAATCGGCGAGCCGATCCCGCCTGCCCCGCATATGATCGCAACACCGGTGCTCCAAAACGTGAAGCTGGCTGTGTCGTGGGTCGGGCATGCAACTGCGCTCATTCAGATTTACGACAAGATATTTATTACCGATCCGCTTTTTACGAACACGATCGGTATGATTGTCACGCGCGCTGTCAAACCCGGACTCGATCCGGCTCTCCTCACAAAAGTAGATTTCACACTGATCTCGCATATGCATTTCGATCATCTCAGTTACGGCAGTCTCGATATGCTTCCGAAGAACGGGACGCTGGTTTTCCCCGATGGACTTGCGGAATATGTTCCGGACTTTGGTTTTCGGGAAATTGACGAGATGAAGCCGTGGGATGTAATCGAGGGCGACAGCGTCCGCATCACGGCGGTTCCGGTACAGCATTTCAATGGCCGGTACGGAATTGACCGCGGATGGATGGGTGAACGCGGGTACACCGGGTATGTTATCGAATACAAGGGAATTGTTGTCTTCTTCGCAGGCGACACCGGTTACAATCCTGAACTCTTTAAAGAAATTGGCTGTCGTTTCAATATTGACCTGGCAATTATTCCTATTGCGCCAAGTTCAGGAAGCGGTCTAGGATCGCAGGTGCATGCAAACCCGCTGGGTGCGCTGGAAATTTTCAAGGATGTGGGAGCGACATACATGATGCCGATCCATTTCGGCACGATGCTTTTCGGATCTACTGCAAACCCACTGGGTCCGCTCGATCAGCTTCGTGCGGCTGCAGCGGACGAAGGAATTTCCGAAAGAATTGTAGGACTGGAAGTCGGTGAACAACGGATTCTTTATTAATAGACTCAATTTTTACAAATGCAGTGCAGTAAAAATTGTAACTCGAATTAATCCCGATAGCGTAACGTATCGGGATATTGTCAATACCTGATTGACGTGAGAGCGGTCTCTTTTGAAATAATGTAATTGTTATTACAGTGTAATAGTGGTAGCTTTTGTTTGTCTATGATAGTTCAAGATTAAAATTATCTCGTGTTCATCACCAAAATACTCATTAAGAAGAGAGGCATTATGAAGAAACATATTTTTATGAATTTTTTCATGGTATTATTTCTGGTAATATCCATCACAAGCATTTCCGTGTTTGCTGCAGATTCACCGAATGCAAAACTATTGTCTATTGCCGAGGTGGCAAAGGTAACAGGGATCCAGGGACTTAAGATCGCTTCTAAGGATCCGAGCAAACACATGATTGGTGATCTGAATATTGTGAAGCCGGATGGAAAAAGGCTCTTAAGTATTGTATTTGAAACTGTCGATCTGAAAGCGTACGCTCAAGCCAAACAATCGAGCTCATTCAAGAGCGCTTATAGCGGTCCGGTAAAAGGAATCGGCGACGAAGCGTACGAAGGTCCGCCCAAGATGACGTCTTTCATTCTCACTGTACGAAAGGGAACGCACTTAGTGACGATCTCAACGGACTTAAACTATGAAACGATGAAACCGCTTCTGACGCAAGAACAGCTCAAGAAGATTGCAGCGATTATTATCAAAAACGGAAAATGGTAATTTAAACCATTCAATTTTCTTGTGCTCATCGCCAGAAAAATTCGTTAACAAGAAAGACTTTATGAAAAAACAAATATTTATGAATTTCGTCACGGTATTATTTCTGGCAATATTCATCATAAGTATTTCGGGCGTTTCTGTGTTTGCTGCGGATTCACCGAATGCTAAATTATTGTCTATTGCTGATGTGGAAAAGGTAACAGGCATCCAGGGCCTTAAAATGGTTCCTAAGGATCCAAGCAAACACATGATTGGTGATCTGAATTTTGTGAAGCCGGATGGAAAAAGACTCTTAAGTATTGTATTTGAAATTGTCGATCTGAAAGCGTTCGCTCAAACCAAACAATCGAGCTCATTCAAGAGTCTATACAGTGGCCCGGTGAAGGGAATCGGTGACGAAGCGTTCGACGGTCCGCCCAAGATGACGCCGTATTATCTTTCGGTGCGGAAAGGAACGCACTGGATAACGATCTCGACATCCCTCGATGTTTCCAAAGGCATGAAACCGATTCTGACACAGGAACAGCTCAAAAAGATCACAGAGATTATTATCAAAAACGGAAAATGGTAGCTTAAAGTAATTTGCTTTCTTGCTTATTCTTCGGCAGCGCTTGTTCGGGCTGCCGATTTTTATTTGAAGACAAACAAACAGCATGAGTCGCTGGAGATATTTTCTCGTATCATTTTAAGAAGTGATGTGTGTTGTGTCACGTTGATTAACGCAATTCTTTGATTATCTTATTTATATGAAAACTTACATGTGTCCTCTCTTTATAATTTTATATTTAATTGTCGGCTGTTCAAAAAATGAAAGCAATCCAGCCAACAGTCCAAGCGATAACCCAACCGCAGACAACTCCACGATCGATAATGTGAGTGCCGCCAACGGCGACATATCAGCGGCTATCGATGCAAATAATAAGATACATGTCGCCTATTTTTCATTTAACAGGGGATTAAAATATGCAACGAACAAAACCGGTTCATGGGTTGCATCCATGATTCATCCGGAAGATACCAACACGACTACGGGGTATTTTAATGATATCGCGGTTGATAACAGCGGTTTCGTTCACATTGTCTACATGACATCCGGTATGACATTGCACGATACATCGGCAATTTATTATGCAACAAATAAGTCTGGCGGATGGGTAAAGACAAAGATTGCTCATGCGATTGGTTCCGATTTTAGCGGGGTAGGCATTGCAGTAACAAGCACGGGAAAAATTCATATTGTTTATGGCAATAATACGCCAATGGAGTTATTTTATATAAATGATCTTTCCGGAGGTTGGAGCGGACCAGTGAGTATTGGCACATATTGGACAAGTGTAAGGCCCCGACTCGCTTTAGATGCCAGTAATAATGTTTATGTGGCGTACGAACACGGCGGTGAAGGAACTCTTCATCTTCAAACCATCAATGCTTCCGGAAGTTTAGGGCTCAATTCGATTCTTGATGGCGGGAATCCAGGAGAGGATCGGGGCTGGACTCCGGATATAGCAATCAATAAAATTAATGGCGCGGTCTTGATTCCATACTGGAATTACGACAACAAATATCTAAAACTTTATAATGCCGGGACTATTACAAAGATTGATTCATTGGTAAACTGGACTGAACCGGGTATTGTAACAGATGTTAACGGAAAAGCATATATCTGTTATACGAACCCTTCGACTTCCGAATTATATCTTTTTTCAAATAGAACAGGTGGGTGGGTTAAAGAAAATCTGTCTGTCTCTACTCCTTCATCAAAGTATTCGAGCGTTGTTGTTGAGTCAAATGGAACAATCGATATTATCTATGCCGGTTTGACGGCTTTAAAAGTAGTTTCAAAATAATTGTTGTCGGCGTTTTTATCAAGGCTTGAGCCGTTGATTCGGCGGCAAAAACGGAAAATGGTAATTTAAACTATTTAACTTTCTTGCTTATTCTTCGGCAGCGCTTGTTCGGGCTGCCGATTTTTATTAAGACAATCAAATAGTGTGAGTCGCTGGTTGGTCAGCTTGCCAAAGTTGTATTTATTTTTTTTCTCGAATCAGTTTATAAGATTTAACTTGAACAATGCTCACTTTTTCTGAATTGAGATTATTGTCGAATTCAATCAGATAAATTTTATCATGACCAGCAGGTTTAGCAGCAATCGGGCGACATTTTAGTTTTGGAAAATTCTGGTTGGCAAACTTGACCATATTAGAAACCTGAACCCAGCCAAGTTTATCTCTGTCGCCTGGACTCTTTGCCTCAAGCGGAAGAATATATTCAGTACCTTCGGAATCAATGCCAACGTATAAATCATCAACTTCGATTTGTCCTTCACCATCAATCGTTGTTCTAATATGCGATTGTAAATGGAAGCAAGTAATTTCAGTAAAAATATCTACAAGACGATTATATCGGATGGAAGACAATAAAGCTTGTTCATCTGCTGAAGCATGTTTTTCTACAATTTCGGGTAGAGCATTTGGAATTTCGATAGCCAGTAAACCTTCTTGAATATCTACGAATGGTTTGCGTCTAGATTTGAGAAAAGAAAACCGTCCTTTACCTTTCGGTTTAATGAACCAATTACCTTTGTCAAGAATAGATGGAGGAAGATTTGAACGAGAACGGTAAGTATAGACAACATCCGGTGCATTTCGTAGAGTTATCTTGAGTTTCCTGGCAACAGCAACAAGTTCATCTTTAGTAAAGTCAATTTCCGACGAACCTTCTTTGTACTTTGAGGAAAATAGTTTTGTTATAATTCGATCATAATCTTTTTCGGATGTAGTAGGCGACATTTGTTGGGAATCCTTATGATTATTTACGCAAAATGAGAACGTTCTCGTCGATCTGAATTTTTGTTGCTGTGGCAAGCCTCGTTCGCCATAATTCAATTTCTTCAACTTTGTAGCCAAGACTTTCTGCAATCTCTGCAAGAATTTTTGCGGTAGGGATATGCGTACGGAAGAACGACATCTGATCACCGACAACATATGCTAATCGGGCATCGGAAGATAAAAGCGGCCTAAGGCTTTCAAAATGGCGATACATTCCACCAAAATAGTGTTTTACAATTTTGTGATACAACTTTTCAAAACCCGAGGTCTTTTTTAACTGAATACGTTTTTCTTCGATTGCCGCTGCAAGCTTTGTTATGGAATCGAATGATTTGACATGGTCCTGATCGTTATCGGCAACAAAAATATTCCGAGAGTTACTTCGTAAAAGTTGTTCTTTAAGCATTCGAAGACCCTGTTTACTAGAAATCAAACCAAGTACAACACTTTCAAGCCGAGTTGTACGAGTATAGTCTTTTTCATTCGGATATGGTGGTGAAGTTATGATAAAATCAACTTTACTAATATGATGAGGAAAATAATCAGCAATATGTCTCGCGTCGCCATGAACAATCTCAGCGTTCGCAGTTATTTGAGGTTGTGAATCAAGGTCGCACACCATTCTGTCAACAAGACGATAGAAGTAGTCAAGGATAGGAACATCTTTCTTTGGTTTTGTAGTGTAAATTTCTGGACCAAAAGCCACATTACTCGCATGGTTCACAACGAGATTTGCTAAAGCTAGAAGAAACAAGTTCCGGACTTGCTCATCAGAAATACGTTTTATACACTCTTTTAAAATAAGAACTCTACGGAGGGGAGTTGGACTAATAAAATCTTTCGGTAATACTATCCGTTGGTCATCGGTTAATGATGGTTCAGAAAGTAATGGTCTGCCTTTTTTAGGTTGGACAAAAAGTGAGACATCCTCAGATAAATTAAACTTATCAAACGAAGAAGAAACGGATGAAATAACTTCACTAAAAGCAAGCTGCACATCTGAAGGTGAAGTACTCCAATCTGTTTTAACACGAGATGCAAAATAGACAATAGGATTAGCTTCAAGTCCGAGCGAATCGATATTGAGTTTTTTGCACTCAACATTTGTAGTACCAGTTCCACAAAATGGATCAAGAACAATATGGCTATTATGGATTCCAAATTTGAATGAATAATAACGAACAAGATGCGGCGGATAACCTAATACGAATTGATACCACGAATGGAAAGACTTGTCGATCAATTTAGTCTGATTTCGAACAGAATTTTGTATTTCTAAAATGTTTTGCATTGTGAATACAAGATACAAAATCTATTGCCCAGTCCAAAGGCCGATCATTGGCCAATTTTCTTTAAAAAAGTGGCGCCGATGCCCGTCCGGTTTGTCAGCGAGCGTTGACTTTCTTTTTTAACGTTGAGAGCTCTGTATCATACTGCACAATCAGATCCCTGCTGCGTTTCGCCATTGCCGCAGGAAACGGGCATGATTTTCTTTTTTTCGTATTGAAATGCACGGCAGTCAACTCCATAACAGCGGCGATTTCTCCGGTTGCATCATTGCGCATCTCGTGGACGAAGCGGACGGTTTTCTCTTTGAGTTCAAGAATGCCCGAACGAATGGTTACGGTGCTCCCGGGTTGGACTTCGGCTTTGTACGTAATGTTTTGCTGAAGCGCGGCGACACCGCAGTGTGTGCGCTTAAAATAATTGACATCCAGTCCCATCATCGCAAAAAGCTGCCACGCTGCGTCGTCGAACTTACTTACATACCATACGACATTCATATGTCCCATCAGATCGCATTGCCATGGATGGACAACACCGCGATAGGTAATCGGTAATTCAGTCATTGTCATTTTCCAAAATAAATTTCAGAACCGTAATCATTTCCACCCCATGCGCTGGCGCAGAGTTGTAATATGAGCAACGTGATGCTTCCCATGCCACGCGTAGAGCGCCAGTTGTTCATTCAGAGACATAAGTCCTAACGCAGGATGCCGAAATCTCTTTTCAAACGCATCACTAGAAATGCCCCGCAGGCAGGCAATCCATCGCGCATGGAGCGCATCGAGAAGAGCCAGCGAGATTTCAACCGGAACCGTCTTCAAATCGGGAAGCTCAGCCCATAATGCTTCTTTGTAGGTCTTGACATCCGGCTCATGTTCCGTCAGTGCGAGCTTCAGCCGCACATAGCCATTCAAATGGCTGTCGGGAAGATGATGGACAACTTGCCGGACCGTCCAGCCGCCTTCACGATACGGCGTGTTGAGCTGTGCATCATCCAATCCTTCAACTGCTGCGCGGAGTTCCCTCGGCGCTGTGGCAATTTCCTGAATGAAACGTTCTCTCTGTCCAGCATCGATGTGATCCGGCTTTTTGAATTTGCCAATCGGATATTGAAGATTTTCACTCACAGTCATTGATCTCCTTTCTATATTTTGTGGTGAATTTGTCTTAACCCTGGATTCCCGCTTTCGCGGGAATGACAATTGTCTTTTAGGAATCTTCTAAATGCTATTTAATAATTTTCATAGTTATCTGTGTAAATGAATAAAAGCAACCATAGGGCAATGGATTTTGTATCTCTATTAAATAGTTTATTCTGATAACTTTTGCGCCCTAGGTGCAACCATCTCTGGTGGAGAAATATCTTTTTATGAAAGATCAATCATCTTGAAATCTCCTCCAGCTGAAGTCGTTTGGGATGCCTTTAACTCGGCTAATTTCTTAACGACAACAGATATTCTTTTAAGCATTGCCAGCCATTCTTCAAAATCCTTTCTATAATTATCCGGCAGGTCATGCCGTAAGCGGGATTGCAGAGGTACCATGACTGCTGTGAGGGGATTGTTAATTTCGTGGCATATCGTACTAACAACTTCTGCAATCGCCGAAAGGCGTTGGCTCTCGATCAATTGATTTTGCATCTCGCGGAGCTCCACCTGCGCTTCATCGAGTTCTTTGTTTTTCTGAACCACGGCATCATACGTGGATAAAAGCAGATTCATAATCTGCTGGCGGTTTGAAGTAATTGTATGGTGTTTACCATCTACCACAATTTCCATTGTTTCTTTGTAATCATGATTTACGTTCAAAGCCATTGTAGCAAGAATGAATTTTATTTTTGAAATAAGATATTTCTCATCGTATGGTTTCGGGACAAAATAATCGGCACCGGTATTCAGTGCTTCGACGATACTCTCTGAAGCCGACATCGTGGTGAGCAATATGACCGGTATTGACCTGAGACGAGGGTCTTGTTTGAGAGCCTGACACAATTCATAACCGTTCATCTTTGGCATAAAAATATCACTGATGATGAGATCCGGTTTACCCTTTCGAGCACAAGAAAGGGCATCCTCACCATCTACTGCCCGCTCGACATGAAAACCATTTTTCTCAAGCAGATTCGCAAGTATGAGCAATTGCGTCGGGCTGTCATCGACAATGAGGAGTGCTGCTTTTTTCTCTTTTTCCATTTCCATCTCACCTCTAAGGTTTTCCTAATGTTAGCCAAATATCCGTGAGCTCACTCCCATCATCGTAAAATGGCATGTACGATGTGTCCCGGCTTCTTGAATTTGCCAATCGGGTATTGAATATTTTCACTCACCGTCATTGATCTCCTTTTATTTTAGAAAAAACTTGAATGATAAGTTCATCGAAATCGTGTCACCTTCCGGTTCTTACACCCACTGCATTTCATTTATACTCTAATAGATTTGTCTATTTGTATTTACTTTATCCATAAATATCTTTCAAGTAGCATATACTTTTCCTCTCTACTGAAGAGTATCTCATGAGCGAAACATAAAATACACCGCTCCCAGCAGACACAAACCCGCCCACAGATAATCCAATTTCAACGGCTGGCGCATATAGAAAATGGCAAACGGGACGAATACGGAGAGTGTGATAATTTCCTGCATTATTTTCAATTGAGATAAACTGAGTTCTGTGTACCCTATGCGGTTAGCAGGAACTTGCAGCAAATACTCAAACAACGCAATGCCCCAGCTGACCAATGCAGCGATGTACCATTTGCTCTCATGCAAATTTTTGAGATGACCGTACCATGCGAAGGTCATGAAAATATTGGAGCATATAAGAAGACAAGTTGTTCGAATGATAACAGACATAGAAAATCCAAGAGCTTGTGATAAAGATTTTATTTCGTATATATTTGCCGCCAGTGCATATAGATCCCGCTTTAAAAATACGAGGCAGGCAAGATACACGGAAAGATTTAAGAGTAATCTACTTCTTGTTCATTCAAATTTCAACTTGAAGAGTATGCCTGACTTTAAATGGAATTTATCTGAGAAGTACCATCTTTTTCTGTAGGTACACATTTCCGGCAATGAGACGATAAAAATATATTCCACTCGCAGAGGTGTGAGGCATCCATTGGTACTCGTACACTCCTGGAGACTGTCGTGCATCCACAAGCGTTGCGATCTCGCGTCCAAGAACATCGTAGATCTTAAGAGTAACCTTTCCCTGCCGCTGAAGCCGGTAGATAATATTCGTCGTTGAATTAAAGGGGTTTGGATAATTTTGTTCCAATATATATTCCGATGGCAGCAGATCTTTATCAGAATTTACAAACTTCAGAATCCATTTATCGGGATCAAGAAGTACTGCAGAAGGTTTGTCATTACTCTTAATAACAAATCTCTGTTGCTGTAAATCGTTAAGCACTGTGAGCGTTGTATCCCGCCCGGTTACCGTGATCCGAATATCGATAGGCATGGTGAAAAATGCAGGATTACTTCGACCGCTTATCTGTCCGATATCCAAAATAATCACAGAGGAATCCCCCAAAGATTTCCAAGTCCAGGAATAGTTATACACCGGATAATTTTCACCATAAATCCATTCTTGAAAAAAGTAATTGAGGTTTTTCCCTGAAACGCTTTCACAGATTGATTGAAAATCTCTTGTGGTCGCCGTGCTATATTGTAACGCCGGATCATTCGCATACGAACGGAGAGAATGAAAAAAAATACTATCTCCCAAAACATGGCGAAGCATATGCAGCACGGAAGCCCCTTTCGAATAGACAAGGGCTGAATTAAAAAGATTGAGAACGTTGGTTGTGTCGGGATTTCCAATTGCACTCTGTGTTGTTTGAGCTTGATCAAATTGTGGGTTCATATATGCCCAATATGAATCGATGCCATAGCGTCGTTCAAGATAGAGCGCTGTGGAGTATTGTGCAAAACCCTCATTTAACCACAGATCCGACCACGACCGGCACGTAATCATATCCCCAAACCACTGGTGAGCAAGTTCGTGTGCTATAGTGTTTTCTTCAAATGTTGTTGTAGAGGTCATAGTCTGATGCTCCATCGCCCCGCCTCTTCCAAATTCCGCATGACCATATTTTTCTTTGATGAAAGGATACAGACCGAAGAGGTTTGAAAAAATTGTCATCATGTCGATCACTCGTGGAAGAGATTGGATTGCCTCATTATAATGTTCGGGAAGAACATAGTTCAGCACTTCCATGGAATCTGTCTCTGAATAGTGAAACCAGTTTGAGAATTGAACATAATTTGTAATTGCGACAGAGATCAGATAAGAAGCTATGGGATATCGCTCTTTCCAATGGTATGTCGAAGTTCCGTTGCCATTGTTGATCACCGATGCAAGGATGCCTTCTGAACCAACTCTCAAATTCGAATCGCAAGTGATAATGATATCGGCAGAATCCGCTTTATCACTCGGGTCATTTTTACAAGGCCACCAATCTCTTGCTCCATACGGTTCGCTCAGCGAATAAACCCATGGTACACCAGCGTGTGAGTCAAAAAAGAAACTTCCGAGTCCTGTCGCAATTGGCACACCTTCGTAAAAAACATCAATCGAAAGAGGCTCGCCAGAAGTGTAAGAACGAATGAGTGTTATATCAAAGGAATTACTGCTTTGAGAGAAGATGCTGGTTTGGCCATCCACCAACACCGAATCCACACGCATTTGATTCACAAGATCGAACGTGAGAGAACGTGCGCTGTCTTTACGACAAATTCCTGTTATGGTAACCTTCCCTTTAAGATAGCTTGACGATGTCCTTATATCTAAATCGAGGCAATAATATGTAACATCAAACCATACACTTGCCGCTGTTTCTGCGAACAACCGTTGTTGATGTAAGATGGTCTTTCCATTCGTAAGCTTTTGTAGAAACAGTTCTTGTTTATATTCAGAATCAGAAGACGTTTGTGCGTGCGCCCCTGAATAAATAATCCATATCAAGGAAAGAAGTACTCGAAAATTTATTTTCTTGAGATAATCGTATCTCAATTTACAAGCCATTGCAAGGATGGATGATATTCTCTCTCCGCATTACTGATATACCGCTAAAGAATGCATGTCGGAAATGCAGGAACAAGAATAATCTACATTTTGCTCAATCCAATATCAAGCTTCTCGTTATTGCAAAGAGGGGACGGTGAGGAATTCAGTGCAGCGGTTTCAAAGGAATTCTACAGCTATTCCTTTTTCTATGGTTTCGACGATCTTTGCCGCAATCGCTTCCGGTGAATCAAGTTTACGCACATCAGTCTGGCGCTTTGTATGTGTCACCTCGCGCCGTTTCGGAAGCTTTTGAAAATTTGCCTCCGGTTCCCGCGGATAGACAAGAGATACACTGACACCTTGACCGATATATTCAGTTCGTGTATTCAGCGAAATCATGTTCAATACCGACTTTGCAGATTCAGCTTGTAGTAAGGTCGATCGTGCTGTTTGAAACACTCCTGAACTGATATTTACAATCGCTCCACCGCCTTGTTGTTTCATCAACGGAATGGTTGTCTGCATGGCAACGAGCGGTCCGTAAACATCCGAAGTTATGAGCCGGGCGAAACTTTCCACGTCGATAGTTTCCATTGATGTATTTAATTCTTGACTTGCATTATTAATGAGAACATCGATTCGGCCATAAAAAGCTTGAGTCTCTTGTACTATTTGTTGTATTTCCTGCGGCTTCGTCATATCCACAGCCACTGCAAGAGAGTCTGGCATTTTTACTGCAAGTTCTTTCACTTCTTCGAGAGACCGTGCCGCCAGCACTACTTTCGCACCTTTCCTGATGAACAACTCGGCAGTAGCTTTTCCGATACCGCTGGAAGCTCCGGTCACGAGTACAACTTTATCCTTGATATCCATACATGCCTTCCCTTATGATTGGCGTCTCTTCATCTCAAAAGATTTCAGAAATGCATTGCTGCAAATCTACATTTTGCTGAATCAAATTTCAACCGTATTTTCGTGTCAAGTGATTTCTATCACTCTCTTCTAAATCCTTTGGAATGTGCTACCCCAATAGCCAGCGCAAGAGTAAACAAGATTCAACCAGTAATAGGTTTAACTGAGTGAGCTAACAGAAGTATCACAAGCACGATACAAGTGCCGACAAAGAGAGATCCAGCCGTTTTCGTGTTCACGAAGAGCTCTCCTTCTCTTTAGGGCATGTGGCCGACTATCCTCGATTGTAATGTCTTTTCGCTAATTGCGTTACTTCCACAATAAATTTTGTTTTCGCTTGAGTATAGGTCACTCTGTCGTTCGGGAAGTTTTCTGCCAAGCGAACTTTTATTATTTCATATTCTTTCGCACTATCCGGATGCTCGATTAAATAATCTCGAAACAGCAGCCTATCCCAATGTTCAAAATCATGTTCCACCATATGGATATGATGCGTACGGTACCCTTGTGAATCTCGTTTGATGAACCATGCATAGTACGGAGGAACATCGTCGCCCCACGTTGGTCTCTAAAAGTATTCGTACCCTTGAAATGTTAAAATCGGGACAATACTATTCTTTGTTTCGTCAAGAGATGTTACTTCCACCAGCATATCAATAATGGGTTTTGATGACAGATTGGGCACTGCCGTGCTGCCGAAGTGTTCGATCCTTTTTACCAGATCATGCGGCAAACAGGAGAAGAGATGATTCTTCTCGAGTTCAAACATTCGTGGCCAGTTTGAATTGTACGGAACGATGGTAATTCCTTCCTCAACAACTTTTTTGATACGTTCTTTCAGTGTATTCATCGCGATGATTTTTATGGATACGCCCAAAAATACTTCAATCCAACCCATAATTGATAGGTACCAAAACATGCCAACGCAATCGTTGATACGCCTATCAAAGCCCGAGTTACTCGAGGTCCCAATGTTTTTGCAAAAGCAAAGAGGAGAATGATTCCCATTAAGCTGACAATCATAGAAATATAAAAACCGGCCAGCAATGCAATCCCGTTGACTGGAGTTTCTCTCCATCCTTTGAGAAGAAGCGGTCCCATCACTAAACTCCAGCCAAGATAGGGACCTGGGTTGAGAAAATTCACAACCGCCGCTTGCATCACGCTCTGTCGGCTGGATGAACTGTGGATAACTGGTTCCGTATTATAATTCTTCCATGTTTTCAACGCATCGACTGCAAGATAAAGAAGAAATACTCCTCCGGCACACTGCAGTACATTGATGAACCATCCGGGAATACGACTCAACAGAATCACAACCACTACAATGATTGGTCCATCGCTGAGCAACGGTGCAAACGAAGCCGGCAAAGTGCGCCGCCATCCTTTGCTCAAGGTTTGAGAAATAAGATAACTTTGGAATGGACCTGGTTGTACGGCGGCTGCAAAGGCGTACGTCATCCCTAAGAGCAAGTAATACATCATGGAGTATCGTTCTTTCGCTGAATTGTTTTCCTGCCTATAAATTCCTGCGTAATGCTTTTAAAGCGAGAACTCCTTGGATGCCGCCCGGCAGCCTAAACAAATTCCATTCTTTCCAGAATGTCGAGTCAATTTCATGGATGATCAACAATGTAAGGTTGAGCAAAAAGAGATTCGTGTTTCAGGTCTTCCTATTTCTGTATTTCATTCCCGTATTCAATTCTCTTTCGGCCATGTTACGGTGAGATAATCGAACTTTCCGTCCCGACTTTGTCGGGACGAGATCTCGTCTCGAATTCTATTCGAGACGGACAATGACACTGGAATGAATCTACCGCTTGTTCAAATAAATTTCAACAGTTGAAATTGAACACATATCTTCTTTCCTTTCACCAAAGGAATATGCCACCTCGAACTCAAGAAAATCTTGCCAGAATGATTCGTCTCGCCGATGAAGTCTTCGGCATGAAACAAGATCCGACACAAATCTCTGTCAACACAAAAGTTATAGCCCGTCTCCGAAAAATCCATCCAAGCACCATGACAGAGAAGAGCACTAAAAATGGACCAATTGCATGGATTCTTGTTTTTCCTACGACGCAGGACTTGATGAAACAATTTATAACAAAGAAGATTCATGAGCAGGAATTATTGAAAAGTACTTCTCTGCGAGCTGAGTATGATGCTGTCTATTTATGTTCAGCGCTTGTTCTCCCTGAGCATAGAAGAAAAGGACTTGCAAAGCGTCTGATGTGCAAGGCGATCAAATCCATCCAGAAACAGCATCCAATCAAATTCCTTTTCTATTGGGGATTCAGTGCGGAAGGAAAGAAGTTAGCTGTTTCCGTTGCTAAAAATCTTTCTCTGCCCCTCTATAAAAGAATCGGCTGAGCTACTCCCTCTTTCTCTTCGTTGCATAAATTCTTCATCGAAGTGACTTCTTTTGATAATCGTCCGGTTTTTACGTATTTTATTCGGTAATTACAACAAACATTGAAAGAACTATGACGACGAACGAAAAAAATGATTTTATCCGCGAAATTATCGACGAAGATCTTCGCACGAACAAATATCAGGGATGTGTTCATACGCGTTTCCCTCCCGAACCTAATGGTTACCTCCATATCGGCCATGCAAAGTCCATTCGCTTGAATTACGGAATTGCTCAAGATTACAATGGTAAATTCAATCTCCGGTTCGACGACACAAACCCAGAGAAAGAAGAGCAGGAATATGTCGATTCGATCATCGAAGATGTAAAATGGTTAGGCGGCGATTTTGAAGACCGTTTATTTTATGCATCTGATTATTTTGAACAAATGTACCAATGGGCTGTTGATCTGATTAAAAAAGGGAAAGCGTACGTCTGCGATCTCGATGGAGATGAAATTCGAGCAACTCGCGGCACACTCACAGAGCCTGGGAAGGAAAGTCCCTTTAGAAACCGAAGTATCGAAGAAAATCTTGATTTATTCGAGCGTATGCGCAAAGGGGAATTCCCAAATGGAGCGAAGACCCTGCGCGCCAAAATCGATATGGCGTCGCCGAATATCAACTTGCGCGATCCAATTATGTATAGAGTCGTCCATGAGGGGCACCACCGCCAAGGAGATACTTGGTGCATCTATCCGACGTACGATTGGGCGCACGGACTCGAAGATTCGATCGAAAACATCACGCATTCTATTTGCACGCTTGAATTCGAAAACCATCGGCCGTTGTATGATTGGTTTCTTGAGAACCTCGGAGTGTACCACCCGCAGCAAATCGAATTTGCCCGGCTCAATATTACGTATACAGTGCTGAGCAAACGCAGGCTGCTGCAACTCGTTCAGGAAAAACATGTCTCAGGCTGGGATGATCCTCGTATGCCGACTCTTGCCGGATTTCGTCGCCGCGGATATACTGCAGATTCGATCAAAGTATTTTGCGACAAGATCGGCGTTTCAAAAAAAGACAGCATGATCGATGTGGCAATGCTGGAATGGAGCATCCGTGAGGACCTTAATAAGAACGCGCAGCGTGCAATGGCTGTGTTGAATCCAATGAAAGTGGTGCTTACGAATTATCCTGAAGGCAGAGGAGAAGAATTGAGTGCTGTGAATAATCCGGAAGATGAATCAGCGGGCTCACGCATGGTTCCATTCAGCCGTGAATTATACATCGATCAAGAGGATTTCCGCGAGGTACCGCCGCCAAAATATTACCGGTTGTCGCCGGGAACAGAAGTGCGTCTTCGGTATGCATACATCATCAAATGCGAAAAAGTTATAAAAGATGCAAAAGGAAGCGTTACAGAACTTCATTGCACGTACGATCCGGCGACCAAAAGCGGTACTGCAACAGCCAATCGCAAAGTGAAATCAACTATTCATTGGGTCTCCGCACGTGATGCAGTGAATGCAGAAGTGCGGCTCTATGATCGTCTCTTTGTGAAAGAAGATCCCAACGAGGTGGAAGAAGGGAAAGACTTTCTCTCCAACATTAATCCCCATTCTCTGCAGGTGCTGACACACTGTAAATTGGAACCGATGCTCGGCACAGCCGCTCCGGGAGACCGATTCCAATTTGAAAGAACGGGATACTTTTGCGCTGATGCAAAAGATTCTAAACCGGGCGCACCTGTCTTCAACCGTATTGTCACGCTGAAAGACACATGGGCAAAGATTGAACAGAAAGAAAAAAGATAATAGAAAAATGTTGATGCTGGTTATCTATCCACAATAACCTGTTGCTCTATTATAGAGCATGGTGGGATTCCAATTTACATCTTGTCCTAAAACCATTCTAGGAGCTGTGCGATACTCCTGAAACCCCTCTGACAATAAATACTTTCGAGCTATTGTATTCATCGATGGAACGACTGCTGTCGTTTTCCCACGATTGAATCTCAACTTCATAAGTTCAAACCCTGATTTGGAATCTTTTGTCATGATGAGTCCGCTGCCAAAATTCGGAAGATAGATACCGCTGATACGAGTTGATTTTTCTGGGACATAGACCCATCCGGTAGAAAGAAATCTTTCAAGAAAAGTAAATCGTTCCTCTCCGGTAATCTCTCTGTCAAGCTCCTTGATATATTTTACATCTTCTTGTCTGACTTCTCTCACATTTGAAATGCGTTGAATCGGAACAATCGATTCCCTTTTGTAAAATACATATTCTGCGCTGGTATGAAAGCCAAGCTTTCTATAGACAGATTCACCCATTGCACTGGCAGTGAGCAGTTGAGTGGTACATCCCCTGTCTTTGCAGTATTGTATAAGATGGGAGGTTATTTCTTTTCCAATCCCCCTTTTTCGATATTCCGGAAGAACAATGATCGTTCCAAGCCAGCTGATAGTTCCATGCACTATGGCAATTCCGCATCCTATTATTTTTTTATCGACTTCAGCTGCCGCCGGATAAAAATAAGGATACCCGAAATGAAAAGAGAGCAACCGCGGAAGATCCAAGTTCCAATCTTCAGGAGGAAAATTTTGCAGCTGAGGAATTTCCGATTGTTCTATCGGTCTTATTCTGAGCAAGATTCAATCCTCACGGCTGCGGTAAAGCTGGTTCGACGAACAATATCTTCTCTCGTTCCAAAGTAACTGTGCCCGCCGGAACTCCTTTGGGCTTTCTGACGTACTTCCCCTCGCACATCGCTACTGGCACCAATTTTGATTTCTTCATCTTACTGTAATATGCTGCGATAGCTGCTGCCTGTTCAATTGCTTGCTTGCTCACCTCGCCTTTTCCGGTTCCTACTTTTAAAACAACATGCGAACCGCCCACGCCGCGTGCATGGAACCAGAGATCGTTCTTTGCTGTATGGCGCGTTGAAAGCAAATCATTGTTCTCACCGCTTTTTCCCGCCCACACTTGAAATCCGCCCGCAACAGTAAACAATCGAAACGGTAATGGTTCTTCTTTCTTGAGCTGTCCTGATTTTTTTGTTTTCAATCCAAATTTTGAAAGCTCTTTCCGATTTTCTTCTGCAAAGCGATGTAGATCATCTTCTGTGATAACGTCTTCCATGCGCGTGAGAAGTCGATTGATCGATTTTTGCTGCCCTGTCAGTTCAGCCGCGCGCTGATGTTGTTCTTCTGCAGCATGCCGGGATTTGACAGCTTTCTCAAAGTACCGTTCAGCGTTCTTCGCCGGAGTCAGATGCGGATCAAGAGGGATTTCAATAAGATCGGTGGTCCGGTCGACGAAATCTTCTGCCAATGCTGTGGTGTCACCCTTTTTGATAAGATGCAGTTGAGCTATTAAGAGCTTGCCGAACTTCTCATACAGTGCTGCACGACTTGAGACCTTTGCTTCGGCTGCAATTTTTTGCAGCGTCCGTTCCATATGTTCTTGTTCGCGTTCCAGCACTTTTATGATCTCTTCCTTCTCGTGGAGAATGGTTTTCTCATGACGTACTTGTGCACGAAACGTAGAGATTGCTTCCGACACAGATGCATATTTCTGAAACTCGAATTCATTGAGATGCTGCAATGGAATGATAGAGAAGTGCACAGGCGATGTGCCGTTCGAGTACACACGCGGTGACGGTGGAGAAAGAAGTTCTTCCTTCAATCGTTGTGCACCGTTCAACAAAAGGTCAATTTCATTTCCCAGTAAATCGGCAAGCGGTTGTTCGCCGTTCAAATCAACACGGGTGAGCAATTCCCGAATAAGCACAGGACCGAATAATGGGAATATACGTTTCAGCGCAGTTGCGAGTAGTTGGTCTCCGTACGTTGCCACGATGCTGTTGTGGAGCGATTCTGGAATATCTGGACGTTGAATCTGAGAAGACAATTCATGTTTCGTATTTTTCAGATCCGATTTCTTCAAGAACAGATCGGTCACCAGACCATTTGTATCCACGAAAAGAATATTCGCTTTTGATCCGAATAATTGTACAATCAGTTCATACCCATCCTTCAATCGAATATATATTTGTCGATCTGTCGTGTGTATGGAAATCTTCTCAATCATCATCCCATGAACTTCGGAAAAAAGATCTGTGGAGTTTCGACGCGCTCGAGCAAACGTTTTTCGCGCATAGATATAATTGTCCGCTGGTTCACAACCGACGAGAATAACGGCAGGAGTTTCCCGAAACGACAGAATCAATTCACCGCGGTATTGAGTAAAGATTTCGTCCACTCTTCGTCCGGAGAATTCTTGATTCAATTCAACCGCTATGTGAAATAGAGTATAGTAGTTGGTAATCATTAATGTGTGTCGGTTATCCACAATTCACATCCAAAATCAGTAAAATTGCAAGGAATTGCAATCCCGATGTGGATAACTCGTGAATATCTACGTGTAGATGATGTGCAAAAGTAAACCTTGCCCTCCCATCGAAATTTCCGTACCTTTTAATGCAAAATTCTATCCGAGGAGACTTTGTGGTAGCAAGCATGACCGGCTTTGGCCGTGCAGAAATCAGTAGAGACGGTATCAATATCAGTGCAGAGGTGCGAAGTGTGAACAGCCGCTACCTCGATCTCACGTTGCGGCTGCCGCGAAGCATTTCCCAGCGTGAAAAGGAATTAAAGGATATTGTTCGCACATTTCTCAATCGTGGCAATTTGAACATCACCGTCAAGATTGCTTACGACTCCAACGGTGCTATTCCTCTGAAAGTGAACACAGGCGCAGCGAAGTCGTACTTTAAGCTGCTCAATGAGATCCGTAAGTCCGTTAAGATTCGCGAGCAGGTTAAGCTTGAACATCTTTTAACCTTCTCCGAAGTGCTCGAACCGGTTGAAGAAGAAGAAACCGATGAACGTGAATGGGAACTCGTGCAGGAAACAGTTCGGCAAGCATTAGAAAACCTCAATGCGATGCGCTCGCAAGAAGGAAGCGAATTGGCGAAGGATCTCGAAAAACGTATCCACTGGATGGAGGGAACTCTGAATGAAGTGGAGAAACTTTCGAAGGAACGGATCCCGGAAGAGCGGAAAAACTTGCATGAACGGATCGCGCAGTTGATAGAAGATAAGTTCGTTCTTGACCAAAATAGGCTAGAACTGGAAATCGCTTTGATGGTTGATAAACTTGACATTACGGAAGAATGCGTCCGTTATAGGAGTCATAACAAGTTTTTCCTCGAGGCGCTCAAGAAAAATGAAGCAGCTGGACGCAAGTTGAACTTCCTCGTGCAAGAAATGAACCGAGAAGCAAATACGATCGGTTCCAAATCCAATGATGCGGCTATTGCACATGTGATAATTGGGTTGAAAGAAGAACTGGAAAAAATTCGGGAACAGTTGCAGAATATTGAATAGCAATGAGTGAATTTGTGAATAGTTCATTGGCAAGGTGTGCATCAGGTTCATCTACGATTCAATCACCAATTATATATCACCAATGACCAAAGGAAAGCTCATTGTCCTATCGGCACCCAGTGGATGCGGAAAGACCACAATTGCGAAAACGATTCTTGCAAAATATCCGACGATGCTCTTTTCTGTTTCTGCAACAACACGGCCCATACGGATCGGTGAAGTAAACGGAAGAGATTATTTCTTTCTCACGAAGCAGGAATTTGAAGATCGTATTGAAACCGGAGGTTTAGCGGAGTGGGAAGAAATTTATGGAAATTATTATGGAACACTGAAGAGCGAAATTCACAGGGCGCTCGATCATGGTTATTCCATGATGTTTGATGTGGACGTGAAAGGTGCATTATCGATTCGGCGACATTTTCCTAAAGACTCTGTTCTCATTTTTATCATGCCGCCGAGCATAGAAGTTTTAAAGAAACGCTTAGAAAATCGGAAAACGGAAAATCCGGAGACTCTCAAACAGAGGCTGGAGCGGGTACCAATGGAACTGGAACAGGGTTCACAATTTGATTTTCAAGTGGTGAACGATGATCTCAATAAAGCAGTTGCTGAAGTAAATGAGATTGTTCAAAAAAAAATTATAAATACTATACAAATATACTCATAGCGTAATGGAGGAAACCCAGTGGCAGTCAAACCAGTTGCAATGCATGAATTCTTAGAACAAACCGGTAACATTTACGAAGCAATCATCGTTGCCGCGAAACGGTCGCGGCAAATTCACGATGATCTCAAAATTGAGTTATCGCAGCAACTCGAAACGCTCAAAGCGCTCAATGCGACACCGGAACCGGAAGATGACAGTGAAGTTACAGTTGCTAATCCGGATCAACTGAAGATTAGTCTTGAGTTTGAGAAGCGCAGGAAACCGACAGAAGTTGCGATCGATGAGGTACGGGAGAAGAAAATTCCCTACCGCTACAAAGAACATATTGATTTCTTTGCAAAGACTTCTTCCAAAGAAACTGCGACCGAAGAATAACGGAATTTGCGATGCGCGGCAAGCATGTGTTAGTTGGAGTCACAGGTGGGATTGCGGCTTACAAAGCAGGATATCTCGTTCGTGATCTTGTAAAGTCCGGTGCTGAAGTAAAAGTGATGATGACGGAAGCGGGAACACGTTTCGTTACACCGCTTACGTTCTCCGCGCTTTCAAAGAATCCGGTTTTCACCGATCTCTGGACGAACAACCAATCTTCGGATTCCGACATCAGCACACAGCATATCGACCTTGCCAACTGGGCAGATGTGCTGGTGATTGCACCGGCATCAGCCAATACAATAGCAAAACTTGCCTACGGCATATCCGATAACCTGCTTGCTGTCGTTGCTCTTGCAACAACGCGGCCGATTATTCTTGCACCGACGATGGATGCAGAGATGTATCTGAACCCTGTCACGCAGAACAATCTCACATCGCTTAAAGAACGCGGCTACATCATCATCCCTCCGGTTGAAGGAGAACTTGCCAGCGGATTAAGCGGACCAGGACGTTTGCCAGAAATTAAAATTATTATTGAGACAATTGGAAAGATCCTTGATCAATCACATCAGGATTTAAAGAAGAAACGAATTCTTGTGACGGCGGGACCAACACATGAAGCAATCGATCCTGTGCGATTTGTGGGAAATCGTTCGTCCGGGAAAATGGGATTTGCAATTGCGAACGCCGCTGCCCAGCGCGGCGCGGAGGTAACGCTTATTGCAGGACCAACACATCTCGAAACACCGCGCAATGTAACACGCATTGATGTTGAATCGGCACAGGAAATGCTGACCACAGTTCTTGCCCATACGAAAAAAACAGATGCCGTCATCATGGCGGCGGCTGTCGCCGATTACAGTCCTGCAAATCCAGCGAAGCATAAAATAAAGAAACATTCAAGTAGTAAGGCACTGGAATTACAGCTCGAAGCAACAACAGACATTCTCGCAACTCTCGGCAAGAAAAAGCGGTCAATGACGCTGGTAGGTTTTGCACTGGAAACAAAGGATGAACTTGCAGGAGCAAAGGAAAAACTTCGAAAGAAGAATCTCGACCTCATCGTGCTCAATTCCTATGGCAAACAGAACCGCGTATTCGGTTCTAATCTTAATGCGGTCGCGATGATCGACAAACGCGGCAAAGTGGAACAACTTCCCATTATGCCGAAGTTTGATATTGCAAACAAAATTCTGAATAAAATAAAAACTCTCTTGTAGTTTTATTAGGCGCAGTAATCCCGGAAAATAGATCCTATCGTTCTCTCTTGTTCAGAAGGGAAGATTTTTTTTTCATTGGGATCGAAATAGTAAATCATAATATCTGACCTATGTCTCTTGACGATGATTTCAATACCTTGCTGTCGGATACTCAACGTTTCCTCGAACAACAAGCAGAACTCTACGGCGACTCGCTGCTGATTCCAAACACTCCTGTACAGCCAGCAACAGATCAGCCGGTTCATCAAGAAGAGCGAACTCTATCATCCACGAGCGGGACATCCATGCCTCGAAAATCTGAAACAGATCTTTTTGGAAATCCTGATGTTCCTCAAACAACTACGACTCTTCACGCTTATCCTGCAGAACCTTGGACATCCGCCGAAAGTATTCCAACGCTCGATCAGGCAATCAACACCTGCATGAAATGCGGACTCGGAAGAACGCGGACGAAGTTTGTCTTTGGTGTCGGCAATCCCAAAGCGGAAGTGGTGGTTGTTGGTGAGGCACCGGGAGCCGATGAAGATGCCCAAGGAGAGCCGTTTGTCGGGCGCGGCGGACAGTTGTTAAACAAAATTCTTGAATCAATAAAATTTCAACGCAAAGAAGTATTCATTTGTAACATTCTCAAATGCCGACCGCCGAATAACCGCGATCCGCAGCCGGAAGAGATCGAGTTATGCGAGCCGTATCTGTGGAAGCAGCTTGAATTGATCAAACCAAAAATGATTCTTTGTGTAGGACGCATCGCCGGGCAATCGCTCTTAAAGACCAATGCCTCATTAACGCTCTTACGCGGAAAAGTGCATGATTATCGCGGCATTCCATTGATGGTGACGTACCATCCAGCGGCTTTGTTGCGCAATCCAAATTGGAAAAGGCCTTGTTGGGAAGACGTTCAGAAGTTTCGAAAACTGTACGAAGAAATGAAAGCCGGAAAACAAAACATCAACCACATAACACAAGCTTCAAATACATTTCAATAGTAAAGATCCAACGGTAAGAATTTGAAATTTGTTTGTAATTTGATTATTGAATATTGAGATTTTGAATATGGATCGAAAGAAAGAATTCATCAAAAATTTAAAAAAAGCATGGCGTGATGAAATGCTGAGCGCACGCAACTATCGCGCATTAGCGGAACATGAGCAGCATCCGGAAAAAAAAGCAATCCTTATCCGCATGGCTGAAGCGGAAGACCGGCATGGTGATCGATGGGCAGTACGTTTACGCGAGCTGGGTGTCGAGGTAGGCACCTTCCGCGATACACCGATAGAGAAATTGCAGCGGACAATGCTGCTGAAAAGTTCAAGCGAAGACGCCGCACAAATGCTGGAAGCAGGCGAAAGCCAGGCAGATGCATTGTATGAAAAAATGATTATTGCGGCAGAATCAGATACGGATAGGCAGGCGCTTCTTGAAGCTCAGCGCGAAGAAAACGCACACAGCAAAATGCTGGAAGAAATGAGCCATCCGCGAATTTCCCAGCATCCGCAGAGCAGGCTCGATCGAATATTAGGCAGGGAACATTGGCATGTCACCGGAGGCGGTTGGATCGGTCAGGCAATTTACGGAGTTAACGACGGACTCGGCGCTGCTTTCGGTGTCGTGAGCGGCGTGGCGGGCGCAACCTCGGCAAACGGCAATTTTATTTTATTGAGCGGACTCGCAGTGGCAGTTGCATCCGCATTGTCCATGGGAAGCGGCGCATACCTCGCAACAAAATCGGAACGGGAAGTGTACGAAGCTGAAATGGAAAAGGAAAGACGCGAGATTGAAGAACATCCCGAGGAAGAGCAGGAAGAAATGGAGCTCTTCTACCAGCTCAAGGGATTCTCGCCTGAAGAAGCAAAAAAAATGACGGCAAAACTTGCAGAGCAGCCGAAACAATTTCTTAAAACGCTGGCGCATGAAGAGCTCGGACTTTCCGAAAAATCGTTTCCAAACCAATGGAAATCGGCGTTCAGCGCTTCGATCAGCACGGCAATCGGCGCTATTATTCCTGTGCTCCCTTTTATTTTTTGGTCGGGAATGGAAGCGCTCGTTATTTCGTTTATCGTTAGTACAGCGGCGCATTTCGCCGTCGGAGCATCGAAGGTGATCGTCACCGGGCGCTCGTGGCTGAAGAGCGGCACCGAGATGACTCTTATCGGATTAGGCGAAGCAGTCACAACATATCTCATTGGCATGCTCATAGCGCCGATGATTGGATGATGTAACCGCGGATTTTAATCCGCGGCAAAGGAGAATGTTGTATGGCAGACCCACGAAAAATAATTGACTTCAACTCACCGCAATCGGTTTCGACCGAAGGACGCGTACCGCCGCAAGCGATGGATGTGGAAGCCGCTGTCATTGGTGCGATGCTCCTGGAGAAAGATGCCATCGCCAAATCGATTGAAGTTCTGGATGACACTGCTTTCTACAAACCGGCACATCAGAGCATCTACCGCGCAATGATGTCGTTGTTTGAACGAAGTGAACCGGTCGATCTTATAACACTGACAGAAGAACTTCGCCGCCGCGGTGATTTGGAAAAAATCGGCGGTGAATACTATCTTACGGAACTCACAACAAAAGTTTCCAGCGCCGCGAACGTTGAGTACCATGCGCATATCGTGCTGGAGCGGGCGCTTATGCGTCAGCTTATTCATTCATCGTCAGAAGTCATCAACCGTGCATACAGCGAAACCGAAGATGCGCTTGGCTTACTCGATGAAGCAGAGCAAAAGATTTTCGACATCTCCGAACAGCGGATGAAGAAAAGCTTCGTTTCCATGAACACCGCAGTACACAAAACGATGGATTTGCTTCAAAGCATCCACGGCAAACACAGCGGTGTTACTGGTGTGCCTTCCGGCTTTGCCGATATCGATTCGCTCACGGGCGGATTCCAACCATCCGATCTTATTATTATCGCCGGTCGTCCGTCGCAGGGGAAAACGGCGTTTGCGCTTTCGATTGCGCGAAACGCATCAGTGCTGCACGATTTCCCTGTCGGTATGTTTAGCCTCGAAATGTCCACACAGCAATTGGTTATGCGATTGATGTGTGCTGAAGCGCGCGTTGATGCGCATCAAGTCCGCACAGGGCGTCTGCCGGAAGATGAGTGGAAGAAACTTAGTACTAGCGTTGGGCGCCTCTATAAAGCGAAAATATTTATCGACGATACGCCGGGGCTTGCCGTGCTGGAATTACGGGCAAAGGCTCGCCGATTAAAAGTGGAACACAATATCGGACTTATCATTGTCGATTATCTTCAACTCATGCAGGGACCAAGGAACGCGCAAAGCCGCGAACAAGAAATCTCCGCTATCTCACGTTCACTGAAAGCACTCGCGAAAGAATTGAATATCCCTGTCATTGCATTGTCGCAGTTGAACCGTTCTGTCGAATCGCGAAATGACAAGAGGCCCGCGCTTTCAGACTTACGTGAATCCGGTGCCATCGAACAAGATGCAGATGTTGTGATGTTCGTTCATCGTCCCGAAATGTTCGGAATTACGGAGCAGGATGGCGAAGCAACAGAGGGATTGGCAGAAATTATCATCGGTAAGCAGCGTAATGGCCCGACTGATACAAAGAAATTGCAGTTCATTAAAAAGTATGCTCGATTTGAAAGCCGAGACGCATTCAGACCTGAGACATTTTTGCCGGCTGAACCTGGAGAAGAGGTTACACCGTTTTAGATTGGAGCTTAGAATTGAATAAGTAAAGAAAACGCTCATGGACCGTCGCACATTTTTGCAATCGATTCCCGTTGCTGCCCTCTTGCCTTCTCTTCTCCTGCAAGAAAAGGGCGCAGCAATCGATCTTCTTTCCGATCCAAATGAATTGATCTGTAAGAAGAAATTTGATTTTGCCCTCTCTCTCAAGCTCACCGAAAGACCGATCAACGAAGTCATTATTGAAATTGCCAAGTCATTTCTCGGTGTTCACTATGCCACCGACACTATCGAAGCACCGGGTGAAGAACATCTCATTGTTGATCTTCAAACACTCGACTGTGTGACCTTCTACGAAAACTCGCTTGTTCTTGCCCGATGCGTCAAGAAAAACACGATGACATTCGAACACTACAAAAAAGAATTGCAATTTGTTCGTTACCGTGGCGGCATCATCGATAAGTATCCAAGCCGATTACATTATACGTCAGATTATTTCTTTGACAATGAAAAAAAATCCGTGCTCAAAAATATTACAAAAGAAATCGGCGGTGTGCCATACAACAAGAAGGTCAACTTTATGTCTACGCACGCCGATTCCTATGTGCAGCTAAGAGAGCATCCGGAATTTGTAAAAATGATCGCAGCACAGGAAGCAGAGATGAACAAACGGATGATGTATCACATTCCTAAATCGAACGTAAAGAAATCCGCTTCACAGATCAACGATGGCGACATCCTGGGCATCACGACGACCATCGAAGGATTAGACTGCACGCATACCGGTATTGCTATCTGGCAGAACAAAAAATTGCATATGATCCATGCACCGATTCCTGGTTCAAAAGTGCAAATCACCGAAACACCACTTTGGGAGTACCTGAAGAAGATTAAAAAGGATTCAGGAATAATGGTAGCAAGAGCGTTGGAACCAAAAGTGTAAGACAGATGAAAGGTCTTAGACAATAGGTTGACACAATGAAAGGGAACTGTGAATGAAGATAGACAAAAAAACACACTCCCATGTTTCTATTGTTCAAGGTGATATCACCACACAAATGGTCGATGCGATTGTCAATGCTGCCAATAACTCGCTTTTAGGCGGCGGAGGCGTTGACGGTGCGATTCATCAAGCGGCTGGACCGATGCTGTTAGAAGAATGCCGAACCCTGAAAGGTTGCGAAACCGGCAATGCAAAAATGACAAGAGGCTATAATCTTCCTGCAAATTATGTTATACATACTGTCGGTCCTATCTGGCAGGAAGGTACACACGATGAAGAAACTTTACTGGCAAATTGCTATGGGAGCTGTTTCGCGCTTGCGCGGAAACACGGCATCAGAACTATCGCGTTTCCATCTATCAGTACAGGTGTGTATCGATTTCCGGTGAAACGGGCTTCTCGTATTGCACTGAAGGAAATTTTCCACGAACTTGAAACCAATATAGAACTTGAACGTGTACTTATTGTATGTTTTGACCGAACAACATATGAAACATATCTATCCGTAGAGAAGGAATTAACCGGCACAAAATAGTGTTAGAGTAAAGGATTTATGAAATTAAGGCACGTACTCTGGATCTTCTTGATCACCGCAGGCTTTTTTGTCGAGACCTATGCACAGAAGCCAATCGTCAGCCCGCGTGATTCGGTCAAGGCAATATTTAACGGGAAGAAGATCGCGATTAGTTATGGTAAACCGTCAATTCTCGGACGGAAAATCTTCGGCGCCTTTGTACCCTATTACCAAGTTTGGCGTACCGGTGCCGGTGCGGCAACAACACTGATAACCGAAACCGACCTTGAAGTAGATGGGGCAGTTGTTCCGCGCGGCGCGTATTCGCTCTACACACTTCCTGCTGAAGAACGCTGGAAGCTCATCATCAACAAACAGACAGGACAATGGGGAACGATTTATAATCCACAACTTGATCTTGCCCGTGTCGATTTGAATATCAAGAAGTTGAAATCCCAGATAGAAGACCTCACATTCAAATTAGAAAAAAACGGCAATGATGGCGGTACACTGAAAATCGAGTGGGCAAATACATCGCTTTCGGTTCCCTTCCATGTCAGTAAAGACTCGTTGGTACCAAGTCCGCGAGATTCTGTAGAACTCATATTGAACGGGAAACGCCTATCGGTGGATTATGGTCGTCCATCAATGCGCGGCAGAAAAATCATGGGAAGTATTGTCCCGTACGGCAAAGTTTGGCGGACGGGGGCCAATGCCGCAACAGGATTTACGACACAAGCCGATCTCATTTTAGGGAACGTAAAATTGCCACACGGATCTTATACTCTCTACTCTCTCCCATCATCCAATCAATGGAAGCTCATTATCAATAAACAAACCGGACAATGGGGAACGGTGTACAATGAAAAGCTGGACGTAGCACGAATCCTTCTGAAAAAGAAAACGCTTGCGCATGCGGCAGAGAAGTTCACAATGACATTGGAACGCACGAGCGATAAATCCGGTGTGATGAAACTCTCCTGGGAAAAAACGCAGTTATCTGTTGACTTTCAGATCCAATAGGAGCCTTGTATGGCAACAAAAATTACAGTGAAAAACAACGGAAGCATTCGTGTGGAAGGTGAATTTGAATTGGTTGATCTGAGCGGGAAGAAATTCGATCTCAATGGTCGAACGAGTGTTTCTCTTTGCCGCTGTGGCCATAGCAAAGATAAACCCTTCTGTGATGGTTCACACCGGGAATGTGGATTTCAATCAGAAATTACGGCGCGTGAGTTGCCGCCACTAACACCAAAATCCTGATTATATCCATAGGTGTGCAGAGCCGCGTGTCTATGCTCTATTTCTTTGTCGCATCACTTCGTACAAAACCACAGCACTGGCGCTTGCCACATTGAGTGAATCAACTCCACGCTGCATAGGAATCGCCGTTGTGATATCACAAGCCGAAAGAACACGCGGAGAAATTCCATCCCCTTCACTTCCGAAAACAATGCAACAGTGGTCGGTGAAATCCACGCACTGAATATTGTGCTTTTCCGCATGAGGATGCGCGGCAATAATTTTGAAGTTGTGAGAACGTCGAAGCAGTGTGAGAGTCTCGACAAGATTCCCGCAGTGCACAATGGGTATCTTAAACACCGTTCCCATGGAATTCCTCACAGCCCGCCGTAAATAAGGACTGCTTGATGTTTCTCCTACAAGAATGGTTTGCACTCCGAAGCCAGCACAATTCCGTACAAGCACACCGAGATTTTCAGAATTTGCCAATCCATCCACAGCAACAAATAAACGCGGCGGTGATGACTGTCTGAGAACTGAGTCAAGCGTTGCCTGTGTAGGAATTTTCCCAAGCGCCATAATACTTTGATGCAAATTGTATCCAACAATCGTGTTGAGCAATTCCTTCTGCCCAAGAAACACGGTTATCTTCTCGGGCCTTGTGACGAGAAGTTCACGATATTCTTCTAACCACTCCGATGTCATAAGAACAGAAAGAATTTCATGAGAGCTCTCTAGAAGTCTCCTAACAACTATTCTCCCTTCCCCTATAAACTTGCCCTGGCGAAATTGTTCTACCGATTGGCGCAAGGTGCGATACGGTCCCAATTCAGGATGCTCAAGAGATGTTATGGGGATTAATGTAATCAAGTTGTTCAGTGTAGAAATGGTTTATAATACCGGTTTATTTCTGTATAATAATACGAAGAAGTCCGCACCAAAACCAATTTCGATCAGCCATGCGGATTTTACCGGCAAACACATGGGCGTTGACATTCCGTCAAAAAGGACGTATCATTTTACAGAAGAATGTATTACTAAACAGTCCAGCTGCATTACATAAAGGAATGTCTATGACAATAAAAGAAAAAATGCATGGCGCGGTCGCGGTTCTGAGTTTGAAAGGCAATCTGATGGGAGAGCCGGATACAGAAAATCTACGCGATAAAATTTACAGTCTGTTGCAGGAAGGACTCAACAAGATTGTTGTAGATATGAAAGGCGTGCGATGGATCAGCAGTACCGGTTTAGGCACGCTGATCGCTGCACTGACATCCGTACGAAATAAATCCGGCGATTTGCGCTTGGCTAATATCACCGAGAAAGTAGAAAGTCTGTTTGCCATTACACAATTGGTAAAAGTGTTCAAGACCTACGAAACCGTGGATCGGGCCATTGCAAGCTATAAGTAATATTTTTTTAAAGGTATGCCGAACGCAGATTTTATCGCAAAGCAATCTCTCGGGTGTCTACCGTGATACGCCTTCATGTACTTTCACAACGGAATATTCCTCTGAGTAGATCGGAATGCTCTGTGGGCTTGCCACAGTTCTCAAACTGAAGCTTCGTCACTTCGCAATCATGCCATGTATGTAATCTTGCCCATAGCGCTTGTTGGTTTCCTTCTCACCTGGCCACTGTTGCGCCGGTTCACACGGATATGGATACAGAGGCCTATTACTGTTTTTGAATCCATGGTTGCGGGAACTATCGCATGGCTGTTTCTCCTTTCGCTCCTGGCATGGTTTGGCGGGATCGGTTTAGCATTCGTGAACTGTCTTTTTATTCACAAAATTATAGATATTGGAATACTTTTTTTTTCCGTGCTGCTCACGAGCGTTGTAATGCATTCTATCATCCAATCGAGATATGAAATGCGCCTTGATGATACCCATGATTTCTTCAAGGTGGCAATTCAATTTCGGCGTTCTAAACAGCGAAGGCTTGATTTACTTTTATTAATGCGTCAGGGGCGGAAACACAAAAAAGGACGTGCTGTGAATGATTCTGAATCACGCCAACGCGAACGCCTGCAAGCGAACTTGGACAAAGAAAAAGGACAAGATGCACAACTCACGCTCCTGCGAGAAGGAACTATTATCGATATGAGCGAGCTGTGGCGTATCCGCACACAGACACATCCTCCCTATCCATTGTACGAAAAAGTTCAAGAAGTCAGAATTGATCCGAACAAAAAACGACTTTCCCTTTATGCCGACTTCCCGGAACTGAGCGAAGAACAATTAAAAGACGAAACAACTGTATTGCGATTCAATCGACAGGTGTATGATTTTTTCCAATCTATGAATGCAGAGCCATGGCTCAAACCCTATACACCGTTCTTTGAAAGTTACTTCCTGATGTGTCGGGCAACAAAGAAAATTCCGGAGGGTGCTGAGTTGATGTATCCATTTATGAAAGTGGGTGTATTGGTTTCTGAATTGCGCAAACTTGAAGATTCGTACTTCAATCCGCGGAGACTCTCCGAGATTACCACGCTTGCTTTTAACAACGGCGCTCAAGTGTAAGCGAACGTGCGATGACAAAACAGAACCAAGACCAACAGTTATTCTTTTTCACATGGTACCATCGCGAAGAATTTCAAGTGCTGCTGATTCTCGTCGGATTGATTGTATTTTTTGCTCGCTCGTATTGGGTATTGATGACCCTTGCGGCTTTTGTGATCGTCGTGTTGGCGGCATTGTACTTCATGCGAATTCTTGAAGGATATTTCACAAAGAGGATGCTCTTTCCTTCGATTATTCAACGATATCAGGACTTAAAAACGGCGCTTCATGGTCACTCCGTGGAGCGGTCACGCATAGCGATGGCTCTTCTCTCGGCATGGATCTTGGGTGTGCTGTGCTTGCATCGAATCCGATTGGCACAAATAAGTCCAACCGATAGAACACCGACCGATATCTATTGGATTATTTTTCTTGGATGGTATTGCATTATCTGCACCATCATCGCGCTTTACTTGATGTGGTTATGGAATACATGGAGTCAAAAGGAATCGAACCATATACCTTTCTTCGACGGCCTTGTGGCAAGTCTCTTTTTCTATCATGGCCTCTCACGAAAAAACCGGGTTGTTACATACATAGCGACATTCGTACTTGGAGGAGTACCGTCGTTTATTGCCATCCGGCTCACGCCCGAAACGCCACATGGATATGAAATTGCATGCGGATTGATAGTGCCGCTCATAGGATTGATTCTCGGCGGTGCATACTATGCAATGCTGCATCTGCACAAATCTTCACATCACAAGTGAAGAGTCTCGATCCGTCCATCTCGTATATCGCTTCATTCCAGCATGATACTCCTGCAGTGACTTCACCATATTCTTGTTTCCTCCTTGAAGTTCAATTCCCTTTTGTCTACATTTTGAGCAAATGTCGTTGGTAGCATGATAGGAATCCGTCTACTTTAGATGTGCATTGGAAACAGCGAATGCTACACCGGCAGAATTTAATCTCTATCCAATGTCGACGAAACGAAAAAGACAACAAGCAGTCAACGAACAAGAACCGGAAAGAAAACCAACCTTCCGCTTGAAAATGATTGCGCTCAGCGGTATAGGTCTGTTTACTATTCTTGCTGCAGCGTACATTCTTACGAAAGGAGATTTGTTCGGGACAAAGGACACACCCGTCGTTCAAAAAGCGACTTCACAGGATTCATCTGCATTTGATCTCTTTCGACGTACAGTACAGCGTGCGTACGCGATTGACAAACTCTTCCATCAAGTTTATAATGCAGAATGGGAAGGTGCGAACGGCGCCATCGGAGATGCATATCTCTATGCTGCAACCGGCGATGAGAACCTGCTGTCTTTATATACCAGTACGTATAAGCTTCTCGATATGCGCAACGGAACCTGGGTGGACGATCGCGCATGGATATGTTTGGCAGAAATGTATTGGTGGGATGTGTCCGGAAGAAAGAATATGCAATGGGTGGATGATGCAAAGAACAGATATCTGGAGGCGAAGCGCGAGGGACGACTCTCTCATCACGAAGGATTTTGGAGCTGGTATAACTATGCACCGAATATGCAGGGGAACTTCAGAATATTCACGAACAGCAATATGAACCAGATGGCGACTGTTGCGTGCTGGCTGTATGAAGCCACGCATGAACAACGATTCTATACAGATGCCATGCTGGTGTGGAACGGCGATACGAAGTATCCGGGAGTGGAGAAACAGTTCTATCGAGGCGATGGAAAATGGCAAGGCAATGAAGGACAGGCGGCATTCGGCAAACAGTTTCCGTGGGAAGGAGCTGGTATGTGTACGATCGGGGCAGCGATGTTCCGGATGACCGGCAAGGCGAAGTACAAAAAGATTGTTGTTGAAACAGCACGCCGCATCATGGATCCGGCTAACGGTTGGATCGATGCGAACGATTATTACCAACTGCGGATGGATGGAAACGGGGCTTTTGTTCATTTTATTCTGGACGCGTACCAGATCGCACCTAACCAGCTACCTGATATTCCGGGTAAAATTGAGAAAATGCTGGAACACGTATGGACGAACCATCACGGCGAGGCAGCGATAACACTCCATCGCACTATAGATGATGGCATCCGAAACGGATGGAATCCAAACGGCGGCGAGGATGGGTACAAGGTTGATGAAGTAGGAACGGTGCATCCGCAATCGCAGGCAATCCGTGCATTCGGTGTATTCGCGTATGTACTGCACACACAGAACAGTATACCATAAAAGTAATTGCGCGATGATTATAATGGTTGTCTAAGAAAATATACTGTCATTGTTGTTGCCGACTTATCGTTCATCCAAATCTGTTTTCGCTTTTTCTAGTGTCTCTCTCAACATTGATGGCTGTTCAGTATGTTCTCATTTTTCTTTTACAGGAGAGTATAAAAGCAGGTATCTCTTGACACAGCATCGATATTCCCGTACTATGATGACAGGTAATTTAATTTTATATGGTTAACTTGAAATGATTTCCTTTTTTTTCTGTTTCTTGCTGTCGCTGTTTTCCGCATGTCTCACGAACGATACGACTTCGTCAACAGTTTCTGGCAGTATCCCGGCTAACGATCACGCATCCAGCGACATCGTCCTCAAGATAGATTCCCTCTTTCAAGTCCTTTCGACAAAGAGAGGCTTTAACGGTAACGTGCTGATTGCGCAGAGAGGGAAAGTTATCTATGAAAACGCCTTCGGGTATGCCGACCTGAAAGAGAAAACGCCGCTCAATATCGAATCTACTTTCCAACTCGCCTCAATAACGAAACAGTTTACTGCAATGGCAATTATGATGCTGCACGATGAAGGCAAGCTCAACTTTACCGATACGCTGCAGCGATTCGTTCCAGGATTTCCCTACCAGAACATAACCATTCGCCAATTGCTAACACATCGTTCCGGCTTGCCAGAATATATGAGTTTCGCCAAACGGTACTGGAAGAATAAGAAACGTCTCATGAGCAACGATGACGTTATGGATATGTTGATCACACATCAACCGGGATTAGTTTTTGTACCGGATCGAAAATACAAATATAGTAATACGGGGTATGTGATTCTTGCGTGTATCGTTGAGCAGGTATCGGGATTACAGTACCATACTTTTCTGGAAAAACGGATTTTCAAGCCGCTCGGCATGAAGAGGACGTTCCTCTATAACACGAAAAATGTGTTGGATGTCAAATACCAGACATTGGGATACAAGAAAAATAGGCGCAGAGCGGAGGAAGATTATTTAAGCGGTGTAGTCGGAGATAAAGGGATCTACTCCACCGTGGAAGATATGTTCAAGTGGGACCAGGCACTGTACACCGAACAATTAATCAAACAAACAACTCTTCAGGAAGCGTTTACACCCTTCAGCTATGACTGGCGGAACGACAACAGTTACGGTTATGGATGGCGCATCGTAACGGCGGACGACAGTAGTAAGATTGTGTACCACGCCGGTTTGTGGCGCGGGTACAGTAGTTTTTTTGTAAGAAGACTTCGCGATAAAACGACGATTATCGTGCTGTGTAATAAAGTAAATTGGAGTTTTGAGAATATTGATCGCTTCTTGGGCATCCTTGATTCGGCGAAGCACGGCGTCTCTTCCGTCGGCGGCGATTGATTGGACGAACGATGACTCGTGTCTGTTAGAATTCTCACTTAATCGCCGTTTTGCGATTTCCTCATTTTTCCATTCCGCACTTCCCATTCTCTGTCTTCATCTTTCCCCCTGCTCTTGCATTCTCTTAAGAAAACAGATACATTTTTCTCAGTTCTAACTAAAAAATATTAATTCTGAATAGCCGGCTTTTACCGACAGAGTATCAAGGAACGTCCCTTGAAACAAACCGTAACATCGAAAAGCGAAGGTCATGACGAAAGAATCTATTTGTGATCGTTTAAAACAAACATTCTCACGACAAATATTTTCTCATCATCGTAGGAACGACTATTAGAAAGGAATTGAAGTCATGAAATATCTGCCTCTTATTTCATTCACATGCATTTTCGCTTTGTGTTCTTGTATGGGTCATAAAGTTCGAGGCAGCGGTATACTCAGAACCGAAGCAAGAGACCTCCCCACTTTTGAAACCATAACGTGCGAAGGTTCTTATGAAGTTCAAATTGAATGCCAAGCGAAACAGGCATTGACAATCGATGCCGACGAAAACCTACTGCCGCTCATTAAAACAGAGGTGAAGAATAACGCTCTTCGTATTTACACGGAAGAAAACCTACAGCCTTCAAAAGAAATAAGGATCATCGCGTCCGTCAAGAATTTGTCGGAGTTGACAGTCCATGGCTCGGCACATGGCGATGTGAGCAATGTCAATAACAATGCACTGTCTGTCGAAGTCAACGGTTCTTCAAAATTACATTTCAACGGAAAAACGGCCCAACTCAAAATAACTATTTCTGGTTCATCTAGAATTGATGCGACATCTCTTGTTGCAGAAGACGCGAAGGTACGAATTTATGGAAGCGGTGATATTCATGTTTGGGTGGTGAATAGTGTCGATGGTCAAATTCATGGCTCAGGCAGTATCAAATATAGCGGTGAGCCAAAAAATGTCAGTCAAGAAATCAATGGAAGTGGAACAATATCTAAGGAATAAATTTCTTAAGTGTGATGGTGAGAAAATACAGAAAAGGAATTTATGTATGAGTCAAAAAAACAACACTCAACGTGGAACGAGTTTTCTCGTTGTCGCGGCATCGCTTGTCATTATTGTCTGGGGAATCGTTCAGGCACAATCTGTTCTGGTGCTCATGCTCGTCGCTCTGTTCCTTGCTGTCATCGGAGCGCCGCTGGTACTGTGGCTCAAAGAGAAGCGAATTCCTTCTGTTCTTGCAGTGCTGGTAGTTCTATCGTGTATGGTTACCATTCTGCTTATGATCGGCGGACTCGTCGGCACATCGCTCGCTCACTTTTCTGATAGTATGCCGTTCTATCAGCGACGCATACAGGAGGAAGTCCAAGCATTGAGAGGATTCTTGGCAAACAAAGGCTTCACTATCAAGGATAATGCTGTGCTTGAATATGTCAATCCGGGAGCGGTGATGGGTTTGACTGCCAGTTTGCTTTTAGGATTAACTTCAACACTTTCCAGCATTTTTCTCATCCTGCTCACGGTCACATTCATCCTGCTCGAGGTTTCCAGTTTTCCCGTTAAGCTTCGTGCTATTCTCGATGATCCAAAAGCAGAATTTTCACAATTCAAAAAGTTTATTGAGGATATCAACCACTATCTGCTCATTAAAACCGGTGTCAGCGCAACCACGGGTATCCTCATTGGAATCTGGATGTCCATTCTCGGCGTAGATTTTCCCGTGCTCTGGGGTTTTTTGGCTTTCCTGCTTAACTATGTACCGAATCTCGGTGTAATAATTGCTGCTGTACCCGCAGTGCTTCTTACTCTGATCCAATTTGGGCCGGGTCATGCGGCGCTTGCAGCTGGCGGGTATTTAGCAGTAAATTTTATTATTGGCACAGCTGTTGAACCAAAACTCGTGGGACGCGGTGTTGGTTTGTCGACACTCGTTGTTTTTCTTTCATTAATTTTCTGGGGTAACTTACTCGGTCTGATCGGTATGGTTTTGTGTATTCCGTTTACCATGACATTAAAATTTGCATTAGAGAATCATGAACAAACGCGATGGCTTGCCGTGTTACTCGGACCTGAGACGCCCATTGAGAATATTCCTCTTGTGTCAAAAAAAAAGAAAGCACATTAATCAAAGAACAAGATGTCGAAGATGAAAGACAAAAAACCGCTCTTGATACGATGTCCGAATTGCAAGCAGGTACACGAACCCGACTTCAATGAAACTACGCGGCGTTACGTGTGTCCTCTCTGCGCTGCTCCCGTGGATGCTCAGGTCGTTATCGAGAAAAAGAAACGCGGATTGAAATAGTTTTGGAAGTTAAGATAGAATATTGCACTTGGAACATCAAAAGAAATATCGCTCTCTCTCCGATCTAAAGCAACTCATCGAACCGCAGCCGGTTCGTGCAGTCCCTCCAAAAGGTCGACACGATGGAAAAGGCAGCACTGTTCATGTTTTGCTAGATACGCATGGAAGAAAAGGAAAGAGTGTAACAATCGTGAGCGGTTTACGGCATAATCCGACAACAATGGAAGAAATCGGCCGGATATTAAAACAATATTGCGGAGCCGGAGGAACAATCAAAGAAGGAAAGATCGAAATACAGGGAGATCAACGCGCACGTGTCACTGAAAAGCTGATACAGATGCACTACATCGTGAAGTAGTTGTCTGTGGCGGAAATACTAACACACACATATGAAAAATCCATCTTGATGCGTGTGTTATGAAGTACCAATCGGCTGCGATGAAAAACAATTCGCGCAACAGATATTTTTCACGCTTGCCACTTCCAATATCCGGTAGAAGTTGAGTTAAAAAATAATCGACAATCCGACAGAGCCATTCACACCAGAAAACGAAAACTTGATATTTGCGGGTTGTGTAGAAGTGTCTTCTTCATATTCATCGAAGGCAAGTCCGCGGTAGCCAAGTTCAAATGTTAAACCGATTTTGTCTGAAAATCGGACTGTTGTTTGTCCGGCAATCCTAAAACCGTACGCCGGGCTGAAGAATGATCTTGAATAGGATGTCCCTTTACCTGTCGAAGATGTATAGGACGTTTCTTCGTCAATGTATCCCAGTCCATAAATAAATTCTATTTGAATTTGTGAATCAAATGTGAACGATGCAAGTCCTACACCGATAGAAAGAGGATATGCAGTATAGATTTCCTTAATAGTGCCTGTGGTATACCCTGTCGTTGTCGGAGTGTTTTGTGTTTCCGGAATAGATACTTGATAAGAACGCTGAATTGACATGTATCCGCCGCGAAGGAGAAGAATTTGATTGTCTTGCAGCGGTCGCAGAGAAAACGTTGCTGCAATTTCAGGAATCGATTTTATAGTTCGGGTTGTACTTCCAAATACATCATTTGATGTTGATATATGGTCATTTATATCAGTCGGGTTGATAGCATAGATCCCGTAACTGAATGAAAGTTTGTATTTTGAAAGAACGGGAGAAGAAGCGCTATCTTGTGCCTGCAATGATTGACGAAACAGTATCAATGAGAGAAGAAAGAGAATTGTTTTCATTGCAGGTTCCTTATTGTTTTAGTGCGACCTGACGGCCTTGGACATACACATCACCTTGAATTAATTGTTGAAGTTCGATGTAATATATTCCAGCAGGAACTTTTTGATAATTTGCTCCGCGACCATTCCATAGAACTGTGTCATAACCCGCCGGATGATTATAGGTATCAACAAGTGTTGCTTCCGTTTGATTGAACCGATCTTTGATAACGATGCGTACCCACGGTCCAGTATCATTTTTCCCGACGGCTGGAACACCATAGATTATCCAGGTAGTGTCGGTAAACGGATTGGGATAATTCTGTTTCAAATCATAGGAAAGCGGCGGCGTATTATTGATTCCTTGACATGAAATAAAAGACAATGCGAGAATACAGAGAATTACGTATTTCATATATACTCCTTGGACAAGTAAGTAGGCGAATGATTCATTATATTATAAGGAATATTCAATTGCAACTATATTTATACATTAGAAAAATAAGAAAGAATAAAAAAAATCAAACATATTTCTGCCTTCTTCAACAAACAACAAAATAAATCCGGCATCATTCTCGTTTAATATTCGATCTTGTTTCGTCGTATATTATACAATGTTGATCGTTCAATTATAAAGAAAAGGAAAGTACTATGTTTCGCAAATATACTGTTATCGCTTGTATCTTCGTGTTTGTCTTTAGTGTCAGTGCGGTGGGGCAGAAACAACTGAAGGATTATTGTACCAACCTTCCTTTTGCTATGCCGGAAATGAAGGAGCTGCAATTTCCGAACCGCACATTCAGTATTAGGGAGTACGGTGCTATTGCCGATGGGCATACGATGAATACAAAACCATTTGCCGATGCGATTGCAGCATGTGTTCAAGCAGGAGGCGGAATGGTGCTCGTCCCTCCAGGAACATGGCTCACGGGGCCGATCAAACTGGAAAGCAATATCAATCTTCATGTGGAAAAAGGTGCGCTTGTTCAGTTCAGCAAGAATATTGATGATTACCCATTCGTACAAAATTTAGACGGAAGGTCAAAGCGTTTTGAGAGAACTCCTCTGATCAGTGCATATAAAGCATCCAACATTGCTTTTACCGGTGAAGGTGTTTTCAACGGTGCCGGAGAAGTCTGGCGTTATGTCCTACGGGAAGATTTAACTGAACTGCAATGGAAAGCGCTCGCTGCTTCCGGAGGCGTTGTGTCGGCGAATGGCGAAGAATGGTGGCCTTCGAAAGAAGCGATTGAGGCGGAGCAATTTCTGAAAAGTATCACTCAATCGAAAAAGGAACTCACGATGGAGGACTATGAGAAGACGCGGGAATACCTGCGTCCTAACCTCGTAAATCTTATTCAGTGCAATGATATTTTATTTGATGGACCGACCTTCGAGAATTCTCCCAAGTATCACATCCTTCCGGTACAATGTGAAAACCTGATCATCCGCAATGTGAAAGTGTTTTCACCTGTATACGGAAAAAACACAGATGCGATTGATCCAGCAGCTTGCCGCAATGTTGTCATCTACAACTGTCTGATAGATGTCGGTGATGATGGAATTTGTCTTAAACCGGGAGCCATTGCTGAGAGCCAAATGCCGGGACCGTCGTGCGAGAACATCGTCGTCGCCGATTGTGTCGTCTATCATGCGCACGGAGGATTTGTTATCGGCAGTGGGAGTTACGGCGGTGCACGCAATGTGTCCATTCGTAATTGTGTCTTCATAGGAACTGATGTTGGACTTCGATTCAAATCGGCACGGGATAGGGGTGGTGTCATAGAAAAGATATTCTTCGATGGTATACAAATGCGCGAGATCGTAACCGACGCTATTCTCTTCGATATGTATTATTCCGGCGGTGCGCCTGATGTGGAAGCAAGAAAGGACTTGACCATCCGGAAAGCGGAGGTTGTGACAAATAGGACGCCGCAATTCAAAGATTTCTACGTTAAGAATATCGTCTGCAACGGGGCAGATCGAGCAGTGGTTATCAACGGACTTCCAGAAATGTCGATCAAGAACATGAATCTTGAGAATGTATCTATTACCTCAAAACGAGGTGTGATGCGGATGGACTCCAATTGAATGGATGCAGAATTGTTCCACAATCGGGCGCGGTATTCAATGTCATCTCAAGCCGAAATGTTACAGTGAATGGCGGTTCATACCCTGCTGCAGCGGATGTGTTTGTTAAGGTTGTTGGAGAAACCTCGGAGAATATCCGTCTTATTGGTGTCGATCTCAAGCAAGCGAAAAAAGCGGTCGAGCTTGATGCAAACGTGAAGGTTAATGCGGTAAAACAGGAGTAAAAGATAGTGCGGGCAAGTGAAGGAGTGTCCGTGCAGTGAGAGTTGCACGGATTTTTTTCGTACGAATTATAAACTCCCATAGAAAAGATGTTCTTCCAAGTGAACAGAATTCGAAATTCTTCATTGTCTCTCGCCTCATTTTTTTCTACCTTGCTCACGACCTGAACATCTATTTTCATTGGGTGATGAATACATCGCCCCTACTAATATTATGAACCCGACAACTATTTTTGTTACCGGTGCCACCGGTTTTATCGGCACGAAGCTTGTGAACGAACTTGTCAGGCAAGGACACACCGTTCACGCACTCACACGTGCAAAGAGCAACCGCGAAGGACTTGATCACGAACGCATCAAGCTGGTACAAGGTGATATTATGAACCGTGAATCGCTTGTTGCAGGGATGGAGGACTGTTCGCATGTCTTCCACCTTGCGGCGTATGCGAAGAACTGGGCACCTGATCAGAAAATTTTTTCTGACCATAATGTCATCGGCATGCGGAATGTTTTCGAAGCCGCAAGGCAGGTTGACATACAACGCGTTGTCTGGACATCCACCATCGTTACGTTTGGACCGACAGCACCCGGTGTGATTGGTGACGAAACAATGCCGAGGATTACACAAAAGTACTACACCGAGTATGAAGAGACAAAAGCTATCGCGGAAAAAGAAGTATTGAAAATGGCAGCAGAAGGATTTCCTGTCGTCATGGTGAATCCGACGCGCGCGTATGGTCCCGGGAAGCTAACGGAAGGAAACTCCGTGAGCTTGATGATCGATCAATACGATCGAGGTCAAGTACCGATTCTCTTAAACCGCGGCGTCAACATCGGAAATTATGTACTGGTCGACGATCTGGTGCGCGGACACATTCTTGCGATGGAAAAAGGACGCATTGGCGAACGATATATCATTGGCGGTGAGAATGCATCATTGAAACGTTTCTTTGAATTGGTGGATGAAGTCAGTGGCAAGAAGCATTTTCAAGTGAATCTTCCACCGAAAGTAGGACTTGCGTACGGCGGCATTCAAAAATTTGCAGCCAATAGATTCGGCGTTTATCCACAGATAACTACCGGCTGGGTAGAAACTTTTTTGCAGGATTGGGTTTACTCGTGTGCAAAAGCTGAGCGAGAACTTGGTTATACATTCACACCTCTTAAGGAAGGAATTCGTTTGACATACGAATGGATTCTCCAACAACGTCAACTCAAGAAGAAAAAATCATGAACAGATTTGAAGACTTCTTTTCTCTTCCTGGCATTTTTTCCAAAGAGAATAAAAAACCAACTATCATTCTCCTTATCGCTCCGCTTGTCCTGACCACGTGGAAGTACTACGGCACCAAATCGTTTTACCTTGCTCATCTTAGCAACACGTTTGTTTTATTCAACAGTGCCGCAATGACAGCGGAGTGGTATAATTATTTTTCTGCCTTCGTTCTACTAGGTGTGTCTTCCATCGCTATTATTAAATTGGTGTTTAAGGAATCGCTTGCTGATTACGGATTGCGAGTTGGCGATTGGAAATTTTGGATTCCGGCAGCGCTTGTCGTCGGGGCGGTAATGATTGGGCTTTCCTATCCATCATCAAAAGATCCGCAATATATTGCAGAGTATCCGCTGTACAAAGGTGCAGGTGATTCAATGCAGTTATTTGCGATGCATGCTTTTGCCTATCTCATTTTTTACATTAGCTGGGAAATTTTCTTCCGTGGTTTTATGCAGACCGGATTGACACCGCGATTCGGCATTTGGGGAGCTATTTTGGTACAAGTCGCCCTCTCATGCATTGTACACATCGGCAAACCAGACAGCGAAATATACGGCTCCATTCTCGGTGCTTTGGTGTGGGGATTATTGGTGTTCCGTTCCAAATCAATCTGGCCGGCGATTACAACACATTGGCTTCTTGGTATCTCACTCGATTATTTCATTTGCTTTGCGAGGTAACTTTTGCGAAGGTTCTTATGGTTCGACAAAGACAACCTTCGCAAGGTTGTCGTGGATAAACTATGACAAATAAAAAATTCGCAATCAGTAAATTACAACTTGGCGCGACAGATGGATTAATTCTCGCAACACTTACCTTCTTTAGTTTACTTGCAATTATCTTTTTCAACCGGATCGAAGGATGGTGGATGTTGGTCCTGAAAAACATTGCTGTTGCGGTTGCCTACATTCTCTTCAACCGGTTGAGCGAGAAGACTACGAAGAAATTCTGGCGATTCTTTCTGCGCGTTGCATCAGTCACGCTCACGTATGCATATCTTTTCGGTGCCGTTGATAAATTTCAATTGCTGATTCATGGTGAATGGATGGATTATTATGTTACCGATTTTGAACAATGGGTTTTCGGTGTACAACCAACTTTATGGCTTGAAGACTTCATCTCTAAACCTCTCACGGAATGGATGATGTTCTCTTACGTGATCTACGTTCCTATGTATCCTGTGCTTTGCGGAATCATTTATTATTTACACGGCGAGCTGGCAATGGAGGATTACTTCTTCACGCTCGGATTCACCAACATTCTTTGCGATGTTGGATTTATCCTCTTTCCAGTTGCCAGTCCGATGTATTACATCAAACAATTATACACTGTTCCGTTAGATGGTTGGGTCTGGACATTTCTTGGTGAGTGCATGCGGAAGTACCTTCATTTTGCCGGCGGATCGATTCCCAGTCCGCATACAGCCGCCGCGACAATTATGTGGGTGATGGCATATCGGTATCATCGTCCATCGTTCTGGATTTTGTCGCCAATTGTACTCTCACTGTACATTTCCACATTTTACTGCCGTTTTCATTATGTGACTGATGCAGTGGTAGGTATAGCAGTTGCATTTCTTGCGCTCGCTGTTACTCCATTGTTGATAAAGTTGTGGGATAGAATGGCAGAGCGGAAATCTGCACGTACAAAATAAAAAACATACAAAGATTCATTTACCTTTTTGAATTCCATCATATTAACTCATGGTGCCCGTTAACCATGAACGAAAGGAGTTCGCTATGAAATATCTCTTTTGCTCGTTGTTCGCTGTTGTTTGTGTGTTGATGAGCGGCTGGTGTGAAACATCAGCACAGCCTATCACACCGGCAAGCGATCGCCAATCGGTCGACCTCACTATCTATAATGTTAATCTTGCACTGGTTCGTGAGGAACGTACAATCGATTTGGTGAAAGGATTGAACCATGTCGTTATTCCCGATATTCCTGCCACCATCGACGGCACGTCGCTGCACTTTTCAAGTCTCACCGACCCGGCGGCAGTGAAAGTGTTAGAACAAAACTACCAGTACGACCTTGTTCACCAAGCCAAGTTATTGGAAAAATATATTGGCAAAGAAGTGGAATTCATCCGAATGGACAACGAATCAAAGAAGGATTACACCGTCAAAGGAAAACTTCTTGCTACCGGTTGGCAGTCTCAACCTGGGTACAATCCATATGGTGGAGGTACACCGTACTATGCAACCGGACAGATGATCGCGGAAATCAACGGGAAGATTGAAATCGGTCCCGAGGGTCGGCTTGTCCTTCCCAGTTTGCCGGAGGGATTGATTCTCAAACCGCAGCTTGAGTGGCTCGTCAATACAACAAAAGCAGGCCAGCACAAAACGGAAATCAGTTACCTTGCCAATCAGTTAACGTGGAGCTGCAACTATGTCGCCTTACTCAACGCTAAAGATACAGAAATAGATTTATCCGGTTGGGTGACGGTCACGAACAATTCCGGTACAACATTCAAAAACGCAGGATTGAAATTGGTAGCAGGTGATGTAAACCTCGTCAAGGAAGAACAAGGCGTATATCCCATGGCAAAAACCTCCCGTATGATGGACGAAGCAGCGGCCGCTCCTCAATTTCAACAGAAAGAACTCTTTGAGTACAAACTCTACTCGCTCCAGCGCAAAACAGATCTTGGCAACAATGAAACAAAACAGATTGAATTGATATCTGCAAAGAATGTTCTTTCAAAAAAAGTCTTTATCTATGACGGACTTTCTGATCAATGGCGGTATTGGTATAATAACTACTCGTATCGTGCACAAGGAAGCTTCGGCCAGGAATCAAATAAAAAAGTCGGCGTATTTGTGACATTTAAGAACGAAGAGAATGCCGGGCTTGGCATTGCTCTTCCAAAAGGAAAAGTGCGCGTCTATAAACGGGATGACGATGGCAAGGAACAATTCATCGGTGAGGATGAAATTGACCACACGCCGAAGGATGAAGAAATTAAACTTTATCTCGGAAACGCATTTGACATTGTTGGTGAAAGAGCGCAGAAAGATTTTCGTGTTGTCGTTTCCGGACATGTGGTAGATGAAACATTTGAAATAAAAGTACGCAATCACAAATCAGAACCGGTCGATGTCCTCGTCTATGAACACCCGTGGCGCTGGAATGAATGGGATATTACAAAAAACAGTGCCGCCTGGGAAAAAGTAGATCAGACTACAATCAAGTTTCCTGTGAAGCTGAAAAAGGACGAAGAGAAAATAATTACCTATACTATACGATATAATTGGTAGTTAAGTAGTGAACACATAGCAATTGTGTTTTTGCATAGAGAGACACAAAAGCCGTCTTGAGGGAACAGGACGGCTTTTTCATAATCAGCGAAAGGACAGCACTAGACTCTTCGTTTACTCAACACGTGCGTCCAATGCACAATTTGTTTTTTCACTTCCTGCGGATTCGTGCTGCCTGCCGATTGTTTGCGTGCTACGCTTGTCTGTGGCAAAATGAAATCAAAGATATCCGGCTCGAACTTCGGTGAGAATTCCCTCAGCGTGCCAAGATCCAGATTGCCGAAATACATCTTGCGTGTCACGCAGTATTGAACGACTTCGCCTGTGATCGTATGTGCCTCGCGGAAGGGAATGCCTTTCGTGACAAGATAGTCAGCCATATCCGTTGCAGTGAGAAAATCTGTGCGGAGTTCTTCTTCCAGATGGAATTTGTCGAACGTCGTATGAACTAAGATATGCGCAAGGATAAAGAGGGATTCTCGCGCCGTCTTCACGACATCGAACATCGGCTGTTTGTCTTCCTGCATATCGCGGTTGTATGCGAGCGGCAGTCCTTTCATCGTCGTAAGAAGATTCATCAATGCGCCATACACACGCCCTGTTTTACCGCGGACAAGTTCCGCCATGTCCGGATTCTTTTTCTGCGGCATAATACTGCTGCCGGTCGTATAGGAGTCGCTGATTTGAGCAAAGGAAAATTCTTTCGAGGTCCAAAGCACGAGCTCTTCTGCGCAACGGCTCAGGTGCATCATCATCAAACTACAAGCAGAGATGAATTCAAGAATGAAATCCCTATCGCTCACGGCATCGATGCTATTTTCCACGATACCATCAAAGCCTAATTTCTTTGCTACCAGTGCACGGTTGATCGGAAACGGTGTTCCGGCAAATGCCGCAGCGCCAAGCGGAGATTTATTCAAACGCTTGCTGCAATCTTGCAGGCGCTCGAAGTCGCGTTCCAACATGCTGATGTACGCCAGCAGGTGATGCGACAACATAATGGCTTGCGCCCGCTGCGTGTGGGTATAGCCCGGCATCAAAACACCAAAATTCTTTTCCGCTTTATAGAGCAGCACGCGCTGAAGATTAATGACGAGTTTGCTGATTTCACGGATAGCCGAGCGAAGGAAGATACGTTCATCAAGTGCAATCTGATCGTTGCGGCTGCGGGCTGTGTGGAGTTTTCCACCAAGCGCACCGATTTTCTGTGTCAGCCGTTGTTCAATCGCCGAGTGCACATCTTCATACTCGGACGTCAACTTGAATTTTCCAGTTTCAATTTCTTTTTGGATCGCCTTCAGGGATGTGCGAATTCGCCGTCCTTCTGATGCAGTAAGAATCTTACATGCGGCAAGCATTTCGACGTGGGCAATACTTCCTACAATGTCTTCTTCGTACAAAAGTTTATCGAATTCAATGGAAGAAGAAAACTTCAGTGCAATTTCAGCAAGGGGTTCTTTGAATCGTCCGCCCCAAAGCGTTCGATTTGGCATAACCGGCGTCCATATAATAAGGGTTGATAAAAAATTAGTTTAATCAATTTACTCAAATTTGCTGGAGGGAACAATGGCATGAAGCAAAAAAGAAAAATGCAAAATAAACATATTCTACTTTTTACTTCTTAGTTTATCCTTTACAATTTCCGATCCATCTGCATTAAGTTTCACAAATTCTTCAAGTCCTTTTACAATTTGCTCCGCCACTTTCTTCCGGAATCCATCATCCAATAAGAGCATTTCATCTTCGGGATTGGACAGAAAAGCCGTTTCCACGAGGACATTCGGCAGTTGTGTGAGTGAGTTGAGCATAAAGTTAAAGCCGCCAACAACACCAAACTGTTTTAGTCCGATAGCAAGCATCTTGTCATACATAATGTCGGCAAGTGGTTTAAAACCAATATGCCGGTAGTATGTGCTGACCCCGCGAAGAGCAAGCGGATCGGAGGCATCACCGGCAGAATTACAATGAAGGCTTACCAGCAAGCACGCACCTGAGCGAACAATTTTATCGATGCGCTCGGACATTGCCGCGCCGTCATTTTCCGTTCGTGTTAGGACAACCTTTGCACCCTTAGCAGTTAAAATAGAATCAACGTGATGAACCATTGAGATGGTCATATCTTTTTCTTGTGCACCCGTCGCACCGATTGCACCATGATTGTCGCCGCCATGTCCTGCATCAACGGCAATGGTGAGTCCGGAAAGAACTGAATCGGGCGACGCCATCATTGGCGCGCGGCGTATCTTCACGCGCAGCAAATTACCTGCATAATCAATATCATACCCCCAATGTGGATGCAGAAGATTGATGATAATCTGGTACCTGTCTGCAGCAACTTGTTTCCATGTTATACTTTCGATTCCTTTTGCAGAAAGCTGCTGCGAAATCCAATTTGTATTCGATGTTGCGCCATAGACATCCACAACAATTGCATTGGGATTGACTGACTGCTCGCTTGTGAAAGGAAGCTTTTCAGAAAGCGCAACCGTAACAATATCTTCCGAACTGCTGCCGGTTGCAGAAATTGCGCCGGCGAGCGATCGTGTTACTGGTGTATCCGGCGGTAGGAGTTTTGCAAATTCTTCCGGCAGCCATGCTTCCATTGTTTCTGATAAGCGTATGCGGTACTGCGATCCAATTTTGCCTGTTACCTCTACCCGCACACCCGCTTGAAGGAAACCAAGTTTTGAACCACCAAGCCGATCCTCACCAAGCCCGGCATTGAGATACGGACGCTTGCCAATGACTTCTGCAACGCGCGGTAATTCTTTTGGAAAAATAGAAATCTTCGCTGTAGAGTATGCTTTCTCACGGCTCCAGAAACTTTTCTTCAGCCGGAATTCGATCTGCACTTCATGCGCTGCGTCGGTCGATTTTATTTTATAGCGGCCGATGTAGACGCCGATAAATCCGCTGCCTTCGCTCGGCGGCACTTCGCGCATTGGAATTCCTGATTCAACTTTCGGAATATCAAACGATGCTTCCCATCCCGGGCTTCCCTTAAATTTTACTTCCAGCACATCGCCTGTTGTCAGCCACATATCTTCAGATGGTTCCATCATAGCTTGTTCGATGACAAGCGTGTCGTGCGGTGAGTTCTTCATCGGTTCGGGACAAATGATGACAAAATCCTTCCACAACGAATCACCGGCTGCCGACTTTACGGTGAAACGAATAATATTTGTATCGACGTTAATGTGTGTGAGATCGACAAACGCTCCGCTTGCATATACTTTTGTTTGCTTTCCGTTGATGAATGCTTTCGCATCCGGACGTGTGCAAGCGGCTATCCGATAATGAGAAGCAAATGTCCAAATAGTATCCTTATCCGGACGCTGTACTTGCAAGAAAAGTGTGTCTTTCTTTATGTTGGCTTGTAGAGGTGGCAGCAGTTGGACCGTGTCAACTTTGCTTTGAGCTAAGAGACTTGACGTAAAAAAAAATGTTGTGATGACTGAGCGAAACATGAGACTTCCTAATTCTTGAGCTAACAACCAGTATCAATCAAGAAATGAGATAAAATTCAAGCATAAAGAGACGATTGATTTATCAGGTGTCATACCTTTACCGCACTCATTGCAGGAAGGGAATGATTAATGAGATGAAGCTTCTTCGTGCCGTATATCTCCTAACACATCATCTCCGGTTTAGAATATTTGTTATAGTTACTCTTTCTGAACTAATAGTGGGTTAGGAACGATCGGCACCTTCGATTTAGTACTTTTATCTTTTTCAATGCTGACGTCATCGAAGACAAGCGCCTCGGGGGTAATAAAAGAGACTGGAACTGACGAATTGAGCAAAGTATTATAAACAATTTGTTCTTTCGTTCCATGAGTAATGTGCTTAAAAGCGTTCATCTGCAAATCACTTATGACGGCTGAACGCACCAGTTCTTCTTCTCCCGTTTTTACCAAAACTTTATAGATTTGTATAGGCTTGGAGACTGTTAAATTCCTGTTCCCCGTTTGAAGACCGGATGGTCTGTTGCCTGCATTTGATACGTCAAGTTTGCGGATTACATATATGTATTCCAGCCCGTTCTTCTCGGCTTCAGCAAGCACAGTTTTGTGCAAAGATTTAAAAATCTCGCCGTTATTGTACGAGATATTAATCACTCCCGGAGCTTTTTGAGCACTCACGGAAGAGCCCATCAGTGCCAACCGACAGTATCCATTCGATTCTTTCACTTGAGTGGTAGGTACACGGTCATTGAGCAACGTTTTCAGAAAGCCTTTATCCACCAACACGAGTTCATCCTTTGGAACAACTCCTTCGGCATCGATTTCGAATGCGCCAATCAAGGGAATGTTGTCGAACGACTTAACTTTGGGTGTGGCCTTGATGGTAATGTTTTCAGGACAGATTTTCTGGTTTATTTTATTGTCGAGTCTATTGACACTGCCGTGGCTCTGGTTTTCGATAGCGTACACGGGTTCTCTCGATGCAATGAGTCCATTTCCCTTGAATAGTTTCTCTGCACAAAGTTCAGCAGATGCCTCGCCTTCGAAAATGACAGGACCCGTATAAGAATTTTTCATGGCAGGTGCTTTACTTAATGTCTTCAGGTTGTCGGCCATCTGCTGAATGTCCTGTTTGATTTTATCGGACTTCGGCAGTTGGTCTGGTGTCAGTGCGTAATACAATAAATGGTCGTTGAGTTGTTCGCCGTCTTCAGCTAATGCATTGGCATTTACCAATAAGCATGCAATGCTCATCGGAATTCTCAATTTTGTTCCTTCACTCGTTGCAATATATACTACAGCATTTTCTAAAAGCACAGTTATCGATGAAGCACTGATGTGGCTATAGAGCTTAAATATGCTTGAAACATCTTTTGCAATGCTTTCCCATTGAACGATATTATATGATATGGTCTTGCCTTCTACGATCAAACTCACGGGTGCAATTTTGGAATAGTCGTCAAGCTTTTCTTCTTCGGACATGTTTTGTTGTTTTAATGCGGCGAGTTTTTGCTCGTAATTTTCTATGGCAGATTTATACACCCGGTCACTCATAATCCAGAAAGAGCGCCGGATTGCATCATAATCATTCTTAAGAGGCAATGGCAGGTAATCGCCTCCTGCCGAAATGTTCTGTGTTCCGGATATGAAATTCTCGTCGTTCAACGAATAGTCACCAACCATGAGTCTCATATTTTGTGAACGTCTCGGACCTTCGTACGAATATTGTATTGATCCCAAAGTAGCTTCAATTGATAAGAATTGGGCGTCGCACAATTGATAAGAAACGAAGAATGGCGGTTTATATTTTTCTAATTCCAGTTGTGCAATGTTTCGATTCAATTCGTCATTCATTGCCTTAAAAATCTCATCGTTGCCATTGGTCTGGGTTCTTGAATCCGAATGGCAAAAGAAACAGCACAGTAGAACGAATAAATGGCATTTTAGAATTGTATGCATCATAGTGGGAATTAAGGGTTGAATGTATGTTATTTGTGATCTGGGCGAGGAAGAATAATTTGACGTTCCTGCGATTTAGTTTTCTTTTGGGTTTCAATTACTTTGATCAAAACCATCGGCGCAGCACAGGAAACCGGTATTGACCCTGACTCTGCTCCGCAATATCCATTAAATATTTCACTCTTGCCTCCTGCCAAATCAATTTGAGAAAACATCGAAAGCGGTGTACCGATAAGATCCACCCCTCTGACAATCTCATCGGGTCGGCCGTCGCTGTATACTCGATATACCAAAATGGGGGTTACATTAAAGGCGTTGGGAATATACCTTCCTGTCATAGTAAATCCTCCCAATACTTCATCAAAAAGGTATCCATACGGTTTATGCTGTTCTTTAACAAGTTGAATGAGCTTTGCACGTAATTCTCCCAAGGTTTTTGGCTTCGTTGTTTCCACGATCAGGTTCGATTGCCTTGCTACTGGTTGCATGCCTATCATTGCACGTCCATGTCCATTCGATTTGAAGAACCCATTAATAGGAGTGCGCGACATGAGGAAGTCTTTCAGGAATCCATTGTGAACAATATTCACGCGCTCTCCTTTCGAGCCTTGATCGTCGTACACATAGAATCCGCTTAAAGCTTGGTCGGCATAGGTTTTCTTCTGAGGATCACAATAAACATTGAAACTCGCGGGCAGCACTTGTTCATTCACTTTCTTCTTAAATGTCTGTCCATCGTCTTCATTCTTCATGCGCTGGCCTTCAACACGATGACCAAAAATTTCATGAAAGAAAACACCAGCAGCCTTTCCTGTTAATAATGCTGGACCAGAATAAGACTCTGCAACAGGAGCGGTTTTTAAGGCGGTTAAATTGCTAACAAGCGTATTGGCATCGGCGGTCATCAATTCATCTGAGGGTAATCCTTCGGGAGTATGGGCAAAATATGATTCATATAACGGCATTTCCATACCGTCTTGTGCTTTAATCTTGCCGCTAATGTTCACGTAAGCACTGGAATTGTTCTGTACAATTTTATCGCCGCTGTTTGATACAAAATACTTTCTGGTTATTGTATAACTCAAGTAACTTGAACCGGTAAAAATGGCGGAATCCTTGAGAAAGGCTGCTGAATATTTGTTCAGACGATCTTCCCAGATACGAATATCCGATGCTAAATTTTTAGGTTCTAACTGCGGTTCGAAATAAACATTTGGGCATTCCGTAATAAAATCGGCTGCCGTATCTTCTCTTGCAACTTTCACACTAACATCTGCCTTTATTTTAGAAAATCGGGCAACAGCTTGTTGATAGGCTTTGTTGGTCGTGTTCCAAAGAACTTGTTTTACGGCCAATGGTTCATCGGATGAAGGAAGATAGCCCCATGAATAATTGGATTCGTTGGTTTTTGAAGAATGGTAATTATCGAGTGTTGGGCTTCCCACTCTTACTGTGACTGTTAGATAAGAGACTTTTGAATTGTGTGAATTGGAATCAAGCGAACGGGTCAATGCGCCAAAACTGGATGAAATAAAATAGCTGTATATTTCATCGACCCGATAATTCATATAGTACACTGGAATTTCCTGCTGTGCAAGCACATGCATTTCGCGTTGCACTTCTTCATCAAGAATAGTGAAAAGCTTATCTTGTGAAAAGGACATTTGGTAATGCACCAAAAAAAACAGAGCACCACAAATTTTCAAAGGGAGCGGCAGCAGAAGTATTTTCATAAACTATCTATTCGGGATGTTATGGTTCATCAGTGGTACAATGCTAGACGAAAGATACAACATATTATTTACAAAAAAAAAGGACAGATAAAATCATCATTTTGTCTATTATTGTTGCACTCTAATGCTCTATGAAGTGTTCCTAAGAGGCGGTACGGTAGAGCTCCCTCAATAGCAAAGGTGCGTTAGGAACAATGCGGCGTTCACATTCCTGGTATTCAAGTGTGAATGTCCCTGTCCGTGTTTTACTAACTGCTCCGTTGACAGTAATCTACAAGTTTGAATTGATTTTGGCAAGAGAAAAAACAAAAAAGCCGTTCACGGCCGTGGATGGCTTTCTGTTTCCAACAGTATCTTGTCTGCTATTATTTTTTCCTCTTCAGCAAGTCCTTGTTCACATGGTAAAATGTTTTTATCGGTAAACCATAGATTTTGATGAAGCCGACGCTCGCTTTATGATCGAACGAATCCTCTTCTGTATAAGTTGCCAGCTTTGTGTCATACAACGAAGAGGGCGATGTGCGTCCGGCTATATCGATGTTGCCTTTATAGAGTTTTACTTTCACCAAACCGGAAACGACTTTCTGCGTCTCATTCACAAATGCATCCATAGCAACGCGCAACGGTGTGAACCACAGGCCATTATAAATCATATCGGCATAATCGGCGGCAAGCTTTGCTTTGAAGTGCGAGGTATCTTTGTCGAGTACAAGGCGCTCAAGCTCACGGTGTGCAAAATGGAGAATGGTTGCAGCCGGAGCTTCGTACACCTCGCGCGATTTGATACCGACCAATCGGTTCTCGACAAGATCTAGTCTGCCGACGCCGTTTGCGCCCCCAAGTTCATTCAAACGACTAATTAAATCAACACCCGACATTTTCTTTCCATTCAATCCGACCGGAACACCTTCTTTGAATTCAATCGTTACATAGGTAGGCTCGTCCGGTGCGAGATTGGGTGGTACGGTACGCTGGTATGCATCGGCAGGCGGCTCAACCATCGGATCTTCCAACACACCGCACTCGATGGCAGTGCCCCAGAGATTCTCATCAATGGAATATGGATTCTTCTTCGTTGCAGAAACCGGAATGCCATGCTTTTCACAATAGGCAATCTCTTCTTCGCGCGATTTGAATTCCCACTCGCGCACTGGAGCCAGCACTTTCAACTCCGGAGCAAGCGCCGCCACAGCGACTTCAAATCGGACTTGATCGTTTCCTTTTCCAGTACAACCGTGCGCAACCGCCGTGCATCCTTCTTTCAATGCAACTTCTACCAAAGATTTTGCAAGCAAGGGACGCCCGATCGCTGTTGCCATCGGATAGTTGTATTCATACAATGCGCCGGCTTTGAGCGCAGGATAGATGTACTCTTCCACAAATTCCTTGCGAAGGTCCTGGACATATGCTTTCTTCGCACCGGTCTTCAGTGCTTTCTCTTTCACACCGATCAGTTCTTTTTTCTGTCCCAGATTTCCTGTAACCGTGATAATTTCAGCGTTGTATTTTTCCTGCAGCCATTTCACAATGACTGAGGTATCGAGACCGCCGGAATATGCGACGGCAATGCGTTCCTTCTTCACGTTCATTCTCCTAAAATTTATTTTCTACTATTCCAAATACTAAAAATGTTTCTAAAGGTTTTTCAACTCAAATGCTCATCTACTATTTTATCCAAATCATTGTAATGCCGGGATTGCTTGCGCCAAGATCGGGATCGAAAATCTGTCCGCACGCCTTTCGCATTTCAATCGTCTTCGCATCAAACATGTTATATTCTTCTCCGGGAATAATTGCTAACAGCTTTGCATGATTTCGATACGTCCAATTGCGAACAGCTTCTTTTAACACACCTGGCCGTTCATCACTACCATAGCCATGGATCACTTTCAACACACATCGTTCTTTTGACAAGCGGGCGTTTCGCAATTCATTTTCCAACAATTGTTCAGCATCATCAGACTTTAGCGGTGGATGCGCAATGTCAATAGTACGAACAACCATGAAAGTATATTCCTCCGAAAGTGTTCGTGCAAAGACGGTTACCGTTGTTTTGTCTTTGCGAGCACATCGCGTAGTGCTTGAATAGTTGCTTTGATCTTCTTGATTGAACGCGGCAAAATGAACACTGTGTTATCACCGGCAAGTGTGCCAAGCACAGACGGCAACCGAAGATGGTCAATAATTTCTGCAACACCTTGCGCACGACCAGGAAGCGTCTTGACAACTACCACGGTCTCATTCGCTTCAATGTTTTCGACTTCCATTCCAATAAGCGTTGTCAGCCGTTCTTCTTCCTGTTCCGGATTGAGCATATACTTTGCACCACTCGGTGTATACACCCAAGCAATACCGAGCTCCTTCATATCACGCGAGAGCGTCGCCTGAGTTGTTTTAAATCCTTCTTTTCGCATAGCTGATGACAACTCGCTTTGTGTGTTAATAGTACGGCTGGCAATGATTTGTTTGATTGCCAGATGGCGTTGCTGTTTTTCCATATGTGTGTTCCCTATGATTCGTGTATCATTTGGGTTCCAATTCCTTCGTCGGTAAATATTTCAAGGAGCAGTGAATGCTTAATGCGTCCGTCGATGATGTGAATCTTGCGAACACCGAGATCAAGCGTTGTAAACGCCGAGCGTACTTTTGGAATCATTCCGCCGTGAATAGCGCCATGTTCGATGAGCGATTCTGCTTCCGAATGCGTGAGCGATGAAATAAGCTTCTGATCCACGAGCACACCTTCAATGTCACTCAGGTACACCAGTTTTTCCGCTTTCAATTCTGCTGCAATGGCACCGGCTGCAAGATCGGCATTAATATTAAGAATTTTACAATCCTCTCCTACGGCAAGCGGGGCGATCACCGGCATCATTCCGTTGTTGAGAAGTAAGTTGAGAAAAGATACATTCACAAAATTTACTTCTCCTACTAAACCAAGATCCTTTTCTGAATTCCGCTTTGCCTTGAGCAATCCGTTGTCCACACCGCACAATCCAATCGCATTCCCGCCGTTCGAATTTATGAGATTCACTATTTCTTTATTCAGCTTTCCTGCAAGCACCATCAGCACCACATCCACCATGTGTTCATCGGTATAGCGTTGACCGTCGACAAATCGCGATTCAATATTCAGTGCAGCTGCAAGATCGGTAATATCTTTTCCGCCGCCATGCACAATGATGATATTGATGCCTATTTTTCGCAGGATCGTTACATCCTGAGCAAATGTCACCTTCAGGCGTTCATCCCTCATTGCTGCACCGCCGTACTTAATGACGAATGTTTTGCCTTCGTACGTTTGAATGTACGGTAACGCCTTAATGAGGACTTCTTCTTTTGTTTGAGTATCGATCATACTATTTTTCAGTATTTAGTTTCGAGTTAAGAGTTATAAGCTTTGAGCATTATCAATTAATTTTTATATTCGACTTTCCATCTTTTAAATTCTGCATCTTTATGATCTATAGCTTGCATTAATATTCACATATTCTTTTGTCAAGTCGCATGTCCAGAAGTGCGCTTCGGCGGAACCTTGATTCAGGTCGATCAGCACTGTGATGTTTTCCAGTGATAGCGCCGCTTTTGCTTTCACTTCATCGAGAACAATTTCGTAATTTGGTTTGAAAACCGGCAGCCCGTTAAAACTGATCGAGACGTTCGCCGGATTAAATTCAATACCGGAGTACCCGACAGCAGCAAGAATACGTCCCCAATTTGCATCTGCACCGTGAAGTGCAGTTTTTACCAAATTAGAATTTGCCACGGAGCGCGCCGCTTGCATTGCTTCTTCTTCGCTTCGAGCGCCTTGAACGATAATTTCCACGAACTTTGTCGCACCTTCACCGTCGCGTACAATCATTTTGGCAAGCTTGATGAGAACATATTTTAATGCAGAAAAAAAATGATGGAAAGCGGGAGTGTTTTGGAGAATCTCTTCGTTCTTTGCCAAACCATTGGCAAGCACGAGCACCATATCGTTCGTGCTCATATCGCCATCGACAGAAATACAGTTAAAAGAATGGCCATTCGCAGCATTCAGAGCCGCTTGCAGTGCCGAAGGTGTAATGACAGCATCAGTCGTGACAAACGCCAGCATCGTAGCCATGTTCGGCGCAATCATTCCGGACCCTTTCGCCATCCCGCCCACCGTGATAACAGATGAACCGCTTTTGAAACGAACAGCACACTCTTTCGAAAAAAGATCGGTTGTCATGATCGCTTCAGCGGCATCTTTGTGTCCATCCGTTGAAAGTTTTGTGGAAAGTTCACGAATTCCTTCTGTGACTTTTTCTATTGGGAGATATTGTCCGATCACTCCAGTGGAAGAGACAAGCACTTGCTCTCGCGGTAGATGAAGAGCGTTCGCCGTCATATCGACCATCGTCCATGCATCCTTCATTCCCTGTTCACCTGTGCATGCATTGGCGTTGCCGCTGTTCACAACAATGGCAGAACACAGATTTGACTTCTGAAGCTGCAACTTATCCACCAGCAACGGCGCTGCCACAACTTTGTTCAACGTGAACACACCGGCAGTACGTGCAGGTTTTGTCGATTGAACAAGTGCGATATCTTTTTTTGCTTTTCGTATACCGCAGTACAATCCGCCGGCAACGAACCCTTGAGCAGCAGTCACACCACCGTCACATTCCTGAATTGTTTCAAGTTCCATTACTTCAATCCTTCTGTTTCCTCAAATCCAAACATGATATTCATATTTTGTACTGCCTGTCCCGCCGCACCTTTGATCAGGTTATCAAGAGCGGAAAGAACGACGATCTGCCCGTCTTCCTGATTAACACGGAATCCGACATCGATAAAATTTGTATAATTAACATTTTTTATTTCTGGAATTGCCGATGCCGAGTAACGAACGAACGGCGCTTTTCCATAATACTTTTCATAGATAGCAAGTATTGCTTGATCATCAAGCTGTTTCAACAGCGTCGCATAGATAGTCGTGTAGATGCCCCGCGTTATCGGAAGAAGGTGTGGCACAAACGAGAGCGAAGGCGGTACGCCCGAGAGCATCTTTAAAACCGTTCGAATTTCCGGAAGATGCTGATGTACACCAACTTTATATGCTCGAACCGATTCGTTCACTTCTGCGAACGACATATCGACAGACGCACTCTTTCCGGCTCCAGAGACACCTGAGAGCGAACTCACAGCAATTCCTTTCGGTTCAATAACCCTTTCTTTCAACAATGGAGCAAGCGGAAGAATGGCGCTTGTCGGGTAACAACCGGGATTTGCAATGAGAGCGGCTGACTTGATTTGATTAAAATTCCATTCAGGTAAACCGTACACCGCTTGTTTTAATATCGCGCTTGCCGAGTGAGTACGTTTGTAATACCGCTCATAGAGTGAAGTATCCTGCAAGCGGAAGTCGCCGCCGAGATCGATCACTCGTTTTCCTGCCGCTAGCATGACCGGGACAAGATTCATCGCCTCACCCGACGGCAGAGCAATAAAAATCAGATCGCTCTTGGTGATAGACTCAATGGAGTACGATTCAAGAACAACATCCAGCGTTTTGTTGAACGACGGCATGATATCGCCAAGCTTCTTCCCTGCTGAGGTATGCGCGAAGAGCTTATCGATCCGCACACCAGGATGCTTGACGAGAAGTTTTATAAGTTCAGCGCCGGAGTATCCCGACGCGCCAACCACAGAAACAGAAATCATCGGTTAAGTGTTTTCCCTTTCAATTTCTTACTTTTGTTGCTTGTATGAATATACAATAATACGGATAATTATGCAAGAATAAAATAACCGGAAGTATATACATCGCAAACGCAAATTATGCGTGGATTATACAGTGTTAACTTTTGTTCATAATATTTCATATGTTCTTTTTGTTATATCACTAAAACAATCGGACCTTATTATCGTATGTAATAAGTGCAACCACTTGGTCAATATTGACACATATCACTCTCTATCGTTACTAAAATCGCTAAAATATATAGGTTTTTAGGTCGGAACAAGCAAGTCACAATCTTTGTTCTATTTAATGTGGATTGTTGCAATTAAGATCAGTGAGTATTATACTATGGCTAAATTAATTAACCGTCAGAATAATATTCGAAAAGCAAATTGACAGCAACAAGTGTTCCTTTACAGAGGGAAATGTACCATACACAAAAAACAGGATATAAAGACCTGACCGAACCGGTATTGTGTAAGCGAAGAAATGCATGGCTTGGTTTTGGTTATTACTACTGGGATGAAATTGAAGATGCGATTCGATGGGGAAATGATCCGAAACAAGAATTTAAAAGTTATGATATTTATATAAGCAAGATTAATTGCTTAGATGTTTTGGACACAGTGTTCAACGAACAGCATTATAGATTATGGCTAAAACAAATAGAAAAATTAGGCAACCATTGGATTAAAAACACAGGAAATAAATTAACTTTAAAAGAAATGAATGAGTGGTTCAGAGAAAGGGCACAATGGGATAGTGTGACAGGGATTTTATTCCAAGACCTACCACAAAATAATGAATATTTGTTAGTAATTAATTTTTATTATAGAAAAAGAGTTCAATTGGCAGTTTTTAAGAAGGAAATAATATTATCGTTTGATAAACACCTTCATTACGAATAATATATTGGAGTTATTATTATGTTAGACTTAAATGAATTAGAAAGAAAAGTTGACGAGGCAATTGCAAAAGACACTCCAGAAGAAATGATGGAATGGTTGCTTAAAAAAAGGATGAAGGAATTTTCTGATTTTATCCCAGATGGAAAGGTTGAGTCACTCGATAATGATAGACATATAACATTTGCTAATCCCATTATATCGAGTGGTGCGAAAAGTAAAGAGTCATTTGTTTCTTCTTCCCAAGATTTATCACGGGCTGCTTAATGGAAATTAATGAACAACCCAAATTGAGATTTACGGGAATTGATTTTTTACACGTTAATTTTAACGCTCGGAAAAAGTCGGGTACGTCGAATACCGATTTACAGCTTTCGGTCGTTCCCCATGTAATATTCCCCAAAAAAGAACCTACAAAGTTCAAAATTATCGTGGAGATCAATATTGGGCGTATAGATTTTTTTGAGTTAGAGCTATTTGCTTTGGGGCATTTTGAAACTGACAGAGTAATTGACGAAGATATAAAGAAGACGCTGGTTAATCAAAATGCCGTTGCTATATTGTTTCCTTATATTCGGTCATTTGTTACCACGTTTACTGCAAGCCTTGGATCGTCGATTGAGCCTATCATAATTCCGATTCAACTTTTTAAAGGTGAATTAGACGAAGTGATAGAGCCCGAAGAGAATATTCAAATCGATAGTCCACAATTAGAATTGAAATAATATTTCAATCCACCTCGACAAATAATCCTCCAATAAAAACCGCGACCTACAAAGTCATTCTCTCTTTAGGGACTCTTCTTTAAACCTATTAGTCCCCATACATCAGGAGTTTTCGTTTATCCTATTATAGAGACGGTTATCTTTTTAGAATGGCCTGCTAAACCTGAGAAGAAATTGTACCGGGGCTGGTCGGTCTGTTCGCCATGCAAATCCAATCCTGTAAGAGCCGGTTTGGTTTCCCAATGCTACACCAAAGTTATGTTGAAATTCGTTTAACTTCATTCCGTCGAATCCCTCGGTCGCAGCAGCACTCGGAAGAGCCGAACGTGTGAATCCGGCATCCGAGGTGAGGATGATATTCACATACTGGAAAATCCATGTCGGCCAAAAATTCAAATCATCCATAACGTTGCCGTTCAAAATGAATTCCATATTCACGAGCATCATCCGGTTGCCAATGTCTGACTTGAAAGGAAATGCATTCATCGTTCCCAATCCGCCTAACTCGTATTCTTTCTGCGGCGGGAGCAAACCGGTTGCAGTGCCTACGCGTACACGCACATTAAAGTTCTCGTATCGTCCCAAAGGCTGGAAACGCCGTACATCAATGATATATTGATCAAAATCAAATTCGCTTCCCCAAGTATTTTTAGCAGACTCGATTGAGCCAAACAAGCACCATCCTTCTTGTGCCCGGCTTGTTTTTGTTACGGTACTGATTCCGCCGCTCAGCATCATGCTTCGCATCTTGCCCGGGTCAATGGCAGGATTTGCACGAAACTTTTTACTACCGCCAAATAATGCCCAATCGACTTTGTTAGTAAGAGAATCGTAAGAATCCGCCAGATATGCCAGCGTCAATTCACCCTTCAAATAGTCATGCTTCAAATAATACGCTGTATGGAGTGTGAAACCTTTGCGCTCAAAATAGTTGCGAAAATCTTCATGAATCAGTAATGCTGATGCTGTGTTTTCGTTTTGTGAAATAATCCATTGGTCTTTCGTGTCGGTGAGAGTATATCCTTCTGCTCCAAGTTCAATAATTCCCGCTCCTTCATCGGAAAGAAGTGCAAACTGTCGCACTAATCCCAAATTGCTGCGCCACGTATGCGATTTAAATCCCCAACCGATGCTGCCGTACGCATTCCAGACTTTTTCACCATCCCAATAATATTTTTTTTCCGTACCGAGACCGAGGAAAACACTTTCCACGCGGTTATACCGAAAAATAAAATTATCCCAATTGGTTTGCTCGCTTCGCCATGGTACATCAAATGTTCGACTTGATTGCGAAAACTTTTTGCGTGTTTCGCGGTAACTTTTTGTTTCCGTTATTATTGTATCTTCATATCCTGCAACACTACTCATGTTGAGTGTATCCGAATCTCGAACATTCTTATCACCGGAAAATATCGGTACATTTCTGTCAATGCTGTTGGCAGTATTCTCCGGCATTTTTTGCGATCGGGATAGCATCGTATCTTCTGTGACAGCCTGTGCATCTGCAAAGAGAAAAGGCGCAAGTACAAGAGTTGCAGAAAGAAATATAATGAACTTCTTCATGGATTCACCCTGTGTTCTTGAAATATCCTTATGCAACATTACGGCATGTAAAGTGTTAAAGTTGCATAATGTGCTACTCTGGAAGATAGTCTGAGATCAGATGAAATTCAAATTTAGTTTCGCATAATCATTTCAGAGAAATAGAATATCTTCTCGGACTTAGATCTGGATTTGGAACAATGGGAGTTCCTGATTTTTTTGAGGTACCTGCAGACGCTCTGGTTTTGGCATGCCGATTCTAAAATGTGCTTTCAATCGTTGTACATCGTAGCCGAAAGGAAGGAGAAGCGTTTCCACTGCCCGCAAGGCAAGCTCGGTATACTGCTCAATATCGTAGCCGTCTTCGAAAGCATAGAGTGCAAGAGGTTTAGCTTTTTCAGGCTTTTTCTTGCCGGATTGATCGAGAATAATAAACTCGATCGATTCGCCTGCCGAGAGATGTACCCCTATGTCTTCCACCATCTTTGAAACGACCGCGCTGATGCTGTTATTGAGATATTCATCTGCCTCGTGCGTGATGTGGCGTTTGAGAACAAGCTCCATCGGGTTTGCACGGCCGCTTTGAAGGAGTGCAATGAAGCCCCGTGCGATCTCCAACACCTCCGGCACGAGTGCCGATACTTCCTCGACATTCTTTGCGGCGGACATTTTATCCAGCATTGCTTTTTGCATGTTTTTGATAAACTTCGGCGTATCGCGCCGCCGCGCCTCGATACCGCGCATTTTGATTTCACCATGCCGGTACCATCCCACATAATGATTTGCCGTAGTAATCAGCGGATCCGTTTTTGAAGCGGGGAAAAGAATCCAGTTGTACATGCCTTCCAGCGAAATATCGATACCGACACGTGTGGAGATTTCACGCGTAAGCTTTTCGTAATCGTCCTGCGTCGCGCCCGGTTTTTTCAGCCACACACAATCGATAATGGCGTGAAGAAGTTTGTAGCCGCGGCTCTCGGCAATTTCTTTTGCAGTAAGAATGGCGTCCCGCGAAAAGGCATTGACCGATTCGTGTGCCTCGATGCGTCCGAAGCGGGCATTCTTGTAGCCAAGATAGCCGAAGCAGCTCACCAGCATCCACTTGAGCGCGCTTTGCCGGCAATCGTACCGCTTAAAGAGTGCTTCATCTTTTCCTTTGAATTCTTTTTTCTTTCGCTTGTAATATGCACGTTTGGCAACAACACTGCGGAGCGTTTCCGGAACCACACCTTTACGTCTCTCGCAAATCGTGTATCCAAGTTCTGGCACCGTTTCATTATGGCAGCATCGGCAGTTCACCGTCTCCGGCGAGACGTTGTTGTTGACCATAATGCTCGGATACATCGAGACAAAATCGAGTTCCGCAACATCCTCGTGGTACCCAAGCGGGGGATTAAAAATAAGTCCGCCGCGGTCGGCAAGCAGCAACGTTGCGGCAGATTTGAATTCCTCCGGTTCGCGTTTCTTCGACGGAATAAGAACATTGTTACGGTATGCCCACGAAAGCTGCATCGACGACATTGATGTGCCGATGCTCGCGCGCCCTTGCCGCTGTCCGCACATTTGTGTCAGACGCGTCATCTCGAAGAGACCGTCAAGGTCGGCTTCGCTCACGGTGAAAGAATTGTTCGCATCGACATGCCAGCGTCCTGCAAGCGTGAATGCGCCGTCTTTGTGGACAATCTTTCCGTACTGAAAGAAACTCGATTCCTTTGTTGTGCGGTGCTGTACCTCGGTGTCTCGATTGAGAAGCAAAGGAATGTTGAACTGTTTGGAAAGCTGCATAATCTTTGGAAGAAGAACAGCATCACCGTAATCGGTGACGAGCAAGTCGGGATCGCAATGATGCAGGTGCCAATTGAACGCTTCGAGCAATTCGCGCGGCGAATCCTGTTCTAAGGCATACGTCCGGTTGTCGTAACTGATTTCTAATTGCAGAAACTTTTGGTACTTCGGCGGCACAAAATCATTACTATTACGAAGCTGCATAATGGAAAACGGCGGCAGCTCATATTCCGGCGCTTCACGGTTGTCATTGAGATGCCAGGAGAAAAGCTCACCTTCCTTGCTGACCTCATACTCGCCAAGTGCCAACGGAAACAACTGTGTTTCATACAGAAATTGCTGCTCCACGGAAACATCAGAATTGAAAAACGCAAAATGCGGAAAGAATTTCTCGAAGTACCATACAACTTCCTTGAACCGCATCGGATCATGAACAAAGGCTTGCAGCACGTCGATGGGATCACCGGAATAAATTTCTGTGCGTGTGGTTGCGGCAAGCGATACGGGAACCGGACACTGATTGGCAAGAACCGCCGCACGCTTGGCGTCGAAATCGTTCAGGTGAAGAAAGAACGACGGTGTGAATTTTCGGAGGCAGCGCAGCCGTGCGCCGTTCCGGCCGATAAACCAGAGTGTAACGCCGCGTTCAGATGGATACACATCGAACAGCCAGGCGGAGACAGATAATTGTCGATTGCAGATTGTAGATTGATTTTTGTCATACTCAACTGCTCATAGACTTACAGACTCATCGGCTTATCGGCTCAATGGCTCAACTGTTTTACTGCTTCTTCCAATCTTCGTATCGCCTTCTGTTGTTCCATCATGATCGACATTATCATACTTTCGAACGGAATTGCCCGCATCGCATAAAAATTTTCTGCCAGGTGAAGTTTTGCGGCACGGAATATTTCGTCGAAGACTTCCTGATCGTCTTTACGCAGTCCGCGGCGGAACTTTGACCAGCTTGCCAGTTCCGCATCGATCAGGTTGGTGAAGGTGGGTACGGTTCGTCCCATAATTCAATACTCCTTTTATTTTTTCGTGCACGGGTTGTTGAGATTCTAAGTAGAGCTGAAGCGATCCGCGTTCATTGGTATCGAGTTTATATACGCGATCCACGCCGTTTTTGAGCGTGGTAAATAATTGATTGCGTTCCTGCGGTGCGACGGTCCTTTCTAAACATACCAGCAGGAGCGAGACTCCTTTCGATTTCATTTCCTGAAACGAGCCGAGCAGTCTCTGAAGAATCTGCCGCACCTCGCGCAGAGATGCCTGTTCGTCGTAAAAGGTATCAAGCAGTCCAAAGACCAGCGCAGTGTTCGAATGAATGGTCGCAAGAAACGCCGGCAGTTTGTGCGCAATTGCCTGTTCCATTTGATAACACGTGAAGCCGCGTGAGATGAAAATATGATTGAGAAATTTGTTCGGGTCGATCTTCCGCGTTCGGGCGAATCGTGAAAGCGCGTACACATCGAAACGGTTGCAGCCGTCCACGACGGCAATAGGATTTCCTTGAACCATCGCATGCGCGGCCATCTGAAGCGACAGCTGAAAAATAGCCCGCTCGCCGTACAGCAGAAATACTTTTCCGGGCTTATCTGCAAATGCATGAATCATCCGTTCAGAGCGGATGGGCACTGCATTATCGTGTATATCTACGGTTGACGGCGGAGCGGGGTACCGGCGTTGGCGCGCAGCGGGTACTATGTTGATTATCTTGTTCATGTCCTTATAAAACAATACGACATTTTTGTCGTCTTGTCAAGAAGTGATTCCAGCGCGATCCACGGTCGTTTTCTGCTCTCTCATAAAGCTATTGACAATATGGGATAAAAAGCATTATTTTGGTTATGACATTTATGTCGTGTAGACCTAAACCGCTGATAATGGAATGACACTATGTCGGTTGTCTTTAATAACAAAGCATATACGGCACGACGCAAAGCATTACGTCGCTCACTTTCGAAGTCGGAAGTAGTTATGTGGATACATCTTTCACCAAAACAAATAAATGGATTCAAATTTCGCCGGCAATATAGTGTGAATCAATATGTAATTGATTTCTATTGTCCGGAACTCAAGCTCGCTATCGAAATTGATGGAGATAGTCACTACGGTTATCTCTCTGAGAAATATGACAACGAACGGCAAAAGTATATTGAATCTTTCGGTATTCATTTTATGCGATTTACCAACGATGATGTTTGCAACAATATAGATGGTGTTCTTCAAATGATTTACGAATGGACAACAACATACAACGAGAAAATACTCCTCCCCATGTCCCCTCCTCATAGAGGAAGGGATGGAGGGGTGGTGAGAAAAGATTTCCGAAGAAAGTAACAGTTCTGAAAGTGAATAATTCTATGAAATCTACAATTGCTCAACGCATCCGTGAAGCGCGGTTGTCAAAACAATTTGATCAAGCCGACCTTGCCGCGAAGATCGATATTGCCACACGCACTGTTCAGCGCTGGGAAAAAGGCGAACAGGTGCCGGACAGTAATTATCTCATGCGTATTGCCAAAGCAACCGGCATAACGGCTCACTGGCTGCTGAGCGGTGAAGGAGAGATGGTTTTTGCTGAACAGCACAAATCCAAGATCATACCATTGCCGACAAGCCGTTATAAAAAAGTGGAACTCGTTTCGCTTCCCTTGCTTGCATCGGTGCCAGCCGGCGCGTTGAGTCAGCGATTTCATTCCGATCATGCTGACCGATACATCACGGTGGACGATGTGCGCGACCCGAACGCTTTCGCACTCGAAGTGAAGGGGAACAGCATGGCGCCCCGCATCGAGAACGGCGACATCATCGTGGTAACGCCAAAATTAGAAGTGCGAAGCGGCGATATCTGCGTGGTGCGCGTGGATGAGGAAGATACCGTGAAGCGGATTAAAATTGACGAACAATTTGTACACCTCATTCCGCTCAATCCCGAATACGAACCGATGGTGGTACGCAAAAAGGATGTGACTTTCATGTGGCGTGTGATAAAAGTGATTAAGAGTGTGTGAGGAAGGGAAGGAATTACACCATGAAATGGATTGACACTACAGATATTAAAAATTGGGCGACTAGAAGAGATTGTCAAGAGACATTACCTCAATTGGTTAGAAAGTTGATAAGGGCAACATCTCATTCAATTAAGAGTATAAAATTTCCATCAGGTGAAAATGTTTTAATTGGTGGTTGGGATGGGATTCTTGAAGTAACAGAACAAACAGAATATTTACCCTTAGGGATATCTGTTTGGGAATTCGGATCTGATAAAGATATCAAAGGTAAAGCAGATCGTGAATACGAAAAGAGAAGTAAAAATCCTTTAGGCTTTAATCCCACTGAATGCGTATTTATTTTTGTTACACCACGGCTGTGGACGAAAAGTGATGAGTGGGTAAAAGAAAAAAAGAAAGATGGTATTTGGAAAGACGTCAAAGTAATCAATGCGGAAACACTTGATGAATGGCTTGAAATTGCACCGACAGTTTCATCTTGGTTAGCTATAAAACATATAGGGAAATATCCAAGTGAAGGAATACAGTCAACAGAGGATTTTTGGAGTGAATGGACAAGCGGTCCAAAATTTAATCTCAATTCAGATGTATTATTAGGAGGTAGAAAAGAACAAATTGAAAAAATATTTGAACTTGCTTCAAATCCAACGCTTATAGCAGTACAAGGGGCATCAAGAGAAGAGGCTTTAGCGTTTGTTATTTCATGTTTTAAAAACGATTCCGATAAAGAAGAGGATTTCTTTGCAAGAAGTGTTATCGTTGACAGTGCAGATACTTTTAGAAGATTGTCGGTTCTTAAAAATCCATTAATCTTTGTACCAAGATTTGACGATACAGGAATATTAAATCGAGCAACAGCAAATGGGCACTGCGTTATAGTTCCGCTTGGTGCAGATTCTTCTATTAATTGGAGTAATAAAATTATTTTACCTCAAATAGACCGTGAAGCATTTGTTGAAGCACTTACAAAAACAGGTATTACAAAGGAACTTGCAGAAAAATATTCTAAAGAATCAGCAAGAAATATCACGATCTTAAGGAGGCAACTTGAATTTGTTAGAATTGTTCCCGAATGGGCTAAGGTTGAAAATGTAAGAGATATTATTCCTGCTCTTATTGTTGGTAGATGGAATGAAAATTATAAAAATGATCAAAATATTTTAGCGAAACTATCTGGCGAAAATTACGAAGGATATTCTAAAAAACTTAACCTTTGGCTTTATTCATCCGATTCTCCGTTTGTAAAAATTGGAACCTCTTGGAGACTTGCTTCACCATTAGACGCTTGGAGTAATGCCTCAAAATATTTGACACCACATGATTTTGAGTTACTTCATACTTCATTTATTGAAATACTGAATGAAATAGATCCTGCCTTTGAACTGGAACCAGAAAAAAGGTACATGGCTTCAATTTATGATAAGAACCGAAGGTTTTCATCATGGATAAGAGAAGGAATAACACAATCATTAATTTTGGTTTCAATTTATGGTAATCAGTTGAAATTTAATTTGTCAATAAAAGGTGAATCGTGGGTTGATAGAATTATTGCAGAACTTCTAAATACTGATGACCCACTGCTCTGGAAATCAATTCAAGAAATGTTGCCTTTGATTTCAGAGGCATCTCCAAATGAATTTCTAAATGCAGTTGAGAAATATCTTCTACTTGACAAATCACCGATTGCTGCATTGTTTGAAGAAGACCCTGGTTTTATAAGTCCTCAAAGCTATCATACAGGACTTCTTTGGGCATTAGAAAGTCTTGCATGGTTACCCGAGTATTTATCAAGAGCATCGCTCGTTTTAGCTCGACTTTCAGCTATAGATCCAGGAGGAAGGTTATCTAACAGACCAATAAACAGTTTAGTTGATATTTTTAAACCTTGGCATTATCAAACACTTTCGCCCTTTGAGGAACGAATTGAAGTCCTAAAGCTAATCGCAAAAAAGAAACGAGAAGTAGCATGGACTTTGTTAATTCGCATGCTTCCAGAAGGCCATAGTATCGGTAATTTCACACACAAAATGAGATGGAGAGTGTTTGGTCTAAGTTTTGAGAAATCATATACCTATCAAGAGATATGGAATACTCATACGGCCGTGGTCGATTTGTTGCTTACAATATTTGATTTCTCAGAAACAAAACTCTCAGCATTAATTGAGAAATCAACTAAATTAAGTTCCAACGATAGAGATAAACTTCTATCATTTATTGAGTCAAACTTAGATAAGGTGAAACAGATTGATTTTTCCTCATGGCACACTTTGCGAAACATATTGTCTGACCATCGTTCGTACCCCGATGCAGATTGGGCTCTGAGAGAACCAGAATTAAGCCGATATGAAAAACTCTACGCGTTATTAGAACCGTCAGATGAAATTCAAAAATCAACGTGGATGTTCAATGACTATTGGCCAAGATTTCCAGAAGGTCATCAGTACAAAAAAATATCTCATGAAGAACATGAGCGAAATGTACATGAAAGACGAATTGAATCTATAAAAAATATTTATAACAAATATGGAATTAAAAAAATAGTAGAACTAAGCCTTACAGTAAAATTACCAAGGGTTTTAGGAAATACATTTGGATATATTGTGGAAAACGAATCGGAAATACTATCTCTTTGTGATGAATTAAATAAAGAGAAGAATTATTGGGGATTCATTCACTTTCTAATATTTAGAAAATCAATGTCAAAAGGTCTTGATTGGACTTTTGCACTGTATGGTAAATTAAGAGAAAAGGGATTTAATAATATAGCTTTAGCCCAAGTATTTGTTCCATTAAATCCAACAAAGGAACTTTGGGATTTCATTGATTCAACAAATGATGAAATAAAAAAAGAATATTGGTCAACAGTGGACCCTAACTTTTGGAATATCCCCACCGATCAAAAAGTAATTGGGCTTAATTGCTTAATTAAATATAAAAGATACGTAAGCGCCATTGATGTTTGTTGTCATTTTGTTGAAGATATTCCAACCAATACAATCGTTGAGATACTAGAAAAGGCAGCCACAGAAAAATCTATTGAAAATGTGCACTTACAAGGTTATGAGGTAGAACAACTGTTTAAGTCTCTTAGTAAAAGGAATAACGTAGATAAACAAACACTAATTAAATTGGAATGGTATTATCTCCCATTGCTAGCTTCATATGACAACAATAGAAATCTGAAATTACTTCATGAAGAACTATCAAATAACCCTGACTTTTTCATTGATGCATTGAAATGTATGTATAAACCTCACAATGATGAAATACTTGAAGCAGAAACTCACGAACTATCAAATGAACAAATTCAAAACAGAGCAGAAAAAGCTTTTGAATTATTACATTCGTGGGATATCATTCCAGGTGTTGATGGGAAAGGAAATATTGATGCTGAGTTTCTCTGGAGCTGGATTAACAAAGTTAGAGAACTTGCGGTAAAAAATCATCGAATTGAGGTTGCAGACATGCATATAGGACGATTGTTAGCACAATATCCTGAAAATATTGCAAGCTGGCCACCAGATGAAATATGTAATGTTATTGAAGTAATTAACACAGAGGACATTAAGAGAGGGTTCTACTCTGCGACCTGGGAAAAAAGAAGTTCTTCGACAAGAGGACCATTTGATGGAGGCGATATCGAAAGAGGACATGAAAAATACTTTGAAGGACTTTCGAACATCCACAAAAACAAATTTCCAAATACCGCAACTATTTTAAATAATCTTGCAAAAGGATATGAAGCAGACGCTAAAAGAATGGACGATAAAGCAGAAAAAGACAAACTGGAATATTAACGAATTTGCAGGCTCTGATAGTCAGAATGGTGAAGCTTGATCTTATGGTATACAAAATATATTCTTTGTCGGGGTCAATGTAGTTAATTGTCCCAGCTCTCATCCATAGAATGGACTGAATCCACCTGGAACCCTGTAACCGGATGCAGTAAAATCAGTCCGGGCTGCAAGAACTGCTATTCCGAACGGATGGCAAAACGATTGCAGGCAATGGGTTCGTCCCGCTATCGGAATGGCTTCAAAGTGACTCTTCAGGAAGATATTGTCGAATTGCCGCTCGAATGGAAGCAGCCGCGCGTCATTTTTGTCAATTCCATGAGCGACTTATTGCATAAAGATGTGCCCTGCGATTTTATCGTAAAAGTCTTTGATACCATGAGGCGTGCGCATTGGCATACGTTTCAGATACTCACAAAGAGGTCGGATCGATTGGTGCGCATAGCGCCATATCTTCCGTGGCCGGAAAATGTCTGGATGGGCGTCAGTGTCGAATCTCAAAAATATACAAACCGGATCCATGAACTGGTTAAAGTACCTGCTGCTGTACGATTTCTTTCCTTAGAACCGCTCCTTGGCCCCATCTCAAGACTTCCGCTGAGAGGAATTGATTGGGTTATTGTCGGCGGCGAATCGGGTCCGGGTGCGCGTCCAATGGAGCGGGATTGGGTCACACAGATTAAACGCCGCTGCCGCGAAATGAATGTCCCATTCTTCTTCAAACAATGGGGCGGCGTCCGCAAGAAAGAAGCCGGTCGCGAACTTTCCGGAAGAACCTTCGATGAGATGCCAAGAACGCAGCTAAGACAGAAGAACGCACCTATTTCTCTCGAACTCGGTTCAATCTGTGAATAGAAATCCTTCGAGGACATATTGTCATTCCCGAATGTTTTAATCGGGAATCCAGAACCTTGATTTACTAAGACCTGGATGCCCGCTAAAAATCTGCGGGCATGACAACAGTGGTATTGATAGCAGCTATTCTTTGGATGGGTTATAATTTCCTCTCTTACTTTGACATTCCATGAGATTCAATGTAAATTAACGAGGCAATAATGCAATACCTCGAAATGATTATGCAAAAAGTTCTCTTCATCACATATTTCTGGCCTCCGTCAGGCAAAGCAACCCTGCACTGGCCGTTAAAGATGATCCAGCATCTGCCGGGATTTGGATGGCAGCCGATTGTTCTCACTGCCGATGACGACACATTTTCTTCTCGAGATGAATCCTTGCTCAAGGAAGTTGATCCAGATCTGAAAGTCTTCAAAGCACGGGCCCTCGAACCATTCGGCCTCTACCGCCGCTTGTTAGGAAAAGAAAAGAACGCGCCATTGACAGCGTCGGAAACAATATCAACGACCAATCGCGGAGTGCGGCATCGACTTGCAATCTGGATACGGATGAATCTCTTTGTCCCGGATGCACGAATTGGCTGGTACTGGAATGCCGTCCGCAAAGGAAAACAGGTTCTTCGATCCGAAAACATTCAGGCAATTGTATCTATTGGCCCTCCGCATACAACATTGTTGGTTGGGAAAAAACTGAGCAAGGAATTCGGTATTCCGCATATTCCTGTCTTCATCGATCCGTGGGTTGATATCACGTACTATCGTGACTTCAAGCGAAGCGTACTTACACTTGCACTTGACCGCCGCCTAGAACGATCTGTCCTTGAAGAAGCTTCACACATAGTGTTTGTTGCAGAAAGTATGAAGGAGGATTATGCACGGCGATATCCTGCTATCCAAAATAAATCACACGTTCTGTATTGGGGATACAACGAAGAAGCGTTTCATGATTTTATTCCAAAGAGTGTACCGGCATCAGAAATTCTTTTACATGCAGGGAATATTTTCGATTATCAAAATCCAAAATCACTCTGGGCAACTCTTCAAAAGGAAATACACAACGGAAGGAATCTCAAGATTGTTTTTATCGGAACAGTCGGTCCGGGTATTCGGCAATCAATAATGGATGCAGGGCTGAGCGACCGGATAGAATTTAAGGGATTTCTCCCCTACCATAAAATGATTGAAGAATTAGGCGCTGCATCGTATGTGATGGTATGCGCAACGGAAAAACGCCACGTACCCGGAAAACTCTTCGAATATCTTCGTTCCGGCAAACCTATCATTGCGTTCGGAGAGGACAATGAGGAAATCCGACAAATCCTAGATGAATCGAAGGCAGGGATGATTTTTCCTTATACCTCAAGCGGTCAAGAATTCTTTGACTGCGTGCATACTTTTCAGACCAATATGAGTGTTGTACGCCGTTTCAATAGAAAAGAAATCGCTGGATCACTGGCTAAAATTCTTAGCGAAGCCGCCCCAACATAACATTTCTTTCTCATCAATCCAGATTCCGTTTTTATAAGCCGTTAAATATTTATAGCAACTACGAAAGAAGATCGATGCTTTACAAGTTCTCTGATAGGCAGGCATTTCATCTGGATTGAATTCACTTCAAATATGGATTTGAAGGTAGTTGAATAGTAATAAATCCTTTTTCTTTCATTTTTTTTACAATTTCCTCGCTTGGCTGTTCCTTAAATACAACACAGCACAACGAACTGTGAGGAATGATTCCCACCGAGCTTATTATACTCCTCATAGCCAATTTCATTTTTATTTTTCTATACACCTTTTGATTGAGCGGGACATCCGACAAGCCGTCAATGTTCTTATGAGTTGCAAAGATTTCATATCTCTTGAATGCGATATAGGGGAGTCCCATGCCCATAGCAATTTTTTCGATTTCTCTCTCAGAAATTTTGAACACATAGTTGCCGACAGTTTCCCATGAAAAACGATTTTTCCAGAGTTTATTGATCAATAATGGATGTATCCTGTCACACATATTTTTGATCAGAACGAGCAGCGACATTTTAGAAAGTATATCAATTGGCTCAGTGAGAAGGATGGTTGCCATTCTGCTCACACGAATCATTTCATAAAGTCCCAAATACGCTCTCGGGAAGTGATGAAACGCTTCTTTACACATCACATAATCAAAAGAGTCGTCACCATACGTGAGTTTTTCAACGTTCTGTTTGCTGTATTCAGGAATAAGGCCTTCGGCTTTCACTTCCTTGAGCAGAGCATCCGAAATATCCGACGCCACGACATTCTGTCCTTGCTGCACTAAATAATTTGCTTCTAGGCCGTTATAATCTGCTACTGTTAACCATGTTTTTTTTGCATCGAAAAAAGGTTCTAGATTCTTCAACGGCTCTGCCGTCAACTTATAGGCAGCACAGTCCTGGTTCCTGATGTGAAACAAATTTTGCTCTTTTTCCTTTACCATGTTTTCGATATGAACTTCGTGCGCTTGATAATTTATATCGGTGAGATTCTTTTTAGAAGTTGTCCTAGGATTTTTACTTCCTTTATGTGATTTTATTTTGGTGGTCATATTTATTTAGTTTGCAATGTGGGTTGAGATTTACCGGTAAAACATATTTTGAAGATTATTTCTCTTTTGTATACCATTAACGAAGTACTTTCTTGTACGTTTCAAGAGTTTTTCGTGCAGTATCATCCCAAGAAAATAGTTTTACTCTCTCCAATCCCTTTTCTCTCATGTGATCGGCTGCATCGTTATTGTTCAGTACTTCAGAGAGTGCTGTTATCAGACTTGCCGGATTTTCCGGATCGAAATACTGTGCAGCATCCCCGCCTACCTCGGGCAGCGAACTCCTATTGCTTACTATCGCCGGACAACCGCAGGCAAATGCCTCCAGGACAGGAATGCCGAACCCTTCATAGAGTGAAGGATAGACAAATGCCCGTGCTTTTGAATAGAGATATGCTAAGAGAGTATCGTCGACTTGTATTTGAATGATACGTTCGGACAAGTGCAACCTTTCAATTTCACGGATTTCTTGTTTGGTAAATGTGCTCCCCCCGGCGCATACTAAGAAATATTTTGTATCTGTTTTGAAGAACACCTTGGCTGCCTGCAGGAGAAAGAAAAAATTCTTATACGTATTACGCTTGCCGACATACAGAATGAAATGATCCGGCACAGGAAGAGACGGCGCTTTTGCATCTGTGCGTGATAACGTGGTAGCAAGCGGGATGACATCAATCTTCGAAGCAGGTATTTTTAGTAATGCGATGATATCATTTTTCGTATGTTCAGAAATGGCAATAATACGATTCGCTTTCAGCGCCACCTTCTTTTTATGCTCAGATGTAAAATCAAATCTGCTGAACATATGAGGATAATGTTCATGCGCCATATCATAAATCGTGAGAACAAACGGCATGTCGCCGATAAAATCGAGGAAATATGGGTGGTAGTATGTCGGGTGAAATACGTACGCACCAGGTCGTTTGGAAAAGCTCTTTCGGACATAGATACGGTTTAATAATTTTATAATTTCATTCCTCCCTTTAAACCTGTGTGCAGGAAAGAATTGTTTAACATGAATATCATCGATATCGGTTATGTACCTGTTATTCGAATACTTAATAATGAGTTCAGGCGTAATACCTTCCATGCCTGAAAATGCTTTAAAGAGTTGGTAGTAATACCTTGATATTCCGCCATGTTCCTGAAACGAGAATACTTGCGGGTCAAAGAGAACGTTCATTTTTCCCTCTGATCGAGCGGGTTTGTTCTACGCTCAATTGCATTCGAATCGGTTTTTGTTTTACTTCCCATACGCATCTTTATTATTGATGGAATACCGAGCAATGATGATTTGAGCAATACATCGAATACTGTACTGCTCAACACTTTTGGCGTCAATAAATGGAAACTTTTCCCATTTGTATAAAGATGCAAGTTGAATATTTCGGTAATTCTTTTGAGAGATGCGATGGAATAGAGGGCGATATGTTGTCCATGAGAAAAGTAATAGTATTGCCACTGCTCCGGATCGGGTGTTCCGGATGTAAATGTGTCGGTTGAAAATAAGATAGAACGAGATATCGAAAGCATCTTCTCTATTTCATGCAGGGGATCAGCGAAATGTTCAAAACATTCAAATGTGGTTAAGAGTTCGATAGGCACATCGCTTCCGCTATTGAGACTGAATCCTCGTGCAAAAAGATTCTCCGTGTGGGGGTCTGTCCAATAAAAATCGAAGCCGTAATCACGCATCAATCGTACAAAAAGGCCATAGCCCCCGCCGTAATCCAGAAAGCGTCCCTTTTTATTAAAAAGGAAATAGAGTACTGTGCTGGTTCGTTTTGCAGATAAAACATTCCTCTTTATTATTCCAGTATCTTCAATTGTCATAGGTGCACGATAAGCTTCATTCAGCCAATACGGTTCTTCTGTTTGTATAAATCCACATGACGAACATTGGAAGTAATCTACATCATAACGGTTGAGTATATTTCTGCGGAATATTTTAGAAGTTGCGCTATCGCATATCTTGCAAATCAATCGTGTTACCTTTCAAAGAAAATATATTTTGTTCAACCAGCGTCGAATCATTTGCCGCGTTTTATTAAATTTGTTGGGGTTCATATATTTTTTAAAAGTATAACGATCGGCATAGAGATCGGGTACAATGATTTCCGGGTGAATGATCTGAGCGATACTTGCAGTCGGGCGATTGGCCAGTGTGTAAAAATTATCTATCGTGTGTGTTGCATTTTGGTCGAATCCAATATTTGATATTAAATTCCTGTTGGGAATAAGAGCGAGTCCCCGATAGAAGGAAGTAGCATATTGCCACTGAAAATCCCATGTATCCTTTTTATGTTCATAGACGAGATCGAAGTTCCTTTTCCAATACGTGCGTATAGTTGGATCGGGGAAGAGTTGCAGTAGTTTTTCCTCATGCAAGTATTGAGGATAGGATTTCATCTCAACATCATATAAATCCCATGCGCGCTTCCATGTAGCCCAGCCCCACACATGATTGATATTCGAAAAATAGTAACTGCCATCCCCGCGTGTACTTCCATCCTGGAAATTAGCACCGCCTATATGCATTATTCTCTCGTCATTCCTGTAATACTCCAGGAGAGTATCACAGAAACGAAAGAAAGAACTATCCGGGACACAATCGTCTTCAAGAATAATTCCTTCGGCTACGTGACGAAAGAACCAGTCGATGCCGGAGCTGACACCTATTCGACATCCCAAATTCTTTTTCGAAAAGTTTGTCTGGAGTTCGCATTTCCAATCTACTTTTTCAACAATCTTTCGTGTCTCGGCACAGAGCCGGTCTTCACCCGTTTTGTGTTGACGTGGTCCATCTGCTGATACGAAGAGCCGGCGCGGTTGAATATCCCGAATCCTTTGAAATACTTTTTCGGTTGTCTCCGGACGATTGAAGATGAGAAAAAGGATAGGAGTATTAAATAATTCCGACTTCATTATTCAATTGCTTTACTTATTGTTAAAGGTGTTGATTAATAGAAAATTCATTCTCTAGTTAGATAAAAATTCTTTATTACGCAATTCATCCACTTATTAGACAGGTTTATTAAATAACTCCCCAAGATTGTTCTTCCAATGTATGGGGTTTCTCCATTTTATCAACACACCGTGGAGTCTATCTATTTCAATGGGTTCAAAGAATTTCAGCACATAAAGAATCAATGGAAATGATGCAAGCAGGCACAGTTTTGTCAAAAGCCTAACAGAAATTTGTACGTCCTGTACCAAAGAACCCATCAATATTATTATCATACCGACCACACTGAGCAAGAACAATTTCACATACTCGTAGGGAATAAAGTAGTATCGTTGAGCAAAGATATACATGAGAAGAAAGAAAAGAAATTGCGAGATGAGTGAAGCAATAGCTGCTCCAATGGTTTGAAATATTGGAATGAGCAAAGCATTCGCCAAGATATTCACAATTGAAATCGTAACAACAATAACAGAAATGATTTTTGTCTTCTTTGTCAGATTTAATCCAACAGCAGAAATATCTTTTAACATGCCAAAATATATACCGAAAGAAATAAAGGGAATTACCTTATAAGAATTCCAATATTCTGGATTCTGGGCCATAACCTTTATGATTTCGCGGCCAAAAAATGATATGCCCATCACGCAAAACATAACTCCCAGTGCTACATAAGTCATTACCTTGGAATATACTCTTTTATTATTTGGATCATCCATAATCTTATAAAGCATCGGTGTGATGGCAAGATTAATAGACATAACCACAACTACATAGATTGTATTTGCAATTTTGTAACCTAACGAATATATGCCTACGTCGGATAGATGACCGAAGTATCGGAGCATGTATCGATCGGCGATATTTATTATAACTCCAGAAATAGAGCCGAAAACTAGAGGCATACTTATAGAAAGCATTCCTTTTAATATCCTAAAATTGAACCTGAATACTATATTATCAAGAATATATTTTAACAGAAACAGAAAATATACAATACCACCGATGATTTGAGCAATATAAATACCAAGTACATTCATCTTGAAAGAGGCTACACAGATAATCGTAGCTATTAAAGTGATTGCTAACTGACTCGTATTTACAACAGTAAATAATAAGGACCGTTGCTGGAGCTGCATTAACGAAGAAGGAATAGATGCAAGTATTTGAAGTGAGGATGATATAACAAGTAATATTACTAACATGGAATATCGGGGTGAATCAAATAAGATCATTGAGAGTTTTGATGCAAATACTACACCTGTTCCTATTAATATCAGAACAACGAATAAAAGGGCTGACAGGCATGTAAACATAATAGAATGCCGCATGTCGGCATATTCTTTATCCCAGTACCAACGGAAAAAAGAATAGGATAAACTTAACCCAAAGATTGAAACAACCAACTGGGATGAAACTTCAAGAATGCCCAGTATGCCGTATTCCTGAACAGAAAGATGATATGTATAAAGTGGCAGTAGTATGAATCCAATTATTTTTGTAGATACATTTCCTATGCCATATATAAGGGAATTCTTTGTTGCAGATTTTATAAATGCCAACATTGTTTTTATGTGATTTTATCTTTGATGAATTGATTCCAATTCACACGTGAAATTTTATTGCAGATAAATTTAAGGAAAGCAACTGTCATCATTTTCCCAAACGTTGGAATATTTCTCGTTGTTATCATATGAATACTTTAGAATTTCCCTGATATCTCGATTTCCTTTTATCAAAGCAAGTTATGCTTCGTGGAAAGGTTAGCAACTTTTGCTAACGACGGACAGCCTCTCATTAGGTTACAATACGCTTATGGAGACTCTTGAAATATTCCGGGTACAATGATGGTCGTATCATTACATTAATAATTTTAACAATACTTTTCAGATAAATGTTAATATTCAATTTTAGTAAACAGCCATAATTTTTTATTCCGGTAAAATCAACAAACATTTCATTGTTTGTCTGAAGTTTATCGGATAAAACAGCATTCAGCATCAATATAACTTTTCCTTTTTTACTTCTGATAAATGTCATCTGAGGGTTTCTGAGCTTTATCTTATCCAAGAGATATCGTAGCTGAATATTATTAAGACAATTGATGATTAATACGCCGCCAGGTGATATTATTTTTATTATTTCCGATATTCGGACTATCATGTCATCGTTATTCATACCGCATTGAATAAACGCCAGGTCAATAGAAAAATTTCCAATAAAAGATAATCGAAGACGTTCTACAGCGTTACTTAAGTCTCCGTTAATAAAACGTATGTACCCTCTGTGAAGAGTTTCTCTGCTAAGTTTTGATGCAATACGTACCGGTGTCGGTTCAGAATCCAATCCGCTCCATTTGCTAAGAGCATAGATTTCTGTGCCTGGGCAATATTGGGCTACAGCAAAGATATTTGCGGTGTTATTTTGATTTATTCCATATTGAACATAGCATCGAGGGTTATATAAGAGAGAATACCACGATAAGAACAATAGGGGTTCTATATCAATTATTGGGAGTTGCAAGTTCCAAGCATAATCAAAAAAATGAATATTCTTCAGTATTCTATTTGAAAATTCGTAATTCTGAATTTCGACTTGTAATTCTTGAGAGGTTTTTCCAGAAAAATATTCACCGCTTAATTTTGAGACCTCTTCTGGAATTTTGGATATATCATTAAAACATGAATTTATCAATTGTAACGGATATTTATTAAGTCCCCAATTTTCGTTGTTGGCTTGAATATCTTTGCGATAAAAATGAGCATTGAAATTTTGTTTTTCAACAGGACGTTGATCATAAGGAATATGTGACATGTGGAACGATGATACACCAATGCAAGTAAGCTCAAGCCATGCATACTTCTGCGATGCTCGCAGACTCAAGTCAATGTCATTAAAACCCCAACCACCAAGTTTTTCATCGAGACCTCTTAATTCATACCAAAGAAGTTTATGCATAATTATAGAACCAGCGGCAGATGAAATACTGTTTATTGCCCCCTCTCTAAATCTATTATGCTCTCCTGCAGTTGTCAGTAAAAATTTTTCCCATTCATCAAGTGTTGGCCGACTTTTTACAAATTGCCAAGGCACATTTTGGCGTGAACATATAAAATATGTTTGCTCTATGTTAATCGGGAACTGATGTGCGCCCTCAAGTAATTTCAGGAGGGACTCAAGTGAAAACTGAGTAAAAATTGTATCTGCGGCGGAAAGCATTATAAAATTCCCCGAGGATTTTCTGATACCGGCATTCACTGATATCGCGGGATGAAAATTATCTTTGCCATTCTGGACTTCTTTGATGAGTTCAGGAGGAATGTATAGAAAATGGCAAATTTGTACGGCCGGACGGGATAGATTCAATGTCTGTGACATAGGCTTTCCGCTACCCCAATCGACCACAACAATTTCTACATCTTTCAATCGGCCAAGCCGATCAAGATTACGAGCAATGAAATTAATAGTTGTTGTAATTCGATATAAGAAATCCGGCATGTAATCATCATCGCGGCCGGTAATAACAATCGAAAGTAACTTTGATACATCTTTTTCAGAAATGTCATTCGTCATAGCTCAATCACTATTTCAGATATTAGAAAAAAAATTCGCTGCTCTATTAAATGACTCAGGGGTTCCTATATCAATGAAAGCACCACGACATCGGTGACCATAAAGTCCTTTTTCAATAAGATTTGGTAAAATTTCCTTTTCGAGTGAACAAAATTTTAACGGAGATTTATTTTGGAAAATTGATCGATGAAATAAGTATACACCAGCATTTATCCATCCCGGTTCCTTGCTTTTTTCTTTTTCAATGAAATTATTGATTCTATCTTCTATATCAAGTTCAACAGCTCCATAGCGGCTTGTATCGTCCATTTTTGTTATAACGATTGAAGCCTTGCACCGTTTTTGAAAATGCCAATTAATATATTGAGTTAAATCAACATTTATATATGAATCCCCATTAAGGACGAGAATATACTCATCATCGATAAACCTTAGAGCTTCCTGGATTGCTCCACCAGTACCGAGTGGTACATTTTCTGGAACATAGGTGATATTAATATCCCATTTTGAACCATTCGAAAAAAAGGAAATAATGCTATCTTTTTTATATCCAACACTTAGTATGATATCATGTACGTCAAATGATTTAAGTTGTAGCAGTAAATATTCAAGAAAAGGTTTTCCCGCAATTGGTGCCATGGGTTTTGGAAGGTTGCTGATCACACTCTGAAGTCTTGTTCCTTTTCCTCCTGCAAGTACTATTGCTTTCATTCATCCGGCTCGACAATTTTATATAAGTTTTCAAATAATGGATTTGTTGCAATAGCCATTATCGATATTCCGGGAAGCAAAGATAGTTCACCCTGCGCTATTGCTGAAAGAAGTTCGTCAATTGATAAAAATGAAACCTCAAGTTCCTCCATATCGCTTTGTTGGGGTTCTGCAACTTGTTTTAATCCTTCGGCAATAAAGTAATGTGCTCTCCCATAATTGCGTGTACCATCAAGAGTAAATGTGCCGATATGCTTCCATGTTTTTGCCTGAAAACCTGTTTCCTCCAAGAGTTCTCTTTTTGCGGCGTTAAGCGGTTTTTCGCTCTTATCAACAAAACCGGCAGGAAAAGTAGTTGTTATTTTACCCAAACCGTGTTTATATTGACGTTCAACAAGGACTTTCCCTTCGTTCGATCTTGCATAAATTAATACATAGTCTTGCGCTTCAATGCGATAGTAGTCATCAACAATGCGATTGTTAGGAAGTTCTACTGTGTCTTGAATAATCTTAAACCAATGCTTAGCCTCAAATACAACACTACTGGATAACGTCTTCCATTCCTTGATAGGTACATTTGATTTCATGGTCTGTCAAACTAAATCTTCTGAATAATAAATTACCTGGCTCCCTAAAGTATCAAATCGAAAGGGAACATGCAGTAATTTATCCAAAGCTTTTTTAATCGATTCTTTATATTCAGGTTTTGCATAAAACAACATAAAACCGCCTCCACCAGCACCTAAAATCTTTCCGCCAAGTGCTCCTGCATTAAGAGCAGTTTTATAAATATCATCTATATATCCATTCGATACTTTAGTTGAGAGTGATCTTTTTGTAAGCCAGGTTTCATGAAGCAATTTGCCAAAATCATCAAGGTTTTCTGAGTCGCCATTTAATATATCGACAGCCGAATCAACCATTGAATGCATGGATTTCAATTCTTTATATCGGCTATTTAAGTTTTTCAGCTTATCCTGTTCGATTTCCACTGCAAATCGTGCGAAACCGGTAAAAAATAACATGAGTCGATCTTGAAGCATTTGAGACTTTGTCTCGCCGATAGTTAAAGGTGTTACTTCAATATTATGATTTGAAGAAAAATCTATTCTATTTAGACCGCCAAAGGCAACCGCAACTTGATCTTGGGAACCAACTGCCTCATTAATCATTTCTTGCTCAATGTGAATTGCTTCAAGCGCCAGCCGTTTTTTAGTTACGATCTTTCCCTGCAGTGCATAGAGTGCGTGTAAAAGCCCGACAGTAAAGGCGGAACTTGAAGCCAATCCAGAATGGGATGGGAGATCAGCATCATGTTGCATTACGAGACCTTCGCTCACTTTCATGAAACTGTAAGTTTCACGAACGGCGGGATGCTGGATTTCTTTGATCTCATTGAACGCTTCTTGCTTTGAGAAAAAAACAACCTTGTGTTTATAGTCGAAAAATGGTGGAAGCTTGCGGCAATGGACATAGCTATATTTATTAATAGATGTAGAAATCACTGCCCCGCCGTATTCACGATACCATGCTGGAAAATCGGTACCGCCTCCAAAAAATGAAATCCTAAAAGGTGTTCGTGTAATAATCATAGTGTTTTTTAGTTTTGTACAACATTCCAGATTATAAAAGAGTATCCTTCGTGAAACAAGTTGCCGATACGTACCCGTTGCGCCTTGATGATTTTTACTCTTCCTTCAGACTCAAGTTTCTTGAGCGCATCGTAGTATCCGGCAAGATAATTCCTGGTCTTGTGATATTTGATTGCAAGATAGTCCATCAGATTGTTATCATCATACATCTCAAGAATTGGCTCGGCATTGATACAAAGTGCAGGTTTTTTATTCAAGATAAAATCTAAAAATGTTTTATAATTACCCCCGAGCTGCTCAAGGGAGTTCAATGTGATTACCACCGAATCCGACGTAATGTCGAGGCTGTAATCTGGCTGAAAATAGTCAAACAATTTTCCCGAAATAGAAGCTTGAAGGCCCGCTCCTAATGCGTCAGCGATCTTTATGGAGCTTTCGGCCCAGTCAAGTCCTGTAAGATGCTTGTCTGGAAACAACTTGTTGATGATAGCCAGATTGTAACCTGAGCCGCACCCAAACTCGAAGATATTTTTATACGGCTTGAAGTAAATGTTGAATAGAAAGTGTCGGAAGACGGTATAAAAATTTAACTCAAACTGATTGTCTATGGGTTTTACGAATCGTGAAAACACTCGCGAAATATTGTATTTTGAAATATATTTCGGCGATAATTGTGAGACATCATAATTGCTTGCAATGAATGCGTCGAGGTTTTCTTGCCATCCTTTTTCCCAGTCGCCTTTTCGATTCTTACCGGAAGGTTTAAGATCTCCACTGTCGATAGTTTTAAGCACCGAGAGAATGATTTCGTCTCTCTCCTTCTCTGAAATAATTTTATAGCAAAAGTCAAATTTCTCTATTATCTCTCCACAGATTGCATCAATATTATCTGATGTGGTTCCGAATAAATTAGCGAAACTATTGGTATCGAGAGTTTCCCTTAACAGAAGGTTGCTTTCTAAAATGTTTAATCCGTTTAGCTCAGACAAAACAACCCTCCTCATCTCTACGTGAGATTATTGGATTTTTAATTGGCCACCATATTTTAAGACGTGGATCGTTCCACACATAGGTAAATTGCCCCTTTGGGTTGTAGTAAGTAGTTTGTTTGTAATGAAAAATGGTCACATCGCTGAGAACGAGATGCCCATTGCCATATTTAGGTGGAACAAGCACCTGCCAGCGGTTTTTATCCGAGAGCGTAAAAGATTGCCATTTGCCAAAATGTGGCGACTCGGTATCGCAGTTCACCACAACAAAATAGAATTTTCCATACATGCAGGAAATCAATTTCCATGTCTCGGCATCTCCGTGAATGCCCCTCAAAACGTTCCGGGTTGAAATGGATATGTCATCCTGAATAAATTTACAGGATATGCCTTTTCTCTGATACTCCTCTTCGTTGTACGTTTCAACATATTCGCCGCGAAAGTCCTCGAATATTGATGGCTTGATCAATAACACCCCTTCTAATTGGGTATTTTCAATTTCCATTTTATTGTCTCCTGAAGTAATTTTTTTTCTTAAGATATTCGTCCTGGTGTGAAAGGAACCAGTCCCACGTTGCCTTGAGTCCATCCACCAAAGAGGTTGTCGGATTGTAACCGATGGTATCTCTGGCAAGTGCGATATCCATAACCCGTATGGGAGCTCCGGATGATTTGGTCGTGTCAAATTCATAATTAAAATCAATGAAACTTCTGAGTGCTTCGACCAGTTCTTTTACGGAATGACCTTTCCCGCTTCCAAGGTTGACGAACGAACCCTTCGTCCCGTGATGGAGTGCAAGAATGACGCCCTCGGCGACATCGCGGCTGTAAGCGAAATCCCGGATTGCGGTTCCGTCTCCCCAAATCTTAACCGGGTCTTCTTTGCTATGAATTCGATGCATCAAGGATGGAATTACCATGGCGTTTTCTGGATCGAAATTGTCGCCGGGACCATATACATTGCATGGCCGGACCACAGCAAAATTTTCCATGCCGTACTGAACAAAATATGCATGGACCTGTAGTTCTGCCACACGTTTTGCCCAGCCCGCAAAATCCATCGGCATGCTATCAAGACGGTAATCAGACTCCTTGAATATCTCCGCATTAGCATAGGCGCCTATAGAGCTTGTATAGACTAGCTTAGAGACATTATTGATCCGGGCTGCCTCGATCATGTTTGTGTTCATCATCAGGGTCGGCACGAAATGACTGGCAAGTTGCGTGCGAGATACTTCGATGGATCCTTTGATGCCTGCAAGATGAAACACGAAATTAATACCTTTTGTCAATTCACGGCAAAAGGGAAAGTCCGTGATGTCTCCCAAGATATGCTCTGCAGATTCATGCACCTTTACCTTGTCAAGAGAAACAATCGTAACTACTGCACCGGCATTGCACAGAATGTCAACAACCTGTCGGCCGATCAATCCTGTCCCACCAGTCACAAGGCATTTTTTACTTCGAAACGCATCTAAGATATCCAACGAGATCATGAAGTCAATCCTTTCCTTGCACTTTGATAAGATCGAAATCGCATTTGATGTTATTGCGATCTATGAATTTAAACGATAAAATGTATTCATCGCTGGGAGATAATTTCGTTGCAGCTTCAAATGCTGCATGCCGGATTCCAGATCAAAGACAAAGCTACCGGTTATACTCTTTTGAAGTCATAACGTTTCTATCCGGCTTATTTGGTTGATCTACTTGAAAACCATGCAACAGTGTCATGCAATCCCTCTTCGAACGAAATGGAGGGTTCAAAACCGAGTAGTGCCTTGGCCTTTGCAATATCCATCATCCTGAAGGGAATGGTCGACGGCTTGGTTGCATCAAACCGGACATCAACCTTTTCATGACCGGCAGCTTTAAGAATAATTTCAATAGTCTCTTTGATTGAGTACCCCTTACCATAAGCGATATTAACAGGATCAGCAATCGGATGCTTTTCCAACAGAAGTAGACATCCCCTGACGAGATCCGTTACGTGAAGTGAATCTCGCACATCTTCTCCCGTACCCCATACCTCGAAAGGATTTTCCTTAGCGACTGCTCTACGAATGAGTGCTGGTATTACATGGCTTGTTTTTGCGTCAAAATTATCATAGCGGCCATATACTGCGGAAGGTCGTGCTATTGCTACTTTTACTGAGGATTTCGATGTTACATACTCTCCCAAACGCTCCAGATAGCGACGCATCCATCCATAACCGAAATATGTAGGATGGGTCGGGCCGATCCACATCTCATCTTCCTTGACAGGATGATTCACAGCGGGATACCCAGTGCTGCTGCTGAAGATTAAGACCCGTTCCACTTTTGTTGTCCATGCTGCCTGAAGGATCTGGGATGTAAGGACCAAATTGGCGGTAATGGCGGCCATAGGATTGCTTGTCGTAACCGCCGCCGCAGCTACAGCGCCCGCTGCATGAAAAACATAGTCGATACCCTGCATCAATCTTAGACAGTCTTCTTGTCTTGACAAGTCAGCAGTTGCAACCTCGACCTTACAAGTAAATTCGGCTGGCAGCGGCCGCTCATGTAATGGTACGATGACATTTGCGCCTTGCGCAATCAATGCTTCCACGAAGTGTCTTCCGATAAATCCTGTACCGCCGGTAACTAAAACGTGTTTCTTGTTGTAGAACATAAAACGTCATCCTTTCCAGGATGAAAGTTCGCTCTGTACCCGAATACGAATCCCATGAATATCTAGACCCAGTTTGGTGCGTATATCCTCAAGTCTTCCATACCACCCGCAGAATGCATCTGGGAGTCCGTGGTAGGATGACCTCAGTCCGGGTACTTCATGAATCGCTTCCTGCAAACCGAATGCGTCATGAACAATGAGAATCGTCGTGTTTGCATATTTTGCGATGAGCTCATGATCGATGGGCTTGATTGTATGAAAATAAACGACATTGACCGGCATGTCCTTGCATGCTTCCAGAACATTGCCGATGAGTGGTCCTGCTGTCATAATCGTCACACCGGATCCGCAGTCTTTGAGCACCACACCTTTTCCGAACTCCACCGGCATATCAATAGAATGAGGGTGGTCTGAAAGCCGATAATAGGTGGTTTTTCCGCTTGCGTACCGGCTCCGCATTAGAACGTCGAGCTCTTTGCGTGAACCGGGCTGCAGGACGTCGCACTCCGGCAAGAGACGTAGAATGGCAAGGTCGGTATAGGTATGATGTGTTGCGCCGTCCCATGCATAGTCGAACGATGCTCCGCACGAAACGATATTGCCCCCGAATCGGTTGTAGCACATATCGATCTTGATCTGTTCATAGCTGCGTTCAGTAATGAATGGGGCGATAGTGTGGGCAAAGGGGATGAAACCCTGGGAACGAAGCCCCGCGGCGACGCTGATAATCGAGTTTTCGCAGATCCCAAGATTATAGAAACGATCAGGATACTTCTGCTGAAAATCGTTCATGAGGTAGACGCTGACGTCACCGAGAATCATGACAACCCGGTCGTCGGCCGCGGCGAGATCTGTGATGGTGTCCCTAAATTGTTTTCTCATCGAGCTCCCTCATCAGTGCATTGAACTCCTCGTCGTTCGGCGAGCGCCGGTGCCAAGCGTACTGGTCCTGGACAAGAACAGAGGATCCGTGGCCCTTTTCAGTGTGCGCGACGATAACCTTAACTCCTTGGACTGGGCGTTGCAGAGCTTCTTTCAGAGCCACAAGGTCATGGCCGTAGCATTCAATGACGTCGCATCCGAACCCACGAAAATGGGCTACTGGGTCCTGAATTTGGAGTCCCCGGGAGTGGGAGCGGTTGTCGTCATACAAGATGGTTAGATTATCGAGTTTCCTACTGACAGCGACCAATACGGCCTCCCATACCGATCCTTCGTTAGATTCACCGTCACCTATTAGGGTATAAACCTTTCGCGGGGACTTCTTGATCTTGAAGGCGAGCGCAATTCCCGTTGCCACACCGATGCCATGTCCCAACGATCCAGTCGATACCTCAATGCCAGGCACTTTCAATCGGTCGGCATGACAGCCGAAATCCGACATGAAAGCACCCAACGCATGTACTTTGTTGATATCGAAGTACTTGAAATTCGCAAGCACACAGTAGTGTGCGAGTGCTCCATGACCTTTGCTCAGGATAAAAATATCCCGGTCCACCCAGGAGGGATTATCCGGTTTGTGTTGCATGAAGTCATAGACGGCATAGAGTGCCTCCACGATAGAGAAACAGGTCGGGATATGACCGTGACCGCTAGACTTGGCGATCGCAAGAATGTCCTTACGAATATTCTTACAAGCGGCTATCATTCTATCTCCAGATATGAAATGCGCGCAGTCATTGGCATTCTCTGAATTCTGAAGTTGCTTAGCCCGAACACTTCTTTGAGGGCGAGGGTTTCACCGGGGAAGATATCGTCACAGAGCTCATCAAAAACAAGGATGCTTCCCTTGCAAATATACGGTTTGATTGCCTCCAAAGCGGCCTTGGTCGGCGCATAGATATCAAAATCAAAAATTGCGAGGGAAATGATAGTCTCCGGATGCCGTTTCAAATAATCGGGGATCGTTGTGACCGCGTCACCCTTGACGAGCTCATACTTCTTCAGATGAGATATGGGATTGAGCTGCTCTTGCAGGGCGAGAATCCTGTCAAGGTACTGTTCATAATTCTCGGTGACGGAAAATGATCCGTCGGCGCAGTTCGCCCGGCTTCCGTCTTCTTTGCTGACACCTTTGAATCCAGCAAACGTATCGAACCCGACGATTTTTCGATGCCGGTTGAATGGCTCGAAGATGCCGCGCAGGGCCGAAAGAAGTGACAGGGTCTGACCCCAACGAACGCCGAATTCCATGCAAATGCCGTGGGTGTTGACGATCTTCCGGTAGATCTCATAGAAGAACAGGACTCTCGACAGCGATTTTGAACTGAGGTAAAGGCCCAGGTTCGGTAGCAGTTCATCGTCGGGAAGCGGCGTCTGTTTCAAGGCTGCTGAAAATTCCCGCTGTATATCCTTTTCTGTAGCACTTGAGAGAACGATCGCATCATGTTTTTCTGTTTTCATCTTATCCACCTCTTATGATTTTCTTTCCACCACGCGACGGTTTTGCCGATCCCTTCAGCAACCGAATATTCCAGATCCCATCCTAACATGGCTTTTGCCTTGGAATTATCCAACACCCGAGAAGGTACCGTGGAAGGACTTTGTTCATTATAAACGATACGAGTCGGGTTGTGTCCAGAGTATTGTAACGCCCATTGTACGACATCGCCGACCGTTGTTTTGACACCCGATCCGATATTAAAAACATCAAATTGTATGTTTGAATTATCAAGCATCATGATAACTGCCTTGGCAAAATCATCCACATAGACAACATCCCTTGTAACTGCGGGATGTCCCCAAACTTCAAATGGGTCCATCTTATCAACTGCCTTACGGATAAGCGCTGGGATAAAATTGGAGGTTGCCGGATCGAATCGTGCATAGGGACCGAAAATATTGGCCGCCCTAGCGATTACAATCTCCATGCCCTGCTGATGCCAGAAAGTGCAGAGCTTCTCTGTGAAACGGGTTACCCAGCCGATGCCCATATAAGCTGCATAGGGCTCCTTGTTTAGGTCCAGATCTTTTTCTTTGATATATCCTTCCAACTCCTGATAAAGGGAAGCCGAGCTGATATAGACAACCCGTTTGATTCCTTCTTCGAAAAAGGTTTGCAGCATCACTGTGTTCATAACCACATTTTCAGTGATTTGCTGCCATGGTTGTTCTGTAAGGACAGTTGCTCCAGATGTTCTAGCAGCAGCCATAATAGCACAATCACAGCCACTTACCATCCTCTTGCATTCGGAGAGCGAGGAGAGGTCTCCCTGCACATACGTAATCCGACCATCTCTGATGAACGGTTCTGTATAATGGTATGCTGCTCGTATCTTTATAGAAGGATGGTATCTCAGTAACCATTCTATGATGGCAGTGCCTGCGAGTCCTGTTGAGCCAGCTAAGAAGATATTTTTGTTATTGAGATACATATTATCGTGAAAACAGTTTTTCTTGTTTTTATGACTAGTAATTAAAAAATAAACGAGGGAAAATTATTAGAAAATACTTTTCACAGCCTCCAATAAATTTTTTATTGAGGGTATAGAGGATTCCAAGGAATTTCCAATCCTTATTGTCTTTATCCCTGCGGCCAGCCCTGTTAATATATCGTTTTCTGAATCGCCGATCATATAGCTGTCGCCCAAATGAATACTAATCCCCTTTTTTCCGAATTCCTCAATGGCTTTGAATATCATACCGGTCTTCGGTTTTCTGCAGTCGCATCGATCTGAGATATCATGAGGACAGAAATACACAGCATCGATGTTACCATTATGCATTTGTATTTCCCTTTGCATCTTGTCATGGATTTCGTGCAATTGTTCTTGTGATATGATGCCCTTCGCAATACAACTCTGATTGGTAATAATAATGGAAAGAATCTCTCTGCTCTTCAGTATTTCTATAGCCTCAAATACACCCGGCAGAAAGAAAAACTCACTCCATTCCTTCACATAATCGCCCTCGGGCATTTTCCTGTTCACTACTCCATCCCGGTCGAGGAAGACGGCTCTTTTATTCAATACAAGATAACTCACTCTCGACGAACTTACATAAAATACCACCGATGAGAATATGTGTTTTTTTTCTCTTGGGGGTATTGGTTGATGATACTATAATTAGATTCTTGCAGATGTCAACAATCGCTCTATTCTTTCCACCGGCAAAACCTATCATCATAATGCTGAAATTATAAATTGTTTTATTAATTATTATTACATCACTTGTATGTTAGCGATCAATTTGCTAAGACCTTCCATTCTTTTATACTGACCTATCTTGTCAAGAATCGTTGACCTTTCTGAATATTATTACGCCAATAGTCCAGAAGATCCTGCATAGTTTTTTCGAATGGTATTTGTGGCACCCAGCCAGTATGTTTTTTAAACTTGTCTGTATCAGGGACCTGAAGATCGGCATCTAATGGACGAATTCGTGCTTCCTCAGTTACAATTTTGATTGAATCTTTGATGGATGAAATAGAAATAAGATGTGTTAACATATCTCCAACGGTACAGGAAAATGTCCCTCCAATATTGTAATACTCACCGGGTATGGGGTTCACAGTAACAAGCATGAAATATGCCCGGACAGCATCTCTTACATCGGACCAAGTTCGTAGGGAGTTCAGGTTGCCTGTTTTTATGATAGGTGGAATTATTCCATGCTCTATCATCCCTATCTGCTTAGCAAAAGAGGATTCGGCAAAGACATCACCACGGCGCGGTCCTGTATGTGTGAACATTCGTGTAACAACAACTCGTTGTCCATATGCCTCCGCATGGAACCTGCCAACGAGATCAGTCCCGATCTTGGAGATCGCATAGGGAGAAGCAGGGTGGAAAGAACATTCTTCATTAATGGGTAATTTTTCTTTTGGGACTCGTCCGAAAACTTCCGATGAAGAACAAACATGAATCACTGGATCGATGCCGGGACATTTACGTAATGTCTCCAGAAGGCGTTGAGTCCCGAGGATGTTTGTGTCTAGGGTTTGCAGAGGAGAAGAAAAACTGGCTATTGGAAAACTTTGGGCAGCAAGATGAAATACATAATCTGGTCTGCTTTCCTCAACAGCATTTTGCAAAGAAATATAGTCACACAAATCTCCATATATGAAATGGACCCTGTCATTATTATTTGCCCGATCAAGCAGATGCTCAACATTATCTAGAGGACTACGCCAACGACACATTCCAAAAATATCCCAGTCGGTATTCTCCAAAAGGAAATCAGCTAAGTGAGACCCAACCATTCCTGTTATACCTGTAATGAGTACACGTTTTGTCATCTGAACATTCTTTTACAGTTTATGCTAATTGCTGTATCCGTCAAATAGACTATGATCGTATTGCGCTCAGCCGTTCGACCAATACTCCGGATCCATCCTCAACGGATTCCTGAATATCAAAATAGAAAATATTTTCCTCGAAGGCAATGTTGTCTTGGGTACATTTCCATTTATAAATATATTAATGTTATGGACACCATTTTCGAATAACGGAGTAGGCATGCTACCTGACGAATGAAAAGAACTCATAAGATATCTCATCATTATGTCTTCTTTCAATTGGTGTTTGACACTGTCATTGTACAAAGGTAGACAAACTAATACCAATAAATCCATTGTTAGATTCATAGTCTTCCCTGCATAGTAATTTTTTGTCCTGAAAGTTGTCGTGACATTGTGTTGACTGTGAATGAAGCAATTGTATGAACCACCACCATATAACCGATTATAGCGAGATCCGTAGTTTAGCATAATATCGCCCTTTAAGAGTTCCGATGTTATTTACTCTATCTGAAAATTCATCAAAAACCTTCTTAAAACCAAAGACTTCACTGTCACCTAATAATAAGGTAATTTGCTCATTGGTTTATACGCAGACTCTATAGTCTGCACAAGTTGTTGCCTCATGCTCATCGTAAACCCTTCAAGAGGCTCAGGAGTTCTTCGTGCTTCGGATACTTATGATGCCATTCAGGATTATTTTCCATTTGTGTACAGCCAAATCCTTTTATGGTATTTGCAATAATGGCTCTGGGTTTTTGACCTCCATGTTTTTGGAGTGCATCAAATATTTCATCGTGGTTGTGACCATCAATAGAGCAAGTTTCCCATCCAAAAGAATTTAATTTTTTTCCCATATCGCCAATTTGCAATGCCCGATCTGTAGAATGATTGTAATCAACAATGCAACAGAGGTTGGTTAAATTATGATGTGATGCAAGGAGGGCTGATTCCCAAACAGCACCCTCGTTTGCCTCACCATCTCCGATAATCACAAAAACTCGAGAAGCGAACTTTTTCATTTTCAAACCTAGTGCCATGCCAACACTGAGCGGAAATCCGTGTCCTAAAGATCCTGTCGAAGCTTCAACACCAGGAATTTTATTTCTATCAGGATGTCCTCCAAGGATGCTATCGAATTTTGCAAAATTCTCAAGTTCAGACGCAGGAAAAAATCCCTTTTGCGCAAGTACGACATACAATCCTATTGCTGCATGTCCTTTGCTTAAGACGAACCTGTCTCGAACTGACCATTGTGTGTGTGTTGGATCAACTTTTAAGATTCTATCATAAAGGACCCAAATCAGATCTAAAACAGATAACGCACTTGGAATGTGTCCTTCCTTTGCATTCGTTGAGATCGTGAGCACTTTTTCTCTTAATGTTCTCATGTCCATATTATAAGCCATTCTTTCAATAGGTCGTCTTAAAAAAGCATGCGTCTGGACTAAAAATGCGTTTTAACGATTTATGATTCCAACTTTAAACAAAAAGCATTTCACGAGTGAGACATTTTTAGGTTCAACTCAAATCTGTTTCTTTTTTCGAGCTACATATTGGATTCCGAACACTAAGATGCCCCCGAGGACCAATAGATTCGTTCCCAAGCTGATGCTCTTGCCGATTGCAAACGATGCCGGTTCAAATTTCATCGTCAGTGTATGAGTTCCCGGAGGAATAATAACACCACGGAACAAATAATCAAGCTGAAGAATTTTCACCTCGTTCCCATCGATAAACGCTTTCCATCCCTTAGGATAATAAGCTTCACTGAGAAATAAAAGATTATTCCCTGTCGCCGTTGTGCGGACTTCAAGATCTTGAATTCCATAATGCACGAGTGTTGCTTCTGCACCTTGTGACGGTGAGTCAATTTTCGTTTTGATGTTTTCAGGGAGATAAGCAATATCACGTGGATCGAATGACCTGGCGGCTATATTATTGAGCGTACTCAGACTATCGCTTACCTCACATCTATTCACAAAGAACACTCTGGGGAGCCAGAAACGAACTTCATAGACCTTTGTATTTGGACTATTGTACACTTGAGTTAATGCCGGACTTGATTCGTCTCTGTTGCTCATAAGATACTTAATATTCATAAGCTGCCACACGAGCGGATTTCCCAACCCGGCTACATCGACCATGTTTTGATAAATACGCATCTTTGCGCCTTGATATCCAAAAGCATTCTGGATTCTCCAGTACGCATACGAGTTATCACCGTACACAGGCTGTCCGTCCGTTATTTTTAAAACACGAAACTGTGTTGTGTCTCGCTGTAATACCTTAATAAAATCTGGTGTCGGTATAGATTGGAGACTTTCCTTTTGATCCCTTGGGTCTGAGGGTTTCCATGCAACACGCCAGAGATCAAAAAGAATGGCAACAACGAGTATGCCATATAAGGTTGCAGATTTTAATTTTCCTTTCTGATAATAAAAGAACGCACCAAATACAATCATAAGAAGAACACATCCTACGAGAATATCCGTTATGACAGAAGAAACAATAAAATCATATACCATTGCAAGAACTCTTGGATCCTGACCATAGTATCGTGATAAAATATTTCCAACTTCTTGGAGGGGGAAAAATGACGTATAAATTCCTTTGATTACTCCCTCGCCTATGACGGCAATAAGAATACCGAGACCAATGCCTCCAAGCGCATATTTCCATCGTTTCACCTGAAGAGAGCTCAAGTTCTTCCTGTATTCCGGAATAAATGATACAATCCCGTACCCGGCAAGAATTGGTGTAAAGAATTGGACGAGGATGAGAATTGTCAGCGGAACCCGGAACTTGTTGAACATTGGAAGATACCGATACAACAGATCGTAAAGTAGTGAAAACTCCTTCCCAAATGCGACGAGTAATGAAAATAGAATCATAATTCCCATATATTGAACAAACGGTTCTTTTCGATACCTGACGAATCCGACGATTGCAAGGACGATAACGACAACTCCCATATATTGAGGAGAATCAACATCAGGTTGCGGACCTATGTACGTGTTGAATTTAACTTCCTGGTTTTGCGTTAATGGACCCTGGTAAGGATGATTTCCAAATCCGTACCATGAAGGGACAAAGAAAGTCATCATCTCGCCGGGACTGAACGACCAACTTGTTGCATAATCGTAGTCCAGGCCGCCCTTAATAGTTTTTGTTTGTGATGTTGAGGATGTTTGTGTAATAGGATTTGTTCCACGGATCGAATATGGGTTGTATTCGAGTGTTGACAAATATTGATCTGCACCCATAAGTACGGCAAAAACGGTAGCAAGCAATAATGTTGTTCCGCTGACAAGAATTCCCTTCCAGTTCTCTTTTTTTATCACTGCTCGAACAAAGAAAAAGATCAGATAAAATCCCAGGGACAAATAGATGTAATATATGAATTGTACATGGGTTGGTTCTAATAACAGCCGCAGCATAATAATGAGTAAAAGAGCTAAAAGGATATTAAACTTCTCGCGCAGTTTATCCACAATAAGAAAGACATAGGGAAACCATGCAAGTACGGCAATTTTCGTGACGTGACCGATCATAATCAAAATCGCAACACGCGTCGCATACATTGTCATCAACGACACAATCAATGCAACCGGTTTATTTTTTAGCCGCTGATAAATAAAAAAGTAGACACCAATTCCATATACAAAATAGTATAGTATCCACGTGCCTGATTGATGGCCTCCATCTAAGAAAAGATATGTGAGCACAGTGCGGACTATCTTTTCCCACACAAAGGCTGTTAGGTCAAAGGTTCTTTCCACTGCAAATGTGACACTTGCATATCCCGGCATTCCACAAAAAATATACGGATTCCATAGTGGAATAATTCCCTCTGCTTTAGCATCCTTATATATTGTATCCCAGCTATGCGAGGCAATTGAATCTGCACCTTGGTACGATTTGCCGTCGAATATGATAGAATGGAAAAACAAAAGCAAACTGAGATAAATAATAGCAATAGCAACAGGATGTTGATACTTCAGCTGGATGATGGGATGTTCCGCCGTGGTTTTGGGGTTACGTATCTGTTCTCTTACTTTCTTTGCCATAAATAATTTTAATCCCTCATGAATATTGTGAGAAATTTTTGACAATGAGGAGCTTGCTTCGATTCTCTCCTGAAAATATAATACAGAGAAAAGGAGTTACTTTCAACAAACTCATCGGCACACACAACATCAGGCTTTCTTTGCCACTACATTCAATCCTGTACCAGTTTTGTTTTTGGTACTGTAATCCAACCACATCATCGGTAAAACCAACGGCAATACGATGAGGTAGTAGAGCGGCAGCAAGACAAAAAATGCCTTTGAGGCATTCAAAAGCAATAACGGGAATTTGATGCCCAATCGCCATGCAACGGTGCCCCAATGTCCATACGTGTAGCGTATCATCTCCACGTGAAACCCCGCAGCCTCTAGTTTGTTCCGTATCTCCTCCACACTATAGCCGTTACGCGCATGTTCTTCGACAAAGCTGTGGTCACCTTCCGAATGTGCATCGGATCCCCCTAAATTGGACGGTGTATTGATGAAAAGTTGTCCATTTTTCTTAAGTGCACGATAAAAATTTTGGAAAACTCCAACATCATCCGGAATATGTTCCATCACATCCACCGAGAGAATAACCTCAAATTTCTCTTTATGCTGAATGTGCGTCAGGTCTTCAACGGCAAAGGAGCACCGCATCAAACCAATCGCGCGGAAGAATTGATTGCAGTCGGCAATTTGTTCTTCTTTCACGTCAACGCCATAAATAATCGCAAGCGGAAATTGTTTCGCAATAAAGTATGAATATTGCCCGAAGCCGCTGCCGGCATCGTACACGGTGAATGGTTCACGATGATTGTCCAGTTGTCGACGGAGTTCGCGCTTCACATACCACTCGCGTAGAAACATCACACCGAGCAGTTTGTAGAACAGAATTCGCAGCCATGGTTTGTTCCGTGCCGCATCACCAAAAATCTTTTTAATCGGATCGTATTGCATAGGTTAGGCTTTTTTCACAAATAGAGTTTCAAGCCGCTCAATAAATTTATCCCAGCCATACTGTCTCTTTTCTTCTGAAATGTTCTTAGCAAATTCTTCTTCACAATGTTCATTATAAAATTCCATCACTGCCTTTGTCAGTGCATCCGGATTATTCGGAGGGATAACAAATCCTGTGTGTCCATGTATTACCACTTCCGATAAACCGCCAACATGTGTGGTAATGACAGGTTTATTAAAGTGGTAAGCAATCTGGATAATACCGCTCTGTGTCGCCGAAATGTAAGGAAGCACAACAACATCTGCTGCGGAAAAAAAAGTCGCAACTTCATCGTTGGGAATATATTGAGAATAAATTCGGATACAACTTTCTAATCCATGCCCGTGGATCATTGCTCGATATTTTTTTTCATCCTCGTAGAATTCTCCGACAATCAAAAGCGTTACCGGCACCATTTCTTGAATTTTCAGCATAGCATCAATCAATACGCTGAGTCCCTTATATGACCGAACATAACCGAAGAAGAGCATCACGCGTTCATCCTTAAGCCCAAGTCTCTTTCGTGCTTCTTCCTTTGGCTGAAGTGTGCCGAAGACATCATATAATGGATGCGGAGATACTATGTATCGTACGTTCGGTAGAATGCGGACGAGATCCTTCTCGACTTCTTTCGATAACACAACAAACGCGTCAGCAGAATGGAATGCATACTTCGTCAGCGCTCCATCGCCAGGACGTTTTTCATGCGGGATGATATTGTCGCAAATGAAAATCACCTGCGCGTTGAATTTACGCTTTACCAGTCGGGCAATCGAACCAAAGCATGGTGCAAAGAATGGCATCCAGTACCGGAAGATGATGACGTCTGGCTTTTGGTTTGTAATATATCGAGCAGCACGGTACCAAGAGATTGGATTAATGGAATCTATCAATGAAACAGTGGGAACATTGAACAATGGTTTCCCTGGATCTATCTGTGACTTGCCAGGAAAAAACAATGAAGGATACTGTCTAGTAAATGAAACAATTTGCACATCATGTTTTTGCGAAAGACGATGACCGAGGATGGCGTTCATTTGTGCCATTGCTCCCCGTAAAGGATAGGCTGGACCGACGATAACGATTTTCAACGGACCCGTCCTTTTTGCAGTACTGTTGAATCGGTCGCTGCCAAATAATTAAGACGAAAAATATAACTGGGGAATTGCGAGCCTTCTTGATGTACAAGTTCAAACATTTGAGGGTACTTTTCTGCAACTGGCTGTACGTATCGGCGCAGCGTGGATGACCACTGGAAGTTGTCGTACAGAAGGTGTGTCATGTTGAGCGACTTCCACTTTGCAACAATTGAATCCGGATTTGTCTGATCAATTTTGTAAGTTCCATAAACGGAATAATTACCGGCGTAGATAAGAAACAATTCAGGTTTTCGGCAGACAATACCGGTGGTTTGTGCCGGCAGTTGCTCTTTGATCCAGAGTGATGCCCGCAGATAATTTACCCAATCTTCCGTGAAGCCGGCGAATTTATTCCCACCAAGGTTTGCTTTCAGTATTGGATAATTTTCATCGACAGCTTGTTTTGTTCCCATGACACCAGCAAACATCAATCCGCAACATGCAATAAGCGTAAGCGTTTTCGCGCGTGCAGAAACGGTTTCTGCCTCTGTCAATTTTGCCCAACGATTGCCGAGCCAGCGGAATCCCTCAAATATTCCAAAAAATAAATATGGAATAATTGGAACAATCATGCGTGGTGTGGCAAAAAGATTTTGCAATACCAATGAGATGAAGGCAATATACACCATGATAAAAATTCCAATGAAAGATGTAGTCGTCATTTTACGTTTTACAAGAGGCGTGATGAGACCAATCAGTACGACGGTAGAAACAAGAATCCCTAGACATGCAATCCAATTTATTGACTCGGTTCCATAACCATTGGGAAAAGATAACAACCTGCCGTCGGCAGTGCCTATTTCGGGTGGCATAGGCAATCCAAGTGCGAATGGAATTTGATAATTCAATTGATTGATAATGTTATTAATGAATCGTTCGATAAATCCGCCGAATGTTTCTAATCCTAGTGTTGAGTTATACGGGTTTTTTAACAGGAGAAGAGAAGCTTGTCCGAATGCCGCTGTTCCGGATGTCCACTCATAAATTTTTATCGGACTATAAAGTATTATACATGCAATGATAAATACACCGCCTTGTTTCCAGCGACGTTGCAGTGCGAAGAAAAGAACAGTCGCTACAACAACCGTAATGCCGGCAATGCGGATATAAAATGATGCCATTGTAATGATGGCGGCAAAGATCGTGAAGATAAATGAGTTTGTTTCACTAGCGCGCAGAACGCAATAGATCGCCCATACCAACAAGAGTGCAAAAAGTATTTCGCTAAATGTCTGATGTGAATATCTTAACATCAGCGGATTGAGAGCGATCAAGAGTAACGTTGGAAAGAGCACCATTGGCTTGAAGCGTTTACGGAAAACGAAGAATAACGAAAGAATAATTCCGAGAAAAAATACTAACGATGTTGCTTTGAGCAGCACCAAGTTTGTGCCGAGAACAAAGATAAACAATGCCAGAATAATTGGATAACCGGGGGTTCTGAATCCAACCGGCAATTGACCTGTAGATACAATGTTCATCGCTTGCAGTACATACGAGGTGTCATCGCCATCAACACTTGGTTTTATGTCGAATGATAAGATGCCGGCGCTCAATCCAATGACAAGCACACAGAAGAGCCACAGGTGTGCATTTTTTTCGAACCACAGACTCATGCGATCATATCTTGTAAGTTTCGCCTGAGTCTTAGTTTTGTTATTATCTGAACGATTGTGTTTTGCCATGAGCGAAATTCACTTACACAAATTTCATTCGGCGTGCTGCAACGAGAACCATTTTCAGCAACAAGAGACCATGTCGCCAGCGCTGGATATTGGTTGTGCCGTACGTACGTTCGGTGTAGCGAATTGGCATTTCGACAATTTTCATATTCTGTTTTGCAGCGCCGAAGATAAGATCGAAATCGCCGAACGGATCAAACTCCCCGAAGTAAGAACGATTTGCTACAATTCTTTCGTAATCTAATTTAAAGAGCACTTTTGTTCCGCAGAGCGTATCTTTGAATTTTTGATCGAGCAGGTACGTGAACATTATACTGAAGAACTTATTGCCAATGAGATTGAGAAAACGCATAGCTTCTTTTTCCATGGGATAGACAAGCCGGCTGCCGTTGACAAACTCTCCATGGTTTGTCGCGAGTGCGTTGAAAAACTTTGGCAAATCTTCTGGAGCTACAGTCAAGTCACCGTCAAGAATCATGAGAATGTCGCCGGTTGCACGGGCAAAGCCATCGCGTACTGCATTCGCTTTTCCGCTGCCGCTTTGTACGCAATAGGTAATATTTTGTTTCTCACCGTAAAGATTTACAACACGTTTAATTTCATCAAGTGTTCCGTCTTTAGAGCCACCTTCCACGAAAATTATTTCAGTTTTGCTGCCCATATCGGGAATGCGTTGTACGGCTGTCTCGATGTTGCCGCGTTCGTTCCGTGCTGGAATAATGACAGAAACAGAAAATCGATCAGAATTGGTTTCCTGAACCCGCGGGCGTGCAACAATGAACCTGACGACGCAAAATTTTCTGAGCAAGGGAAGTTGAGAAAAATATTTGTTGAAGAGCCATGAGATTACAGGAATGTTCTTTGGCAGGAGCAATCGATATCCAGTGCGGATAATTTCAAAATCTGCCAAATCGAGCAAGTTATGCAAGTCATGTGTGTTGATCCAATTCTGACGCGGTTGGGGAGTCTTGATGCCGATCCTTTCTGCGAGAAGAAGAACCGGCTCCCACAAAAAATTATAGTATGTAATAATAAGGCGGGAGCGCGGTATCATGACAGTATGGGCTTTTTCCAGAGCAAGCTGGATGTCGTATAAATGCCCAACGAGATCAGACATTACAACATAGTCAAACTTTTGATTATACGATAATTCTTCCGCATTCATTACATGAAATATTAAATGCGGATGCTTTTGCTGAGCCAGTTGCACCATCTTTGGACTGATATCTATGCCAACGCCTTTAGAAGGCTGTACAGCATTCAACAGATCGCCTGTAGCACAACCGAGTTCAAGCACGGTGGACTGTGGAGGAACGAGGAATTGCAGCAAACGCTCAACACTTTTATGGTAATAGCGATTACGATTTTTCCATCGATCCCAAGCAGGTGCCAGCGAGTCGAAGTATTTAATTTGGTCAGTTCTTACGTTCAACGAATCCTAATGCGGAATTGTTTGACTGGAATGAATATCGTCAAACATTGATAAAATTCCAAGAAAAAGGAAAAGGATCGAACGCGGGAATCCCGAGAACGAGAAATGCTCACATTGAAAGCTACCGCTGCCGATATGCTTTCGTCTTGGTCTTGGTGTCTGCCAGGCGGGACTGAGTGTCATGTCTGTTGGTCACTGTTAAAATGATCAACATGGCGAATAACGCAGGTAGATTGTTCCACAGAAACATGGGTTTGAACGAATACGAAAATAACATAGATGCATATATGAACAGAAGCCAGGGATTCATCTTCTCTTGCCGTTCTGCGAATAACATCGCCATCGGAGCACACAAGATCGATAACTTGTAGTCATGACTCACAGAAGGTAGAAGCATTGTCCCGATAGTACAGGCAAGCAGGAAAGAAGGATTGAACGGATTGGTCCGGTATCGCCAAAACATAACTCCAATCAGAGTGATAACTCCAAGGAATAATATAATCTGCCAACTATCTTTGTTAAAGGTTGGATCATAGTATTTTTGTACAAACACGAGAAATGATTGTATCGAATGATTTCCCCACCAACTGTTTGGATCAGACATTTGTGATTGAATGGAATGCATGAATTCGTAGAAAGTTGTGATTCCTAAGGCAAACAAAAGTGCGATGTTGGCGACTGAGAGCAAAATGAGTCGCTTTATGTTGCTTTTGAGATCTGTCTCTTTGATAAACATGAGGATAAACAACATCGGGTAAACTTTTAGCTGAACTGCGAGAGTAAAAAGTACGTACGATAATCCACGATATCGAGGCAACTTGTGGAATATCCAAAGCCCAGAAAGACATAGTGTCATTGCGATTACATTGAACTGACCACGCTCGATCTCAAATTGCAGTCCATACGAAAACAGTCCTGTGGAAAGAATTACGAATGCCGGCATAAAGGCTCTGAACTGAATGAAAGGAAGGTAGAACGTTATAAATGCAAAGCAACAGAGAGTAAAAATAGTCACTATGATATACGCGAAACTACTATCAACAAGCAGTAGCGGAGTAAACAGTGCGGTCGCAAGAGGTGGATAGAGATTATTGCCGACGTATGCGGACTTGCCATGGATCCATGAGCTGCTATAGGCAAGCATTTGAGATAAATCCGCACCAATAGTCGGCATAGTATAAATGTACCGGTAGAACATCATTGTTTGACCGGAGAAAAATACCGGAACAATGAAGAACCAGCCATAGAGAATCAGGCAACCGACCATTAAATAGATATGAAATCGTTTCATAGATGCTCCATCAATAAGTTGAGCAAACAAGGAAGAACATCATCGTGAGCGAAATCATCATTATCAACAGAAGTTTTCCATGTCGCGGTTTTTGAAAATCATGAGTACAAATATTTTTCCTTCTCACGCTCATGTTCTTTGTGAATATATGAAGAGTATGGTAGTATATCGAGATAGGCGGTAAGTTCGTTATTTCAGAATCTCCCGAATTGAATAAGTCTCTTCGTTGCGTTCATGGCGTGAGATCATCTCACCGAGCAAACCGAGGGATACAAATTGAACGCCAATAATAATAAAGAGAAACCCAACCATGAAGAGCGGACGATTGCTGAGCGATGTGAGACCCATAAGCCATTCAATAGACAGATAGCCATCGATTGCAGCGCCAATTATGAACGAGACAAGTCCCCATACACCAAACAGATGAAGCGGACGGCGAATGTATTTTGCAGTAAAAAGAATCGTCAGCAAATCAAGAAAGCCGCGATAAAATTTTCCAACGGTATATTTTGAGTAGCCGTACTTTCGTGGATGATGTTGAACAACCTTCTCTCCGACACGAAAACCGGCTTGATGCACCAAAATAGGAATGTAGCGATAGAGGTCGCCGTAAATTTTCAATTCCTTGACAACCTCGTTTCGGTATACTTTTAAACCACAATTCAAATCATGGATACGCAATCCGGTCAACCTACTTGTAATAGCGTTAGCGATGCGTGATGGCAATGTGAAGATGGCGGAATCGTGTCTCTTTTTCTTCCATCCCGATACAAGATCGTACGAATCACCCAATGCTTCGATGAGCAAGGGGATCTCTTGGGGATCATCTTGCAAATCGGCGTCCATCGTAATGACAAAGTCACCCTCTGCTTCTTTGAATCCTGCCGAAAGCGCTGCCGACTTACCAAAATTTCGCCGAAAGCGAATCACTCTTATAGTATCCGGATGCTCAGCGTGTAATATCGCTAACACTTTAAACGATGTATCTGTGCTTCCATCATCAACAAAGATGACTTCGTAGCGCTTGTTTATCCGTCGCATCGTTTCTCTGATATGCGAAAATAACTCGCGCAATGATTCTTCTTCATTCAAAAGGGGAATGACAATGGAGACATACGGAACTTGCGATTTGCCGGGCTTTTCTGTTTTGAGCTTTGCCATCAGTGCATTCGCTGGTATTTGTGAATTATTTCACAAATAAAGTAACGGAAAAACGAGCAAGATGCAAGAAAAGGACGATCAAGCCCATCGTTCAATTATTGAACTCAAATAACAATCTTAGTATGGTTGTCCGGTTATCTACCGGTATGCGGAATAGAACGCTGCTCGAGTTCAACTCGCTCCGCATCTGGTGTGGAAACTATCACAAACACCTCTTCCAGCTTAACAAAGTCCACACTGGGTGTCATGGTGATGGATTTGAAAAGCGAGCCTGCTTGTTCGCGGACATCACTCACAATTCCGATGCGAATATTCGATGGGAAAGTGTTGCCATATTCGGAGGTAGTTATCAAATCGCCAATTTTGATATCTCGCATCTTTGGTATGTTCTTGAGAGCAAAGGTTTTCCCATCCCATGCAATAATTCCATCCACTCGGCTGCGCTGGACTTTGGCGCTTACACGGAAGTCTGTATTGATGAGAATATTCACGATGGAATAATGCTTCGTGACCGATGTAACAATACCGACCAATCCACCGCTGCTCACTACCGGCATGCGCTCCTGAATGCCGTCTGCGAGACCAACATCAAGTGTCAGTGTGTTGCGGAGAAGAGAAAGATTTTTGTTGACGACACGGCCCGCTGTGAATGTATATGGTAATTGGCTTTTCAGTTCCAACAACCGGCGAAGCCGAAGATTTTCGAGCTTTGCTTCACGAAGCCGCTGTGCTTCATCTGCGAGTTCTACATTGATATGGCGAAGAAGTTCGTTCTCAGATTTAAGTCCGAAGTACGTAGGGATGAAACTCAGTTTTTCCTGCATCACTCCGAATACTACTGTTGAAATTGTGCGAATCTGTTTTATTTGCGGATTGTCGTTCAATGCCATAAGGAGAATAGAAAGCACAACCAATCCAGTGAGAATGGCGTACTCTCGGAATTCATAAAGAATTTCGTAGAAGCGTTGAAGCATTTTCTAATTTCAGATTTCGAATTGCCAATTGCGAAATGAAGAATGCAGAATGCGGAATGCGGAATAAATTCAATTCTCTAATCTCCTATCTCGAATTACTTACTGATGTCACGCAGAGGGATCAATCATGAAACAAATACTAAATTCGAATAATCAAAATATAAAACTTTAATATCTTGTTCATCCCATAAATTTTGAACATTTAGATTTTGATATTGTTTGTGATTTTGGATTTAGTGCTTAGGATTTTCTATCCATGTGCCGCGCACATTTGATATTGATAATTCGTCATTTAGTACCGCTTTCCCTTCAAGAGCACCTTGGAGTACTTTTCCATATTCTCCATTACCTTGCCGGTGCCGCGCACAACAGCCAGCAATGGTTCTTCGGCAACGTGGACGGGAAGATTGGTCTCAAGACGAAGTCGTTCGTCAAGACCTTTGAGTAAGGCACCGCCGCCGGTGAGCATAATGCCGCGGTCGAGAATGTCGGCGGAGAGTTCTGGCGGAGTGCGTTCCAAGGTGATCTTCACACCTTCTACAATTTGTGCAATCGGTTCGTTGAGTGCTTCACGGATTTCAACGGAACTTACTTCCGTTGTTTTCGGTATGCCGTTGACAAGATCGCGGCCTTTTACTTGGATGGTGATTTCTTCTTTGAGAGGCATTGCTGAACCAACTTCACACTTAATAGCCTCCGCGGTTCGCTCACCAATCAAAATGTTGTGGTTCCGTTTGAAGAATTGGATGATCGACTCGTTCATCTCATCGCCAGCAACGCGCCGCGATTCTTCATTGACAATACCGGACAAAGCAATGACAGCAATTTCTGTTGTGCCGCCACCAATATCGACGACCATATTACCGACCGGCGCATCGACATCTAAACCGACACCAATGGCAGCTGCCATGGGTTCGGCAAGCAAGTGTACTTCTTTCGCTCCGGCATGCTCGGCAGAATCGCGCACGGCACGCTTTTCCACTTCCGTGATGCCGGATGGTACCGACACGATGATGCGCCTGCTCGGCACCCAGCCTGCACTGATCTTTTTGATAAACTCACGCAGCATACCTTCAGCGATTTCAAAATCCGCTATCACACCGTCTTTCATCGGACGGATTGTACGGATATCTTTGTGTGTACGACCAAGCATTTCACGCGCCTCATTGCCGATAGCAATAATGCGCTTCGTGTTTCGATCGAACGCGACGATGGAAGGTTCATTCAGGATGATTCCTTTGCCCTTCATCCAGATGACAGTGTTTGCCGTGCCAAGATCAATGGCAAGGTCAGCAGAAAATAATGAAAAGAGTCCCATGAGAATTTATTTCTTTATTTGATTGATGACCATGAATCGAGTATTATTTTTACTAAACTATTTGCTGAGGATGTTTTTTTTCTCGGATCAACAACTTTGATTCTGCCGCCTTCTTTCGATTCACGATTGAATGAAAAGCAGGCATCAAATCCACCATTATTTATCGTACGTCTCTTTACCGAAGGATTTTCTTCTGTACCCAATTCATCACGTGCATCTAAGGTCACCGTCAGACAAAGCAAACCCTTAGACATTAACTTACGACTTGCACCTTCATCAGCACGAATTCTTTCTGCGTAACTCGCCTTTGGAAATAAAGCACCAAAAATCTTTACTGTTCCAGATTTCGTTATTCCCTGCAGAAAGATGTCAACGTCCTTCTCTCTCATTTCATCTGCTGAGAGACCGAGAGAATTGATAAAATTGTTGAATGATTCACCTTTAAGTCGGATTGCTCGAACACCTGATTTTTCTAAAGCAGGAATGTTGTTTAGATATTCAATCAAATATGTCTCAAAGGCATCACCACTTGCACGTCGATACGATTGACCGGGTTCTTCCTGGTTTGGGAAAGACATTCTTAGATTCTCAGTATAGATTTTCTTTATGCATGTCCATAGTTCTGTTCCGTTAACATCTGGAAATCTCTCGAGGCTATATTGAAACACAACTTGAAGCGCCCATTGCTTGATGCTTTCCATTTCTGTTGCCTCGAGCAATAGTAGAAGTAGTTGTTTTATCTTGTCAAGTTCCTGATCGTTCATTGAGTCTTACTTTCGAGTGAAAATTAGAATATCTTCTTTGTTTATTGCTCCTCCATAACCATGGTTATCTTCTCGGCGTAACTTAGGGAGCCTTTTGGATGGAAGAGTTCTCTGTAGATGCTTAAAAAGTTTGACTCCGAGACTATCCATTAACTCAACCGTCACTTTTCCATTTTCAATTATGGTTTGCTTGAGAACCCTATTGCCAATAACGATGATGACATACTCGCGAGTTACACGCGCCATTTGAGCAAGACCTTGATAATACTCTCTATAAAAATTAAGCCAATTATCGTCCTTGTCTTTTTTGTCGATGGCTTTCGCTGCTCGCTCAAGAGTTGTTGAAGGGAGTTCGATAGTCGCCGAAGAGGAACCTAGAGTTTTCTTTCTAGACATAATAACTTCTTCTCGTGAGAACCCAAGCCAGTACAACATATACTTTGAGAATTGAAGATAGGAAACACCGTTGCGCTCATCTCCGTAAGGTGGAGAGCAGATGATTGAATGAAATTCCTCATTTTTGAATGGGAGATTCTGAACAAGAGATTCTATCACTTTGGGATGTGCCGACTTTGGAAGATTAGGGATACGGTCAATAGCAAGCTTGCCCCTTGATGCAAACGAATCCAACGCTTTAGGATGAAACCGCCTAAGATCGTCTGGTTCCATTCTCCGAAGACGGACTTCATTCCGATATGTAAGCATGACATCTCTTACACTTCCAGAAAACGCAATCTTTAGTACATCAAGAACATCGGAAGAGAAGCGATGCGTAAGCTCACATTCTTTGATTACTCTGATGATTGACGTAAGTTCGGCAACGGTTGATGGCAAAAACCAATAATCAAGGTTATAATTTTCTGGAAAAGAAAGCGATCCGTCCAGATTCCTTATTGAAGCAATATGGACGTAATGAATCGCTTCAGACAATTCTGCTCTATCAACATACGTTGACTTTACTTTGGCAATTAAGAGGGCGAGTGGATTAATATCTGAACCGATTGCCATTCGATGGTTGCGCACACACTCAGTAAGCACAGCTCCACCACCACAGAAAGGATCAAGAACTTTTTCGCCTCTTGGAACATATGTTGTGATTAGTATGTCTGCCAATTGAGGTACCATGGCGGCAACGTATGTATGAATTGCGTGCGTCCCGTATTGTGTATCCACACCCTTGAAGTCAAGGTTCTCGCTTATTTGGTACATTGCAAGCTGCTGGGCTACTCGTTGTGCATTCACAATAATCTTTTGCTTTGGCAAAGTCGACTTTGTAGAACGCTTTGTTTTCTCTTTAAGCGCTAACCTTGGTTTTTTATACACAACTTTTCCCATGCGATTCCCTAATGTCTAAAATGTCTAATGCCGGTGAACACCATCGCCACACCGTGTTCGTCTGCTGCTTTGATAACTTCTTCATCGCGCACAGAACCACCGGGTTGAATAACTGCAGTTGCACCTGCTTTTATCGCTTCCAACAATCCATCTGCAAATGGGAAGAACGCATCGGATGAGACTGCACAGCCGTGTAAATCAAATCCAGCGTCTGCAGCTTTCATTGCCGCGATCTTGGATGAATCGACACGCGACATTTGTCCTGCACCGATACCGAGTGTTCGATCACGCAAGGTGTATACGATAGCGTTCGATTTCACGTGCTTTGCTATGCGCCACGCAAACAACAGCGCCTGCATTTCTTCGTCCGACGGCTGACGTTTAGTAACAACCTTCAAATCAGTTGGATGAATCCGGTGCTGATCCCGTTCCTGCACCAACATACCGCCAACGACCGCACGGATATCCAACTCCCGCATTTTGCGAAGATTGGATGTTTGCTTCATTAATCGGCGATCTTTCTTCTTTGTTAGAAACTCCAAGACTCCTCGCTCATACTCCGGAGCAATAACGACTTCGGTGAAAATTTCATTGATAGCTTCTGCGGTTGTACGATCCAGCGGACGATTTACACAAATAATTCCGCCAAATGCCGACTTGGTATCGGTCGCCAATGCTTTCTTGTAAGCTTCAACAAGAACTGCACCGGTCGCAACACCACAAGGATTATTATGTTTTACGATGACGACGGTTGGCTCGTCAAACTCAGCGCAGAGGAGTGCTGCCGCGTTGATATCTAAGATATTATTATACGAAAGCTCTTTACCGTGTAGTTTCTGAAAATGTTCGCTAAATTTTCCATAGAGCGCAGCCGATTGGTGAGGATTTTCACCATACCGCATCGGTTGTTCCTTTATCAACGACAAGGTGATGGAATCTGGCAGTGTGTTCTGCGGCGTCAGTCCAGCAAGATACGATGCAATGACTGAATCGTAATGAGCGGTGTGCTGGAATGCTCGGCATGCAAGCTGGAAACGTGTTTGCACGGTGAGCGCACCGTCGTTCTCGCGCATTTCTTCCAATACGACGCCGTACAAATCGGGATTGACGACTACAGCAGTGTGTTTAAAATTCTTTGACGACGAACGCACCATCGCTGGTCCACCGATATCGATTTGCTCAATGGCTTCATCGAGCTTCACATTTTCAACAGCAATGGTTTGCTCGAACGGATATAAGTTCACGACCACGAGATCGATCGGTTCAATATTATGTTTCTGCAATTGCTCACGATGCGATGGATTATCGAGCACCGCAAGAATGCCGCCATGAATGATCGGGTGCAAAGTCTTCACGCGGCCATCAAGAATCTCCGGGAAACCGGTCACCTCTGAAACCGATTTCACATCGATGCCTGCGTTTTTCAACACAGTAAATGTTCCGCCGGTGGAAATGATCTCGACGCCGAATTCTTTCAATACTTTTGCAAATTCGACGATTCCTTTTTTATCCGAAACACTTATCAACGCACGCCGAATTTTCAGCAACGGGTTGATGTCCGATGAAGTTGGTTTTGAAAAAGGATCCAGAATTATAACGTTATCCAAGCTTTTCTTCCTTCAATTTTTATTTTTCCTTCAGCAAAGGCTTTTAATGCTAAAGGATAAATTTCATGTTCAATTTTTAGTACTTTTGCAGCAAGCAAATCCGGAGTGTCACCCTGAATGATTTCGACAGTTTTTTGCATCACAATCGGACCGCGATCATATTCTTCGTCTACAATATGAACCGTAGCACCGGAAACTTTCATACCGCTCGCAATGACTGCTTCGTGTACAATGTGACCGTACATTCCCGCTCCGCCAAACAACGGCAGCAGCGCAGGATGAATATTCACAATGCGATTACGGTATCGCCGTACCACCTGCAATGGAATTTTCTTCAAATATCCTGCGAGCACAAGAAGCTCTGCTCTTTGCTGAGATAACACATTAAGCATCGCTTCTGCAAGCGCTTCCTCCGACGGAAACATTTTCTGCGAGAGATGACTTGTTTGAATTCTGCGAGTGCGTGCAATATCTAGTGCACCTGCATCGGACCTGTTGCTGATAAGTACGATGATGCGCGCCGGTAAAAGACCGGCATCGATTGCGCTGAGAATTGCTTGAAAGTTAGAGCCGCGCCCGGAGACGAAGACCGCGATGTTCATTCCACTTTTGCCAGAGTAAGCACCTCACGATGACGTCGAAATGTAGTGAGAAGTTGAAGGAGAATCAACGAAAAGCGTGAGAAAACAGAGAGTAATTTAACCGATAAATATTTGGGAGGGAGGAACAAACGGATAAACCCCTCTTCCTTCCTGAACAGAACTGGTGTCGCCGGCAACGAACATATTTTTCCCTTGGTACTCAATCACAGAATCTGTGTACGTATGATGATCCAGCCATGCAATATCAAGTCCAACTTGCGGAAAAACAGGATGTTCGATCTTTGCTGCTACGGTGTCCGGTGAAACAGGTAATTGTTCGAACGATTTTGCGATGAAACGAGTCAGGAAAGAATTACAAGTTGTGGTAATGAATGAACCGTGAGATGTAAAAAGCAAGCAAACAGCAGTCGACGTTTTTGCAATTCATTAATGAAGGCTAGAAAAATCGAAATTCGATTGCATTCATCCAGATTTTGTCAGAAGGACTAAATTTTACATTATAATGAAGAAAACCAAAAAAAGTTGAGAACCCTCCGATGATATAGTTTGACGACATCCCGGCAATAGTGTAGCGGGCAACACCGAGGTTCAGACCGATATATTCGCCATACTCAACGAGCGGCAGATGTGCTAAGAATTGTCCGGAGAAACCCCAATGGTTTGTTCCGACCTTACTCGTATACAGTTGTGTAGATACAATCATTTCAATTGAACCGGCAAATCTCTCCGGTTGTGTTACTTGAAGAAAATGCCAGGGTGGATCCTGCTTATTCATCCCAAATGAATACAACACCGGCGCTGCTTCCCATTCAAAAGCAAAATTTGTCTGTCGCAGAAAACTTGTCCATGAATAACTTGGAAGCGCCTGCAGTATAAGCCATGTACTGGAAATTCCATTCTGATATTTCTGTTCCTGAGATACGGCTGATTGCCAGAAGGCAAGAATCAGAATCGCGACAAGAAATAACGGACGATTATGTGGAGGTGTTCGTTTTGAAATCATTTTAAAGAAATGTAGGAAAAATCATTCACTGAACAAAATGTTCGATCCAATAGGCAACAGTGAATGAATTCAAAAAATTCAGAAGGCAGCCTGAACATGAGCCGTTGCTTTACTGCCACAAACTTTGATCGCTCTTTCGAAGAAATGAACTGAGAGACTAATGGAAAATTATGGGGACAGAAGAAAGCAAGACGAATGGAAATATGCCTGTCTATTTTAAGAGTTTATATTTATACGCGTATTTGATAACATCGGCGCTGGACTTTGCATGAAGTTTCGTCATAATCCTCTTGCGGTAAGAATTCACCGTGTTCGACGTAATTTTAAACTCTCCAGCGATTTCTTTTGAACTTTTTCCATCTGCCATCCTTTGCAGGATTTCAAACTCACGGTCAGATAACTTATCGTGTTTTGGCCGATTGATCGATTCATCAACGAGGTCGGGAATTTCTTGCTGTACTTCAGGACTGAAATATCTCAGACCTTGCGAAACCGCGCGGACAGCTTTCAGAAATTCTTCAGCCGGTTCGGACTTCGTCATATATCCGGTCGCTCCTGCCTGCAACACCCGGCGTGCATATTGTGAAACAGGAACCATACTCAGAACGAGGATAGGAAGACTCGGTTGAGAAGTCCTGACCGATGCGAGCACTTCTAACCCGCTTTTTCCCGGAAGGTTGATGTCGAGTATCATGAGATCAAATTTACCATTTTCTATTTGCTCCATGGCGGCTTCGTACGTTCCGGCTCGGACAATTTTTGAAGTGGAAAAGTTGTCCGTAAGTATCCGGATAACCCCTTCGCGCGTGAATTCGTGATCATCGACCACAAGCACTCTCATAACAAACCATTCTTCATCAGTGATGGATGTTTGTTCTGTACCGGAGTATCCAAGACGACTTGCGTTCCCTTCCCTGGACTTCCGTTAATCACTGCATTTCCTCCTATCATTCTGGCGCGTTCTCGAATACTTAAAAGACCTAAAGACTCCGGATGATCCAGCAAAGCTTTCTCAAAGCCTTTCCCGTTATCAATGATTTCGACATGCAATAGGTCATTACGAATCTGCATATTTACTTCGACAGATGTGGCTTGCGCATGACGTACAATATTCGTCAACGACTCCTGGACGATCCGATAGACTCCCGTCGTTACAGTTTCGTCTATGGAAGGAAGTTCCGATAGCTTTCGAAATCGTGCATCGATGCCGGTTCGTTTCTTAAATTCGACGGTTTGCCATTCGACGGCTACCGCTAAACCAAGGCTGTCCAAAATTTTTGGGCGAAGTTCGGCAGAGATGCGCTGTACGACCTTCGTCGTCGAGTCAACCAAATCCCGCATCGCTTGGAAACGCTGCACTACTTCACCCTGTGCAGAAGTATGTTGCTCCAGCCAAAGAAGATCAAATTTGATGCTTGTAAGCGTTCCGCCAAGTTCGTCATGCAGTTCACGGGCAATCCGTTTTTGTTCTTCTTCCCGCGCCGATTGGAGTTTTTCTGAAAAGAGCTGCATTTGGCGAATTCGTTCGCGCTGAGCGGCTTCAACCTTACGATGGTTCCGAACCATTATCAGCACAAAAAAAGAGAACAATCCCAGCACTACAATAGTGACGCTAAAGACTGCCGTAAGTATTACTGTTGAGTCTGAGGACATAGAAATCCTATCGTAAGTAAAATGTTAAAAAGAATTTTGAGGCTCCAATTGATAGAAACAGCAAGCAACATATCTTTTGAAGAATAGTGAACAAGAATTCCCAGTAACGCGTAAAACGTTAATGTGCCTGCATAATATATAACAAATGAAAGAAGAACCCAGAATCGTTGATGACTGACTAATGGTTGCAACCTATTCCCGATGACAACAAATAACGTGTATCCTGCGCTGAGCGCAAGTATAACTTGTGAAACACTCGCGGTGAGAGAATACAATCCATTGAGAGGTTCAAAGGTAACCTTTGCAATGATCCAAAACAGTATGTAGAGCAACAACAGCACCTGAAACAACCTCTTCATCCGATGCGACTCTTGCCAGACAGAAATGATAGATATGATAAACAAATATTCTACAAGATAATACGTATGCACAAGTCCCACTTGAAGTTGATGCCCCCTAACGAACCACATAAGAAAAATATCTGCCGCAAACGCGGCTGTAAGATAATAAAACAAAATTTTCATCCCCCGGTCTATAGATCCCAACCTGTAGATTCCAGCAAGGATCGGCAATACTGGACTGAAGAGCGAAACATATGCAAATATTGGATAGCGATTCATTTGCGGAAGCTGTGTCTGTTGTGAATTGCATAGCCACAAATAGAACAAGCATTATCAACCTCCCCCTGTTCCCTCGTCTTTACTCACCATCCGATTTGAGAGACGATGAAACAGGTCCAATCCTTCTCCAGCCATGATGAATGACTGAATGTGTGAATGATCAACTGATGTTACGCACGACAGAAACAGCGCCTAACAAAATAAAGTTGTTATGCCCGAATGTCCGACTCGATTCAATGAATCGAGTCGAGATCTCGTTCTGTGAAACAGAACGGACTTTAGTCGGGCATCCATTTTTCTGGATTCCCGCTAGCTGAAAGCCTGATACTGTATCACGCTTCGCGTGATTCGATCTTACGCCTCCGGCTGGGAATGACAGTTGTTCTTTTCCTCGGTGCAGAACTTCAGTCATCAATTCTTCTGTGAAACGATATTCTATCTGCACAATGGTGGAACTGCATGCTGTGCACTTCCACCGGATAATAAAATCGTGTTAAGATAACAAATGAATCATCTTTTTGCAATATGTGTGTGTTAATCGTTACACCAAGGAGGACATTGGGATGTTGGCCCAGCTAAAACATCTGATACAATGTCTTTTCCATTTTTATCAACTCCAACAAAGATTACACCAGGTTTTCCATTTGCATGCTTGCCATAATACATTCGTACTCCGACACATCCGGGCTGCGCAAGGATTTTATCAACAATATCATTTCCAAAGTATTGAGCAATGACTGCGTCGGATATAGCAATACGTTCATAGGTTTTTAGTAATCCTTTTGCATCCTGGAACGAAATGCTTTGGTTTTTATAACCGGCGAAATTTACTTGCTCTGCTCTGACAGATTGATTCATTGAAGGATAGATGAAGAGTGCGATCGCGAATATTGAAAGGATCGAAACGGTGACAATAATTTTCTTTATAGACATTTGAATTCTCCTTTGGAAGTAAAAATCTCAAATTATTCATTGAACACATGAAGAAACAAATTAAAGGAATGTTCAAACCACTTGGGCGGAGAGCGATTTTTTCGCGATTCGATAATCTTAGACATTCGGGGCTCCTTCAATGCAACCAAAGAACCGACATTCACAGAAAATATGTGCCAGCTAAAGGATCTGCATAGATCGATCAACCTATACAGGTCGCAATTTTTCGAAGAAAGCAAATACACTTGTTGTTATTTGCACATGGAAGTTACTTCATTATAAATTATTTGTCTGTCGTATTTTAACAATTAGGCTGTAACGATTTCGTTACATAAGCTGTAACGAAATCGTTACATACCCTATCGTATTTTACTCGGGAAATGAGGCCAAAGGAGGTAAATGGAAAGCCATTGCATGCACTCAACATATGGAACACCTTTCACATAGTGATGGCTACGCATCGGGCATTGAGCATATATGTATAAGCATTTCCACTGTCTTATGCAAGTGGTGCAATCCGGGTATCTCCCTATCGTAAGGCAGGGCAGAGTGGTAAAGAAAACATACGGCGAGTAGAAAGAAAAGAGATATTCGAGCAATTCGTCAAAAAAACCTTAGTAAAAAAACAGAAAAACACCTTTTCGAAACCATACAAATATTTTTTTGATTCATTGACATTCACTTCCTTGCTTTGTATTTTTCCCACGCAAAGAAATTCTTTATGAAACTCCATCTATTCATGGATCAATATGACAGCACTTGCCAATTCTCTTGTTTTCATTACAGGCGCCAGCAGCGGCATTGGACGCTCCTGTGCGTATAAATTTGCCGAAGCAGGCGCCAAGCTCGTTCTTGTCGCCCGCCGCAAAGAACGGCTGGAAAAACTTGCAGCAGAATTCAAGAAGCAATTTAAAACAGATTCATATGTCCATGCGCTTGATGTACGAGACCAGCATGCCGTAACAAGATTCGCTCAGAAACTCCCCATAGAATGGCAGGATATTGACATTCTCATCAACAACGCCGGACTGAGCCGCGGTCTCCAAAAACTGCACGAAGGACAATTTGAAGACTGGGAGGAAATGATCGACACAAATGTAAAGGGATTATTGTACGTCAGTCGCACTGTACTGCCGGGTATGGTGGAACGAAGAAAGGGTACCATTATTAACATCGGCTCCATTGCCGGTCACGACGTTTATCCGGGTGGAAATGTCTATTGCGCTACCAAACATGCCGTCGATGCACTCACCAAAGGAATGCGTATGGACCTTGTCGATACGCCAATCCGCGTTTGTACGATTGATCCTGGCTTAGTCGAAACAGAATTCAGCGAGGTACGTTTCCATGGCGACAGGGAACGCGCGAAAAAAACATATCAGAATATGACTCCGTTAACACCCGAGGATATTGCCGACGCTGTTTTCTACGCCGCCACAAGACCGGCACATGTGCAAATTGCAGAGTTGATCATAATGCCGACCGCACAAGCATCGACAACACTCGTGCATCGGACTCTTCCATCATAGCTGAACACATCGAACATTTGTCTTTCCTTTTTCGATCCTGAGGAATCCTCTATTCAGGATGTTACAATCCTTCTGAAAACCTTCTTTCAGAAAGATTCTTACTTAATTTTTCTCGTTTTCATAACAAAAACCGTGTAACGATAAATTGGCAACGTACTTGTATTAATACGACATGAAGATGCTTTGTCTTTACATTAATATCTCTTATATATTTTGTGATTGAAAAAGTTCGTTCTTATAATAACGCGATGAGGCTTGATACTGCCGTGTGTTGGTATAGAGAATGAAGGTCGGAAATAAACAAACGTCCTTGATCCCGCGCGCCAACACAGGTAATGAGACTCAGGGAGGGATAGTCTCACCAAGGATTTGGGTTCCCATCAAGGACGTTCTATTTATAGTGTACTAAAACGATTCTGTAGGTGCAAGAGATTTTAGGTAGTGTCTTAATTTGAATGAAGTTGGACTTGTTCCAGTAAATAAATAACGTTGAAGGGAGTGAGAGCATGGAAAACAGCTATGAAGAGAAAGTTGAGATTGCGAAGAAGACCGTAGCAAGCTTGGAAGAATTACAACATAGAGTAAACGGACTCAAAGAGCATCTGTTGAAAATCCAGGCTCTTCCCCTTTGCAAGTGGATGAATATTGGCAATGGTTCTTTGAGAAGATAGGCGACCTTCAAGCGCTTATTTGCATCAAGGAGAGTCTTTAACGACTTCTTTCCGGAGAGAGTGAGATTCTCCCGAGTGTTGGTATATAGAATGGGGTCGGAATATAATAGCAAACGTCCTCGATCCCGCGCGCCAACACAGGTAATGAGACTCAGGGAGGGATAGTCTCACTAAGGATTTGGGTTCCCATCAAGGACGTTCTATTTATAGTGTACTAAAACGATTCTGTAGGTGCAAGTGCTTTTAGGTAGTGTTTTCATTTGGATTAGATTGAATGTTCCAGCAAATAGATAACTTAGAAAGGAGTGAGAGTATGGAAAACAACCAAGAGAAGAAATCCGAGATTGCGAAGAAGACCGTAGCAAGCTTGGAAGAATTACAACAGAGAGTAGATAGGCTCAAAGCGCATCTGTTGAAAATCCAGACTCTTCCCCCTTGCGAATGGATGAATATTGGCAAAATGTGACGGACATTATTTGTCCAGCATACAGGTTAGGCTCTTGAGTCGAAGATATTCTTCATCGTATTTACATGAACATCTCTTATATATTTTGTGGTTGAAAAAGTTCGTTCTTTATATATAATGCGATGATGCTCGATACTGCCGTGTGTTGGTATATAGAATGAAAGTCGGAATATAGCAAACGTCCTCGATCCCGCGCGCCAACACAGGTAATGAGACTCAGGGAGGGATAGTCTCACTAAGGATTTGGGTTCCCATCGAGGGCGTTCTATTTCTATTTTAGTGTACTAAAACGATTCTGTAGGTGCAAGCGATTTTAAGATGATTCCAAAAATTTGTGATGATACACACAATAGGGGTGAAAAAGCAAGGAAAAATATATTATTTCAACACTTGGTACAAACCCCTCATCGCACCGTTCGGGGAATGGCAGAAAAGAGCTCTGTGCCAATACAGGAAAAGAAAATATGGTTTTTGAACAAACATATACCAAGCAATACACAACCTTTTTACGCGCGTACTATCAAACCAGAGCATTGATATGCAGGATCAATCTAAACGATAACTCAATTGATCAAGAAAGGAGATTCCGTTATGTCCGTCGATAACATTCTCCACGAAGCTTCTGCAGTATTACATGCTGCATTGAGGTATTCATCAAAATTTTCAGAGACTGATAAGATCGATCATCAAATTTATCGCATGCGCGTACTTATTACACAGGTTGCCGCACATAGTTATACAACATTGGGGGATTATACAAACGTCTCAGCGGAATTGCGAGAACTCCAGGACATAAAAGACGTCGTACTGAGAGCAGCAGAACAACGGTTTGGCAGTACAAGCACGATGCTCGGTGAATTCCGTTATCCGCAAAAACAAACGCCGTCTTCATAAGAAGACCGGCACTCAACAATTCACAGACATACATGTGCATTGCCATGTTCTATGAGGTGCTCTTCATAGCAGCAGGCATGATCGTCTTAAGGGATCTCCCCTCACTCGTACGTTTCTGACACTTCCACGTATCAGGGAAAAAAATCGAACTGTTTGCGCTCTTTCATACAACCGGATGCACAGGTATCATGCTCTGATGACCAACGTCAACGCATGATCACAGATAGGCCGCATGGAGGAAGCTGTCGACATAATGACGGATCCGCGGTTTCATAATTCGACGATTCCGTGTCCATAAAGAAATGGGCTCTTTCTCCCGAAGAAGGTATTAAAAAAATTTCGGCGGAGGGAATTTGTACAACGACCTCGGTTTCTGCGTCCAAAAGAACATAAAACACAAATGAAAATAAAAGCATTGCTGATCTCGTTCTAATCTATCTGTGCAAACAAGAAGACTACTGACGATGGCTCTTCCCAATGATATTCGAAAAACTGTATTCAAATCTGTTTTCTTAATCATCCGACGGGCAAGTCTGCCAGCCATGAACAATTTCATCCCCATGACTGTAACAGAGCTGAAACTGAAAGAATCGTCCCCTTCCGATTGGAAAACATTTTGGGCTGAAGTTCTTACCGGTCAAATTCGACGGGACTGCAGAAACGATTTGAAAATTTTCATCAACGGTTTCAACTACCACTGGTTCGACAACGATTCGAAAACCATGAAAGATCTTGTCGAATATATCTACGAGAACCAATTGCCTGTGGAGGAACGGGAAAATCCGCACACCAATCAATGGAAAGGAATGTTCTTTCTGCTGCAGAAACATTATACCATAAGGTAACTCTAACGATCAAACAGAATAAATGGAGAATACACAATGAGTATAAATACACTTGCACTCGATGCCGTCGCCAATAGCAGCGCAGTGAGGCAACCGCCCTCGAAAGACGATGTCCTTGGCGGGTTTAAGTAAATATATTCCCACGGAATCCGTGACGCTGTACGTAGCGGTAATTTCATCGTTACCGGCTCTTAAAGATACCGGAATCTCCCCTGCTGCTACATTCTGGTTTTTTGTCTGCTTCACTCCGGTACTGATGCTTCTCCTTTTCATGCGTCAGTTAGCTCTCGTCGGAAAAGATTGGAAAATTTCCGTCACACACAATGGCCCTGGTGGAAAATTATTGCATCAACGGCGGCCGTTTGGGCACTTGCAGTACCTGGCAACCCGTTTAGCTTCGCTGACTCTGCCATGAGCGGAGTGATTACAGGGTTTGCAGCATTGTTCATTTCAACGTTTCTCAATATCTTAGCACCCTTTTTCGAAAAAGCGACACCAAGCGCGTCATAAAAATATCAGGATTCAGTACTTATCGTTGACAGTGCCATCGAAACTTACTCATCCGCTCGACGAGTCCGTCGCAGGCTGGCGACCGTCTTGTTGGGCAGATGTCCTTGCGGAAAGAATGGATTGTTCGGGGAATAATAACCTCTCTGACCCTCGACATAGGACCACGTCGGGGGTCTGCTATATTAAACAACGAAATAAGGGAATCATCCAAATGCAGACACATTAAAAGACCTTTATCGTCGCTTTCTTTGATTGCGCAAAGGAACCCCTCTGTCCCGAAGAATCATCATTCTTCGGGACACCTCCCCTACAAAAAAGGGGAGGACATGACAGAAAGAAACGCATGTCCGTCTCGACGATGTCGAGACGAGATCTCGACTGCCGGTCAGCAGTCGGACGAAATCGAAACATGTAATCTCAAGGTTGAACTAAGACTTCGAATGCGAAGAGCTGTTTGTTAGAGATAGAGTCTATGCCAGATTTAGATTTGCCTCATCTAGTCCTGTTTCACTTCTATCGATTTCGCGGCTGGCGGAAAGACTCCGCATAATGATGAAAAAGCCATGAAGGGGATTTGACAAACACAATAAGGTTTCGTACGTTGCAATGTGTTGTCTCCCCGACAACACAAAATAGCCTCCCTAACCCCCGGCGTCTGGTAGTACGTCGGGGGTTTTTATCTTTGCAGGAGAACAAGACATATAGTCAATACAAATTAATTTATTTATTGCCAAGTAGTTTCGCACTCATTCTGCCTTTCATACTTTCTGTTGTTTACCATAAAATCAATATCAGCCGAAGGCGGTTCAAGATAATCTTTAAAAGGGATAAGACACTACAAATTGATAGGCAAAACAGCGCCTGTTGCGCATAAAAATGTTGAACAGAATTATCAGTACTAAAACAATAAAGACACAAGCTATCGCTTGTGTTACAGAAGGATATCTGCATATCATTTGGAATCCCGCGTGACTTTAAAAGAGTCGCAAGTTCTGTTGAAAAAACTATGGCAGAATATACAGCTATTACTCAGAGGTTTTTCGAATAGATGAGAAGATTGGATCGTTTCGTCCAACCGGCATGGTTGTAGAATTGTATAGCGTCTTCGTTATCGCTGTAGAGAAACAGATGGCATTTCACAATACGTTTTCGGCTGAGTTTTTCAAGGGAATGCGCCATAAGTTCTTTGCCGATTCCTTGCTTCCTGAACGCATGATCAACTGCTAGATGATATATATATCCCCGACGGCCATCGTGACCGCAAAGAACCGTACCGATGATCCGTTTCTCAATCTCACATACAAAACTCAATCCTGGATTTCGTTCAAGAAACTGGTTGATATTTCTTTTTGAATCCGCATCACTCAATCCGATCCCCGGAGTATTTTTCCAAAGAGTGATCATCTGTTCATAATCACCGACAATCATTTCCCGAATACAAGTCTTATCCATAGTACTTTTCTGTTGATTAATAACTTTCTTCCGTGATCTCTACTTTTCCGCGAAATACATAATGGATAAAAATGGAATAGGCAATCACAATCGGAACGCCGATGAGTGCAATCACAAGCATCGTTTGTAATGTCAACGGACTTGAGGAAGCATTGTAGATTGTGAGACTGTAGTGGAGATCGATGGAGGATGGAACAAGCCGGGGGTACAAACTCAATGCCATTTGACCGAGCATCATTGCTATTGCCAGTGATGAGATAAAGAATGCGCGGTTGAATTTCCCGGCATTTAAAAGAACCGGCAAGTACACGATAGCGCTTAAAAGTACAATCATAAAAATATAGAAGAATGGACTGCTCATTGATTTCTCAAACAAGAATGGCGACGCAAGCCAAGTCCACACCGTTATGATGACATAGAGTATCACATAACCCATCCAAAGATGCGACGCCCATTGTTGGCAGCGGTCGCGCAGCTCGCCGTCTGATTTTGTTGCAAGATAGATTGAACCATGCATCGTAAAAAGGACAAGGCTCAGCAGCCCAACACCGATGGAATAAGGATTCAGCAGACCGAGAAATGTTCCGAGAAAATTGCCGCTCGCATCTATCGGAACACCGCGGAGAATATTCCCCATTGCGACACCGAAGAAAACTGCCGGCAGAAGACTTCCGAAGCCAAATGCGAAATCCCAAGCCTGCCGCCAGAGCGGTGATTCCACTTTATTGCGGAATTCAAACGATACAGCTCGAAAGATAAGTGCTGTGAGCAGCAGCATCAGAGCAATATAAAATCCACTAAACACTGTTGCGTACACGATCGGAAACGCCGCAAACAATGCGCCGCCGCCAGTGATCAGCCAGACTTCGTTTCCATCCCATACCGGACCAATGGCATTGAAATAAATACGCCGCTCCTTCTCATCGCGTCCGAAAAGCGACAGAATGCCGACACCAAAATCAAAACCATCAAGAATTGCATAACCGATAATCAATACAGCAATAAGCCAAAACCAAATTGAATTCAGATCCATAATTCTTGTCTCCTATGCCTTTGCCGATTGCGGCCCATGGTTTACTTCCCGCACTAAGATATAAATGTACAAAATACCGAGCAACAAGTAGACAAGACCGAAGAGAATGATCGAGAACAGAATTTCTTCGGCCGTGACAGACGCAGAATGCGCGTCAGATGTCCTGAGCAAACCGTAGACAATCCACGGTTGACGACCAACTTCGGCGGTGATCCATCCAAGCTGACAAGCGGCAAGCGGCAGCGGAATGGACCAGATAAAGAGTTTCAGGAGCCATGTGGTTTCAAACAATTTTTTTCTGCGCAGCTGGATGTATGCGTACAGAGTCACACCGATGAAGTATAATCCCAACACCACCATATTGTGGAAAGAAACAAATGTGAGCCAGAGCGGTGGAATGTTCTCCGCCGGAAATTCATTGATGCCTTTGATCTGTGCATTGACATCACCGAAGGTCATCCAGCTGAGAAGTCCCGATAATTCTATTTTTGCTTTCAACTCTGGCGGTTTGACAACCGGGATAGCAAAGAAAACAAGCGGCGCTCCGGATTGTGTTGTATAAAGTCCTTCAATGGCAGCAAATTTCTCCGGTTGTGTACGTGCAACTTGTCTTGCATGCTCATGACCGAACGGCATCAACTCAAGCAATGACGTTATCAGTCCGAAAATGACCGCAATTTTCATTGCTCGTTTTGCAAGTTCGACTTCTTTCTCTTTGAGAATGAGATATGCGGCAATTCCAGCTACAAAGAACGCTCCTGCGATCAACGCCGCATCCATTGTGTGAAGATAACGGATCACCGTCGATGGATTAAAGACAGCATCATAAAAACTCGTGAGTTCTGCCCTGCCATTTCTAAGAACATATCCGGCGGGAGTCTGCTGCCACGAATTTGCGACAATAATCCAAAACGCCGAGATTGTTGCACCGACCGCAACCATCAATATGGAAAACCAATGAACTGCTTTGGAGACTTTATTCCTGCCAAATAGGTACAGTCCGAGAAAACCAGATTCGAGGAAGAATGCAAAGACGCCTTCAGCGGCGAGTGGTGCACCAAAAATATCGCCGACAAATTTTGCGTATACTGCCCAGTTCGTTCCGAATTGAAACTCCATCACAATGCCGGTCGCCACGCCGACTGCAAATGTTAATGCGAGAAGCTTTCCGAAAAACTTACCCATGCGCACATATAGTTCATCGTTCTTACGCCAGCCGAGTCCTTCCATAATAACCAGCAGCCAGGCAAGCCCGATGGAAATCGGAGGAAAGAGAAAATGAAATCCGATGGTGAGTGCAAACTGCAGGCGTGCAAGGAAAAGGGCATCCATAAAAAAGATCTCCAAATTCGTTGAAGGTGTTTATGAAAGCGATCAAAAGTTACTTGTTCGGCAACATCTGGCATTCTGCCTGAAATTACAACTACGAATTATAGGGCTGATGACACCTGCACAAATTTTGAACCCTTCGCTCCGCATACGGGGCATTCCTCAGGCGGTTTTTCGAACTCGATATATCCGCAAACCGGACAGAGATAAAATTCAGTAACGGATAAATCTTTCCCTTGCTGCGCTGCTTCCAGCGCCAGCTTGTACAGCTTGGCATGTACTTGTTCTGCATCCACGGCATATTTGAACATTCGCTTCGCTTTATGGTTATCCGCTTCTGCCTGTTTGAGCATCGGTGGATACATTTCGGTAAATTCGTACGTCTCACCGCCGATTGCAGCTTTCAAGTTCTCTGCAGTAGAGCCGACACCATCGAGGGACTGCAAATGTCCGCCTGCATGAATGCGTTCTGCCTGTGCCGTTGTCCGGAACAGACGAGCGATATTTTTCAATCCTTCTCGTTCCGCTTTTTCCGCAAACGCTATATATTTTTGAAATGCCTGACTTTCACCGGCAAACGCTTCTTTTAGATTTTCTTGTGTTGTTGACATAGATCTTTCCCTTCGATTAAAAAATTTGAATTATGAATGCACTTCTCTTTTGATCGTAAAATAAGAGATAGTTCTTCCATTCGCAATGAAAGGAGGGAAACGCGAATGGAAATTAAAATAATTATCGATTGAGAGAAATGATTTTAAAAGCGGCAGCAGCAGCTCCTACTCCATTGTCAATGTTTACGACTGTGACTCCTGGAGCGCAGCTTGTGAGCATGGCAAAGAGAGCCGTGAATCCGGAAAGCGCTGTGCCATATCCTGTACTGGTCGGGATAGCAATCAATGGCTGGGGATACAATCCGGCGACAACACTGGGAAGTGCGCCTTCCATTCCTGCGGCAACAATCAAAACACTGCAACGCTTGAGCTGATCATCTTTTGCGAACAGACGATGGATGCCCGCCACGCCGACATCATACACGCGTTCCATAGAAACTCCAAGACTTTCTAGTATCAAAGCGGCTTCTTCACAAACAGCAATGTCAGTTGTCCCAGCTGAGACAAGGCCGACTTTTGCCGTGCTCATTGCTTTCAGAGGTTTGCCAATACGGAAACAATGTGATTCTTGCACGATGTGAACACTCGGAAATGCTTTCTTCAACTTTGGAAAGAATTCCATCGGACATCGTGTGCCAAGTACGAGCTTTTGCTTTGCATAAAGCTTTTTTGCAATGAGAACGATTTGTTCAACCGACTTGTTCTCGCAGTAGATCAGTTCGGGAATTAATGTGCGTTGTTGCCGTTCATGATCTTCAATAAAATAATCATGGACACCGTGCAATTTGGATTTCATTCTTTCGCTATTCCTTTATTCAACTTTCCCGATTGGAATCCCTCTTCATCGATAATAACTTCCGCGTACCCCAACTGCTTCAAATGGGATTCGACTTCACCATTCATTTGTTTCAATTTTTCTACCGCCCAAGCGTCTACTTCAATCTTTGCTGTGGTCTGAAAATGGCGGACACGCACATTGGTAAATCCTTTTCCACGAATAAATTTCTCTGCGAGAGCAATTTGCTCCAAAGACTTTCGGTCAATGTGTGTTCCGTATGGAATTCGGGATGAAAGGCATGGTGCAGCAGGTTTGTCGGCATTCGGTAAACCATAGAACTTTGCTGCTGCACGAACATCTTGTTTCGTCAACGATGCTTCGATAAGCGGGGAACAGACGCTGGATTCTTTTGCTGCTGTTCGTCCCGGCCTGTAATCGCCGATATCATCGAGGTTGGCACCATCTAAAATGAATGGAATTTTCTCTTCTTCTGCGAGCACTTTCAACCGTGCATATAATTCCTGTTTACAGAAATAACAACGGTTCACCGGATTAGCTGCATACTGTTCGATTTCAAGTTCGTTATACGTAATTTCGCGATAGTTGAATCCATGATCTCGGGCTATGCGTCTTGCCAATTCCACATCTTCTTGCGTAATGGTTTCTGTTTTTGCTAGAATAATCAGCGCATTCGTTCCGAGCACCTGATGCGCAACAAATGCCACGAGCGTGGAATCGACACCGCCGGAATATCCGACGATGACACGTCCATACTTGCGTATGATTTCTTCCAATTGTTGCAGCTTTTTTGTCATGCGTTCCAAATTCTCTTTCTCAATTTCCTTACAGCCGTTTACTTGATGTTTATAACATAAAGAAGAAAGAGTTGGTTTCAAAATCAAGCCGAACGAAATGCATTCATGATTTTCAACTGAGACGTACGGGTCACAGGCAGAACCGAGAATATAGCACAGATAATAATACCATAGGGGATGGTTTGACCGGATAGAACCACTCTGTTATAAATAGTATTACAAATAAAGTACTTGACTTACATTTGATAATTATGTAAGTTATAATAAAAAGGAGACACACAATGGATACATCGGTAGTAACAGTAAAAGGACAAATCGTCGTTCCTGCAAAGATCCGGCGAAAGTTTGGAATCAAAAAGGGGACAAAAATCGCATTTGTCGAGCAAAATGGCAAACTCATGATTCAACCGCTTGATAAAAATTACTTTGAGAGTTTAGCCGGAATTCTTGGCACTGACGGCGATATGCTCAAAGGATTGATGGAAGATAAGAAAAAGGAGCGCGAACTATGAAGACAACAGTCCTTGATAGTTACGCGGTGATCACTTATCTCCAGCAACAAGAAGGATACGAAGAGGTTGCTGCTGTCTTTGAAGAGTGCGTAACCAAAGACCGAGAAACATTTATGTGCATTGTGAACTGGGGTGAGGTGATTTACCAAGCGCTTCGCAAAGGCGGAGAAACTCGCGCAAAGTTAGCGGAAGATTCCATAAGGGCTTTACCGATCCAACTCGTAGAAGTCAATAAGGAGCTCACGCTTCAAGCTGCTCATTTCAAAGCATTCAACAGAATGTCTTTTGCAGATTGCTATGCGGCTGCGCTTGCTATGAAACGAAAGTGTGAATTGTTGACAGGAGACAAGGAATTCAAACAAGTGGAAGATAAAATTAAAGTGCGGTGGATAAAGAGTAAATAAATTAGGGAGGGTAATATGGATAATAAGGAATTGTGCATTAATCTATCGAAAGCGGAAACAGAAAAAGAGGTTGTAGATTTATTAAACCAAGCGGGACATTGGAATGATACCAAAGCTTGGTGTTTTTATGGTGGCTACGAAGGCAATTATTCTGATATCGGCAATCAGCAAACAAAACCAGAATGTGCTCTGGTAGAAAAACTTATTAACAGTGTCGACGCTTCATTAATGAGGGAATGTTGGAAGAATGGTATTCAACCAGACTCCCAGTTTGCACCAAATTCTATTTCAGAGGCGGTAGAAAAGTTTTTCCATATCCTTAAAGGAAACTTAGTCAATATAGATGCAACAACGAGAACAAAACTTGCTGAGAATATTTGTATGGTTGCGACTGGTTCAAAATCGAGGCCATGTTATTCAATAGTTGATCGCGGTGAAGGCCAAACGCCCAATGACATGCCGTCCACCTTCCTTTCATTGCCAGATAAGTCCAATAGTAACAAGTTAAAGATATCTTTTGTTCAGGGCAAATTTAATATGGGAGGGACAGGTGCGCTTCGTTTCTCTAGTGAGATGCATAATCTCCAATTAATCATCACACGTAAAGATCCATTGATTGCTCAGAAAATTAAAAATGATCCGACGATAGGGAAATGGGGATTTACAATTGTTAGAAGAGAAAATCCTGGTCAACGAAGGAAGAATTCTTCATATACATATTTAGCTCCGAAAGGAAAAATTTTGAACTTTGATAGTAGTTCGCTCCCATTGCTTCCTGGTAAGTACCCAAATGCATATGGTAGGGATTTAGAGTGGGGTAGTTTTATCAAGCTTTATGAATATAGGGTGACGGGTGGACTCAAAGCCCCATTACATTTGGACTTCTACAATCGATTGTCTTTGCTTATTCCAAATCTAGCTTTGCCAATAAGGCTTTATGAAAGAAGAGAGGGCTATTCCGCGCATAGTTACGAGGCAACTCTGTCGGGATTAAGCGTAAGATTAGAAGAGGATAAGAGAGAAAACCTTGAACCGAATTTTCCCAATTCGGCGACAATTATAGCAAGTGGTCAAAAAATGTCGATATCAATCTATGCGTTTAAAAAAGGTGCCGATGAAAAATATCGTAAGGACGAAGGAATTGTTTTCCTAATGAATGGACAAACACAAGGTCGTTTGACAACTGATTTCTTTACGAGACAATCTGTGGGATTGCATTATATTGCAAATTCATTATTGGTGTTGATAGATTGCAGCAATTTCGATGGTCGTGCCCGAGAAGACCTTTTTATGAACAATAGAGAACAACTCAGTGACGGCGAATTTAGACGAGAAATTGAAGTTCAATTAGAAGAATTATTGAAACACCATCAAGGATTACGGGAATTAAAAGATCGAAGACGGAGAGAAGAAATTCAAACAAAGCTAGAGGATTCTAAACCACTCGCAGATGTCCTCAAGGATATAATTAAGAAATCTCCGGCTTTGGCGTCATTGTTCACTCTTGGCAATAAAATTCCTAATCCATTTTCTGTTTTAACAACAAAAGGAATCGGTGCATTTATAGGAAAAAAACATCCGACATTTTTTACATTAATGAATGACAATGGACATACATATCAAAAACATTGTCCCATCAATAGAAGATTTCGTGTCCAATTTAAAACAGATGTTGAAAACGAATATTTTGTGCGGGATAATTCACCTGGTGACTTTTCTTTTGAAATGAATGGAATCAAAACGAACAATTATCTTATAAATCTTTGGAATGGCACAGCAAATTTAACAGCTCATTTACCTGATAACGTAAAAGTTGACGAATTGATTAATTGCAGAGCAATCATAAATGATGAGTCATTAATAAAACCTTTTATTAATGAATTTTCTGTTTTGGTTGAGAAGAAAATTAAATCCCAGCAGAGCAAGAATGGCGGAGAACGCAAGAAGAGTCCTGGAGACAATGAGGGCAAAACAGAAGTACAGTCATCATTAGCATTGCCACAAGTGAAGGAAGTAAGACGAGAAAACTGGGAACAACATAAGTTTGATAAATTTAGTTCGATTGAAGTAAAGGGGGTTGGTACTGATGAAGGCTATGATTTCTTTGTAAACGTGGATAATATATATTTGTTGAGTGAAATTAAACTTCAAAAGAGCATGGATCCAAAATTACTTGAAGGACAATACAAATATGGGATAGTATTAATAGCGCTTGGTCTTCTCAAGGAATATCAAAACATAGAGAAAGGAGAAAACGGAAAAGAGGATTCCTCCAACAATGAAATTAATAAGTACGATGTTATTCAAAAAACCTGTCGCGCATTATCACCGATCCTCCTACCAATGATAAGTTTCCTTGGTGAGCTCGAATTAGAAGAGGCGGTTTGAAGAATGAAAATATCCCGCAGATTTCGAAAATCTGCGGGATGGAAAAAGATGGATGTTTGCATCTGAATAAAAATTTTAGACCCTTCGTTCGATTCTCTGCTTCCCCGTTTGAATTTATAAACATCCAATTGGTCATTAACATCATGCAGATCTCAATGCGTCTACAATTTTCAGGCGGGCTGCACGTGCAGCGGGCAGGAAGCCGCCGGCAAATCCCATAAAGAGTGAAAAGGACAACGACAACCCAATAATTGCAGGTGAAAGCGCAAAGGAGAATTCAAGCTCTGCAAACGAGCCGTAATTCAATGTCGAAAGAGAAAAGAACTGAAGGAACGATGCAAGGAACAATCCTACAATTCCACCGATAAGGGCAATGGCTAATGATTCGGTTAAAAATGCCGAAAGTATGCTCCGCCTCCGAAAACCAAGAGCGCGCATTGTGCCGACCTCTACCGTGCGGTTTGCAACAGCCGCATACATTGTAATCATCGCACCAATCGTTGCGCCGAAGGAAAATACCACCGTGATGAAAATACCGAGAATATGGATAAACAAAGCCATGACCTCCGATTGTTCCGCAAAAAACTTTTGCTCCGGTTTCGGTTCAAATTGCTGTAAACGCGGTTCATTGCTAAATGCCGCTGAAAATGCGTTGAAAGCATCCGGTCGGTCTAACTTAAAAGTCACAGTCGAATATCCTCCCTGTCTTTTAAACGCACCTTGCAATTGATCGCCATCCCCCCACATCTCAGAATCGAAGCCGCTTTTTCCAGCTTCGAACCGGCCCACGATTGTCCATGAATCTCCGCCAAATATAACTGTATTGCCCACTGCAGCCCCGAAGAAATTTTTAGCAATGGAGGATCCGACAATTACTTCACGTGCGCCAGGTTGGAAATTGCGTCCTTCGATGATATGTACCTGAGGCCGAAGAATAAATGCTTCCTGTGCAACACCGCGAACAGTTACATTGCTCAATCCTCCCGATTTTTTATTCAGGTTTATGATCACCACCGTTTCACCTGAAGCCAACGGTTTTCCATCTTTCGACTTGGCTATGTGCGGAAGTGTTAAAACTGTGTTGAGATCGTCGCGCAGTACAATGCTGGAAATTTCTCCATTTGCAGATTTACGTGCAATGATGACATTGTCCGGCTCGCCGGTAGCAACAAGTGTTTTTTGAATGCCATACGCCATCATGAGTACAGCTGAAAAGACAAATACTACAAGAGCAATGCCTGCAACCGTGATCAAAGTTGTCAATCGTCGTGATTTGAAACTTCTAAAAATATATTTAAATGGAATTTTCATGTCTATGATTCCTTATCCAATAAACCTCAAACCATCCACGATTCGTGTGCGCAGCGCCCGTTGAATAGGAAAGATCGAAGCAGCTAAACCTACAACGAGTGCAGCCGTTGCAGCAAGAATCAGAGTGAAAGGAGTAATAAAAAAGTACGGAAAAAATCCTTTGGGCATAAGCGCTTCAATTCCGGAAACCATAGGATATGTCACAAGTAATCCGGCTCCCGCCCCAAGAGCCGAGATAAATAATGACTCGCCAAGAATTAAACCGAAAAGATGTCCTCCGGAAAAACCGAGAGTTTTAAATACGGCATATTCGCGGGTTCTCTCGCGAGCAGACATAATCATGGTGTTTCCCAGCACGAGCATGATAATGCCGATAATGATATAAGCGACAAAATTCATCGCTGTCAACAGCGAGTTAAATCCCGAAATAAAATTTTGTGTAAACGCTCGTTCAGTTTCTGTCTTTGTCGCGTTTGAAGAATTTTTAAACAGACCATCGATTTGCTCCGAGATTGCTGCTGCTTGCGATGGATCTTTGATTTTAACAATGTACCACCCTACCTGTCCGGCACGACTAGGCATGTCTTGTTTCATTCGTTCATCTATATAACTCCAGTGGAAAAACATCTGGGTCGCATCGGTTACTTTATCACGTGGTTTATAAATTCCCCTCACGACAAACTCCCATTTCCCAGGATAAATATCTCCGTCCATCGGAATAATATCACCAACTTTAAAACCATATTGTTTGGCAATTTCTGAGCCAACAATACAGGAATTTCGTTCACGTTTGAACTGTTCAAACTCCTTCGCATCAACAAGGCATTCAGGGTAAACATCAAAAATTGTTTCAGCATCGACGCCCATCCGAGCAAAGAAATTCCTTTTTTCTTTATATGTACCGCCGAACCAATTTGCAAACGAAACCGTTTGAACGCCTGGAATTCTTGCGATCTGATCACGATATGAATATGGAAGGGGAAAAATAAAAGATACCGCTTGCCGTGTAATTAAACGGTTTGCTGCAGTGGCATCCAAACCGGCATAATACATATCCACAACAGTCCTCAGCACACAGAATGCCATCACGGCGATTGCCATACCGAGGATGGTAAGAAGTGTCCGTAGCTTGTGACGCAGTGCATTCTTAAAAATAAGTTTGAAGATTCTCATGGCACTCTCCTAGGATAATTCGCCCTTGTCGAGGTGATGCACAATGCTTGCCTTCTCGACTGCGCGCGGATCATGCGTTACCATTACAATTGTTTTCTTGAATTCTTTATTTAATCGATCCAATAAGGTCATAATTTCTTCAGCTGATTTTTTGTCCAGGTCACCAGTGGGTTCATCTGCCACAAGAAGAGTTGGGTCGGTAACAATTGCACGCGCGATTGCCACTCGCTGTTCTTGTCCGCCGGAAAGCTGTCTGGGATAGTGATGAATACGATCACCAAGGCCAACGACATCCAGTGAAAGTTCAACATGTTTCTTCCGTTCTGCTTTGGAAAGCGATGTGAGTAATAACGGAAGCTCGACGTTCTCGAATGCAGTGAGAACAGGCAGGAGATTGTAGAATTGAAATACAAAGCCGATGTTGTGCGAACGCCACTTCGCCAATGCAGATTCGTTCAGTTTTGTAATATCCGTTCCAGCCACGAGAACATTTCCTTTGCTGGGCCGGTCTATGCCGGCAATAAGATTGAGCAATGTTGTTTTACCGGAACCGGAGGGACCCATAAGGCCGAGAAACTCCCCCTCGTGAACATCGATGGAAATGTCGTTGAGAACGGGAATTTCAAAACTATCCCGCCAATAGGATTTGGAAACGTTTTGAACTTGGATGATCGTGTTGGACATAGTGTAATCCTTCATTATTCGTCAGTAATCAGTTTTCAGAAATCAGTTGTGGGTTGCTCGATGTCTGTTCTTTACAACACTTTCACTTTTGTTCCATCAGTGATCGAGGCATCTACTTTATCAATCACTTTTTCTCCGGAAGTGAGACCGTCTGTGATTTCAACAAGCATGCCCATCGTGCGACCGACAGAAACTGTAACAGATGATGCTTTATTATCTATCACGCGAAATGCAATTTTCTTGCCGGCGCGTTCGACGATTGCGGAGGCTGGAATAGTAAGACGCGGTTTTTCGGTGGATGCGGCTGCATCGGATGCTTTTGTCAAATATAACACCTTTGCCCCCATTTCCGGTAACACACGATTGTCGTACGATTTGAAGGCGACTTTTACCATTACCGTTGCTTTTGCACGGTCGGCTGTCGGAACAATTTTTGCCACATATCCTTGATAACGAATTTCAGGATATGCGTCGAGCGTAATCTCGCAAGGTTGATCAGGCTTGACGTTTTCAATATTGGATTCAGATACATCGGCTTCTACTTGCAGCGATGTCATATCGGCAATCGTGACAACAGCCGATTTCGAACCGACACTTGCTGCCATAGGGACAACCATTTCTCCAATATCTGCGTTCTTAGTCAAAACGGTTCCATCAAAAGGTGCTCGAATGAAAGTGTATTCCAAAGCAACCTCTGCACCATCAACCATGGCTTTTGCCATTTCAATATTAGCAACGACGCGCAACTGGCGAGCTTCAGCCGCATCATAGTCTGCTTGAGTTGCTAATCCTTTTTCTAATAAGTCCTTCTGACGTTTGAGTGATTGTTGTGCATCTTTCAGATCAGCTTCGTTTATCCTGAGATTAGCCTTCGCCTGTTCCAATGAGGCACGTACGTCGGTATCTTCGAGTCGTGCAATAATTTGATTGTTCTTAACTCGGTCTCCTTCCACCACTCCGAGATACACAAGCCTTCCGGTTCCCTTTGAAGCAACTGCAGCTTTTCGTTGTGCAACGACGTATCCGCTTGCAGTGAGCACCGCATTTGATTGCGATGGGGATGTCCAGGAGACTGTCGTTAATGTTACTTCGATTGCAGGCGTAAATAATGACTGATAAAGAAAGAATCCAGCGATCCCGAGAACAAGAATACTGACAGCGATACCAATATATGTACCTGTTTTTTTGGCGGGACCATCCTGATGTTCCTGATTTCTACTAATTCGTAATGCCGAAAGGTCAATGTGTTTGTTTTCCATAAATTTCAAATGTGATTTAGGTATTTATAAATCAGGTGTCCTTTAAAACGAAAACCAGAACTAAAAAGTTGCAAAATAAGCCATGGAACATGAGCAGCAAACTATTTGAACATACAGCAGAATATTTAAAAAGATATGGATAATTCGGCAAACAAGGGGAGTGCATCGGCAAATGGAGGTGAACTCTGAAAATATTGTAAAAAGAAATAATAAGAATCTTCCTGTGTTGCATTTTCTTCGATCTTGAATTACTATAATAGAGTAATTTCCAGTAAGGGCAAAAGGAGGCTGTATCAAGAAAAAAAAGGCACTAAAACGTCTATAATGCAAATTAGCAATGATTGTCTTTTACCGAAATCTTCATTGCTTTTTTTTATCCAGAGAGACAATTGAGATTCCTTAATCATCTATAATACCAAAATGACGGCAAACATGAAAATTCTATGTGTCGCAGTGTTATCCTTATTTATACTTCCATAGTGTTTCGGTCAAACATTCACTATCTCAGGGAAAGTCAAGGATGTAGCAATAGGAGAAGCCCTTGCTGCAGTGAGCATACGAATCGTTGGAACACCGCGCGGAATTGCCGTCAATGAATTTGCGGCAAATCAGCGGGTAATGTTCTCACTCGAACAGAATATTCACAGTATTCTATTCTTTTGGCTCAATATTCCGTTCCTGTATAAAAACAATATTGAGATTATCACATCGGTAAATTGTGCACGTGCATAGGCATCGTCATCGGCCCCGATTATTTATAACCACCCGACAACTGGTCGGTATTCCGAATCAGGCAATGGCATCGGTCGAATACTTGGGTTATTACGATTAGAGGTTGATCGACAACCATCTCAAACGCTGAGAAATGTCTATAATAGACCTCGCAATTATTAACTAATAACAATTTGTAAAATGGGCTTGATTACATTAATTATTTATGTTATTATACATTATAACGTAATTAAATAACGTTTCTCTCATAAAGAAGGAAAGGAGTCAATGGTATGGCAACGGCAAAAGATTTCTTTGAGTTTGCGAAGAAGAATAATACGGAAATGTTGGATCTTAAGTTTGTAGATCTATTAGGAAGCTGGCAACATTGCAGCTTTCCGATTGATGTGATTGACGAAGGTACATTTGAAGAGGGATTGGGATTTGACGGTTCATCAATCAGAGGCTGGCAGGGAATTCATATGTCGGATATGCTAGCCCTTCCTGATCCTAACACATTTTGTCTGGATCCTTTTTTTGCTAAACCAACTGTAAGCATCATCGCAGATATTATCGATCCGGTATCAAAACAGAAATACACTCGGGATCCGCGCTATATAGCACAAAAGGCAGAAGAATATTTAAGGCAAACGAAAATAGCCGATACTTGCTATATTGGACCAGAACCTGAATTCTTTATTTTTGATGAAGTCCGTTATGAACAAAATCAACATCGTGGTGTGTACGAAATAGATTCCCAGGAAGGTGCTTGGAATACTGCCCGATTTGAAGAACCAAATCTAGGTTATAAACCTAGTTTCAAGGGCGGCTATTTTCCCGTCAGCCCAACTGATACCTTCCACGATCTTCGCGGCGAGATGGTTTATGAAATGCGTAAAATCGGCATCATCGTAGAGGCTCATCACCATGAAGTTGCTACTGCTGGTCAAAGCGAAATTGACATGAAATTTACTAACCTGTTGAAAATGGCAGATCAACTTATGTGGTATAAATACATATGTAAAAATGTGGCAAAGAAAAATAATAAGACTGTGACTTTTATGCCCAAACCGATCTTTCAGGATAATGGAAGCGGGATGCACACTCACTTCTCTTTTTGGAAAGAAGGCAAACCTTTGTTCGCGGGAGACGGTTATGCCGGCCTCAGTCCAATGGCCCTTAATGCTATCGGAGGCGTTTTGAAGCATGCACCAGCCATTCTGGCTTTTGCTGCACCGACAACGAATTCGTACCGCCGGCTTGTCCCGGGTTTTGAAGCGCCGGTTAATCTGGCATATTCAGCCAGAAACCGTTCAGCATCATGCAGAATCCCAATGTATTCTCCAAGTCCGAAAGCAAAACGTGTGGAATTCCGCTGCCCAGATCCAAGTTGCAACGGATATTTGACCTTTTCGGCTATAATGATGGCTGCTGTGGATGGAATCCAAAACAAGATTGATCCAGGTAAGCCGTTGGATAGGGATATCTATGAAATGACACGGGAAGAACTGAAGTCCACTCCAAAGACACCGGGCTCGCTGGAAGAAGCTATTGTTGCATTGGAAAAAGACAATGCTTTCTTAACCAAAGGTAATGTTTTTACCCAGGATCTTATCGAAGCTTGGATTACTTGGAAACGAGAGAAAGAATTGGATGAAATGCATCTCCGGCCGCATCCGTATGAATTTCATCTGTATTATGACAATTAGTATTCTTAGTTGACCTCCTAGATTTCTAAAGAAGTCGATGGCCATAGTTATTCATCTTATGGCCATTGGCTTTTTTTGCACTCTTCTAACAAGAATCATCAGATATAATAGCTATTGAAGCGTGGAACCATTTCATTTCCACCGCATAAGTTAATATTTGAGTCGTTCTAGATTGACTTTTGGAGATATGCGAGTAAATTTATATTATCTTATACATGAGTAAATAATATTCATTTAAAGGAGAATCATATACATGGAAACAGAATCATTGGTGGTACAAGAATCATTGGAAAACACTTTCGGCAGTAACGTCTTTAGCGATGCAGCAACGAGAACCCGGCTGCCAAAAAATATCTATAAAATGTTGAGAAAGACCATCGATGAGGGGTTGCCGCTTGACCCAGCGGTCGCTGATGTCGTCGCAAATGCAATGAAAGACTGGGCAATCGAAAAAGGCGCAACCCATTTTACACACTGGTTTCAGCCCATGACCGGAATTACTGCTGAAAAGCATGATTCCTTTATTTCTCCGACCGCTGACGGGCGCATCATAATGGAGTTTTCCGGTAAAGAATTGATCAAAGGCGAACCGGATGCTTCTTCCTTCCCGTCTGGCGGGCTACGGGCAACATTTGAAGCGCGCGGATATACAGCGTGGGATTGTACTTCTCCGGCGTTCATTAAGGACAACACTCTGTGTATTCCTACAGCGTTTTGCTCGTACACCGGCGAAGCGCTTGACAAAAAGACCCCTCTTCTCCGTTCGATGGAAGCTCTTTCAAAACAGGCAGTTCGTATTCTCCGGTTGCTGGGAAATACAAAAGTGACCCGTGTTACAACGACGGTTGGACCGGAGCAGGAATATTTTATTATTGATAAAAAATTATATGTAAAACGGTTAGACCTTATGCTTACCGGACGTACACTCTTCGGTGCGAAACCGCCAAAGGGACAGGAATTAGAAGATCATTACTTCGGTAACTTAAAAGATAGTATCGCAGAATTCATGGCCGAGCTAGATCGGGAGCTTTGGAAACTCGGCGTTCTAGCAAAAACAAAACACAACGAAGTTGCACCGGCACAGCATGAACTTGCTCCGATCTATTCCACTACAAACATTGCAACCGACCATAATCAATTAGTTATGGAAACCATGAAAAAGGTTGCGAATCGTCTCGATCTAGTCTGCTTGTTGCACGAGAAACCGTTCGCCGGTGTGAACGGCTCAGGTAAGCACAACAATTGGTCGATGAGCACCAACGATGGACAGAACTTACTTGAACCGGGAAAAACGCCTCATGATAATGAACAGTTTCTGCTGTTCCTTGCTGCAATTATTCAAGCGGTGGACGAATATGCAGATATTTTGCGTGTTGCCGCTGCGAATCCGGGCAACGATCATCGGTTAGGCGCCAATGAAGCGCCTCCCGCCATCGTTTCAATCTTCCTTGGCGAACAGTTGACCGATATATTAGAGCAGATTGAAAATGGCGGGGCCAAATCATCCAAAGATGGCGGTGAACTGAAACTCGGAGTTATCACGCTGCCGGCATTACCGAAAGATTCCACGGATCGAAATCGGACTTCACCCTTTGCATTCACCGGCAATAAATTCGAATTTCGTATGGTAGGATCTTCAGCATCCATCGCGGAACCGAATACTGCTATGAATACAATCGTTGCTGAAATCTTGTCGCGTATCGCGAGTCGTTTAGAGAAAGCAAAAGATGTTGACACCGAAGCGCAGAACATCGTAACTGAAATTGTGAAGAAGCACAAGCGGATTATTTTCAACGGGAATAATTACTCCGAGGACTGGTTAAAGGAAGCAGAAAAACGTGGACTGCCCAATATTAGATCCACCGTTGCTGCTATTCCCACATTGATCAGCGAAAAGACTGTTAAGGTGTATGAGAAGCATGGCGTCTTGAGTAAAGCGGAAATGCATTCACGGTATGAAATATTCCTTGAAGCATATATCAAGACGATCAATATCGAAGCATTGACCATGCTAGACATGGCAAAACGTCAAATTTTGCCGGCTTCTCTTAAATATGCCGGAAAGGTTGCGGCTACTTTGTCCTCGTTGAAAACCGTAGCCGCTAAATCAAGCATTGCGGATAAATTACTGGCAGAACTGACATCAACGATCGATTCCTTCGGCAAAAATATCGAAGCGCTTGAAGCAACATTGGCCGTTAATGGTCACAGAAATGACGTTTTCAAGCATGCAGAATACTATCGCGATGTGGTCTTTACGGCAATGAGAAAACTACGAGTCGATGGTGACAAATTGGAAACGATGGTCGATGCAAATATCTGGCCTCTGCCGACCTATGCCGATCTGTTGTTTAGAATCTAAGGAGTTCTCGTTCCCTTTCGATGAACACAAAAAACCCCGTATTCAAAATTCGAGTGCGGGGTTTTATTTCATCATCTGCAAACAGTCATACAAATAGTTTCTGTCCAAGCTCGCACTCAGCACATCGCCCCTCCAAACAATAATACTTGTAGAGTTGAATCGCCGCCTGTTGATGACTCACATGTTTTTGGGGATGTCGCCCTTTCAGTAATTGTTTCTCCATGAACCGAGTGATTGAATTATCTTCAGTGGCTGGAAGAGATAGGTACACATGGAGGGCGCATTCGCGAACGGTTATATCTTTGAAGATGCGTGCGTACAAGAGCGTTACCGGGAGTACGGCATTAATAATGATCTCGCGAATACGCATGGTTCCGAGCGCTGTAACATTCTTGAGCGCCGCTTCATCGAAATTATAATGATGTTTCCAGAAATCGTTTGTCTCTATACTGAACAGTCGGATGAGTTCGCGTTCCTTTTCTCCCTCCGAGCTACTGGTCTTTATTGTTTGGATGATGTGTCGAAAGAGATCATCGAAGAAAAACTTGTTGATGAGTGCACACGCAGCAGCCATTCGGAGAGTTGGAAAGTTCGATGGTCGGGTCGGGAAGAATTGCCAGTCTGCAAGGTGAAGGATCTCAGAGTGAAATGAGGGTCGCAGCACTTTCCACTCACGCGCAAGTCGTCGCACATAATCGCGTGATTCCTTCTCTTTGAGAGAATTGAGTTTGGGAATCAATCCCGCCGCTCCAAAGAGCAACGCCTGAATTCTATCCCCTCCACTCCCCGCTCCCAAATCTCCAATCATTTTCAATGTGACGCTTTGTGCCAGACGGACAAAGGGTTCACGATTCTTACTATACCCGAGTCCCTCCATGACTCCTTCGTAGAGTACTTGTTCCCAAAGTTCTTTTTGTGAGAAATCTTTCTGCGTTAACTCGGGGAGCGGCGGCGGAATTTCATCGTGTTCACCTTCCAACGGCGGCTCGCCATACGGTCGCTGCCGTTCTCGCACCGTCATTCGCTTTTCATGAGCAAGCTGCTTCAATCGCTCTTCAAATCGACGGAGCTTTAGTTCAAGCCGCTCCACTGCGAGCTTTGTGAGCCAGCAATCAATCAGTTCGCTTGAGAGTACATCATTTTTGTCAAAACAGCGAAGAGTTCCTGTTTTTTTTACCCGTTCATCAAGAATAGCTTTTTGCCAAATGCTGTGAATGGATTCGGAAAGAAAATTCCCTAGAACAAGGACCGGGATTTCCCGTCCGCTTTTTACAAGTGTAGGCGGAAATTTATAGCCGGCTTCGAGAACAACATGGAGAACGACTTTGTTATAACGCGGATCCTCTTGATGCTGATGCTGGAACCAATCGAATGTCGTACGGTGAATTTCGATGTCACCCGCATAGGTGATGTTTCCCACTCTCACTTTTGCATTGAGAAAATCCGGGCCGCCGTCGGAGTTAAGTTGACCGACATGTAAAACTGTCAGGGCTCTTCCATCTGCAGTTGCCAACTTATTCTTTAAATATTGCTTGTTCCAGATATGACGAAGAAACCGCTCATGAATATTCCATGCACGGCGTTTCATACTTCCTCCCGCTTGTAGTTAATAATTGGCGCGTTTTAAATACTATTTCTATAGATTCCTATTTCTTCTACCATTTTCTTCGCTTCTCTTCGTGCAGTTTCTGCAAAATCTTTTCCTGATGACGCGTAGATAATGCTTCGGCTCACATTGATAATGGCAAGCTGTCCGTTCTTATCGCAGCCGTCGCGGACTGCCGATTTTAAATTGCCGCCTTGCTTACCGATACCGGGAATGAGCAACGGCATTTCCGGAACAATTTTACGGACCGTTTTAAGTTCACGCGGGTGTGTTGCCCCGACGACCAGACCGATGTTTTGGTTTGTATTCCATTTTTTTGCTTTCAGCACTACCTTTTCATAGAGCGGTTTACCATTTATCTTGAGCCGTTGAAAATCTTTTGATCCGGGATTTGAAGTAAGCGCGAGTAAAAAAACACCTTTCTCCGGATTTTTTAAAAACGGTTTGACCGAATCAAATCCCATATAAGGATTGACGGTGATCGAATCAAAACCAAAATCATCAAAGAGCGATTTTGCGTACCGCTCTGCCGTGTTACCGATATCGCCCCGCTTGCCGTCTCCAATGGTGAGAATGGATTGGGGAATAAGCTTCAATGTTTCCCATAACGTGGCCAAACCTCGCTCGCCCATTGCTTCGTAAAATGCAAGGTTCGGCTTGTACGCGCAGACAAGATCGTGTGTTGCTTCAATGATTTGACGATTGAATTCTAAGACAGGATTCACCGATGATTGCAGATGTGGTGGGATTTTGTCTGCATCAACATCAAGACCGATACAGAGAAGAGATTTTTGTTGAAGCTGAACATCACGAAGTTTTTGCGTAAATGTCATTGGTTTTTATCCTTTGATAAAGATCGAGTACACAATTTCACCCGCTAAAAGGAATAGCACAACAGAAGAAACAAATACAAATCGCCAATCACGCTCCACTCCAAATCCAACCACCGCAGTGATGACGCGAAGTATTGGTGTGAACATCAGAAAGACAAGTCCTGCAAACATCAGCGTTACAGGATCGAATGAACCGGAGAGCATCCGCATCACCAAGTTGCCGAGCGTTGGATTGCTGGAAAATGCAACGATTGTCGAAGGATACATCGCTGCGATAAGCAATCCTGCAATCATTAAACTTGCACTGACCCATATACCAATCCGAAGCACACGACCTGTCCAACGTTCGGTATCATGCCTAACATTATTTGATATGGAAATGAAGTCCGGCATTGAGTTATCGTAGATACAATTGGATCGAAATTCCTAATAAAGCTAAAGCAAAAATCCACGTCAACACTTTGCCATGAATTCTGCGGCTGATGCGAACGCCCGTCATTGAGCCGGCAAGCACGCCAAGTGCGGCGGTCGAAGCAATAAAAGGATTCAAATGTCCGTGTGCAAAATAAATGAATGCACTTGCCGCCGCAGTCACGCCGATCATAAAATTGCTCGTTGCCGTTGCCGCCTTCATCGGAATACCGGAAAGGATGTGCATTGCCGGTACTTTAAAAATCCCGCCGCCGACACCAAGCAATCCGGAAACATTGCCGGCAACAAGCGAGATAAGCATTGCAGCTGGTACCTTTTTCACTGTATAATGTACGTTTTTTTTGTTGGCATCGTCATAAAATGAGCCGGGAAGAGTGCCGTCGGTATAAATCGGCTCCTGACCTGTATGCTGCCGCACCCGCCAAATCATCACGAGTGCAACCAGAAACAACAGCCCAGAGAAGAGTTTTGCCAGGGCACTTGCGCTTAAATAGTTAGCTGTAATTCCGCCGAGAATGGCACCTGTCACTGTGGCAATTTCCAGCAGCATTCCAAGCCGTATATGAACCGTGCGACGCTCAAGGTTCATTGCAGCACCGGCACTCGATGTGGCAATCACCGCTATGATACTTGTCGCAATCGCTTGATGCATCGGAACACCCAGAATTATAACAAGAAATGGAATAAGCAGCACACCGCCGCCAAGTCCGAGCAGGGCACCAAAGGTACCTGCTGCAAATCCGCCAAGCAGAAGCGAAATAAATGAAATGATCGGCACGAGAAATTCCGTGTGGTAATTGTGTTTGTCTGCACTTCGATGGTACGAAAAAGAGGTAAGAGTTTCAAATAAATAAACCATCGGTTGCCGGTGTTCAGCGATCAGTTGGCGAAGAGAAGAAAAAAATATTTTTTTCTTATTGTAGCGTTTATTTATCAAAAAGAATTCTTATTTTAAATTGAAGCTCTGCTTGCTTCTCCGCAAATACGAATCTTGCCACCTATCCGATCGGAGGGGAACTGAGATGAAAACTTGTTACGACATCGTTCTTAATCGTATTGTTCCCTCGGAACAGGAACAAAGCCCAATTCTTGTGTTCACGAACCCAGATGAAATTGAAAATTGATGAGCACACTCTCGCATCGGCACTCGATCCGGTTGAATTGTCGCAGCTTAAGCATACTAGAAATTACTCTATAACGTAGAGAGAAGCACATGGCTTTTGAAGTAGTAAAATTTTCATACCTCAGTGAATTCATTCACCTGCCGGTTGTCCGTGTAAGCGACAATAAACGGATCGGCAAATTGATTGATCTGGCAGCAACCACATCGCAAGTTTATCCGCGCGTGACGGGATTGATGGTGCGGACGAATCGCACGAAACCGCCTATATATATTTCTTGGAGTAATGTGAAACGGATGGTGTTCAAAGAGCATATTGCGGTGGAGGATTCCGCAATGGACAGCGAGCAACAAGGTAGAGCGGCCGAAAACGAAATTCTCATCTGTAAAACATTTCTCGATAAGCAAATTATCTCGACATCCGGTTATAAAATCGTCCGTGTGAATGATCTTCAGTTGCTCATCGAAGACAAAGCAAAGGAAAGCACCAACCTTTGGGTGGTACACATTGACATTGGCACAAAAGGAATTCTGCGCCGGCTCGGATTCTTGCGCCCGGTGAATGCAGCATTTCGCTGGGTAACTGACCGAGATATCAAAGATGAATTTGTCTCATGGAAGTATGTACAGCCGACAGCTACAACATCGGTTTACGCGTCTGTGCAGTTAAAGACAGACGCATCGAAGTTATCGGAAATACACCCTGCCGATCTTGCCGATATTATCGAGGATCTCGGCACCGATGAACGCATTATACTCATCGAGTCGCTCGATCATTTCACTGCTGCTCAGACACTTCAAGAGATACAATTCAAGAATCGACTTCAGATTATCGAATCGATGGAACCGTTCAAACTAGCACCGATTATCAACGAGATGCAGATGGACGAAGCGGTTGACTTGCTTGATGCCTGTGATGTACAGAAACGGCAAGCAGTGTATGCTATGCTCTCTGTAGAGAAGGTGACCGAATTAAAAGAGCTTTCCAAACTTTCAAGATACAGTGTCGGCAGTATCATGAATACCGACTTCATTACTGCGAAGTCGACAGAAAAAGCGGGCACTGTGCTGGAACGCATTCGTGTGGAGTGTGAGAAATTAGAGATGTACCGATATGCTTATATACTCGATGATGATGGACGGCTGAAAGGCGTAGTGAGTTTACGCAACCTTCTGATGAGTGACGCAAAGATGTTTATTGCCGATATTATGACCGAACAACCGGTATCGGTGCAAATCGATACGAGTATCCGGCGTGTTGCAAAGCTTTTTTTCAAATACAATTTTGAGGCGATTCCTGTCGTGGACGACGATGACACTCTTCAGGGACTAGTCTCGTATCGCGATGCAGTAGCATCCCTTTACCCTGAAATAAAAGAAGAGGACACTGTATAATATGAATTTCTTCCGACGACTCAAAGATAATCCTGCTTTGCGTCAACTTGCAATCTTTCTCAGCATTTTGGGTCCTGGAATTGTCACGGGCAGTGTGGATAATGACGCCGGCGGAATCACGACCTACTCTGTTGCAGGCGCTATGTATGGCTACAAGCTGCTCTGGACATTGATTCCGTCATTCATCGCGCTTTTAGCTGTTCAGGAAATGAATGCCCGCATGGGTGTTGTCACCGGAAAGGGCTTGGCGGATTTGATCCGTGAGAGCTTTGGTGTTCGCATCACCTTTTACATGTTCATCTTCCTTTTGATTGCCGATGTGGGCAACACGGCAACTGAGTTTGCAGGCGTGGCGGGCAGTATGAATATCTTTGGCGTGAGTAAATACATTTCCGTGCCGCTTGCTGCAGGATTAGTATGGGTACTTGTGCTGAAGGGCAACTATAAATTTGCCGAGAGAGTGTTTTTAATCTTCAGTGTATTCCTGCTTTCCTATGTTGTGTCTGCTGTTCTTGCCGGTCCGGATTGGAAAGTCATAGGCACAGCAGTTATTACTCCGACCATTCAGTTCGATAAAGAATACATCTTTACCGTTCTAGGTATTATAGGTACTACCGTGGCGCCATGGATGCAATTCTATATGCAGTCGGCAGTTATTGAAAAAAAATTGAAGGTGAGCGATTACAAGTACACGCTTTGGGATGTAATTCTTGGATGCATTGCGACTATTGTTGTTGCATTCTTTATCATTGTTGCATGTGCTGCAACGCTGAATGTGAACGGTATTAAGATCAATGAAGCTGCCGATGCTGCGATGGCATTGCAGCCGTTAGCCGGTGCGCTGGCGAGTCAATTATTTGCGTTTGGACTATTTGTTGCTTCGATTTTTTCTGCGGCGATACTTCCGCTGGCAACCGCATACTATGTCTGTGAGGCATTTGGATTTGAAGCAGGCATTAATAAAAAATTCAGCGAAGCGCCGCAATTCTATTTTCTTTTCACTGTTATTATTCTGATCGGTGCAGGTATCATTCTCATTCCTGGCGCGCCGCTGATCGCTATTACTATCTGGACACAGGTGATTAATGCCATCCTGCTTCCCGTCGTCCTCGTTTGTATGATGGTTATTATTAATAACAAAGAAATCATGGAGGATTATACCAATAACCGCTTGCAGAATATAATTGGCTGGGCAACAACTGCTATCTTGATTGTGCTCAGTGCATTCCTCCTCTTCTCAGGAATAGGGTTGGGATAAAAAGTGTAAAACATCAGACATTTTCATTAAGAGGATTCTATGAAAAACATTGCTCTTCTTCTTTTTCTGTTTGCCAGTGTTTCCATGGGGCAGACATACGAAAACAATTTCACTAACACAACCATGCGGGTCGATTATTATCACATCGGCACAAAGGGGCAGGAGCAAATCATACTTGATAAAGTGTACGAAGAAGGAGCCTGGCCCGGAAGCAAAGTTAATTTGTTGGATACACTCAATCTTGGCGACAGTTTTTTTAAGGTCACCGATCTTCAAACCAACAATCTTATTTACTCGCGTGGATATTCAACATTGTTTGGCGAATGGCAAACCACGGATGAAGCGATGAATGGTGTATGGAAAACGTGTCAAGAAACTGTACGTTTTCCGTTCCCGAAGAAAAAGGTCGTTGTGAATTTCTATCGCCGTGATAAGTTCGTTGCCGCCGGTGAAATGATGGCATTCCGAGAGGTATTCTCAACGGTAATTGATCCGAATAATCCTACGGTTGTAAATCATAAGAAACATCAGAACGCATTTCCTGTATTTGATGTGATGATCAACGGTTCGCCGGACAAGAAAGTGGATATTCTTATTCTGGGCGATGGCTATGCAAAGGGTGATATGGAAAAATTCCGGAAGGATGCAAAACATTTTTCCGAAACACTCTTTTCCTACCAGCCCTTCAAAAAGCACAAAAACGATTTCAATGTACGTGCGATAGAAGTGATTTCGGCAGAATCTGGAATTGATATGCCGGATAATAATATATGGAAGAATACAGCATTGGGCACAATGTATAATACGTTTGGTTCGGCTCGCTATGTCTTGACGGAAGAGAACCGAACACTGCGCGATATTGCAGGCGCAGCACCGTATGATTTCATCACCATTCTTGTCAACGACAATCGCTACGGTGGCGGTGGAATCTTCAACCTGTACACAACATCATTCACACAAACAGCAAAAGTCGGACAGGAATGGGAAATGGATTATGTGTATGTACATGAGTTTGGACATTGCTTTGGCGGTTTAGGAGATGAGTATTACAGTTCTCAAATTTCGTACATAGATTTTTATCCAAAAGGTGTTGAGCCGTGGGAACCGAATGTGACGCGAACGAACACAAAAGAGACATTAAAATGGCGTAACTTTGTTTCCGACGATACACCGATTCCAACGCCATGGCGTAAAACAGAGTACGACAGTATTGAAGCACTCCGCGGCAAATTAGATAGACTTGCGGCGGATTACTATAACAAGCGCGAGGATTTACTAAAGAGTTCAAAGGAGATACTGAAAGATCCCAAGTGGATCGGAAAGGTCGGAGCGTTTGAAGGTTCTGGATACACAGCAAAGGAGATGTATCGTCCTGCTATCGATTGTAAGATGTTCGCGTTGAATCCGGTCGATTTTGACCCCGTGTGTGCAGCGGCGATTGAAAAGATGATTGCAATGTATGTGAGATAAAAACTTAAGAGACAAATTTTAAAACAGGAACTGATGACGAATGAACACAAATCCCATTGCACTTATTACAGGCGCTTCGAGCGGCATTGGATTAGAACTCGCAAAGCTCTTTGCACGGGAAAGTCATGATCTTGCCCTTGTAGCGCGCAGTCATGACACACTCAAACACATCGCTGAAAATTTGCAGCAAACATACGGTGTGCAGGTAAAATGCTATACAAAAGATTTGTCTGTTTCTTCCACACCGGAAGAAATTTTTGAAGCACTTCAAAGCGAAGGCGGCAATATTGATATTCTTGTCAACAATGCCGGATTCGGTTGGCGTGGAGAATTCGCGAATATGAATCCCGCCGATGCGTTAGAAATGATTCAGGTTAACATTACATCACTTACGCATCTTACTCGGATCTTTCTAGCGGGAATGATCGAACGAAAACACGGAAGAATACTAAACGTTGCATCCACTGCAGCGTTTCAACCCGGTCCGTTGATGGCGACCTATTACGCTTCTAAAGCGTATGTACTGAATTTTTCACTGGCTCTTACTGAAGAATTGCAAGGAACAGGAGTGACCGTCACAGCATTGTGTCCTGGCCCCACTGCAACGGGATTTGGAAAAAGAGCCGGTTTTACTAACGAAAAAATCCTCGGCGGTGCACTTTCAATGAATGCTTCCGCAGTGGCGCTTCAAGGATATAAAGGATTGATGAAAGGAAAGCCACTTGTCATTTCTGGATGGAAAAATTTGCTGGGTACGCAGCTTGTTCGATTGTTGCCGAGAACACTTCCTGGAAAGTTGGTGAAATCTGTTCAGCAGAAAAGAGGAACATGAACCGTGCTGTCATAATCTTTTTTTTCCTATGCGTACTTCTTACAGAGCAGAGTAATGTATGGACATCATAAAACCACTTCGCCTTCGAAAAGGCGATTTGATAGGACTCGTTGCACCTGCAAGCACTCCTTCCTCTGAGGAAAAAATTCTCAAGGGCGCATTGTACCTTGAGCAGTTGGGATATCGTGTCAAGTGCGGCAAACACATCCGCACGGTTTATGGATATCTTGCCGGGAGCGATGATGAGAGGTCCGCGGACTTTAATGAGATGGCGCGCGACAAAAACGTGAAAGCGATTTTCGCTGTTCGCGGCGGGTATGGCACTCCACGTTTACTGCAGATGATCGATTATCGTGCGTTGAAAGCACATCCCAAAATCATCGTTGGGTACAGCGATTTAACGGCATTGCAGCTCGCCATCTTCCGCAGGATTGGATTGGTAACCTTCTCCGGCCCTATGACAGGTTCGGATATGTGGAGAGATTTCGATCCATACGCCGAAGAACATTTCTGGCGCATGCTCACATCGAACAAGAAGATCGGAGCCATGAATAATCCTGCCGATGAACCGTTGAAAATTCTCCGGCACGGCAAAGCAAGTGGGCGATTAGTCGGTGGGAATCTTTCACTCCTCGCCTGCTTGATGGGCACGCCATTTCAGCCGCCTATGGAGGATTCGATACTCGTTGTGGAGGACGTTGATGAATCGCCGTATCGAGTCGATCGAATATTGGCACAGCTTCTCAATGCTGGAATTTTGCACAAGCTTGAAGCATTGGTCTATGGCAAGTTCACCGACTGTGTGCCCAGTCATCCAAGCGATCCATATTTAACAATTGATCAAGTTCAAGAAGAATTCGCGCAGAAGATCAAATGTCCCGTTGTAATGAATTTCCAGTATGGCCACATTCCCCGCAAACTTACAGTGCCGCTGGGATTGAAAGCAAGGGTCGATACTAAACGTGGAAAGATTGAAGTTTTGGAAAGCGGAGTGATGTAGAATATTATTTCTGGAAGAGCGCAAAGGCTCCTGCCACGACTGGGCATCGAATAGTGAGAGTTTTTTTATTTAGACTTTTACATTCATAGATATTGGGAACGAACAACACTAAAATTTTCTACTATGAGTGTGTTCCTGACAAAGAAATAAAAAAAAGAATATTCACTTTATATATGAGATAAGATAGATGGAAGAAAGAATTCCTGTCGGCATCGCTTCTTTTGGAATGTCCGGAAAAGTATTCCATGCTCCTCTTGTGTCCCATCATAAAAATTTTCGGATTAAACGAATTGTCGAGCGAAGTAAAGATGAAGCATGCATGCTCTATCCAAACATTCTCATATCGCGATCCATAGACGATCTTCTTCAAGATGATGAGATTGAACTTGTCATCGTAAATACTCCGGATCAGACACACTATGAACTCGCAAAGCAATGTCTTGACGCAGGAAAACATGTTATTGTTGAAAAACCATTTACACAGAACGTCATGCAAGGGAATGAATTGATCGAACTTGCTCGGCAAAAGGGAAAAATTTTAAGTGTCTTCCAAAATAGACGATGGGATGGAGATTTTTTAACAGTACAATACATACTTGATGAAAAATTGCTTGGGCGACTTGTCGATTATGAAGCACATTTCGATCGATACAAAAATATAGTTCCGCAGAACACGTGGAAAGAAAGAGCCTCGTCAGGAACCGGAGCATTATATAATCTTGGCTCGCATATGATCGATCAAGCGCTCGTACTCTTCGGTATGCCGGAAGCAGTAACCGGTGTTCTTAAAATAATGCGGACTGGCAGCGAAGTTGACGACTGGTACGATATCATATTGCATTATCCCCATGTTAACGTTAATTTAAAAACCAGTTTGCTTGTAAAAGAACCAGGACCGCGGTACATTCTTCATGGAACGCAAGGTTCTTTCCTCAAATGGGGACTCGATCCGCAGGAAGAAGCGCTCAAGCAGGGAAAAAATCCAAATGACCCAGACTGGGGACGCGAATCAGAAGAGTGGTGGGGAACATTGAACACAGAAAAAGAAGGGATTACGCATCAACGGAAGTACAAAACACTTTCCGGAAATTATTCTGCATTCTATGATGCTTTCTATGAAAGCATCGCTCATGGCAAGGAACTTCCTGTAAAACCAGAAGAGGCGTTAAATGTTATTCGAATTATCGAATCAGTACAAAAGAGCAGTAAAACTCGAACAACAATTGTCCTTTCCTAGTGATTATTTTATCGAACAATCTTGAAATTGAAGTTGGGACTTTGGAATTTCCCGTAAAGTCGCACCCAAATCGGCAGCAGCATTTCTGTTGCGCGCGCGTTTGAAATATCACCCAAATCAACGATAGATTTCCAGCCAAACCAATCTCGTAATATCGTTGTCACGGTTGTCTTTGCTTCCGCATCGTTTCCGCTGATAAATATATCATGATCACCGTGAGCGACAAGATCGGGATTTACCATGAGACTACAATTCATTGTATTCAGCGTTTTGATAACTTTCGTGTCGGGAAAAGCACGCTGTATTTGTTCTCCGAGTGAATCCGTGTTGCACACAATAAGCGAAGGCGGCATCCCTTTAGAGAAATCCAACGCGTTTGCGAGATCGATGAGAATTTTGTTTTTCAGATTGTGCGCACCTGCAAGGTTGAGTGCTTCTAGTGAAGCTTCGCCATGTGTGCAGTTGAATACAATTTCACCGAATGAAGCAGCATCGGCAAATGTCCCCTGAGAAGCGTGGGTTCCATTTTTCTTCACCCAAGCGGCGGCTTTTTCATTTGTCGTTGTACGCGACCCTATCTTAACTTCGTGCCCACATTGAATAAGTTTCGTCCCGATCGCATCGCCGACCATGCCAGTTCCGAGAACTGCAATCTTCATACTTCTCTCCTTCCATAGGTGTTTTTCGAATCATTTCTTTTCTCATCTAACACTGCTTCCAATACATAAGGTTCCGCTTGTATCGACTTCGGAGAGAAGAAAAGAATATCAAGGATAAAAGGAATTGTAAATAGTTTGAAAATATCTGATTTACTAATACGTGCGGTTCATTTTTGTTTTCACTTCAACCCAAGATCCATCTCCATCATCTGATAGTGGGAACGCCTCATGCCAAGTGATTCGTATGTTTTCTGGGCGTGTTCATTTGATTGGTCAACGTAGAGACGCACACCGCAGACATCCACGCGTGTTCTGGCGATCGACTTGATATACCGATAGAGTTCACGGAAGACACCATGCCTGCGATATTCCGGACGAACGTACACACTTTGAATCCACCAAAAGGTAGCGTTACGCCAATCGCTCCACTCATACGTGATCATCAACTGACCGGCGATCTTTCCATTGCTTTCAGCGATATAGTAGAGACCTTTTGATGGATCAGCGAACAATGCTTCCACTCCTTTTCGGAGTTGTTCGCGATTCAGTTCAATTCCTTCTGTCTCTTTCGCCATCGCTGTGTTGAACTCAGCAATGATGGAAACATCTGAAGGTACAGCAAGACGGATGCTGATGTTCATATAACCTTCTATGAAGTCCGATAGAATGATCGTTAATCAAATGTATAGTAGAACGTTATTCGAGGAACAACATCTGCATCTTTCTTGCGCCCGGCTGAACTTTTATCGGTGAAAGTATTCATCCAAATGTTCGGCATGAAGTGAATATCTTTCACCGGTGTATAATCGATGCCGAAAGAAAGAAAATATTCATAGAAATCTGTATCGGGAGAAAATCGATTCGGATCATAGTAATCAATCCGCCCGAATGCTTTGTATTGTTCAGAACAGCGATACCAGGAAAACACAGAAACCCCAAAAACGGCAACATTGTTATATAGGGTGTCTTGATTATGCTGCACTTGCTCTATAATCTCAGTTCCCGCCATCCATCGTCCTTTTGTGTATGAAAGAAATGCTTTCCATGTCGTACGATCTTTTCCTAACGCGGCAGGATCATAATCGACATACGCTTCAATTGAAAAATATTGAAATGGACTTCTGCCAAGCAGAAAATAATACTTTTTATACTTGTCGTTTTCCGGTTTTTGTGAATTGCCGTTTCCTATCTTCAAGTCATAATCCAGAGCTACGCTCGTCGGCAATGTACCGCATAACAACACCCCCATGTCACTTCCGCTTCAAAATCTGTTATCGTCTTTTCAACAGAACGATAACCCCATATTCCTTCGACTGATGCCCAGGTTGGCGTCGGTACAAGTCCGAGAAGCAGGTTTGATGAAGGCAAGATGTTTTTCCATTCTGCATATGCCGTTTTTACGTATAATCCTTGTCGTCCACCGGGTTCGAGGGATTTATTGTTGCCTTCCAATTGAAATCAAGTGAAAAACTGTTCAGAGATAATATAATCATAGAATAAATGAAGCCGCCGAATTTCAAATCCCTGAAAATCCTTAGCTATCGGTTAACTGTACTGAGATAACGAATCACCATATTTTTGTAGATCTCCTCCTGCTTTGTAGAAATAGTCTTCAATAATCGACCCGTGAATTCGGCCGCCCGTTTTTTCTTCAGAAGAGGAGAAATGGAAAGATAGTATACTGAAAATAATTAAGAACGATGCGGCACGCATAAATTCACCATGGTATCATAAAGAATGATTTATTTTCTGGAACAAATATGCCTCAAATGTGTAAGCGAATCAAGTGCCGAGAAAAAAATCGCCTTGTTATGAACAAGGCGATCGAGAATCAACAGAAAAATGATGTTTCTAATTCGTGTGTTAAGATTTACCGTACTCAGCCTTTTGATTCTTTGATCGTTGGACAAAGTGTCGAATGAATTCCACAAGAGCTGGAATTCCAGGTATTAACACCAGCGCAAGAATAACCACGCTGAAATGCTGTTTCACAAATGGAACATTGCCAAAAAAATAACCGATCAGAACAAACAAATTGACCCATAATAATGCGCCGATGATACTGAAAAGTAAAAATGTCCGATATGCCATACGTCCGATACCTGCAACGAATGGCGCAAACGTACGTATGATAGGGAGGAATCGTGCCAGAATCACGGTGATCCGTCCATGTTTATCATAAAACCGGTTTGTGCGGTCGAGATATTTTTTATTAAAGAATCGAGATTGTTCCTGATTAAAAACTTTCGGTCCAATTTTTCTCCCAATCCAATAGTTCGTATTATCGCCAGTGAGAACTGCGGATATCAGCAATGGAATGACATATTCCACATGCATCGCTCCGATAGCTGCCAACGAACCAATAGCAAATAAAAGTGAGTCGCCCGGTAAAAAAGGAGTTACCACTAAACCGGTTTCGCAGAAGACGACAAAAAAAAGAATTGCATAAATCCACATTCCATACATTGCGCAAAGATCAACCATGTGCCTGTCGACGTGAAGAATGAAATCTATGAGTTGCTGCAGGAATTCCATTATTGAGATATTCACATGCGACGCACTGTAAAAGTACGTCGCAGTGAGGTTGTCCGTTATTTAATGGAGATCAACTCGATGTCGAAAATTAGTGTGGCATTCGGACCTATCACTTGTCCACGACCTTCCGGACCATATGCGAGATCTGATGGAATGAAGAGCTGCCATTTCGAACCCACAGGCATAAGCTGCAGAGCTTCGGTCCAGCCTTTGATCACTTGTCCGATAGGAAATTCTGCCGGTTCACCTCGCTTATATGAACTGTCAAATTCGGTTCCATCTATGAGCGTTCCACGATAATGACACTTTACTGTTTGATCTTTTGTCGGTTTGGGTCCGTCACCCGATTTTAAAATTTTGTATTGCAGTCCACTGGACAATGTTACAACGCCTTCTTTCTTTTTGTTTGCGGCAAGGAATGCTTCACCTTCTTTTGCATTCTTTTCGCCGACGATTTTTTGCTTCGCTTGCATCTTGCCCATCATTTCCTGTTGAAAAGCGGTCATCGTTGCTTCCATATCTTTATCACTCATTGCTGTTTTTGAGCTATTGAGTCCATCCTTGATTCCTTGCATGAGGAGCCCTTGATCGATATCCATCCCTTGCGTTTTCATACTTTTTCCAATATTCACACCGATACTGTAACTGATTTTTTCTTTTTTTGTCTTGGGTGTTTCTTTTTTCTGCGCTATAACCGAGCCACCAAACAACGAGAGCACAAGAGCAACAACAATAAGTTTTTTCATGAATTATCCTTTAATTGAGTGATAAATAAAAACGCGGAGGAACCCGCGTTGAACTTACAAGAAGGTACAACTTTTTCTTCTTATATAAAACCGGATATTTCAAAAATGAATAATTGTCAATATGGATCTCTGCCGCTGTGCTGACTTCATTTTCTACCAAGCCCTAATGCCTTCGTTACTTGTATCCTGCCTTCTCCAAATCTTCCACTGATTTGAACTGATGCGGCGGATAAAGATATTTTGCAAGGAATGTATAAATTTTCAATCGTATTTCTTTTGCCAGCTTTGTGTCGATGCGATCGAAGCTGTGTCCACCCGGAGCATCTTTGAAAATCTCGTACTCGAATTTCTTCCCTGCCACTTTCAGTTCCTGAATAAGATGTTCGACCTCTTCCACATGCACATCATCGTCGATGGTGTTGGTATGAATAAGCAAGGGCGTTTTCAATTTTTCCACGAATGAAACAGGAGAACGTCTGCGATATTCTGCCGAGTCTTCGCTCACCGTTTTGCCGATGTGGTATTGTGCAGAAAAATCTTTGCGGTAATCATCATCATAATATTCTAAGCGCATCACAAGATCGCTCACCGGCACGCCGGCAAACGCTACTTGGTAATCGTTCGGATGCTCGAAGATATCCATCAGTGTAATAAGTCCGCCATGACTCCAACCAATTGCACCGACTCGATCTTTATCAACAATCCTATAATTCTCAATCATCCAATCGCGCGCTGCGTGATTGTCTTCCACTTCGCGTCCGCCATAATCGATGCGTTCGTAGAACTGCTTGCCATAACCGGTACTGCCGCGGTATTCCGGCGCCACAACGATATAGCCCTGCGCCATCAGCTCACGAATAATGTGTGTATGGTATGTCGTGAAATCTGCATGTACGCCACCATGCGGCAGAACAAGGAGCGGATATTTTTTACTGCGATTGAGTTTCTGCGGAATGAAGATATACGCCCAAAATTTTACCGGATTCAATGCACCTCTTGCCGTAGAATCCATGACTTTCCAAGGTGGTGGCCCGACAATAAAAACCTTTTCGATGCTAGCCACATCGCTCACTTTATCGTACCAAAGGACATCATCTACCGCCTTTGCTAATTGATCGAGACGATGATCAAGCGCTTCGAACTTCTCGTCGATTTGTTTGGAGATTCCATCTTCATTCATTTTCTTCTCCTGTGCATTAAGGGGAACCATGGTAAGCGCGGCAAACAATGAAAGAAGAGGGATCAATGATTTAAAATTATTTGTATTCATTAATTTCAATCCTCCTTATTTAAAGGTCGGTGAACATCCAAAGCGAAGTGTAGAAAAAAATGATGTAAAAACCAACTTGCGTTTCGTGCACACTCCTGCTACCTTATACGAAGAGTTTGAAAGGATTTCTATGTCACCTCATTTATATGAAGACAAGGATTTTTTAACGAACGCGTTTAATACCATCCCTTTCCCAATATTAGTGGTGGACGATGGTATGCGCATCCTCTTCTGGAATTCTTCTGCACTTCGCTTGCTCAGGAGCGATGTAGTGTTCCAACAGCGGGGCGGAGAAGCACTTTATTGTATTTATTCCGGGGATACGGAGGAAGGGTGCGGACACGGTCTTCAGTGCAAAACCTGTGTTCTATGGAATTCAGTAAAAGAGGCGAGCCGAGGTGAAAAAGTCTATCGTAAAAAGGCCATTATGCAGCGCAAAATCGGTGAGAAAGTCACCGACGTACCACTTCTGGTAACAACCTCTCCCTTCATATACGAAAATAGGTCGCTGACCTTGCTCATTTTAGAAGATATTCATGAATTAATGGAGCTTGGAAGTCTATTGCCTATTTGTACAAATTGTAAAAAAATTAGATCGAACACAAACCAGTGGCAGCAAATTGAGGTATATATCAAAGACCACATTATGGATGTGGATTTTACCCACGGACTATGTCCGGATTGCATGACAAAATTATATCCCGAAATCGCGAAAATGTCAAAAGAGTAATTATTCAACAGATGCACAATTCAAAAAGAGAACGGGTGAGAGAAACCACTGAACCAATGCTTCCAAATATGAAGAAACTTCTCGTGTTCTTGCTTGTTCTTTTCCCTCAGGCATTTTTTTCTCAAAGTGTAAAAGACTCGGCGTATCAGACAAATGTTGTTCGCGATAACCTACCGTCTTTCTATACTGTCCTTGCAGAACGTCTTACGTTTCCGCTTTCATGGTCATCGGGAAATTTCAATGATTTCAATACATGGCGAACAACAGCGCGCGCCAAGGTGATGGAATGTTTATTGAAACCTCCGCCGTCTATTCCGTTTCATCCGGTTGTGGTGGCAGAACAAGATCGGGGAAGTTACGTTGCACGAAAAATTATCTTCAACATTACTGCTGACAGCCGCATCATCGGTTATCTTCTCGTGCCAAAAGGGAAAGGACCATTTCCCGCCGTCATGCTTCTGCATGATCATGGTTCAAAGTTTGATATCGGCAAAGAAAAAGTTGTTGAACCATTCGGGGTTTTGCCCGAACAAATAAAATCAGCACGCGAATGGTCAGACAAATTATACGGTGGAAGATTTATAGGAGATGACTTAGCGAAACGGGGTTACGTCTGTTTTGCCACAGATGCACTCAATTGGTCTGATCGTGGCGGAGCAGGATACGACAGTCAACAGGCACTCGCATCTAATTTGTTCAATCTTGGTATGTCCTTAGCTGGTCTTATGGCTTGGGAAGATATCTATGCGGCGGAATTTCTTGCAACCAGGCCAGAAATCGATTCTACGAGAATCGTTGCAATGGGAGTGTCGATGGGTTCTTTCCGTGCCTGGCAAGTTGCGGCGTTGTCAGATCGGATTGCCGGTGGTGTCGCGATCTGCTGGATGGCAACACGAAAAGGTTTGTTAGTACCGGGCGGCAATCTCACGCACGGTCAATCATCATTCACAACGACACACCCTAATCTCGCCAACTATCTCGATTATCCTGATATAGCAAGTCTTGCTAGTCCTAAACCGATGCTCTTTTATAATGGCAATCAGGATAAATTGTTTCCTGCGCTCAGTGTTGAGGAGGCATTTTCAAAAATGCATAACGTATGGGACTCGCAGAAAGCAGGCGATCGACTGGTTACGAAATTATGGGATGCAGGGCATGTGTTTAACATGGAAATGCAGAATGAGGCATTTGAATGGTTAGACCGACATTTCCTTTCTCCACAAAAAAAATAAAAGATTAATTACTACGGTATCTCAAAATGAAACATCGCGTTACGGGAAAACAACAGAATAGCAAAATGTGCTTTCTCTGCGGTCTAAAAAATTCGTTCGGACTCAAGGGAGAATTTTTTGAATTAGAGAATAACGAACTTGTATGTATATTCAAACCATCGAATGAACACCAAAGTTATCCCGGCCGTCTGCATGGCGGCATCACAACTGCTGTGCTCGATGAAACAATCGGCCGTGCGATTATGATGAAGAATAAAAATGAAGAAGTGTGGGGAGTTACAATCGAATTTACGACACGCTTCAAGAAGCAAATTCCGTTAAATGAAGAACTCCGCGTTGTTGGCCGTATTACCAACGAGACCGGTCGTACATTTGAAGGAACGGGAGAACTGCTTTTACCAAACGGTGAAATTGCGGCAACAGGTTTAGGCAAGTACTTGCGCATGCCGTTAAACAAAATTTCAGATTTTGATCCTTTAGAACAAGAGTGGAAAATCACGAAGTCTGATAAAGATCCAGAGATTATCGAATTCTTATAAAAAACAATGAATCGTTTCCCTGTATTCCGCATCAAAGGAACTCAGCGGGTAGCTTGTCCGTTTAATTAATAGTATCTTATAGATGTGAAAAAGACGGTTTCCATATTCTTTATAGCATTCTATTTCACTCTCACGGTGGGAATGACCATGGCTATACATTTCTGCGGGGGAAAAATCACCTCTGTACAGATATTGCCATTTGTTCCCAAAGAAGATCCATGCGGCTGCGATGGCACAGCGGTTCCCGTTGATTGCTGCAAGACAGAAATTAAAACCATTCAGCTGAACGACGAACAAATCGCCGTGCACGTAAATCAACCATCTTCACCGCAAACCGCAGTAACCCTGTGGGCCGAGACCTCAATCGAAATAGCGTTATCTTCTCATGCGATTCGTGAGGTTGTTCCGGCAAGCTCTCCCCCTGATTCTCCCCCGCTCTATATTCTTCATAGCGTGTTCCTCATTTAAGGAGTGTGTGATACAGTAATAAACGCAGAATGGTTTCATCCATCCTGCTATTTCACTTTATCCATACACATTCTATTATAGTTGAGGAAAGCCATGAAAACCATAGTCATTTTATTCGCACTGATCATTTCTCTCTCATCGTTCCTTTCTGCTCAAGAAGACACAGTGAAAGATGCAGAGTTCAAAGTCTTTGGCAATTGCGCTTCTTGTAAAAGCCGCATTGAAAAATCGTTGAAGATTAAAGAAGTAAAATCTGCACGGTGGAACAAACAAACCAAGATATTATCAGTCGCATATCTCTCCCCGTCGATTACTCTTGATTCTCTCCAGCAGCGTATTGCCGCCGTCGGTCATGATACCGAAAAATATAAAGCAGCCGATTCGGTCTATGCGGAGCTTCCTTCCTGCTGTTTGTATCGCGACGCAGGTAAGTCTCACTAATCTTATCATATTAAACACACAAAAAAGATAAGAGGTGAGAAATGAAAGCATGTATAGCAATCATTCTTCTCGTTCTGACGGTCTCTGCTGGTTCTGCACAAGATAAGCTGAAGGGATATGTCGGAGAAAAGGATGAACAAGGAAATGAGCATCCGCTGGTTGGTGTCTCTGCGTACTGGTTGGGCACTTCCCGCGGTGAAACAACCGATTCAAACGGTTTCTTCAGCCTCCCGTTTATAAAAGAATCGAAAACGTTGGTAGTCCGCTGTCTCGGGTATCATCCTGATACAGTGACCGTCACCGATCGGCATTCCATTCGCATTTTCATGAAATCCGAAGCACAGACTGTTGGCGACGTGAATGTGATTGGCACGCGGCAAGCTTCATACTTGGACTACGCGAATCCGTTTAAGAAAACAGTGATGACGGAAAAGGAACTCTTTAAAGCTGCGTGCTGCAATCTCTCGGAAAGTTTTCAGACCAATCCTTCGATTGATGTTTCGTTCACCGACGCGATTACAGGAACAAAGCAGATTGAGATGCTGGGACTTTCCGGCATCTATACGCAAATGACGATGGAGAATATGCCGTATATCCGCGGACTCACATCCAATGTCGGGTTGACATTTATTCCGGGAACCTGGATCGAAGCTATCAATGTCTCGAAAGGAATTGGTTCAGTTGCCAACGGGTATGAATCCATTACCGGACAGATTGATGTAGACCTGCGCAAACCGGAGAAAGAAGACGAGAAGCAATTCTTTCTGAACTTGTACGGCAATATGGACCAACGCATGGAAGCGAATCTGAACATGCGGGAACGCTTGAGCGATAATTTATCGTCGATGACGCTTCTTCATATAAGTTCACAACAGCATCCGGTGGATGAGAATAGCGATGGTTTTCTCGATATGCCCCTGTTCACAACCATCAATGCACTGCAGCGTTGGAAAATCATCTTTTCCAACGGTTGGATGAGCCAGTTGGGTCTCCAGTATATGAGCGATAGTAAAGATGGTGGAACGTACAACCGAGAGCCCCCAATTGCTTATGAGTATGGAATGAAAAGTACTCTGTTTCGCCTTAATGGCAAAACTGGATATGTTTTTCAAGATGAACATGGACGGAGTATAGGCATACAATGGTCGCTCAGCCGATACAACACCACAGCACATTTTGGTACGCAGCTGTATGATGGAAATGAAGAGACGGGATATCTCAACGTCCTTTATCAAGCAGAGCTGGACGGCGAGGTGCAGACATTCCGAACGGGAATAAGTTTCTTGTTCGATCAATATGATGAACGCTATGACAATCTTTCTTACAACCGTATTGAGCGCGTACCCGGTGCGTTCTTTGAATATACATTTTCACCCAATGAACGATTCTCGCTTGTTGCAGGCATCCGCGCCGATGAGCATAATGAATACGGCACGATGATCACACCACGCCTCCACATTCGGTATACGCCGCAGGAAGATTGGGTGCTGCGGCTTGCAGCGGGACGAGGCTATAGAACTGCGAACATTTTTGCAGAGAACTCAACCGTGTTTGCCAGTTCACGCGTGGTTTCAATTGTTCCATCGAACTCTTTTGGGTACGGATTGAAACAAGAAATTGCGTGGAATTACGGCTTCAATCTGACGCATTATTTTACCTTCGAATATCGCGAAGCAACATTTTTGCTTGATCTCTACAGAACCGATTTCGAGCAGGTCGTCCTTGCCGATCTTGATTCCAATCCTCATCAAGTGCGCTTCTCTTCAATTCCGAATGGTTCGTATTCTAATAGTGCACAAACGGAGCTGAACATTCAGCCATTGGAGCGATTGGATGTACGCATTGCCTATCGGTATTTGGATGTGATGCAAAACCTGGGCGGCGTATGGCGCGAACGTCCGCTCACGGCACAGCATCGGGCACTGGCAACAGTGTCTTACGCAACGGAACGTGATCAACCGGATGACCCGCAGACATCGTTTGATGTGACGGGGCAATGGTTCGGAAAGAAAAGAATTCCTGAAACTTTATTGAATCCGGATAGTTTGCGTGCCCTCGCGTACTCACCCGACTTCTTTACCATGAACCTTCAAGTGACGCGAACATTCATAAAAGGCCTCGATATATATGTCGGCATTGAGAATCTGTTTAATTTCAGACAGGCAGATCCAATTCTTGACAGTGTAAATCCTCAAGGGCATTTCTTTGATGCATCGTTAATCTGGGGACCTGTGACCGGCAGAATGGTGTATGCCGGCTTGAGGTTGCGTGTTTAGATAGTGCGATTGGATGCTCTCTCATTATCCCGCTTGGATTCAATCTCGAGCGGGATAATATATTTATCGATAAATCATAATTTCATAGAAGCGAATCTGCAATTTCTTGAATCTGCATTGAATCAAAAATGTTCACGCCTTTCAGATTCTTCTGAGCAACTTGCACCATCGCTTTTGCAACATCGCGTGCTTGAATTGCACGGTATTTTTTTAACGGTCCTATCAATGCATATTTCAATCCCGACATAATGAATGCGCCTGCTATTTCTCCGGTCCTGTGCTCCGTACGTTCTCCCAGAAGAATCGAGGGGTGAAATATATTGATCGTTGTGAAAGAAATTTTCCGGATTGCTTCTTCCACTTCTCCTTTGACACGATTGTAGAAAATGCGCGAATGCGGATCGGCGCCCAATGAGGAGACAATCAAGAACTGATTTGCTCCGCAGTGTTGTGCAAGTGCGGCAATCTTGATAGGATAATCGAAGTCTACCTTTCGGAATGCTTCCTGCGTCTTTGCTTTCTTGATTGTTGTTCCAAGACAACAGTACACATCGTCGGCTGTGAGACATTCACCTAGAATCTCCAATTCGCTGAAGTCAACAACATGCTGGACCAATTTATCATGCGTTATCAATAAAGGCCTGCGCACGAGTACAACAACGCGTGTGTAAGACGATTCCTCCAATAAAAATTGCAGGCAGTGTCCGCCGACAAGTCCGCTTGCTCCGACAAGTAATGCCGATTTAGTGTCCGTCATGATTCTATGGTTTATCCCGATTTCGAAATTTATCGTTTATTTGCTTTGCAATCTTTTTATCGCGTTCTTTTTTTTGCTGCTGTAAGTTTTTATCATACTTTGTTGTTTGAAAGTGACTTTCGTGTTGCAATTTTTGGAACCCTTCATAACGCCCCGGGTCCAGCAAGCCGTCTTCAAGGGCTTGTTTCACTGCGCAGTTTGGTTCAGCTTCATGTTTGCAATCGCGGAAACGGCAATTCACTGCCAATTCTTCGATGTCATCGAAACTATCCTGCACGCCTTCTTCGCCGCTCCAGAGTTGCAGTTCACGTAAACCCGGAGTGTCGATGATAATGCCGCCATTGGGAAGAACCAACAATTCACGATGAGGCGTCGTATGGCGTCCATGGCTATCGGTCTCGCGAACAGTTTGTACCTTCGAATGTTCCATACCGAGCAATTGATTGGTGATTGTGGATTTGCCGACGCCAGATGAACCCAGCAACACGCCTGTGATACCCGGCGTCAGGAGCAAATGAAGAGGTGCAACATCCTCAGCGCGCAGTGCACTCATCACGACAACATCGACACTGTGTGCAATGGAAAGAACTTCCTGCGTGCATTCTTCGAGATGCGAACAGAGATCGGATTTATTGAGAACAATCACGGATCGCGCTTCGCTTTCCTCTGCAACCGTTAAGTATCGCTCCAACCGCCGCAGATTATAATTGCCATCCAAACCCATGACCAGAAATATGAAATCGATATTGGCGGCAAGAACTTGTTCGTCGGGACGATCACCGGCAACTTTACGGGAAAATTTGCTCCTGCGTTCCAGCACATGATGAATCACAGCAGATTGGTCGCCTGAATCGATTTCATAAACAACCCAATCGCCGACAGCGGGAAATTCTTGAAGCCCGGAGACATCAAAACGAAACTTACCGCTTACTTTTGCGTTGACTTCGCCTTGTTCGCTCAACAATACATAGCGGTCTTTATGTTGGATGGATATACGGCCAGGCAGCAGCCCTTTCCCCAAGTACGGAGTGAAGCGTGTCTCAAAAAAACTATTCCAACCGAGTAATTCTAATTTCATATATGAAAAATCATTTTTTTTATCTCATATTCTTCTATACCCTGTTTTCTTACCATCAATGTACGACAGTTTCGCAGAAAGACAAAGACAGGATGAAAGGGGCGTATTATTGTGACTGCATAGCTATTGTATTCACTTGCCGCTTCCCCGGCTATCTCACCAGACCGATACATCTAACGTAAGGCGACCTATCAAATGATCCATTATATCGAGCAATCTTAAGTATACTCTTGCAATCAGAAATGAAGTGCAGTATCTTTAGAAAGCAAACGTTCCGACCATATAATCACAAAGATGAAATGATATTAAACAAGACGAAAATTATAAACACCCTTTCGAAATTGCTCGATCAGCAAAGTCTCGATCAAATCCGGGATACAGTCAAGGAATTCAAGACAAATGTTGCAAACCTGCCGAGCGATAAAAAGGGATTTATTAACATCGGTTTCAATGGAAACACGATAAAAGTCGGTTCAAAATATCTTACTGGGGAACTTGATCAAATACTCGACACCAAAACAATCGAACGAACAAAATATTACATCCAGCGATTGGTTCGCTCGCTCTCTAAGTCGAAGACAAGCAAGATCAATGATCTGAATTTACATCGATGGAAAGAATATGGCGACATTCTTACCGACAGTCTTTGGGTTTTAGATAAACGTGGTACATCCGGGGCGCACAGGAGCGGTTATTGGGGCAACTTTATTCCCCAGATTCCCCATCAATTGTTAAGGCGCTATACGAAAAAGGGGGAGTGGGTCCTCGATGCTTTTCTGGGAAATGGAACGACATTGATAGAAAGCAAACGGTTGGGAAGGAATGGCGTTGGAGTAGAACTTTTGCCTAAAGTTGCGCACTCTGCCGCAAAGGCAATCGAGCAGGAAGATGATTTGTTCTCCGCTCGAACAGAAATAATAGTCGGCGATAGTTCAAGCTTAGATTTTAAATTGGAATTGAAGCAGCGAAATATTAAGAGCGTCCAATTTCTGATCATGCACCCGCCATATTGGAATATTATCAAATTTAGCGAAGACAAAAAAGATTTATCAAACGCAAAAACCTTGGACGAATTCCTAAATCTTTTTGGAAAAGTTGTCGACGCAACATATCCTGTGTTGGAGAATGGCCGATATTTTGCAGTGGTCATTGGTGATAAGTATTCCGGCGGAAATTGGATACCTCTTGGTTTCTATACGATGCAAGAAGTTCTCAAGCGCGGATATTCTCTCAAGTCCGTTATTATTAAGAATTTCGATGAGACAAAAGGAAAAAGAAATCAGAAAGAACTCTGGCGATATCGTGCATTAGTCGGTGGTTTCTATATTTTTAAGCACGAATATATTTTTCTGTTTAAGAAAGAGTAACAATGGCTGTCAGCCACGTATTCATTGTTGATGTCATTATATTTTAATGTAAATTTGAGTACCTTTTTTCAGTCGCCAACGCCAAAGATAATAAAGCGGTTATCAGAAAATTCTATTTTGCGTAATATCAATTAAATAATTCTGCGCCTTTCACTTAATATTTTAATGAGGAGGATTTTATGGCTAAGCGTAAAACTGTTTCTCGCATTAAAACCGGCTCTTCACAAAAACTTCGCTACGGTTGGTTACCGGATGTACCCGATCACCGCGATTTTCTCTTCGGTGCGGTACGCCCTGTAACTCTGGAAATTCCACAGCATGTGGATTTGCGTTCCACGTGCTCACCCGTGGAGAACCAGGGGAATCTCGGAAGCTGTACCGGCAATGCTCTTGCCGGTGCATTGGAATTCCTTGAAGAAAAGGATCGCATCCCCTTTGTGAACGTGAGTCGGCTGTTCATTTATTACAATGAACGTGTACTCGAAGGTTCCGTCAAATCGGATTCAGGGGCAATGATTCGTGACGGGATCAAAACATTGAAGCATCAAGGTGTCTGCGCAGAAAAAAAATGGCCCTACATCATTTCAAAGTTTGCCGTGAAACCGGGTCCTGCCTGTTACAAAGAAGCGCTGGATCACCAGATTACTTCGTACCGTCGCATTCTGACACTTGACGAAATGCGGAGATGTCTTGCTGAAGGATTTCCGTTCGTCTTTGGTTTTACGGTGTACGAAAGTTTTGAGTCGCAGGAAGTTGCGAAAACCGGTCTCGTGCCTATGCCGCAGCCGAACGAACGCTCCATCGGCGGACACGCAGTACTCGCCGTAGGATATGACGAAGCACAACAGCGATTCATCGTCCGCAATTCATGGGGAACCGGTTGGGGACAAAAAGGATATTTCACAATTCCGTACGATTATGTAGCCAACCGGAACCTTTCGGATGATTTCTGGACGATACGAAGAGGAGAGAAAATTTAAAAGAGCTGCACACAGCACAACATCACGGCGATAAAATGGGATATCCACCTTTTGCTAACAAGGAGCTTAACACGTAAATTAATCCTTGATATATTACGAAAAAAACATTACGGCAAACGTCGAATATGCTGATGAAATGGATGGCACTGGTTCTTTGGAATGAGTGAATTCTACGAGAAAATTCTACGTAACGAAGGTGCGTAAAATACGTCGGAAATAAATCTCCAATCGTTTTAATTCTCTCCTTGGCATCTCATCAACGTTTCCCTTTTTTCTGTTGTCTTACTTCCATCGTTTTGATGAGAAGGTCCAACATTTCTTCGTCTGTTTTCTCCGGTCCCGACTCAAGGAGCTTAATAAGTTTTTTCATGCGTCTCCTTGTCTGATCACTCATTTCTTCGGGAATTCTATCCCTCTTTTTACCGTATTCAGCAGACGCTTCCGCTACCATTCCCCGCTGTTCTTTTTCAGCCTTACCATCGATAATCCAGACAACATCGCAATCTTCCTTCATCAATTGCTCTATAAGGTTTGTCGGATCAAGCTCGCCGGAAAAGTACTTATTAACGTTTTGCGGCCAAATGCTCATTCGCTGAGCAAATTCTGCTTTACTCCACCCCTTCGATTTCCACCAAGACTCTAAACGATTGCCTCTTTCAGCCAACCTCAATGAGACAATATTTTTTATTATTTTTTTTCTTGACATTGCTAATAATTTATATTATGCTTTCCACAGCGTCAACAATCGCAGACTAAACGAAACATGACAAAGAACTTCGCCAAAATCAAGCTGATAGTAAATCAAGCAGAAATTGCCCGGCGCATGAACATAGACAGGTCGTACGTATGTCTTCTGTTCTCCGGAAAACGAGGGAGTGCAAAACGCATCGCGCAAATCAGGCAAATCCTTTTAAGAGAATTTAAAGCGTTCGAACGAAAAATAAACAAATATCCAGGAAGGAGTCGAAGGTATGAACGATCAATCGAAAGAAAAGCTTGCCGATGAAATTCGACAGATTGTCGCATCTCTGAACGGTAAAATTATGGAAGCGTATCAGTATCAGATTGTAGTTGTTGTCTCTCAGTCAAGCGGATTCTACTCGAACCTCTACGGAAAACCGGAATTGGTGACTGTTGAAATACGAGAAGAACTCGTATTGTAATTTCGCACCAAGAGTGCTCCTTCTTCTCCGTAACCGGCAAAGCGTCTCGAACCAAACGGCGGAGTAGTGAATCCGAAATGGATGAAAGAAAAGGACGGGAGGGGTTGCTATTGCTGTAGCCAATGGTTAATTTCTTCGCAGAGTGTCATCGGAAGATTTTATCCCAAAAGACATTCTTCAAGTATTTTTCTTGAAGAGAATAAAGGAACTCTGCGATGAAGCGCCTCACAATCAAACGAATTGCCATTAATACAGGCGGTGGCGACGCTCCGGGACTCAATGCAGTTATCCGTGCAGTGGTGGTTTCCGCAGTCAATCGCGGGTGGGAATGTTACGGCATTCGCGACGGTTACAATGGACTCTTGGAACCAAAAAAATATCCCGAAGGGGGACTTATTCCTTTGCCCAAATCGAAAGTACGAGGCATTACGCACCTTGGTGGAACAATTCTTGGCACCACCAACAAAGGCAATCCGTTACAATGGCCGATGAAAGGAAAAGACGGCAAGCTTCACGAAACCGATCGCACCGACGAACTGCTGAAGGCATTCAAAAAAAACAAGATCGATGCGCTTGTTGCTGTCGGTGGTGATGGTTCTCTTGGAATAGCAAATGTTCTGGCACAAAAGGGATTGCGCGTGGTGGGCGTACCCAAGACTATAGACAATGACCTTGATAAGACGGTCATTACATTTGGATTTGATACAGCGGTATCTTTTGCCACAACGTGCGTTGATCGCCTGCACACAACAGCAGAATCGCATCAACGTGTCATGGTGGTGGAAGTGATGGGCAGATATGCCGGTTGGATCGCTCTGGAAAGCGGTGTTTCCAGTACAGCAGATGTGATCCTGATTCCGGAAATCCCATACGATATTCACAAGATTGCACAGAAAATTGAAGATCGTGAAACAAGCGGTGCAAAATTTTCTATTGTTGTAGTTGCAGAAGGAGCCAAACCTAAAGGTGGATCATTCTCTGTTATTTCGAAAGAAATCGGACGGGCTGAGAAACTTGGCGGTGCCGGTGAGCGTGTAGCAAAAGAAATCCATGAGGTCACAGGTAAAGAAACGCGCTGCGTTGTGCTCGGTCATTTATTGCGCGGCGGAACTCCAACAACGTTCGATCGTCTTATCTCACTTCGCTTTGGAGCTGCCGCAGTGCGCGCTCTGGCCGAAGGACACCATGGAGTTATGGTTGCGCTCGATCCGCCAACAGTACGGTATGTGCTGCTTGCCGATGCAACCCATCGGATGAAAACCGTACCTCTCGATTGTGATATTATTCTTACAGCGCGTGATTTAGGAGTCAGTTTTGGAGATTGATCACGATGCAGTTTAAAACATATTTGAACTCATATGGAAAGATCGTTCCACGCTTTCTATTCTTTACAAATCTGATAGCCATGAGACAATTATCGGAGATAGTACCATGACGACACCAAAAGACAAAGCCCGTACAGAACGCACACAAGCAGATATCATATATGAACAGACGATCTTATTGGATTCTGCACTCGATCCGATCATCATACGGGATTTGGACGGAAATCTCATCTTCTGGAATAAAGCAGCAGAGCGTTTGTACGGTTGGACGTTAGAAGAGGCAAAGTTATTACCTATTCATCAACTGATTGCGACGGAGGATCAAGCAAAGTTCGAGCGGGGAAAAAAAGAATTTGCTGAGAAAGGGGAATGTGCGATCGAAATGCGCCAAAAAGCAAAAAACGGCCGGATGATTATAACACATTCCCGATGGTCCGTTGCACGAAACAGGGAGGGAAATCCTTATGGCCGACTCATTATTACTCGTGATATTACAGAACAGCGGAATCTTGAAGCTCAGCTTCGCCGTTCGCAGCGTATGGAAAGTTTGGGAACGCTGGCGGGCGGCATTGCGCACGATCTCAATAATGTGCTGGCACCGATTCTTATGTCCATCCAAATATTGAATACAAAAATTACAGATCCAAATCTTAAAAAGCTCATTGCAGCACTTGAAACCAGCACGAAGCGAGGCAGCGAAATCATTAAACAAGTACTATCTTTTGCGCGAGGCACTGAAAAAGATTTTGCACCTCAGCAATTGCGATATATTATATCGGAAATCGAAGCCATTATTAAACAAACATTTCCTAAGAATATCCAACTCCGCACCGGGGTTTCAAAAGACCTTTCACTGATATTAGGTGATGCAACCCAATTGAATCAAGTTCTGATGAATCTCTGTATTAATGCGCGCGATGCCATGCCCGAAGGCGGCCGTCTGACTGTGACTGCTGAAGACATGTACATGGACGAAAGTTATGCCCACTTGATACTTGATGCCCACCCGGGTCAGTATGTTATGCTCACGGTTGCTGATACCGGAACGGGAATTCCTTTGGACGTGCAGGAAAAGGTTTTTGAACCGTTCTTTACGACAAAGGAAAGAGGGAAAGGCACGGGACTCGGTTTGTCTTCCGTCTATGCTATTGTGAAATCACACAATGGACTTATTAAATTATACAGTGAGTATGGCAAAGGGACGGAACTTAAGATCTTTCTGCCAGCAACCCAACAGAAGGAACGGAAATCCGAAGTAGTTACAGATAAAGAACTCTTGAGGGGTCATGGAGAACGTATTCTTGTGATTGACGATGAACTTTTCGTATTACAGATATCGAAAGAAGTATTGGAGGTTCAAGGGTATAGTGTGATCACAGCGATGGACGGAGCGGAAGCGACCGCTCTTTTTGCCAGTGCGGAAAAAGGGTCTATTCAGCTTGTTATAACTGACATGAACATGCCGCTGATGGACGGTTCCTCGACCATCAGAGCGTTGAGAAGGCTTGATCCGGATCTCAAGATTGTTGTATCCAGTGGCCTTTTAACCAATGTGAATTCTGCAGGATTGGGGGGTCTCGATACTCAAGGGTATCTTACAAAACCTTACACTGCCGAACAACTCCTCTTGATGGTGCAGAAAGTTCTGAATGCAAAAAACAGTACAGAACTAAATAAGAGTTGATATCTATGTACGTGCTCTATTCTTCATGAGAATCTGAATGAACATGCAAGGACGACAATGCCATTAAGAATCTTTATTACAGGCGGAACATTTGACAAAGAATATAATGAACTGGACGGTAAACTATTCTTTAAAGATACGCATCTGCCGGAAATGCTGAAACTTGGAAGATGCAAAGTTCCGGTGCAGATTCAAACGTTGATGCTGGTAGATAGTCTTGAGATGACCGATGCGGATCGCCAGATCATTGTAGAACGATGCCAAAAATGTAAAGAAGATCGAATTGTCATTACCCATGGCACCGACACGATGGAAGAGACAGCAAGGGTTCTTGGCAAGAGTATTACACATAAAACTATTATTCTCACCGGTGCGATGGTCCCGTATAAGTTTGGCAGTTCGGATGGACTATTTAATCTCGGCAGCGCGCTCGCATTTGCCGAGACACTTCCCCATGGCATTTATATTGCGATGAACGGTCGCTGTTTTATGTGGGATAATGTGAAGAAGAACAAGAAGACTGGCGAGTTTGAAGAACTTCGATAAGGTAATTAAGATAAGAAGCGACAAAGCCCGCTTGATGCGGGCTTTACTATGTGTGGACGCTGTAGGGATCGAACCTACCGCCTTTCCGTCTCGTCAAGAACGAGACGGAACGCTCTGAACCAGCTGTTCAATATATGTTCTACTTTTTCTCGACTTAATCTCACGTTCACGTCTCATCGCTTGCGCGTGAGTCCTAAATGACTCTAAATACACAAGCTTCCACGGAATTCCTCGTTGGGTATAGACAGACCTTCCAGTATTATGGTAGTTTTCTATTCGATCAAGAAGGTCTTGTTTGTGCCCGACGTAGTAATGATCTCTGCGAGAACTGCAGATAATATTGGTGTACTACTGGCACTCGATGTGGACCATAGGTATCTCGTGGACGCTGTAGGGATCGAACCTACGACCTCCGCCTTGTAAGGGCGGCGCTCTGAACCAGCTGAGCTAAGCGTCCAATTTTTTATTTATTTGTGACTTTTAAAATTTACACAATCTTGTCCCCTATTGCAAATTTTGATTTTTTCTTCGACTTAACAAATTACATTATGAGAGTTGCACAACCTGTCGTGTCTGTCTCAGCTCTTTATTGATGGAGTTGCCTTTCACACCCGCCTTTCTTACTTTACAAGCGACTTGCAGAGGTTTCTTGCCTGAATGAACAGTTATTAAAATGAGAAAAGGAAATATACATGAACCAAACACAGAACGACGAAACTGGATTATCTGCTAAGATGGCGTTATGCCTTGCGGCAATGACGCTGGTAGGGATCGATGGAGAGTTTGCAAAAGAGGAGTTAGAAAAGCTCCGGGCTCTTATTCATTCCGATGAATCTGAATTTCTCAGAGCATTTAGTTTTTATAACGAGCACTCCATCGATGTCTGTATGAAAGTTATCGCTGCTCGATTGAATGAAGAACAAAAACAAATAGTGTATCGCGTTTTATACGATCTTGCACACTCGGATCAAGATCTTGCCAAGAGTGAGGAAGAACTCTTAAAACAGTACGCGACTGCATTTGGACTCGCTACTAATTTTATTGCATGGGTAAAAACCAAAAAGGATAAAAATTATGATTTAGCTTTGTTTAAATAACTCACTTCCAGCACAATATTGAAAGAACAATCACTACACACACTCTTCGATCTCTCGCATCCTATCATTGACCGTATGACGGTGTACCCGGGCGATGAACCGGCGCGGCTTGAAAAGATCAATGACTTTGCGCGGGATGGGTTCAATAATTTCCGTTTCACAAGCGGCATGCATGCGGGCACGCATATCGACGGGCCGATGCACATGACGAAACCCGGCAGCTTCATCGATGAACTTCCGCTGGAACGGTTTATCGGAACGGGATGCTTATTGAATGCTGTCGGGATAAAGGTTATTTCTTGTACACCAAAGTTCACATCCGCAATTGTCCCGGAAAGCATTGTACTCATCTATACCGGATTTGAAAAACAATTTGGCAGCGAAGAATATTACCGCGATCATCCTATCATCAGCATGGAATTAGCGCAGCTCTTTGTCAAGCAGCGGATCAAGATGGTCTGTCTCGATTCGCCATCACCTGACAAACATCCTCACGATATTCATTCTTATCTTTTGAAGAATAACGTTCTTATCGCTGAAAATTTGACCGGCATGGAAAAACTTCTGACAGTCAAGAAGTTCGAGATCATAGCATTTCCATTGCGAATTCATGCCGATAGTTCACCGGCGAGGATTGTTGCACGAATATTAGAGTGAACCTATGAACAGCAGCACACAGCCGCGGGCGCTACGGAAGTGCATTGAGACGATTCCATAGCTGTTCGGAAAATTCTCTCAACGATTTTAGCTTGCTATCTGCAATATCAAATCGTGCCTCGTTCCACTGTTCAGCCATCGGAATGACGACTGTTTTCATTCGTGCTGCCTTCGCTGCAATGAGTCCGTTGAACGAATCCTCAATGACTAAACAATGTGCCGGAGGAATGCGCAAGTGTTTCGCTGTCGTGAGAAATACTGCGGGATGCGGCTTACCGTATTCTTCCCATTCGGCAGAATGAACGACACTAAATGTATTCTCCATAGAAAATTTGTTCAGCACGGTTTTGATGAGTCGCATGGCTGAGGATGAGGCAAGTGCCGTTGGAATCCGGCGGTTTTTAAAAAACTCCAACACATCCATCACACCATCCAGCAGAACTGCTCGTTCACGAACACGCAGTTCCACACCGGTTAAGATCTCGCCGGAGACTTGTTCCAATGATTTATGATTCCAGGGATTCTGTGTATGACGGTACGCGACGACATCGCTCACCGGTAAGCCGGTGGTTTCAATACATTGTTCGCGTGTCAGGTGAATTCCTACCGTCGCAAAAACTTCCATTTCGGCTTCTTGCCAAAAAGGTTCGGAATCCAGCAGTACTCCATCCATATCGAAAATCACTGCATCGATCATTCTTTTCTCCATTTTAATCTAATAGAGAATAATCTGAATGGCAAGCGTACAAGCATCTTTTGTGTATTCCTTCTGTCAGGGGTGAAGCAGATTGAAACACTCCAGGTTTTTGCTTACTTTGTCTTTCATTAGTATCGATGAAAAGAATGGTGAAATACATGAAAAAGAATTCGAAACAACTTTCCGTCGCCACACGAGCGATCCATGGCAGCAAACTTTATGCCTTCAAAGGTCCCGTTACGACACCGATTTATCAAACTTCTACATACCGGTTTGAAACATCCGAAGATGCCATTCGGTATGCAAAAGGAGATCCGTCTGTGTATGTGTATTCGCGGTACCATAATCCCACGGTTCACGACGTAGAAGAGAAGATTGCACTTATGGAACATAGCGAAGCGGCAGCACTCTTCTCTTCCGGTATGGCTGCAATTACAACAGCGATTCTTGCTGTAACAAAATCCGGAGACAACATCATCAGCACTTCCGCGCTCTACGGCGGCACGTACCGCTGGATGCGCGACGAGCTGCCGAATCGAAACATCACTGTACATTTTGTTGATGCACAGTATTTGGAGGATATAGCACGAATTGCCGACGAACGAACGACTATCGTCTACATCGAAACTCCTACGAATCCCACGCTCAGTATTGTTGATATTTCTGAAGCAGTCCGATGCACGAAGAAAGCAGAAAAAAGACTCGGCCGGCGTATTCTTACGATGATTGATAATACGTTCGCTACTTTTCTCAATCAGGATCCATTTCAATTCGGTGTGGATGTTATTACGGAAAGCGCCACCAAATATCTTGGCGGGCACAGTGATATTCTCTCCGGTGTTGTCATCGGTAAGAAGGAGTACATCGAACAAGTGCTCACTCTAAGGAAGTACCATGGCAGCTGTGCCGATCCTTTTGCTGCATACTTACTTGGCAGGAGTCTGAAAACATTCGAACTGCGTGTAAGGAAGCAAACCGAAAACGCCCTCGTACTGGCACGCGTATTGGAGAAACATAAAAAGGTGAAACGTGTTCTCTATCCCGGACTCCCTTCGCATCCCCACCACAAGATTGCTAAAAAACAAATGACCGGATTTGGCGGCATGGTCACCATTGAAGTTAAGCCATCGAAACGATACTCACCTGTTGAGGCAGCAGCAAAAGTATGCGACACCCTGACCATTGGCGTCAATGCAATGTCATTGGGCAGTGTGGAGACACTCGTCAGTATTCCGGTCTATTCGTCCCACGTGTTTATGTCAGATGAAGAGTTGCAGCGTCATGGCGTTACGGCTGGGATGATTCGTATCTCTGTCGGTGTTGAAGGAATTGAAGATTTGATTGCGGATTTTGAAAAAGCATTGGCAGTGATTTGAGCTTGCGAATGAAGTGTGGTGCTTTCTATCTATAATACGAATCACCTAAATGAGAAAAATATGAATAACCGAATTACCGTATTTGTCATTGTTGGCATTCTCTTGCTGCAGTGTATCGCATTTGCTCAGAATGTTGTAATCGTTGTAATCGATGGTGCGAGATACACAGAGACGTTCGGTGCAGACTCTCTTTATATTCCGCGAATATGGACAAACTTGCGCCCTCTCGGAACGATCTGGACAAACTTTCGCAACGACGGAATCACAACAACCGATCCGGGGCATGCTTCCATCGCAACAGGCACATGGCAATCTATCGATAACAATGGCGTCTTCAGACCGGCACAGCCGACGATATTCGAATATTTCCGCAAAGCATCCGGAGCGCCGGAATCCGCAACAGCGGTCGTCGTCGGAAAACTTAAATTGGGTATTCTTTCTTATAGCACACACTCCGACTATGGGGCAAAATATAAAGCTTCTACTTCTTTCGGTAAGGACGACTCGTCCGTTGTCACAAACTTGAAAACGATGTTCCGACAGAATCATCCGAAACTTACTCTCGTGAACCTTCCGAGCACGGATTTAGCCGGCCATTCCGGTAACTGGACTCAGTACCTGTCTGCGATTCACGTTGCGGATTCATTGATTTATGATATTTGGCAAACGCTTCAGGCAGACTCACTCTATCGCAGCAACACGACATTATTTGTGACGAACGATCATGGAAGACATGACAACCTCCATGGAGGCTTTCAAAATCATGGAGATGATTGTGAAGGATGCCGACACATTATGCTTTTTGCGATTGGACGAGGCTTTCCCGTAAACACAGTCGTAACGAAAAGGCGCACACAATGTGATATTGCGCCAACCGCCGGAGAGCTTCTTTCTTTCCCGACACTTTATTCCACCGGAACAAGTCTTCTCCTCGATACAGCAACTGTCCAGCGATGAAGGGTACTCAATACTCGCAGGAGGCATATCTATTTTTCCATGTTGATTTCTCCTGACCATATTCGGCAATTTCTTGAATCGTTTCAGCGTCAAGAATGTAACAATAGGGATCTCTTTCCGGCCGGTGTTTTAATTCCACTCTTCGAGAGGAACGGCGAGTTGCACGTTGTGCTCACTCAGCGGACGGATGAAGTAGAGCATCATAAAGGGCAGATTTCTTTCCCCGGTGGGGTAAAGGATGAACAAGATACAACTATTATTGAAACAGCACTGCGAGAGACAGAAGAGGAGATCGGACTGCCAAGAAATGCAGTGAACGTGCTCGGTATGCTGAATGATTTCCAGATACCGAGCGGTTTTCGTATTACACCTGTCGTTGCGTTTCTTCTTTCTGTTCCTTCTTTGTCCGTCAACACAGCGGAAGTATCTCAAATCTTCGATGTCCCGTTATCCTTTTTCATTGATGTTCGCAACGAGCGTGTAGAGCGGAACGAACGTTCCGGAAAAATGATCAACGTTTATTTCTATCGTTATGGACAGTATGAGATATGGGGAGCAACAGCTGCGATGCTGCGATCATTCCTGCACGATTTGATGATATGGCTTGAGAACAAAAAGACTTTGTAAATCTGGCAATTCTTGATTATCTTTATTCCAGACAGTCATTGAACGACACGCAACAGGTCCTCATTTCGGGACAAAGGAGAATGAACGAATGCCACAACATAAATCAGCAGTAAAACGAACTCGCCAAAGTGCGCACCGCGCTGAACGCAATAAAGCACACCTTTCAAAAGTGAAAACATTGGTAAAGAAAGTGCGCTCTTCCAAGAACAAGGAAGAAGGGGCTGCAGCATTGAAAACTGCATCGAAGTATCTCGACCAGCTTGGTACAAAAGGTGTCATTCACAAAAATAATGCTTCCAACCAAAAATCACGATTGACAAAGTTTGTCAACAAAATAAAATAAAAAGTATAATCTTTGCTACAAATAAAAACCCCAAACCGAACCGGCTCAGGGTTTTTTACTTTTCAGTCGTAGAAGTGAATAAAGTTTTCTATTTACTGTTTTGACTTTTTAATTTCTCAAGTTCTTCAATTCGTTTTTCGAATCGCTCTTTCTCACCCGGCTTATTGCGTGCAAGGGCTTTGTATGCTTTAATGGCGTCATCAAACCAGCCTTGTTTAGCATAAATCTCTGCAAGTGTGGGTGTTACGAACCCCATACTCACCGGTAAATCTTGTTCGGATGCCGGCGGTGTCTCTTTCTGCGCTAAGTCAATCACAGGTGTGATCTTTCCCGCACTTTGTAGTTTATTTGCGATTTCTTCGATCTGGTTCTGTATGCTGGCAGACATAGGAAGTTCGGGAGGCGGAATTTGTGGCAGAATAATTGTTGTGTCGGTGGGGTATTTCTCCTGCGTAATAGTATCGTCGGTCTTATTCTGCAGATCCGTAGACATTGGAAGCTCGAGCGATAACCCTTCCGGCAGAACAATCGTAGTGTTACTGAGATAATCCTCCAGTGAAACAGTGTCTTCACCAGTGAGCTCTGTTCTCCGACGTGATGCATAGAGGGCAAATGATTCTTCCTCCGACGGTGCTGGTGTCAAGGTTTCCTGGTCGGGAGCCGACAGAGTAAATTCAAACCCGCTTGATGGTTCCGGTACCGATCTTGGTATGTCGGCAAATGCTGATGCTTGTGTTTCAGAGAACGATGGTGACTCCGGCATCGGGACATCAAATCCGCTAATCGATGAGGGTTCCGGCAAATCCGGAGTCTCGATCGAAGGCGCTGGAAATCCAAGAAGATCGTCTGTTGTTGTTGCAGGCGGTGCCTGCGTGATCGCATCAAAAAAAGACGGTCCGCTTAAGGAAGTGGGTGCCGGTGACAAATCAGGCTGTGGTTCTTGTGCAGGTTGATCGAATCCGCTAAAACTATACCCCGGTTCCGGGTGTAGTTCGGGGCTCGATGGAATTCTATATTCATCCAACGAGGGCGGTGTATATTTCGGTTCTAGAACTTCCGGTTGTACTTCTTGCAGTGTTGCGGTAAGGGTTTCATCTTCACTCGGCGGTATTTGTTCGAGCAGAGCTGTTACCATTTCATTTCGTGGAAGAAACTCAAGCACAAATTCAAATTCACGGCGTGCTTCCGCTCGCATGTGTAATGCGACTAACGCTTTTCCCTTTACGAGATGCCCTGTCGTGTAAAACGGATAGTGTGCCAGACCGGCATCGCACATGCGTAATGCATCTTCTGCGCGGTGTTGTTCAAGATAGAAATTTGCCAACTGCGCAAACAACGGCGACTTGGCATCCGGTCCAACTTTTTTTTCGAGTGGTGTAATTTGTTGTTGAGCTATTTCGGTCATTGTACTTGTTAATGAAGTTTCCGCGCCTCAAAAGCATGTTTCACGGAAAGCCACGAAACGCATGCGAATCCCATAAAATATAATAGCTGGAACGGCACCGCGGCTATCTCCAGGTAGTATAATGATGAAATCACACCGAAGAAGCAATAGATAGCAAGAAGAATTTCTATCATCACAACCCATTCGAATTTTTTCTTCTTACTGATGTACACATTCTTTTTCCACGTGTCTTCTTTATCATGAAGAGCAAATTTCGGGGTACGAACAAACTCGCTTTTGCGCTTGAAAAGACCTTCAAATACTGCGCGGGAATTGTTTACCGCAAATCCCATACTGCCCGCCATAAAAAGCGGGAAGAGCATGATCCGTCGGCGCCAATCGGGATAAACGGATTTCTGCGAAATAAGGTAGAACAGGAACGATCCGATGAATGCGATGACAAATATCGACATTATGGCAAAGTATGCCTCATGCCCACCTTGCTGTTTAATAAAGATGAGTGGTACGTTCAGTATACCCGCCAGAATGATAAACGGGAATACAATATTGTTCGTCAAATGAAAGGTTGAGTGAATTTTTATGCGCAGCGGAATATCCGATTTCCACACTTCCGGAATCATTTTGCGCGCCGTTTCAATAGCACCCTTCGTCCAGCGAAATTGCTGCGACTTCAATGCATTGACCTCCGCAGGTAATTCTGCAGGCGAAGTGACGTGTGCAAGATATTTAAATTTCCATCCACGGAGTTGTGCACGGTAGCTGAGATCCAAATCCTCCGTGAGCGTATCAGATTGCCAGTTTCCTGCATCTATGATTGTGGTCTTACGCCATACGCCTCCGGTTCCATTAAATTGAATAAAGAATCCTGCCTTGTTGCGCACATCTTGCTCAACGACGAAATGTCCGTCGAGTGCAAATGCTTGTGTGCGTGTGAGCATCGAATACTCACGATTCAGGTGCTCCCATCGCGTTTGCACAACACCGATTTTTGGATCGGTGAAAAAATACGGAATAGTTTTTACCAGAAAGTCTTTATTGGGGACAAAGTCGGCATCGAAAACCGCAATGAATTCTCCGCGTGCAGTTTCAAGTCCATGTTTCAGTGCGCCGGCTTTGTATCCTGAACGGTCTCTACGACGAATATGTTTGATATCGTAACCGAGCGCTCGGTAGTGTGCCGCAGCTTTTTCTACCAGATCTATCGTTTCATCGGTCGAATCATCCAACACCTGCACTTCCAATTTGTCTTTTGGATATTCAAGTGCGCATACTGCATCGATCAGTCGATTCGCAACATAGAGCTCATTAAACAACGGAAGTTGTACTGTTACAACAGGTATTTTCATCAAGATCGGTTGAATGTGTTCAAGACCTCGTTGTTTCATGTAATGATACACCATCACAAATCCATGTGCGCCAAACGCAAAAAGAATGAGCAACGAGAAAAAATAGAGATACATGACGATATCCGTAAATACCACGTTTTCGATGAATTTCTGCTGGAAGAAAAGTATTGTAAGTATCATATTACCATCCTGCGACTGTATCGTTAAGAATATCTTCTGTTAATTTTTCGACTGCTGTTTGTACACCCTCATTACGCTGCGTCAATCCACCGCCTGAAGGATAATTTCCCCAATCGCTATAACTTTTTTCCCACACTTTTTTGCGAAGCTTCAAATCTTGAAATGTCATTCTTACCGTCACGGTAATTTTTCTCAGTGTAACTTGATCGCCGCCCTGAAGTACTTCCGGGGCATCTTTTACATCGGTTATCACGCCTTCGAGCATGGAGTCTGCTGTATTACGATCTGTTAATTGAAGTGTATTATCATTTGTGAAGCGTTCTACCAATTTCTGCGTGAATAAATCCCGCAACGTCGGATCGCCATAGCCGCTCTGATCTTCCACGATAGGAATCGCAACGGTCTTCAAATGCGGAGGAACCGAACCGCCCTTGAACGAATAGGTACAACTAGAGAGTACTATGAAAAACGAAAAACAAGCTAAACCGAAAAAATTACGCAATATGCATGTTGCATGGTAGTTTTTCATTGTAACCCATAATCCTTAATTTTTCTGTAGAGAGTCCGCTCACTGATATTCAATTCCCTCGCTGCATTGCGTCGATTTCCTTTGTGCCGATCAAGCGCAGTTGCAACCATGCGCCGCTCCATCTCGTCCATTGTCAGAACACCGTTGCCGTTCTGCGATTGAGTGTGGTCGCTGTTTTGCAGATTGGTTCCGGACAGCCGATCTTCCAGTAATTCTTTCATTTCAATGATGTTCGATTTGAGTTCTACAAGCGCACGATAAATCAATTCGCGCTCGGCCTGTTCTACAGTTCTATTTGATACCACAGGAAGATTTCGGTCTGTCGTTACCTGTGTTTGCTCACGCAGATATTTCCGTACATCGAATTCATCAAGACGTTTCCCGCTTTCCAACACAAGCATGCTTTCGATGGCATTTCGCAACTCGCGAATATTGCCCGGCCAGTGATAGCTCATAAGTAATTCGGTCGCGTTGTTATTGAATCCACCAAATTGAATCTTGTTTTTTTCTGTCGTTTCTTTCACGAACTGTTCAACGAGCGCTGGAATATCTTCTTTTCGGTTCCGCAGCGGCGGTAAATGAATGTTCACCGAACGCAATCGAAAGTACAAATCAGGACGAAAGTGTTTTTGTTGAACTTCGTATTCCAGCAATTTGTTCGTTGCCGCAAGCACACGCACATCTGTTCTGCGTGCCTCGGATGAGCCAACACGCATGAACTCACCGCTTTCAAGCACACGCAGCAATTTCACCTGAGTTGCTAACGGCATCTCGCCAATTTCGTCGAGAAGGATGGTTCCGCCATCAGCAATTTCAAAATAACCACGGCGCATATCCGAAGCACTGGTAAACGCACCTTTTTCATGACCGAACAGTTCGCTTTCAATTAATCCCTCCGGAATCGCGCCACAGTTGACCGATACCATAATTTGCTGTGCTCGTTTGCTTGCTCCGTGAATGGCTTTTGCAACGATCTCTTTGCCTGTGCCACTTTCGCCGGAGATCAGCACGGTAATATCCGTCGGCGCCACCTGTCGGATGACATCCACAATTTCTTGCATCTCCGGCGATTGTCCGATGATGCCGTATGTTCGCTGGAATGCTTCCCGATCCGTCAACGTGAAACAACCATTGCTGTGAGGTTAAATTTCTTTTTCACTTTCGCGGCAAACTGTTTTGCTTCATTGTACGTCTGGAATTCACCGACCCAGACTTTGTGCAGCTTTTTTCCATGGCTGACGATTGTAAAAATATTCGAGGGATATCCTTCTTTCTCAAACTTTGCTTTTAATTCACCAGCATTTTGCAGTGTAGAGAAAGCGCCAACCTGTATGGTAAAGTTCGTTGCAAATTTTTGTATTGTTCCCTTCGGCTTTACGTCTGCCGGTTTTTCTTTTATTGTTGGCTTTTCTTCTGCCACCAGATTTTGTTCTGTCGCATATGCGGAAAACGGATATTCTTCTTTCAATTGTGTCAGCTTCTGATCAGCTGTCTTATAAAGACCGATCGAATAATAATATTGATAGAGTTTATAGAGTGCATCATCTGCCCATTCGCTCTTGGGAAAATTGTCGACAATATTTTGATACAACTTTGCTGCTTCTGTGCCGTCCGTTGTCAACACTGCTTGTAAATACATCAGACCAGGGTTATTTTGATAATTTGTCATTAGCGCTGGAAGTTCGGCGCGCACTGCTTCTCCTTGGCCTTTTTCTATCATTTCGAGACGATGATTGATATCGGGTTCCTGATTGCTTGTCTGAGAACGCAGAGAAGGTACAACAAGAATGAACACAAGTATCAAGGCGACAGCAATTGTTCTATTCGCTCTCATGGTTTTCAACTCTCTCGTGTTATGAATGCAGGGGGTTGATGAAATACGTGTTCATGTGTGCCGAATAGCGTTGCCGAATTCGCTCGCTCGATACGAACACCAATGTAATCGCCGACAGCATCGCCGTTTTTAGGGAATACCACCATTTTATTTGTATCGGTCCTGCCGCAGAAATCAGCTGTGGATTTTTTGCTTGGACCTTCTACAAGCACTTCTACAGTTTGACCGACCATTGTCCTATTTCGGTGTAAAGAAATGTTGCGTTGAATGTCAATGACTTCACTGAGGCGACGATTTTTCACTTCTTCCGGCACGTCATCGCCCATCGACCATGCTTTTGTGTTCTCGCGTGGAGAATATTTGAATGTGTAGGCTCCATCATATTCTACTTCCTGTAACAAATCCAATGTTTGTTGATGATCCTCTTCCGTTTCAGTCGGGAATCCGGTTATGATGTCGGTCGAAAGACTGATTCCAGGAATTGCATCTTTGATTCTGTGAACAAGACTGAAATAATGATCGGCTGTATATGTCCGATTCATCAATTCCAAAATTCTATCTGACCCGGATTGTACAGGCAAATGGATATAGTTGCAAATATTGGTTCGTGAAGCAATTGTACCAATCAGTTTGTCCGACATATCATGAGGATGTGATGTCATGAACCGTATGCGCAAATTTTTATCAACATCGGCAACTGCTGCAAGTAAATCAGGAAAATCATATGTGCCGTCCCAATACGAATTGACATTTTGTCCAAGTAATGTTACTTCCTTAAAGCCCCGTTGTGCGACTTCTTCAACTTCTTTAAGAACATTTGTTTGTGAACGGCTTCGCTCTCGACCACGTGTAAATGGCACAACACAGAACGTGCAAAATTTATCACACCCGCGCATAATGGAAATCCATGCGCTTAAATTATCTGTGCGAAGAGGAATAATATCGTCGTACTTTTCTACGCGTGAAAGTTTAACAGCGATTCCTTTGTCCCCTTCCTTCACTACTTCAATAAGCGCCGGCAATTTGCGATATTCATCCGGTCCAACTAGAAGATCGACAAAATCTTCGGACACCATCAAATTTCTACGTACACGCTCTGCCATACACCCTAGCACACCGATAACGGCATCCGGATTTAATTTCTTATAATGGTTAAAGTCCCCTAACCGACCGATGATTCGTTGCTCTGCATTTTCACGTACAGCACAAGTATTTATCAAAGCAACATCCGCACTTGAGAGAAAATCCGTACGAACAAAACCTGCATCATGCATAATGCTCAGCACAATCTCAGTATCGGCCATATTCATTTGACAGCCGTACGTTTCAATATACATTTTTCGTCCTGTTTGCATTTCTCTCTTTTCCGGTTTCATGATAATGAAACAATGGCAGACACACAATAAATTGCTACCATGATTAATGTTATTTAATCTTGAAGAGTTTGTTGATGTTCTGACAGATAACTTGTTTGTAGATTGCCAAATCGGCAGACATTGAATTTATGACAAATATAAGATTTGGGATTGATTGAACAGGAATGCTGTTGTATATTAGATACAAATTGAGGGAAGAGACTCTATAATTGCTCATATCAACAGTTTTCCAACCCTTTTAAATCAATTGAACAAATTAGAAAGAATACCATGGCAAACTTAATTGATGATATTAAAGCAAAAGCACGGCAATTGAAGAAACACATAGTTCTGCCGGACGCGATGGATGAGCGAGCGATACAAGCAGCAAGGATTATTGTTGATGAGAAAATTGCTAACATCTCTCTTGTAGGCAGTGAAGAAGGTATTCGTTCTAAAGCTCATCAACTTGGTGTTAGTTTAGAAAACGTTTGTATTGTGGATCCGGAGAAATCAAAAAAATTGAACGAATTTGTTCAGACCTATTTCAATCTCCGCAAAGCGAAAGGAATACAACAAGAACAAGCGCAAGCTGCTATGAGACAACCGTTGTTCTTTGGCGCAATGATGGTTCGTGAAGGATTGGCCGATGGAAGCGTCGCAGGTTCGCTTTCGACAACTGGTGACGTCCTCCGTGCTGGAATTCAAATCGTCGGACTTCCAGAAGGAATTACCGTCGTATCAAGCTTTTTCTTAATGATTTTTCCAAAAACAATTTACTCTTTTGCTGATTGTGCTGTCGTACCGGATCCAACTTCAGAACAACTTGCCGATATCGCAATTTCGACAGCAGAGAATCACAGAAAATTGACGGGTGAAGAACCGCGTGTGGCCTTGCTCTCATTTTCAACAAAGGGAAGTGCGTCGCATGTGCTTGTTGAAAAAGTACAAAAGGCAACTCTTCTCGTGAAGCAAAAAAAGGCAGACTTGGTAGTAGATGGAGAGCTACAGCTTGATGCTGCTATTGTCCCTTCCATCAGTTCAAAGAAAGCACCTGGCAGTCCGGTTGCAGGAACAGCAAATGTTCTGATATTTCCAGACCTTAATGCCGGTAACATTGGATATAAATTGACTCAACGACTTGCGGGAGCAGAAGCAGTCGGTCCGATCATTCAGGGATTAAAAAAGCCTTGTTATGATCTCTCACGTGGTTGCAGTGTAAATGATATTGTAAGCGTCATAGCAATCAACTCTGTCGCAGGAGCTGTTTAATAACCGCTTCTCCTTGAATGGAGCGAACTCGTCATGCATAGAGTTCAATCTCCGTGGGTGGTGGGGAGGCAGGATGACAATTGCTAAATCGATTCTCGTTTTTGTGGGTCTGACGCTAGTGATGATACCGGCATCATTCTGATGGCGTTATCTTAAAAAACAACATCCAGACTTGATGATCGGCATTTACTGGTAGATGGGGTTCTGTGTAGTGTAGTCATCTTTCTTCAACCCGTACTGACTAAAAAACCCTGAATAATTTATTGTTCAGGGTTGCTCAACTATTTCTTTCATTTTTAATACTGTTACTCTGTTGCACGTGCAAAACGCGCTTCATGCAATATCATTCGTAATGAAATCCTGTGGGTATCCCCAAGATCGTTCTCATTACCAAACCGGGCAAATGAATAGTCAATATCGAGCTTTCGTAAATGAAGCCCGGCACCCAATGTTAATTGCTTCACATCGTTGTAACCAATGCGTAGTGCGACGGTGTTTTTATAATCGAATTCAAGTCCCATATGAGGATCAAAGCTGATAGGACCTAGATTGGCGATGGAGGCAAACTGACGATTCTCAAAGCGTACATCCACATCAATCGTTGGTGCAAAACGTCCCTGAAAGAGGTCAATGAAATATGCTGTGCCAAGTTTAAGCGTTGGTGAAATTAATTCGTTCGTGCCCGTTGACCACGCTACAAGGGTGGTTGTCACATCCTGCACGTTAGCAGCCACAAACCAATTCTCCCTTGGTGAGTAAAGTACGCCGATGTCAAATCCTATTCCTGTTGCTGAAGCAACTTCTAATCCGCGGCGTAATATTTTAAGATTGATCCCATATGTTAAGTTATTTGACACACGCTTAGAGTAAGTAAAATACAAAGCCCAATCTGCTGAATTGAAATATGTTACTTTGCTGGGGTCAATATAATCTGTCGAGTCAAGAATTCCGTTTTGATTCCTGTCGACCAATGCATTGCGTGAATCGGGAATGCCGTCCACACCAAGCCGCATTATGCTTACCCCGAATGTCACATCAGTACCAAATGGAATTGCCACCGCGCCAAAATCATAGTTCTCTATTCCGCCAAATCGCTCATCGTGCATGAGCATAACTTCAGGATAATTGAGGCGTGCAAGCGCTGCAGGATTCCAGTATCCAGCGGAAGCATCATTTGCTAGAGCCGCATAAGCGCCGCCAAGTCCAAGCGCTCGTCCGCCGACACCGATGGAAAGAAATTCACCTGCGTACTTAGCAATTTGCTGGGCTGATGCGCCTTGAAAAACAAGAAGCACGATTAAAACTCTTTTTAAGATCTTCATAGAGCACCAAAAACAAAAATACCGAACTCGCTCAATCGCTGCGTGGTTCGGTGGATAACAACGTTCGAGAATGAGTGACGATGCACAAAACCAGCATTTCACAACTCTCTCACAATTGTCTATACGCGGTAATCCTTTTTTCTAAATATAAGGTAGAAGATTCCTTTGAGAGAATCAAGCCTACTCGATACGCTCTGCTCCCAATTCATGCTTGAGCATAGTAAGGATTGGATGTTCATTTATTGCAGGCACATTAGGGGAAATTCCATTTTCCGCATTTTTTTTGCCATTAGTTGACCCCGATGTCGTTACATAGATAGGTTTGACTGAAAGGTCATTGTTCGAAAGCAGAACCGGTTCGATAGCTATATGTTTGCCGACAACTTGATGAAGGGCACTCACCAAGAAATCCCTATGACGTTTGAGTCTTGAAAAATGATAAGCGTCAGGGCAGGAAATACGTACAATTCCTCCATGGACATCTATCACTTTTGTTTCCATTAACAAATTGCCTACTTCAATGTGCGTCTTCGATACATCGCTCACGAAATCAGACCATCGGGCAATCACTTCTTCTGATGAGATTGATTGAATTGTAGTAGAGGATGCAGCAACTCGCGGGGAGGAGTATTCTAATTTGTCGAGTTTCGAGACGCCTGCCAGCTTCATGAAGTCGGTACCAATGAGTGACGAATAGCTGACAGCTGATTTACTACTCAGATAGCCCGCACCAACTTCGCCCATCACTTTGAGTTCAGTGGAGAGAGGATTTTCACGCTGGGATGAATCAGCGGCACTCTTCGATAAGCTGCTATTGCTATTATTACTTATTTTTTTTTTCAACAACTCAATCTGTTGAAGTAATTCACGAATCTGTAAGGAGCTTTCCATTTTCACCATCTGGATCAATCCTGCTTCAAGACGGTATCGCGGCTGTACCGCCCATCGAAGCGCCTGATCGAGTTCATTCGTTTGTTTGATATAGCGAAGAATATCCTGCTCGGGAAATTGATGTGCCACTGCTTCATACCGCTTTTTATAATGTTCGGATACTTCAATAAGCTGCGTAGATTCTGTTGAACGCACAACAAGTAAATTGCGGAGATGTTCTGCCAACCCACCGATAAACTCACGCAAGTCGTACCCGCTCTTAATGACTTCATCTACTAATTGAATGGCCTCACGTATGTTATGATTTTTCAAAATGTCGGATACGCGAAAATAGATATCCTGATCGACCACGTTGAATGCTTTCAGCAGTTCGATGGTTTTGATATCTGTACCGCAAAACGAACGTACTTGATCAAAGATGCTTTGTGCATCCCGAAGGGATCCATCGGCACGCTTTGCTATCACCACAAGCGCATCTTCTTCGATAGTGATCTGCTCAGCCTTTGCTATAGCGGTAAGCGTGCTGACTATTTCTTCAATTGCTATGCGGCGGAAATCGAACCGCTGGCACCGAGAAAGAATGGTCATCGGGACTTTATGTACTTCTGTTGTAGCAAAAATAAATACCACATGCGTTGGAGGTTCTTCTAATGTCTTCAGAAGCGCATTAAATGCCTCTTTTGTCAGCATATGTACTTCGTCGATGATATAGATCTTATAGGAACCGTGAGTCGGTGTGTAACGTACGGAATCCCGCAAGTTACGAATTTCTTCTACACCTCGGTTCGAGGCACCATCGATCTCGATAACATCAAGACCGCGACCTTCGATAATTTCCTTGCAGATTTCACATGTGTTGTCGGGATTTTGATTGACGGGGGAGAGACAGTTAAGGGCACGGGCAAGAATTCGGGCAGTCGTAGTCTTTCCACACCCACGCGTTCCACTAAAGATGTACGCATGAGCAACCCGTTTGGATGCAATTGCATTTCGGAGCGTATTTGTTACATGACCTTGGCCAACGACATCGTCGAAGATCATGGGTCGCCATTTACGCGCTGTGACTTGATAACTCATTTCAATTCAAACCTAGAATAAGGGACACGAACATGAGAAGGATACAGAATTCAGAATCTAGAATCCAGAACTATTTTTTCTTTTCTGTCTTCCGTTTTTTACCGTCTTTTTCCTTCGTGCCAAATACATATTTCATTGCTTCTTCAAGCGTTTCGACTGCACTAATTTTTAATCCTTCTTTAACTTTGTCGGAAATTTCTGTGAGATCCTTCATGTTTTCTCTTGGAATCAATACCGTTTTGATACCGCTCCGCTGTGCTGCAAGAAGCTTCTCTGTTAATCCACCAATGGGAAGGACGTTCCCGCGGAGAGTGATTTCACCCGTCATTGCTACGTCATTTCGCGCGGGGCGATTGCTTGCCGCAGATATGATGGCCATTGCCATTGTTAAGCCTGCAGACGGTCCATCTTTTGGAATTGCGCCTTCCGGCAGGTGAATGTGAATCTCGCGGTTTTTATTAAACTCCGGATCAATACCAAATTTCTTTGAATTGGAACGAATATAACTTAATGCCGCCTGTGCCGATTCCTTCATCACATCGCCAAGTTGCCCTGTAAGTGTCAGGCGTTCTGTACCGCGCATAATCGTCACATCGACATTGAGAATTTCTCCACCAACGCTCGTCCAAGCCAAACCGGTGACCGAACCGATGCGCGGCTGCCGCTCAGCGGCTTTTGTTCGATACTTTGGAACACCAAGATATTTTTCAACACTTTCCGGAGTAACAAGAATATTCTTTTTTGATTTTTTCTTTTCCAGTTTACCGTTTTTCTGTCGTACTAATACCATTTCCTTTGCAACCTTGCGACAAATGGAAGCGATTTCGCGTTCAAGATTGCGCACACCTGATTCGCGCGTATATTCCTGAATGAGTTTCAATATTGTCGCGTCTTCGAACTGAACTTCTTTCTCTTTTAATCCATGTGCCTGAAGTTGTTTAGCGATAATATGCCGCTTTGCTATCTCTTTTTTCTCATGCTCAAGGTATCCCGGCAGTTCAATAATCTCCATTCTGTCCTGCAAAGGCAGCGGAATAGCAAACCGGACATTGGCCGTAGTAATAAACATCACTTTAGAGAGATCGTAATCTACTTCAATATAATGGTCATTAAACGCAATGTTCTGTTCCGGATCCAATACCTCTAACAGTGCTGACGAAGGATCACCTCGAAAATCCATGCTCATTTTATCAACTTCATCCATCAACAACACCGGATTGATGGCTCCGGCACGTTTCATCGATTGAATGATTTTACCGGGCATCGAACCAATATAGGTGCGTCTATGTCCGCGAATTTCGGCTTCGTCTCGCATTCCACCCAATGAAATACGGACGAATTTTCTGCCCAGCGCCCGAGCAATGGATTTCGCCAGCGATGTTTTACCCACACCTGGTGGACCAACAAAACAAAGAATCTGGCCGCGTATCTCTTTCACAAGATTCAGCACTGCAATGTGCTCTAGAATTCTGTCTTTCGGTTTATCCAATCCATAATGATCGGCGTCAAGAATTTCTTTGACATGAGCAATAGTCAAATTGTCTTTTGTTCTCTTCTGCCACGGTATCGATATGAGCCAATCCAGATAATTGCGAGTGACCGTAAATTCAGGAGACATGGGTGAAGTTTTTTTCAGCTTATTGAACTCCTCCATTGCTTTTATTGCGGCTTCTTTTGGCATCTTTGCGGCAGTTAATTGCCCTTTGAGCTTCATAAGCTCAGGAGAGGCTTCATCATCACCAAGCTCATCTTGGAGAATCCGTATTTGTTCCTGAATGAAGAACTTGCGTTGCGACTTTTGAATATTATTCTGTACCTTGGTGTCAATGTCGCGCTCGATTTTCAATATGTCCACTTCCGTATTGAGGATTTTTGACAACTCGTAAAGTTGATCACGCAAAGTTTGAGTTTGTAGAACACGCTGTTTCACATCGACGCTTTGAACAATATTTGAGGCAATATAGTACATTTTCCGCTGCGGCTCTTTGATGCCGTCATATGCCATAAGCACTTCAGGTGGAAGGTTCCGGTTGAGACGAATGTATTCAGTAAAGAGTGTAGAAACATGGCGGACAAGCGCTTCGATTTCGCGGCCCGCCGGCGGATCAATACGATTGATGACAATCTCCGCCTCAAGAAAATTGGGATTGTGGATGAACTTCTTGATGTTTGCTTGTGCAATGCCGTCTACCAAAATCTTCATCAGTCCGTTAGGAAGTTTCAGCATTTGAAGGATTTTAGCCACCGTACCTTCACGATAAACATCTTCTTCAGAAGGTTCGTCAACTGATGGATTTTTTTGCGCTACCAGGAGGATGTTTTTGCCGCGTTCAAGGGATTCGTTGGCAGCGCGAAGTGACGTTTCTCTTCCCACAAGCACAGGAAAAATCATATATGGAAATACAACCACATCGCGGAGAGGTAGAACAGGAAGAATATTGGGAATTTGATCTAATGTTTCAATGTGTTGATTGGATTTGGCAGTATCACTCATAGTCTTGGTATGTCGTTCACTCTAAAAATAAAAGAGGGCACGTCTGCCTGAGCAGACACACCCATAGTTTCCATTGTATCAATATACCGAGGAAATGGAGGAGAAGCAAGAAAAGCCCTTTGCCGAAAAACGTAGATTGCTCAGGGACAAGTATAGTTCTAATTCATACTAGACTAGTCACTGGCAAGCATTCCCCACCCATCAAAATTTGAACGATAACAATGGGCAATTGTTTCCATTGTTTCTGTCCATGCAATTATAACGTTCTCTTTCATCTGGAGCTTCTGTGTATGACCAGTGATAAGCCCCTTCAGATGGTTCATGAGATCAAGCGCATCATTTAATTCATCGGCGTAAAAAAAGAAGTCAATTCCTTTTTCATCTTCTTCCTTCGCGCCAACCATTTGAGAAAGCTCTAAGACACGACGTGTTACTTTTGCAGACAGGCTGTCATCACTCATTTTTTGTTATTCCTCAAAGACCATGATGCTCGCATTCTTTTGAATATTGCATCGAACCGTTTGATATATTTCAAATTCAAAATATACATCATAATGCGCTATTTAAAAATCTCACCAGTGGAGTAAGCTCTTCGCAAATCTTTGCAGTTTCCTTGACGAATGACGCCCGATAACATTTCGACTCCGGCCAAGAGACTCCAACAAAGAATTGTTTGTACTTCAACCAATCTGCCATTGGATGATTCTCTTCGTATCCCTTAGGAATGCGTTGTAGTTTCTCCCACCCAAATGGTGCAAAGAGTTTTTTAAATCGACGACTCTCCACAATGGAAAGAAATTCTTCCCCTCGTACTGCAATTGCCTTTCGGATTTTCTTCAGTTGATCGCTGTCTGGAATGTAGATACCGCCGCCAACATACAGTTCGCCCGGCGCTATTTCTATATAATATCCAGAGCCAACAAATCCTTTTGGTTTACCGCGCAGAACGAAATGTGCGGCAATATGAGTTTTGTACGGAGTTTTATCGGGGCTAAATCGAATATCACGGTAAATTCTGAAAATGGATCGTTTAGGATTAAGATCGAATTCCGGTGCAAAAAGAGAAAAGTGCGTTTGCAGTGCTATGATATATGATTGCATCGGTGCTTTCGTATACTCTTCGAATTCTTCCTTATGTTTTTCAAACCACTCTCTATTATTGTTGTGCTTGAGTTGTTTAAAAAATTTTATTCCTTCCTTAGGAAATCCTTCAAAGGGTGGATAGAGATCAAAATCCATCACTGGTATTTGAGACATAGTCCTGTTCTCCTACGAGATGTGATATTCTTTCCCATCGATTGCAGCACGAACAAAACCATTTGCTCGTTTCAACCTCGCTTTCGCCTCACTCAATGAAACATTTGCTTTGATCATAACGAGCGCCGATTTCACATGAAAATCTGATTTTGTTAAGTAATCCACTGCCTCATCATACGAGATACCGGTAATCGTCATAACAATTCTCTTTGCCCGTTCACGCAGTTTTAAATTTGTCATTTGAAGATCGATCATCATATTCTCATAAACTTTTCCGAGTCGAATCATGGCAGTGGTTGTAATCATATTAAGGACAAGTTTTTGTGCTGTTCCCGATTTCATTCGTGTTGAACCCATAATGACCTCTGGTCCGACTTCCGGACAAATGGCAACATCGATTGCAGAAACAAGGTCTACAAATTCCGGAAGATTGAATTTCGTGCGTGGATTTGTTGTCACATATATTGTACGTGCACCGCGCTGTTTTGCTCGTTTTACAGCTCCAACAACGTATGGCGTTCGAAGGCTCGCGGTAATTCCACACACTACATCATTCATTCCTACTTTTTTCTTATCGATATCACGTGCGCCATTTTCTTCTTTATCTTCAGCACCTTCCTGAGAACAAAACATCGCCTTATCGCCGCCGGCAATAATACCTTGCACTATTTTTGGATTTGTGCCATATGTCGGCGGACATTCCACCGCATCCAAGACACCAAGTCTGCCACTAGTGCCTGCGCCAACATAGATGAGTCTTCCATTATTTCGAAACGCTAAAAGCACAAGATCAACCGCTTTAGCAATATGTTCTATCTGTCCTTCGACTGCTTGTGCGATCTTTTTGTCTTCACTATTGATGAGTCGAAGAATTTCATCAATCGATTGCATATCTATACGCATACTAACAGAATTTCTTTGCTCAGTCATTAATTCCTGCAGCTGATCAAATAATGCTTTTGCCTTGGACAAGTTCATTTCTTTCTATTTGGTTTGACGATGATATTAGAAATGTACTACTAAAATCTTTTTATCTGAAGCAATGAGTTGTTCTGAACCGTTAAATATTAGGTCGATCGATTGTATATTAATTTGCTGATGTTTTCGTTTTGCGATTTCTATTTCTTCTGATACATTACCACCCTTAAATGCTAATAGGGCTGGTGGATTTGGATCTACTCGTCCATTACTATGCGTTTTTATGGTAATTCTATTTGGATCTGTGCTTTTGAGAAAGATTTTAGACCAAGAAAGGAGATCCTTTAATGGAGCAACTGCTCTGGCAATAGCAAAATCAAATTTCCTAGCATACTCTGGTTGCGAGCCGGCTTCCTCTGCCCTTCCCCACAAAGCATGTATATTGTTGAGTTTTATATCGCTTATCATCTGCAATACCGCATTGATCTTCTTTCCTGTTGAATCAATACAAAGCATAGAAAGGTCCGGGCGTAAGATCTTAATTGGAATTCCAGGTAATCCACCACCTGTTCCGATATCAACAATGGCGCTATTTTGTTTAATTTCTATTTTAAAGAGTGGTGAGATGCTGTGCAAAATGTGATATGTCCAAACATTCTCTTCATCTTTTCTCGAAATGATATTGATTTTCTTATTCCACTCTAACAAGAGTACTACATAATAATCTAATTGTTCAAGTTGGTCGTTGTTTAGAGTCAATCCATTCTTTATGCAAAGCTTGCGAAACCAAATCTTTTTCTCGGGATGCATTATCCCATTCTCCGATCAAAAATGTTCCGTTCCACGTGAAACGGAAAACTCCTAACTTCTGAGATATACCATCAGCACAGAGATGTCGGCAGGAGTAACACCGTTAATTCTTGATGCCTGCCCAATGGACACAGGCTGGATTTTCGTGAGCTTCTCTCGCCCCTCTGCCGATAATGACTTTACATTCCCATATTCAATATCATTTGGTATGTGAAGCATTTCAAATCGTTCAAACCTTTCTACTTCTTCTTTCTGTCTCTTTATATAGCCTTCATATTTCAATTCGATTTCGACTTGTTCAATCACTTCCTCATACAATTGTTCATCACAAGAAGATCGAAGGTTCAAAAAGTATGCAGCGGATGACAGAACTTCGGTTTGGACAAATTGTGAGAGTTTGACATTCGGTCGCTTGAGCAATTTTGCCATTTTTTCATTTTCTAAAATGAACTCTTCCCCGATCTTTCCAAAGAAAGGATTGATGTCTTTCGGAGCGATTGAAAGCCGATTTGAAAAACTGAGACCCTCTTGAATTAATTCTTCCTTCCTCCGCAGACGCGTTATTACTTCTTGAGAAATTAATCTTAGTCGATATCCAGTTTCCATCAATCGTCTGTCCGCATTGTCTTGTCGAAGTATTAGACGATGCTCTGCTCGCGACGTAAACATTCGATACGGTTCTTCGATTTCTCTATTCACCAGATCATCAATCAATACGCCAAGATATGCTTCAGATCGTTGTGGAATGATTGGTTCTTCTTCTTTAATATACTGAATAGCATTAATACCTGCCAAAAGCCCCTGTGCGGCTGCTTCTTCATACCCAGACGTACCATTCACTTGACCTGCAAAGAAAAGACCATTGACAAGTTTCGTCTCTAACGACGGTTTCAATTGATGTGGGGGGAAGTAATCATATTCGACTGCATATCCTGGTCGCAACATAATAACATTTTCCAATCCTGGTACTGTATGCAATCCTTCTAATTGAATATCCTCGGGCAGGCTGGTCGAATATCCGTTTACATATACAACATTCATATCATATCCTTCAGGTTCAAGAAAAAGATGGTGTCTTTCTTTATCAGCAAAGCGATTGATTTTATCTTCAATAGATGGACAATATCGCGGCCCTATTCCTTTAATTCTTCCTGTGAATAAAGGCGACCTATCAAAACCTTTTCTGAGTACTTTATGAGTTTCATCGTTTGTATAAGTCAAGTACATAGAAATAAGCTTATTCGATATTCTGGAATTTTGGAATGAAAATGGTCGTGGGTTTTGATCGCTGGGCTGTTCTTCTGTCTTAGAAAAATCAATCGTATTCTTGTCGATCCTTGGCGGGGTCCCGGTTTTAAGTCTGCCGCTAATAAATCCTATCTTCTTTAAGCTGTCCGTCAAACCATCGGACGACTGTTCTCCATATCTTCCCCCAACCGTTGACTGGGTTCCTGTATGCATTAATCCATATAAGAATGTACCAGAACATAGGATGAATGCTTTACAAGTAATTCTGGTTCCATTTTGAAGAACCACTCCTTTGATTTTGGGATTGCCTTTTGTTTTGGATTCTTCAGTAATTAGGACATCTTTAACAATTCCCTCTTTTATTTCCACGCCCAGTTGATTTTCTACTCGCTGTTTTGCCTCTCGAGAGTACCATTCACGATCACTTTGGCACCGTGGTGACCAGACAGCTGGTCCTTTAGATAAATTAAGCATCCTAAATTGAATCCCTGTTGCATCAGCAATCTTTCCCATCTCTCCGCCAAGAGCATCAATTTCTCTAACAAGATGGCCTTTAGCTGTCCCACCAATCGCCGGATTGCAGGACATTCTTCCAATTGCTTTTTTATCCATGGTAACCATCATTACCCGGTAACCCATTCTTGCGGCAGCTAAACTTGCCTCAATACCGGCATGTCCACCACCAGCAACAATGACATCAAACTCTTTATTTACCGTTTCAGACAAGGCTGAAGCTCCATTTTCGTTTCACGTGAAATCATAGTCTACTTGCCGATGCAAAATTTTGAGAAAATGCTATTAAGTATCTCTTCTGTTGTCACAAGTCCAATGATTTCACCGATTGCGTCAATTGCCCTTCGTAAATCAAGGGCAATAAACTCCTCGCTTTTCCTCGACCTTGACGATTCGAGCGAAGAAGACAGTCCTTCTTTTGCTCTTAGTAATGCGGAATAGTGTCTTTCATTCGTAATTGTTACAGATTCTCTGCTTTCTGCCTGTGATTTATCAAGAACATACTTTTCCAATTCGCTTATTAACAGCTTAATTCCCTCATGACTGATCGCCGATGTCTCGACTATAAGACCTTTTTTGATTTCATTATTGATTATCGTTTTTTTCGCTTTAAGATCTATTTTATTGTTTGCGATGATCAAACCACTTTGAGGATGATTCTTTCGAACATAGTCAAGAAATTCCAACTCATCGTTTGTTATAAGCTTGGTGCTATCGTGGACCAGTACAATAATGTCGGATGTCTGTGCAACATTCCAAGTCCTCTTTACTCCTTCACGTTCAATTAAGTCCTCTGTCTGTCGAAGTCCCGCTGTATCTATTATTCTGAAGAGCACTCCTGATATCGTTATTTTTTCTTCTATAAAATCGCGGGTCGTACCTGGTATATCTGTTACAATGGCGCGATCTTCATGGAGCAGTGCATTCAACAAGCTAGACTTGCCCGCATTGGGTACACCAACGAGTGCCACACGGACTCCTTCACGCCACACCTTTCCATACTTATAAGTAGATAACAGTTTTTCAATCGTTGATATACCAAATTCTATTGATTCTTCAATTTTTTTCTTGTCGATTAATTCTAAATCTTCTTCTACAAAATCTAATTCCAACTCTAATAATCCCACCGATTTTATCAACTGATCTCGGATTAATCGAATCCCTTTTGAGAGCGTTCCTTCTAACTGATCCAACGATGTCTTATATGCTTTATCGGACTGGGCTTGTATGAGGTCAGCTACTGCTTCTGCTTGGGAAAGGTCTATCTTGCCATTAAGAAATGCGCGCTGAGTAAATTCTCCGGGTTCTGCTGGACGAGTACCTGTTTCTAATAAACATTCCAAAACTCGTCGCGTTACATGTATTCCACCATGACAACTAACTTCAACTGTATCTTCACCAGTGAACGATGTTGGAGCAAGAAAAATCGTGCAAACTACATCGTCAACAATAGTACCCTTTACGTCGACAATATGACCAAAGTGTGCAGTGTGACTTTTCGCAGTTGCAAGATTTTGCTTTCCCCTGAATCGATTTGCTACGTTTCTTATTGCAGATTCGCCACTAACACGAATAACTGAAATTGCACCTTCGCCTATCGGAGTTGCGATTGCGATTATTGTATCTCTCAAGTGTCCTTTCATTTCCATTTTTTACCTGTTTCCAGAATATAATGTACGAAATGCCATAAATAAGAACGCCCTGTCGTTAACAAGGCGTTCCATAGAGGCACATTGTTTCTCTTGAAATTATTTTTTTAATCGAGGCATGTCTTTTGCAAATTTAAATATTCCGCCATGTGTCTTCTTTTTAGGTTCGATTTTTCGGAGGGGTTCATCATCATGCTGTTTGTTGATCAATAATTGTTGACCAATTGAAAGTATATTGAATACTGTGTAATACAGATTCAATCCAGCAGGAAAACCATTAAATAAAAACGTCATCATAACGGGCATCATCCATACCATAGCTTTTTGTCTTGGATCTTTTGTAGTCATCTTTGTTTGGAAAAACATTGTGATACCCATAAGCACTGCAATGCCGCTTATGTCTTGTATACCGACCAATGGCAGTTTAAAGGGTAGGCGATAAATGACATCGGGAATTGATAAGTCTGTTATCCAACCAACAAAATTTGCTTGTCTTAATTCAATGGCGCCGCGAAACACAGAATAGAGTGCATACATAATCGGCATTTGCAATAAGAGTGGTAAACAACCACCGGCCGGATTTACACCATATTCTTTATAGAGATTCATAATAGACTGATTCATCTTCTGTGGATCATCTTTGTACTTCTCACGCAGCTCATTCATCAATGGCTGGAGTTTTTGCATCTTCTTCATTGATTTCATTTGACTTTTGGACAATGGATGCAATGCCACTTTTATAAGAATGGAAAAGATGATGATAACCAAACCCCAATTTGGTATTACATAATGAATTGCAGTAAAAATTGGAAGCATGATATATTCAGAAATGGGGCGTATGAGCCATGCCCATCCCAAACTCATTATTTTTTCCAGACTTGTACCATACGACTTTAACTCACCGTGTTGTAGGGGACCCAAAAATACTTTGAACATACTTTTTTCACTTTGTTCTCCTCTGTACGGCATCTTCAGTGAAATACCGTACGACTCTAAGTACCCATTGTCTGGCATCGCGATGCGTGTTCCTTCCAAGTACGCCCCCTCGCTTACTGTGCCAACAGGAATAAGCGCAACTGCAAAATATTTATTGCGCGTTGCAACCCAATCTATGCCACCTGAGATTTCTTTTTGAATCTTTTGATCAACTTTTGACGCATCAATTTCGATGAGTTCGTTTGCAGTGAATGCATACGCAGCAGCAAAACTGGATTCATCTACGCTGTTGTGTTCAGCATAAGGAATTCCATGTTCCCAAGCTACTTCATATTGAAAATTCGACACAACTGAACCAAGATTCAATAATTGTATTTCTGTCTCGAACCCATATTCTCCGTTACGGAACTTCATCTTTTTCACAAGCTGTCCACCGTTTGTAGCGGAGAGTATGAATGTTACTTCAAATTCAAAGCTTCCTTCGAGTTGCACATGGCTGCTGGATGTGATAACATCAAAATAGAGGTCTTTTGTATTGACCACCCGTCCGTCGGATGTTGTAAGAAGAACAGCCAAGTCTCCTTTGTGTGTATAATCGACCAACTGAACCGGCTGGCCATCCCATGTTTTGAACTTCTTGAGCTCCCACTTACGAATTACCCCACCCCTCGAAGATATCTCTGCCGAATAATTATCTGTTTCAATAGAAATTATCTTTTCTTTTCCCCTTGCTCTCTCAGAGAAGAATTTTCCGTATGGATTAACCTGCTGTGTTTCTTTCGGTTCTTGTGCCTTTGGTTGAACTACTTTAATTGTGTCTTTTTCTTGCCCTTGTTTTGCGATGTGATCCGGTTGCTTTGGTTTTTGCTGTGGCGAATTGAGCCACATCCAGGCAACAAGTACGACAAAGATTAAAACGAAACCAATTGTTGATTGTCGATCCATAATAAATTTACCTTGATTCTACTTGTGAAAAATTAAGGAACGGGATCATACCCGCCCGACGTACTAAAGGGATGACATTTAGAAATTCTTCGTAGCGTAAGCCAAAATCCGCAGAAAACTCCATGGGCTTTAACTGCTTCGAGAGAATATTCTGAGCATGACGGATAAAACCGGCAATGATTAAACGGGAGTAGCGATGATATTGTATGTTGATACAGTCGAATGAGAAAAATAATTATGAGTTTCATTCTTTCGCTACCGGATCAATCCGCAAAAATCATTGAACAAAGGGCAGACAATGCTTGGGTTATAGATGAGAATCGCACCATAGTTGGCACGAATTCTGTGTTTCCATTATACATAAAAATGATTTCTATCAGCGTTCCCGAACTTAGTTGTCTAATGAAATCTGTCTTCTTGGCAAGAAACGCCTCTCTCATTAATCGCTTTAATCTGTTGCGGTGAGCGGCTGTTCTGATTTTCTTTGTAACTGTGTAACCAACATGCAAAGATGTTCTTTTTGAGAGCGATGATAATACAAAAGCTTTTATGGGCTGCTTTTCATACCTCTTACCTCGAGTAATGACTCTCGTGAACGTTCCAAATCCGCTTAGGATTTCAATGGATGGTTGTGTAGGAGGCATATGACCCCTGTTTTCAGGCGTATTTTTTTCTTATCGCTCATCGCTAACCGTGAGCTTTTTTCTGCCCGTTGCACGCCGCCTGTTAATTACTTTTCGCCCGTTTTTTGTTGCCATCCGCGCACGAAACCCGTGTGTGTTTTTTCTTTTACGTTTGTGAGGTTGATACGTTCGTTTCATATGAATATGACTCTCTCTTGTTCTACGGTCTTCTTTTATTAATTTAGAATAAATTTACTAAAATAATGACGTACAAACAAGGAAACCTGTACAAAGAATTTCTTCCATAATTTCGTGAGAGGTAAAAAAAATATTAATTGTAAAAATTCCACTTGCATGCTTCCATCATTGGTGCTATTATTAAGCCCGCTTGTTATGTTGATCGGCACCGTTGATAACTTGTGGAAATTGATGAAGTGTACATCATTGCTTTTGCGTGTTTATCGGTTTACCCTGTTTATTGTTTAATTATTGGTGACTTTTCATCCGACTGTAATCTGTGCACATACTTGTGGATAAGTTGTGTTTATTGTAATTTCCTTCGTGATTCGTTGGAGTGCATTATGACGTTGCCTGCTCATGCCGACCAATTTGTTGATAATCAAGTCCTCGCAATTAAAACTTGGGAACAATGCTTAACACTAATTAAAGATCAAGTTTCAACATTGAGTTTTAAGACGTGGTTTCAGCCAATTGTGCCTGTGAGATTAAATGAAAAAGATTTAACTGTGCAAGTGCCGAGTCAATTCTTTTACGATTGGCTTGAAGAACATTATAATACATTGCTTCGGAATACAATCACAGCGGTGATCGGTGAAACTGGTAGTCTTTTTTATGTTGTCACATCTGAGGAACATCCATCTGCATCTCCAGCGAATCCTGCTTTTGACCTTGTTCCTTCAACCATCGATTTCGTGCGTACGCAACCGTTTGCACCCCATGTTCCGCTTAGAACAGAGAATCTGCAATCTATCAGAAGTAATTTCAATCCTCGTTATACATTTGACAATTTTATCAAAGGGGATTGTAACCAGCTTGCCAGAGCAGCAGCTTTAGCTGTTGCAAACAACCCTGGCGGTACATCTTTTAATCCTCTTGTTCTATATGGTGGCACGGGTCTTGGAAAAACACATTTGATGCATGCCCTTGGAAATCATGCCGCAACCAATGGCAAAGCAAAGCGTATTGCTTATGTGTCTAGCGAAAAATTTACAGTCGATTTTGTTGAAGCAATTCAAGGCGATAAAGTAAAAGAATTTTCCTCGTTTTATAGAAGTATGGATTTGCTGGTTGTTGATGACATTCAATTTTTTTCCGGGAAAGAGAAAACACAGGATAATTTTTTTCATACCTTCAATGCATTGTACCAGCTTGGCAAGCAAATTGTTCTTTCCTCAGATGTTCCTCCAAAGGAATTGCGCGGTCTAGATGAGCGCTTGATCTCCCGTTTTCAATGCGGGCTTACAGCAGACATTCAACCCCCTGATCTGGAAACACGCATTGCTATCCTTCAAAAGAAAAGCGAAGAAAATTCTTTAGAGTTACCTTCAAATGTTATTGAATTTATCGCTGCGAATGTCAAAAAAAACATTCGCGAATTAGAAGGTTGTCTTATTAGCCTTTTTGCAAGGGCATCACTGGAAAATCGTGAAATTGGCATTGATCTTGCAAAAGATGTTTTACGTGTTATTGTAAACGATTTACGAGTACCGTTAAGTATAGATCAAATTCAAAAAATTGTTTGTGAGTTTTTTGATATTCCTGTTGATCTTCTTCGCGCCAAGACCCGTCGTCAGGAAGTTGTAATCGCAAGACAAACCGCTATGTTCCTTGCAAAAGATCTCACAAACTCCTCTCTCAAAACCATCGGCCTTCATTTTGGTGGAAGAGATCACAGCACAGTAATTCATGCATGTCAAGCTGTTGAGGATTTTTTAAAAACAGATATTATCTACAAACAACACTTAGATCAAATACGCCGAAAGATTGAACTCAACGAGTAATATTTACATTTCTTCTTAACGCAACTTGTAGATAACAGGTGTAATATTACTTTCTTGTTGTTGATAAAAAAATAGTTTCTGCAGTACTTCAATCTAAATAGTGAATACGTTTAAAACATTGTTCTTCATCACTATGTTTTCACAGTGGTAAGTTTGATTTTATACTTGTTTTTCTCGCTTTTTACTAAGTTTTAAATGTTATCCACATTATTAACATGTTTATTATAATAAATCTTTCTTTTTTAAAAACATATTATATTATTAGATATGGTTTATTGTGTCTCTACTAAAAAATTGGTAATTTTAATAAAATAAAAGACATTGTGATAAAGGAGTTATAGGAATGAAGTTTACTGTAGAAAGTAATGAACTCCAAAAAGCCCTGATGAAAATCAGTGGTGTTGTTCCATCTAAATCAACTCTTCCTATACTAGAGAATATACTCTTCTCACTCTCAAACAACTTTCTCTTACTTGTTGCTACGGATCTAGAAATCTCAATGTCAGCAACATTAGAAGTAAGAGGGGGAGAAGATGGTTCTATCGCCGTACCTGCAAAAAGAGTTATGGATACTTTGCGGGCATTACCAGATGCTCAGCTTGTATTTCATGCAGATATTTCAACAAACAAAATTCGAATGATGACGGAAAACGGTGAATATAATCTCATAGGTGAAACAAGCCAGGATTATCCAGCTATTCCAGCGTTTAAGGGTGAAAGCGAAATTGTGTTTGAGGGTTCTCTTATAGGATCAATGATCTCAAAAACTATTTTCTCTGTTAGCACAGATGAATTACGTCCAGCAATGACAGGATTACTTCTTCAAATAAAAGATGGCGAAATGTGTGCTGTTGCAACAGACGGACACCGATTAGTTCGTGTTGTTTACACAAAAATAGCACATGCAAAAAAGCATAAAGATATTATTATTCCGGCAAAAGCACTTATATTAGTGTCAAAAGCACTTGAAGACGGTACAAATACTCTCTCTTTTAACACAACACATATCAAATTCTCGTTCAAGAACTTTACACTTACTTCACGCCTTATTGAGGAGAGTTATCCAAACTACGAGAGTGTAATACCTCTTGAAAACGATAAAAAACTATCAGTAGATAGAAATGCATTATTGGCATCTGTTAAAAGAGTATCTCTCTATTCAAGTAACACCACGCACCAAATACGATTTTCAACGAAAACAAACGAATTGAAAATCATGGCTGAAGATGTTGATTTTGGTGGTGAAGCAAAGGAGCGGGTCGTGTGCAATTATTCTGCAGATAATTTGGAGATTGGTTTTAATGCAATATATCTTATGGACATTCTTTCGCACATTGATTCTGCTGAAGTAGTATTCAGTTTTAGCAGTTCCGTAAAAGCAGCAATCATTAAACCAACGACCATGAAAGAGAATGAAGATGTTTTGATGTTAGTCATGCCCATGCGTCTTAATGTATAGCTGAGAATCATGTGTTGTTGTAGCAGAGTGAATAGCCCCATCCTGAAGAGGATTTGGGGCTATCGCGTTGTAAATAAGGTGGTCTAGACTTGAATCTGCAACGCATCGTACTTGATAATTTTAGAAATCACAGCTCTACGCTGATTGATTGCTCTCCTGGCATAAATATTTTTTTGGGCAACAATGGAGAGGGAAAGACAAACATTCTTGAAGGGATTTCCTATTTTTGTCTCACAAGAAGCTTTTATGCTGCAAGTGATTCTGTGGTCTTGAAAATAGGCAGTCCCAGTTTTACTGCAACGGGTAAAATCTTATCTGATAGCGGGGTTGAGTATGAAATCCAGGTAGAGTTTGAACGAAAACTTAACCAGAAAACCATTACGGTGAACAAAGCGAGAGTAGACAAAGCATCATCACTGATCGGTTGGTTTCCCGTGGTCATTCTCTCACCAGAGCACAGCACGATAACGTTTGGATCTCCAGCGGATAGGCGGCGGTTTATAGATTTTGTTGTGTCACAGTCGAGCAGGATATACTTGGAGAGCCTGATAGATTACCGACGAATCTTAAAGCAGCGAAATAAAATCTTATCGGAGATCCAAACAACAGGCAGTGAAAACAGAGATGCAATTGAACCATGGAACGAGAGTCTTATTAGAGTTGGTTCGTCTATTATGAAGAAACGCAAAGAGTTTATTGAAGATTTCCACGGAATAATGGTTGATACTTATGCTCAACTTTCCGTAATGGGCGAACGGCCTGGGATAGCATATTCACCATCGTTTGAATATGCGGAGAACGATGGAGATGTAGTTGAGACATCATTTAAAAAAGCTCTTCAAAATCAATTTTCAGAGGAGCGACGCATTGGATACACACTTGTTGGACCGCATCGAGATGAGTTTATGTTCCAAATAAACGAGCTCCATGCGAAAAATTTCGCTTCACAGGGTCAACATAAAACATTTTTAGCTGCTCTGAAATTGGCAGAATTCTTCTTTCTGAAAAACAGATGCAGTGAAACACCCATCTTGTTGCTTGACGATGTTCTCAACGAGTTAGACGAGTACAGATGCCGGAGACTGCTAGAAGCAGTAGCCAACACAGGGCAAGTCTTCATTACTTCCACCGATGAGCACGCTCTCGACGGGTTATCCGTTGCTTCAGCCAATCCACGGAAGTTCTTTGTGAGACAAGGAAGAATTGAACGTGTCGAAGACGCAGCACAGATCAATTAAACCCATCGGCTTCGCACTTGATGAGCTGGTAAACAGTTTGGGGATTAAAAAGAAACTAAATGAATATAATGCGATTATTTATTGGGATTCGGTGGTTGGAAAGCAAATAGCCAAAATGGCAACAGCAACGCGTATTACACGGGGAGTGTTATTTGTTCATGTAAAAACAAGCACGTGGCGGAACGAATTAACACTGCGGAAAAAAGAGATCATAGATAAACTCAATACCGTTGTTGGACTCAACGCTGTAAAAGATATCAAATTTCACTAAATCAAAGAACTTACAATGGAAGTAAAGTGAAAGAAAACAAAACGAAGCAAGCAAAAATAAAAAGCGTTAGTACTGGCGATTACACGGCCGACGACATTACCGTCCTCAAAGGATTGGAAGCGGTACGTCGCCGCCCAGCTATGTATATTGGCGATGTCAGTGCGCGCGGCCTTCATCATCTCGTCTATGAAGTGGTGGACAATTCCATTGACGAGGCACTGGCAGGGTTCTGTAAAAATATCCACGTGTGCATCAACAACGATGGCTCTGTCACCGTCGAAGACGATGGGCGCGGTATTCCGACGGATATCCATACGGAAGAAAAACGGTCCGCGCTTGAAGTCGTCATGACAGTACTGCATGCCGGTGGCAAGTTCGACAAGAATTCGTACAAAGTCTCTGGTGGTCTTCACGGTGTTGGAGTGTCGGTGGTGAATGCATTGAGTGAACTGTTGGAAGTAGAAGTAAGTCGTGACGGTAAAATTTTCTATCAGAAATACAAAAAGGGCGACCCCGTTGCCTCTGTTAAAGTTATCGGGAATGCCGAGCGCGGCAAGACGGGAACCAAAACAACATTCATGCCCGATGGGACAATCTTTAAGAACAGGATTTTTAAGTTTGAAACAATTGCTGAACGTTTGCGAGAGCTCGCATTTTTGAATTCAGATGTTACGTTAAATATAAAAGATGAACGTAAGAATTCGAAACAAGAAGAATCTTTTCACTTCAAAGGTGGAATCATTGAGTTTGTGAAGTACATCGATGCAACGCGTCCATCTATAATGAAGAAAGTAATGTATGCAAAGGGAGAAGCAAAAGACGAAAACAATCGAACAGTCGAAGTCGAAATAGCGCTCCAGTATAACGATCAATACAATGAAAATATTTTTACCTATGTTAACAATATTAACACACACGAAGGCGGAACACACCTTGTCGGATTTCGTACCGCGCTGACTCGTACCTTAAATAACTATGCATCGAAGAACGGTCTGGTGAAAGAAGGCGGAGTGCAGTTGACAGGTGATGACTTTCGTGAAGGTTTGACCACGGTGATCAGCGTAAAGGTGCCTGAACCACAATTTGAAGGACAAACAAAGACGAAGCTTGGAAACAGTGAAGTAAAGAGCATTGTGGAATCGATCTTTGGTCCACAGTTGTCCGATTGGCTGGAAGAAAATTCTCCTGATGCAAAACGCATTATCGATAAATGTCTGCATGCGGCAGAAGCACGAGAAGCTGCACGAAAAGCACGAGACATCACCCGACGAAAAAATGCATTTGACGGCGGAGGATTGCCCGGCAAATTAGCCGATTGTTCTATCAACGATCCGGAACATTGTGAAATTTATGTTGTCGAGGGTGACTCTGCTGGAGGGAGCGCCAAGCAAGGGCGTGACCGGCGTTTTCAGGCAATTCTTCCGCTCAAAGGAAAAATTCTCAACGTAGAGAAAGCACGACTACATAAAATTTTGGAAAATGATGAAATCCGTGCAATTTTCACAGTCATTGGTGCTGGAATGGGCGAAACATTTGATGCCAGCAAGATCCGTTATGGGAAGATCATCATTATGTGCGACGCCGACGTCGACGGTTCGCATATTCGCACATTACTGTTGACACTCTTTTTCCGTTATATGAAGGAAATTATAGAATTGGGGCACCTCTATATTGCCCAACCGCCGCTTTACAAAGTGAAGAAAGGTAAACAAGAGTTTTATGCCTATGACGAAGAAGAGCGTGACGAAATCATCAAGCGCCTGAAGAGTGAAAAGAAAGGTAAAACTGAAAAAGAAGAACAGGAAGAGCCGCCTGCTGTCACTGAAGAAGGCGCGATAGTGAAAGAAGGCGGAATGGTGATCTCACGATTCAAAGGTCTTGGCGAGATGAACCCTGAACAACTATGGTCCACAACAATGAATCCAGAGACACGAACGGTTTTACAGGTGACAATTGAAAACGCCGCAGATGCTGACCGCACGTTTTCAATTCTCATGGGCGACGAAGTCGAACCGCGGCGCAACTTCATTGAAAAGAATGCAAAGTATGTGAGAAATCTTGATGTTTGATAATATCCGTACAGTCGTTATTAATTTCCAAACACCCGATCTATTGAAAACAGCAATCGAATCATTTCGAAAATTTTATCCAATCTCACAGATGACGATTATAGACAACGGATCAAAGGATAATTCGAGGGAAGTCATTGAGAGGATACGTCGAGTTATGCCGAAATATACGGCAACCCTAATGCTTGATTCAAATATTTATCATGGTCCTGCAATGAATCAGGCAATGAATGCTGTGAAAGAAGAATATGTTTTTTTTCTTGATTCAGATACAGAAATAAAACAAGGTGGTTTTCTCGAACCAATGCTGGCAGAACTTGAAACATCAGTAACCGCCTATGGAATTGGACGGCAGATAACGGTTAATAAACGTGGATTTGCTGCTGAAACAGGAGTTACATTACTTGCGCCGGCATATATGATGCTGCGCCGTCGTCTGTATCCAAATTTTCCACCATTCGAACATCATGGACAACCTGTATTAAAGAATTTCATCGCAGCACAGCAAATGGGATACACTTTAAAATCGTTTCCCATAGAAGATTTTATTGATCATCAGTGGCGCGGAACAGCCTCTCGCTTCGGTTATGGATTAGGGTGGAGGGGAAAAATTGATTTTGTTTTAAATAAACTGGGATTTTAATTTTACACAATGAAGCACAAACAAAGATAATCCATGGCAACAGTAAACGAAAAAATAATACCGGTAGACATTGAAGATGAAATGAAAGGATCGTACATCGACTACTCGATGTCGGTCATCGTGTCGCGCGCACTTCCTGATGTACGCGATGGTCTCAAGCCTGTACACCGGCGCGTATTATTCGGTATGCAAGGCCTCGGTTTGGCAAGCAACCGAGCGTATAAAAAAAGTGCACGCATCGTTGGTGAAGTGCTTGGTAAATATCACCCACATGGCGATACAGCGGTGTATGATACTATGGTGCGTATGGCTCAAGACTTTTCGATGCGCTATATGCTTGTGGATGGGCAGGGAAACTTCGGATCGGTTGACGGCGATTCACCGGCAGCAATGCGTTATACAGAAGCACGCCTTACCCGCATTGCGGAAGAGATGTTAAAGGATCTCGAAAAGAACACCGTTAATTTTGCACCGAACTTTGATGATACATTGCAAGAACCAACAGTTATGCCGTCACTCGTTCCAAATCTGCTTTGTAATGGCGCCAGTGGTATCGCAGTCGGCATGGCAACAAACATCCCCCCCCACAATCTCCGTGAGGTTATCGACGGCTGCCTCGCCTATATCAAAGATCCAGCAATCAGCAATGAAAAGCTGATGAAAAACATCCTCGCGCCCGACTTTCCAACAGGCGGCATCATTTATGGATATGGAGGTGTGAAAGACGCATATACGACAGGACGCGGTAAAATTATCGTACGTGCAAGAGCCAACATCGAGACCGGCAAAGGAGAGCGTCAGAGAATTATCGTTACAGAGTTGCCTTATCAAGTGAATAAAGCGTCGCTGATTGAAAAGATTGCCGAGCTCGTTACCGATAAGAAAATAGAAGATATTTCCGATATACGGGATGAATCTGACCGCGATGGATTACGGGTTGTGGTTGAACTTAAACGTGAAGCAAATGCTGAGGTAGTGCTCAACAATCTCTATAAGCACACACAAATGCAGACAACATTTGGCGTCAATCTCCTAGCATTGGTCGATGGTCGCCCCCAGGTATTGCAATTGCGCGAATTCATTCAGCATTTCATTGAGCATCGCAATGAAGTTGTTGTTCGCCGCACAAAGTTTGATTTAGATGAAGCAGAGAAACGCGCACACATCCTCGAAGGGTATATCATTGCGCTCGATAATATAGATGCCGTAATTGCACTGATTAAAAAGTCGCAGGATGTTGAAACAGCGAAGCTTGGCTTGATGAAGAAATTCAAGCTTTCCGAGATTCAGGCGAAAGCAATTCTCGATATGCGTCTCCAGCGGTTGACAGGTCTTGAGCGCAAGAAAGTGGAAGATGAATACCGAGAGATGATCAAGCTCATCGAGAAGTTGAAGACAATTCTCAAAAGCAAACAGCTTCAAATGAAAATCATCGAAGAAGAGCTGAACGAGCTAAAAGAAAAATACGGTGACGATCGACGTACCGAGATTATTTATAAAGCCGAAGAATTCCGCATTGAAGATATGATTGCAGAAGAAGAAGTTGTGGTAACGATCAGCCATGGCGGTTTCATAAAAAGGTTCCCGGTTTCAGGGTACCGGCGGCAATCACGCGGCGGAAAAGGTGTTACTGGAGCGGCAACACGCGAAGACGATTTTGTGGCACATATGTTTATCGCCAGCACACACAACTATGTACTTATTTTCACAAACAAGGGCAGGTGTCACTGGTTGAAGGTGTTTGAAATTCCGGAGGGCGGAAGAACCACGAAAGGCAAGTCGATCAACAATTTAATATCAAAAGATCCAAACGAAGAAATTGCATCGTTCATCGCCGTAAAAGAGTTCGATGAAAACCATTTTGTCTTCATGTTTTCAGAGCAGGGGCTGGTAAAAAAAGTGGTGCTTTCGGAGTTCAGCAATCCGCGGCGAAGCGGCATTGTAGCAGCAAACTTGAAAAAAGGAGATCAATTGACAGATGTGAAACTGACCGATGGTGGGCAGGATATTGTCATTGGCACTCATAACGGTCTCGCTATTCGCTTCAATGAAAACGAAATTCGTCCGATGGGACGTACAGCAACAGGTGTGCGCGGCATTCGACTTCGGAAGGGCGACAAAGTTGTAGGTGCAGTAAATTTGCAGCGAAAAGGAACGTCGATTCTTGTTGCAACGCAAAAAGGATTCGGCAAACGCAGCGAAGAGGACGAATACCGCACGAGCCATAGGGGCGGCAAAGGAATCTTTACGGTAAAGACATCTGAGAAGACCGGTAAAATGGTAGCAATCAAAGAAGTTGTTAATACAGACGACGTTGTCATTGTTACCAGTGATGGCATGGTCATTCGTCAACATGCGGCAGATATTCGTGTTGCTGGACGGAATACACAAGGTGTGCATCTCATTCGGTTGAAAGAAGGTGATTCTGTTGCCGCCGTTGCTGCTGTTGTGGCAGAGGAAGAAGAAGATAAGCAGCTTGCCGAAAAGGAAAAAATCCTCACGAATGGAAAATCTGCTCCACCAATGAAAGCCGACGACGGAGGAAAGGGGAATCTCAAGCATGAGAATCTGTTTGATCCAAAATCCGAAAAAGCAGAAATGAGAAAACAGTTTCCGCCGAAAAAGACCGAGAAGCAGAAGAAAGTAGTTTCGTCAAAAAAAAGCGAAAAGGAAAAAAGGGGCAAACGAAAATAAACTCGTTTCTCAGATAAAAAAAGCCTCTCACGGTTTTTTGAGAGGCTTTTTACTAAACTACCTCATCATACGTTTATTCAATGCATTGAATACAAGAAGATAATCTTTGAAATGGTTTCTTTCAAGCGGTAAATATAGAACGCGAAATGTTTCGGAAAAAGGAAAATGTATTCATGCTTGAAGGTCTAAATAAAGAGTAGGAGTAAAAGAATATTTGCAATATATTTTTTTAAATAGCCTCAAGTTCAAAACCATATTTATAACTAATTAGGCGTTTCCCCTGTTCAAAATTTTCTTTCCACGCCTTTTCTTTATGACTAATCTGAATAATATCCTCGGTAGATGTAGACGCAAATGTTTCAACAATAATATTTAATATCTTCAACTCATGTTCTGTAAAAACTTTTTGTTTAAATTTGCGTTTAGGATTTGGTTTGAATTGTTCTCCCAACCCACCGTTAGGAAATTCTGTTCTATAAACATCAACATCATCTTTGTTGGCTATGTACTCAAAGATTGAATTGAAATTGTTTGGAACTGGTCCCATGTCAATTGCTCTATATTGTATTCCACTTATAGAAAAACAGGTTTGTCGAAAACACGCAAAATCTGCATAAAATAATAGTTTATTGAGTTTTGTTTTCCATGGTTGAAGCCGCTCTGTAAAGAACACCACCATCTCAGTTAGTATTTTGAGGCTTGGTCGTTTGTATCCAGTAAGCTCATTTGGCAAGTTGCTACCAAGAAGGTACTTTTCTAATTCGATAATAAAGTGGGAATGCTTTTCTTCTGTACGAACGGTATCGATTGTTGCCAGTAGAACTTCTTTTTTCTGCTGATCTAGTACAGCGCTTTGTTCCACGATCTCCCGAAATATTCTCGGATCATTTGCCAGCTTTAATAATTTCCCATTTGACTCATTTGGTACTTCCCCATTTTCATAGTTACGATAAATGTTTACACCAAACCCTAAGGCTTCAGACATTTTCACAGCAGAGAGTTCATATTTTTCCCGAATGGTTTTTATTTCATCTGGAAATGGTAAATTATATTTCTGTCGGTATTCATTATAGAGTTGAATAAGATTTATTTCATCCAACTCTGTTGATGTAAATTGTTCTCCGCTATCTGTGCATAAATAATAATGGTACAACACCTGAAACTCTTCCTTTCGGAAAGTTAGTGTCCTCGTTTCTCTACGTAAAGTCATTTCCTTGTCCGTGATTGGACTTTTCATCATTCTTTCTCCTTGAATGGATATTGGAGAGGATTTTCAGCAATGTGGAAGGAAATACATAATACACTGGCGCCTGTGAAACCCATGGAAATTTTAATGAACACCTCTTGATTTTTTACTTCTTTTCCAAATATCCACATATTAGAACCCCCATAAAGAGTTTCCACCAGTGGCCCTTCAGAAAAGTCATCTGCGGATAAGTTGTTGAGTATATATTTTCTATCTATTGGTGTTATTTCAAGATCGGCAAGTGCTTGGGTATTCTTTGCGCGATCATCACGGAAAAGAATATTCCAAATTTTCATTTTCTCCTTAAAATCCTTGAGAAAACTATCTACTTGATCTTTAGTCGTCATTACATATGTTTAAGTTAAAGGAAGCTTAGTAGAAAAGCAACTATAAAGTTTAAATATATTTAATAATATGAAAAATATACAACTATAAAGTGGTTAAACTATACCCTTTTCAACTTTTTTGAGACAGAAAAATATGCTCATGCTTAAAAACATAAAAAACGTCTTCCAACGCTCGATAACGCCAAAGTTCTTCTTGGCTGCGTTTTGCGTTTGTTTACCTAAAATTCCTATCAATAATGGATTTGTTCAAAGACAATAGAAGTATTGTTGAGCACAAATTCAATGTAATTCAATGGCAAGCAATGTGGATTTTTTACTTTGAATTCTTTCAACGCTTCAATCAGTGCTTGATAGACATTGGTAGTTTTATCTTCAATCTTCTTTGCAATGAGAAACGGTTGAATATCGCTTATCCTGTTGGGGAGATAATACTGTTCTAACCAATCGACATATCGTTGGATTTGATACACAACACTCGCTTCTGCTTTTACAGCTTTAAGTTCAATTGGAACAATTCGACGATTTTGTCCATCTATAAGCGAAAGCATTACATCAATTCGTTGCATTCCAACCCCACAAGAAACCTCATTGCCAAGCCATTCCATTTCCCATTCGGCTTCAATTAGCGATTTGTCTAATGAAGCATTTGTTCCTCTTCCAATATTCTGAACAATATAGGCCTGTAAATGAGATTCAAACGCTTTATTCTCTTTATACTTCTTTATCAATCTGGGAAGAATATTTATGGGTTCGATTTTTCCAGTATAACGTTTTGCTTCAGCAATTGATTGAATTTCTTGATTTGCAGAATTGAACGTAAATCCATTATTGGGAAGCGGATTCTCACTATTCTTATCAAGGATAAGTTTGAATAATCTTTCACTCTCATAGATTGTGATCATTGTATTGCCGCGATTTCCTTTGAGTTTGCGATAAATCAAACTCCAAAGCATCTGGTTAGGCACCGGTGTGCTCTTTATTTCATCCAAAGCTTCCCACTCTGTCACACCTTTTGGATAAACTTGAAATGGTTTAAGTAGAATCCTGAATGTTAACGATTTATTCAATTCATTTCTTAAAAACTGTTTTGAATCGTTGTTATCTAAAAAGGACGGAGCTTCTTTTACTTTAAAAATACCATAAAACTTGCCCTCATAAATTCCTTCTCCCGCATTTTGCTGAAGGTAAAAAAGGACAAAATCATCTTTCCGTAAACGCTGAGAGTCCGCAATCATCCCTACCAGCAAATTCTCTCTTGCGTACGAAAGTTCTGATTCTGCTCTATTATGGAAATCAATTATATAGTCTTTGGCGCCCGTGCCTGCAAATAAATATTCGAGATGAAATTGAAATGTCTTAGTGTCGACAATAAAAACGTGGGTAGTAGACACGTCTATTCCTTTTTAAACAGGAAAATATATTCGTGCTTGAAAATATAGAACCCACCAACTAAAGCACGATAACGCCAAAGTTCTTTTTGGTTTCTCTTTCCTTTTGTGTCATCAAAATTCTTCACAATAATCGATTTTAGAGAATACTTTCTTTTTAATACTTCTTGCATCGTATAGAATCCGAGGGGAATCCAGTTTCCCGCTGAATATTTATCTCCAATGACAACAGCAAAATATCTTCCTTTATCCAATATCGGATAAGTGGCATCGACAACTTTTCCAAACATCTGTAAGAAATCGTCAATTGAAGGTGCATTTGAAAGATCTCGCTTATCTTCACTGAATTTGATAATGTCCCAATATGGAGGATGCATAATTAAAAATTGAACACTCTTTATATTGCGGTCTCTGAGCTCAGTATTAAAGTCTAATGTTGAGCTATCGGCAATAATAATTTCAGATTTTGCAGAAAAGAAATCTTCCTCTTTTTCGATTGCTTTAATAGCAGATTGCGCGACCTTTTTTTGAAGTTCTACACCAATGCCATTTCTCCCTAGTCTTTTGCTTTCAATCAAAGTGGTTCCGCTACCCAGAAAAGCATCTAAAACCCATTCACCTTTTTTTGTATAACGACGTAGTAATTGATGAGGAATTTGGGGAATAAAATTCCCCCAATAACCAGCACTGTGTGATCCCGACGAATCGCGTTTATCTAAATGCCAAAGGCTATCAGTAAAAATATCGTCATATTCTTTCCAGCGGTTGAGATTCAAATCATTAATTTTACCTGTTTTGATTTCCGAAATATTTTTTACAAGCCTTTGCAGGTAATATTTTGTTCTCTCCAAAGTTCTTGTCTCTAATATTTGATTTAAATCTCTGAGTAAAACATTCTTATTTAACTGCGTAGCGGATCCATTTACTCGTATATGGATTTGTCCGATAGGTGTGGCAGGATGTGTTTGAACGTTCTCTGAAATCTTAGTTATAGATTTCTTTATTTGAGGAAGATGCTCTTCTTTGAGAAGGTTCTGTACTTTACCTAATATATCTAAATAATTTGAGTCCACTGCTTTGTAAAATAACAGAATTCCCATTGAAAAGCTATGAAGAGATAGGAAGAATAATTTAAAATTCAATAAAGAAGTCTGTATTATTGCTGTAATATTTTTTTCTTATGAGGTTGCCTTGAACTCCCAAACCAACACCATCCTCACCATGCTTTATTCTAAAGCGAATCCAAAAAATGTCGAGGGAATGGCACGATATGGGATTAAAAGCACAGGTAAAATACTTGGCATATCAACGCCGTTTTTACGGTCGCTCAAAAAAAGTATCGGCAAGAATCATGATCTTGCACTCGATCTCTGGCAAACCGAGATACTTGAAGCCCGGATTCTCGCAGCTTTCATTGCTGATCCGAAACTCATGAGGAAAACCATCATTAATCGCTGGGTACGTGACTTTGACAACTGGGCAATTTGTGATGGTGTGTGTATGCATTGCTTTAGATATACTTCATTCGCGCATGATCTTGCTACAGCATGGCCGAAACGGAAAGAAGAATTCATCCGCAGGGCAGGATTTACGATGATAGCAACACTTGCAGTTGGAGACAAGAAATCTGAAGACAAAGTGTTTCTTCGATATTTATCGTTGATTAAGAAGTATTCGACAGACGGACGCAATTATGTTAAGAAAGCGGTTAATTGGGCGCTCAGGCAGATCGGAAAGCGGAATATGAAGCTCAATGCTGCCGCAATCAAGATGGCAAAGAGAATTCAGAGATTGGATTCCTCCGCTGCAAAATGGATTGCTGCGGATGCGCTACGTGAACTGAAAAGTGCGGCTGTACAAAAGCGACTGAAAAGAAATACACGTGGTCATATCAAAAAACCGAAACGGAATACTATATTGCGTTTTTGAGTTGTCGCACCCAATCACCAATTTCCGTGGCTGTGCCTGCCTGCGTAATTTTCTGAATAAGCGCGCTCCCGACTATGACACCATCTGCATGTTGAGCTATACGCTGGGCATCTTCCGGAGTTTTAATACCAAATCCAACCAACACCGGGTTCTTTTTTGCATTACGCTTCACTCGCCTCACATATGATTCGATATCACCGACGCCCGAACGACCCGTGACTCCGGTTGTCGAGACACAATATAGAAACCCCGATGAGATTTTATCGATCTCTCGAATTCGTTTGTCAGTCGTAGCCGGACTAACAAGAAGAATATCGGCAAGATGATGTTTGCGAGCGAGCGACAAGAAACGATCTGATTCTTCCAGTGGAACTTCCGGAAGAATAATGCCGTCAATACCGGATTTTCTTGCATCGGCAAAGAATTTCTCTACACCGTAGTGAAGAATGGGATTTAAGTAGCCCATTAACACCAGCGGAATATTCGTGTGTTTCCGAATTTCTTTCACCTGTCCTAAAATGTGCTCGAGAGTAATTCCGTTTTTGATTGCCTGTTGTGAACTTGCTTGTATCACCGGCCCATCGGCGAGCGGATCGGAGAAAGGCATGCCGAGTTCGATAATGTCAGCTCCAGCTTGAGCAAGTTCCAACACCAGCGGTACAGTAGATTCAAGCTGTGGATAACCGGATGTGAGAAAAAGTACAAGAGCTTTTTCATTTCGCTTTTTGAGCTGTGTCAGTTTCGTGGTAAGACGGTTCGTATCAAATTTTTTGCTCTTCACTTTACGCTTTTCCCTTCTGAATTCTGCGAAGCATACGTCATCATATCTTTATCTCCTCTGCCAGAGAGATTCACAACAATAATATCTTTCTTCGATGTTGTCGGCATAAGTTTTTCCAGATACGCAAATGCGTGCGCCGATTCCAAGGCAGGAATAATCCCTTCTAGTCGGGCTAGCAGACTCGCTGCTTCAAGTGCCTGCTTATCGGTATTAGATACATACTTCACTCTGCCGAGGTCTTTCAATTCGCTGTGTTCTGGTCCGACACCGGGATAATCAAGTCCCGCAGAAATAGAATGCGCTAACTCCACCTGTCCATTTTTATCCTGCAACAGGTAGCTGAGTGATCCGTGTAGAACACCGGGTGTACCTTTGGAAAGTGTTGCAGCATGCTTTTGAGTATTTAATCCGCAACCGGCTGCTTCCACGCCAATCATTTGAACATCTTCGCGGATGAATGGATAGAACATTCCCATTGCATTACTCCCGCCGCCGACACAAGCAACGAGTATAGAAGGAAGCTTGCCTTCATGTGCGAGCATTTGTTTTCGCGTTTCTTTACCAATGACCGATTGGAAATCCCGCACTATCATCGGATATGGATGCGGGCCAACCACCGAACCGATAATGTAAAACGTGGTATCAACATTTGTCACCCAATCACGGATAGCTTCGCTTGTTGCATCTTTGAGTGTGCAACTTCCCGTCGTTACTGGAACAACTTCCGCACCTAACATCTTCATCCGATGCACATTTAATTCCTGTCGATGAATATCCTCTTTTCCCATATATACGACACACTGCAATCCCATTTTTGCTGCGACCGTCGCAGTGGCAACTCCATGTTGTCCGGCTCCTGTTTCTGCGATAATACGTTTCTTGCCTGCGCGTTTTGCAAGCAGAATTTGTCCGATGGTGTTGTTAATCTTATGCGCACCTGTATGGCAAAGGTCTTCGCGTTTTAAATAGATTTTGCCATGTCCGTAGCGCTCGGTTAATCTATTGCCATATGTCAACGGTGTCGGACGACCGGCATATGTGTGCAACATTGCTACAAATTCTTTTTTGAATGTCGCATCTCGCTTGGCTTCGCGGTACAATTCATCAAGCTCGAACAATGCCTGCATCAATGTTTCCGGTACAAATCTACCTCCGTATTTTCCGAAGTAACCATTCTTATCGGGGTAATTATAATGTTGAAATTGATTTTTTGCTGAACTCACTGTTTTCATCTCCTCATTTCATTTATTCATTCTGCAGCGATCGAATTGCTTTGAAGAGCTTCTCAAGTTTATTTCTGTCTTTTTTCCCCGGTGTCGACTCGACTCCGCTGTTCACGTCTACCGCATATGGTTGCACCTTTTTCACCGCTTCGGCAACATTCTCATGTGTCAGTCCACCGGCAAGTATGATGCGACCGTATGCTTTCGCCTTGACTGCAATGTCCCAGTCAAATGTTTTGCCCGTTCCACCGAGAACACCATCAATGTGTGTATCCAACAAATAGGCCGATCCTTTATATCGCTGGAGTGTTTCCAGATTAAACTCTTTATCTACGCGGAACGATTTGTAGATCGGTACCGGGAATTTTGCCAGTTGCTTTGGTGATTCATTACCGTGAAGCTGCACGCAACATATTCCTGTTTCGTTGATTAATTCAAGAATTTCATCGTGTTCTGCATCTGCAACGACACCGACAGGAGTAACAAACGGAGGTAATTCCTGAATAATCTTCCGTGCCGCACTGGGACGAATATGTCTTGGACTGGTTTTCACAAAAATAAATCCAAGAGCATCAGTGCCAAGTTCCGCTGCAAGGAGTGCATCCTCCATGTTGGTGATACCACAAATTTTTACTTTCATTTCAAGATTTCTTTCTATGAAATCATTTTAGTGCTTTTATCGTGGCGTCAGGAGTTACCTCCTGACGTGTAAATGACTTCGTAAGTGTCTGTGTCAAGACGTAAATCTTGACACCACGAATCATATCAGATTTTACCTTCATTTGCTTTGCTCCCTTGATGGAGTCAGAAGCGCCTGCAATGCTTTGCCGGGACTCTCTGCACGCAGTAAACTTTCGCCCACAAGAATAGCATGAATTCCATGCACTGCCAAGTGATCAATGTCGGCTCTGCTTGAAATTCCGCTCTCGCTGACAATGATGATACCTTTTGGAATTTTCATAGCTACACGAAGTGTTGTCGTAACATCGACCGTAAAGTCAGACAAATCCCGGTTATTAATTCCAACGACCTTCACTTGTTTCAGATCGAGTGTTGCCAACTCTCGTTCATCGTGTACTTCGACAAGACAATCGAGTCCAAGCTTGTTCGCTTCGTCATGCAGATCGTGTAATTGTTTAGGTTCTAACGCCGCCGCAATGAGGAGCACTGCATCAGCGCCGAATGCCTTTGCTTCTGTAAGCTGATAAGAGTCAACGATAAAATCTTTTCGCAGAATCGGAAGAGCTACCGATGTACGAACGTCGGAAATAAATCGAATATTGCCTTGAAAATATTTCTTATCCGTCAATATAGAAATTGCACTGGCGCCGTTTTCCGCATATTCTCGGGCAAGAGCATAGGGATCAAAATTCTTTCGGATAACCCCTTTTGATGGCGATGCTTTTTTTATCTCTGCAATGATGCTCACCTCTTTACGATGCAATGCTTTCATCAAAGAAAAACAATGTCGTTGAAAACCGGGCATCTCTCTGAGTTGCTCAAGAGGCGTTGTTTTTTTTGAGACGGCAACTTCTTGACGTGTGTTCTTAAGAATATTTTCTAATATGCTCATACTCAATTCGTGCTTTGAATCAGTTGCTGTAATTTCTCTAATGCTTTTCCGGAATCGATCGATTCTTCGGCTTTCTGCTTTCCCTCTATAATAGTTTTGGTTTTACCCCCAATATAGATACCAAGCGCTGCATTTGCTATCACAACATCTCTCGCCGGACATTTTTTACCTTGAAGTACTTCCAGCGTAATCGCTGCATTATTGTTTTTATCACCGCCGCGGAGACTCTCAAGCGAGTGTACTGGAAATCCAAAGTCTTTCGGTTGCAAGCAATATTCTTTCAGCGGCTCGTTCCCATTCACCTCGTGTACTATCGTTCCACTGGAGAGCGTTACTTCATCCAAACCGTCGTCGCTGTGAACGACACATGCCTTTTCAGCTCCCAGTTTTTTCAACGCGCCGGCAAAAAGGGGAACAACTTGAGCTTTATAGACTCCCAAGAGCTGGCGTTTTACACCAGCCGGATTCGTCAGCGGTCCGACCATATTGAAAATACTGCGCACGCCTAATTCATTGCGTGGTTTTGCTGCATATTTCATTGCAGGGTGGAACAACGGCGCAAACAAAAATCCAATACCGATACGATTGATGCAGGTTTGCACAATTTCTGCTGAGCACTGTACGTTCACACCGAGCGCGGTGAGCACATCTGCGCTGCCGCTTTGACTGGAGACAGAACGGTTACCATGCTTCGCTACCGTTACGCCCGCACCTGCAACAACAAAAGAAGCCACAGTTGAAATATTAAATGTGCCAAGACCATCGCCGCCTGTGCCGCACATATCGATCGCCTTCGGGTCTTCGATGTGAAGTTTTATTCCATGCTCGCGCATAGTGCGGGCAAAACCGACAAGTTCATCCACTGTTTCTCCTTTTGCACGCAGAGCAATCATTATTCCGGCAATTTGCGCATCGGTTGCTTGACCTGTCATGATCGTGCTGAGAGCGCTCGATGCTTCTTCGACGGTGAGATGTTTTCCCGTCAGACATTTTTCTATGTAAGTTTTCATTGGATTTTATAAACCTCCAGCCAGTTGTGAAGAATATGTTGACCCTCCGGTGTGAGGATGGATTCGGGATGAAATTGAATTCCTTCAATCGGATACTTCCGGTGTCTCACGCCCATAATAATACCGTCGTGTGTGCGTGAAGAAATTTTGAGTTCATCGGGAAAATGGTCCGCTGAGATGACGAGCGAATGGTAACGTCCTGCGACCAGCGGACTCGGTACTGAACGCAGAATGGTTTCACCAGAATGTGTTACTTCTGATGTGCGTCCATGCATTAGCATCGGTGCATGAATGATCTTTGCACCAAACGCGAAACCAATCGATTGATGACCGAGACAGACGCCGAGAATGGGAATCGTTGCGCCAAGTTTCTGAATGACTTCCACTGTTACGCCGGCATCTTCCGGCCTGCCGGGACCCGGTGAAAGAATAATCCCTCGCACCGCGAGGGCAGAAATTTCATCAACTGACATATCCTGGTTTCTAATCACGCGGATATCCGGCGACATTTTGCCGACCATCTGCACAAGGTTGTATGTAAATGAATCGTAGTTGTCGATGACGAGTATCATTTTTGAACTCCTACCTGTCCGTTTCCGTTATGTACTTTCATCAATCCATTCGAAGCAGCGTTCAGTGCATCGAGCAGGGCTTGAGCTTTGTTCACCGTTTCTTTGTACTCCAGTTCCGGAACTGAATCCGCGACAATTCCAGCGCCCGCTTGAATTGTAAGCATTCCGTTTGCTGCGACGATGGTACGAATGGCGATGCACGTATCCAGCGCGCCATCGAAACCGAGATACCCGACAGCACCTGCGTAAATTCCGCGCCGTACCGGTTCCAATTCGTGAATAATTTCCATTGCACGCACTTTCGGTGCACCGGAAACCGTTCCGGCAGGAAAACAAGCGCGCAGTGCATCTAAGCTCGATGCTTTCTCTTTCAATTTTCCCTGCACTTCAGAGACTATATGCATTACATGTGAAAATCGCTTCAGGCTTTTAAACACTGAAACGTGGACACTTCCGAATTCACTCACACGTCCAATATCGTTGCGTCCCAGATCAACCAGCATCACGTGTTCTGCTAATTCCTTTTGATCGGAGAGGAGTTCTTCTCCCAATCGCGTATCGTCTTCCGGAGTTTTACCTCGCTTGCGTGTACCGGCAATCGGCATCACCGAGGCAATGTCGCCTTGCACGCGCACCAGCACCTCCGGTGAAGAGCCGATGAGTTTTACCGATTTGAAATCGAGATAAAAGAGATAGGGCGAAGGATTGATGATGCGAAGCGCGCGGTAGACGGGAAACGGATCGCCTGAGAACGGCAGCTGCACACGGCGAGAAAGAACGACCTGAAAAATATCGCCTTCGTGGATGTATTCTTTCGCGCGCCGGACCGATGAGCAAAACGCCTCGCGATCGGAACCATGTTCCACAGAAGAAGAATCACAATGGAAAGTATTTTCTGTTGACGGTGATTTACCAAGCTGAATGAAAATGGACTCGAGTTTTCGTTTCCCTTCGTGATATTGTTCGCTGAGAGGCTGCTGCTTGTCAAGAATGCAATTGTAAGTGACGGTCATCAGTTGATGCAAGTGATCGAATTTCACCACGATATGAAATAATCCAAACATTGCATCCGGTACATCCTCTTTGGTCGGCGGGTGAAGCGGAACTTTTTCTATTTCCTGCACACGGTCGTAGCCGTAGTAACCGAGAAATCCTCCTGCAAATCCCTGCTGTTTGCGGATCGCCACGTTCCGGTACTGGCGCGAGTATTCCTCCAGCACATCAATGACTTTTCCGCGCCGCCGTTCTTTCTTTGTTCTGGATTCGATCTCGATCACATCGCCTTTTGCTTTGATCAGCAGCAGCGGGTCGGTGCCGACAAACGAGTAGCGACCGATCTTTTCATCGGGTTCAACGCTCTCCAGGAGAAATGAGGGAGAAAGGTTAGAGCGAAGTGTCAGGTAAATCGACACGGGCGTGTACAGATCGGCAAGCATGGTTTCCACAAGCGGGATAACTGTGCGTGTGCCTGCAAGTTGTTCAAATTCCTGTTGTGTTATCATTGGTGGACGTCCTTAAAATAAAAAACCCTTCCAGGGTGATCCGGGAAGGGTTAAGATACATTCTTCGTATGTTTATGAGTTAACTATCCGTTTTCATACCTGTTCGTTTGGATACACTATTGCACCACCACCAACGGTTGTTTGAAGAGACGATATGATGAACGGATTGTGACATACTTTACGTTAGTAATATACATGATCCGTGGAAAGAAGTCAAGAGCCCATATAAAAGTTTTTTTCATTTATTTCAGATCCACTACACCATCGTTTGGATCGAGACACTTTGCCGGTTACGGAGAAACAGGAGTTCTTTCGTATTCTTATGATAGAAAGGAAAGAGATGGAGCCCGCAGACAACGAGTTAAAAGCGGACTCCATCATTGTGAGGCGAGGGTACTACTTATTTAATTCCAGATTTAATGTGATCGTCACATCCTGTCCGACTATAAGCCCGCCTGTTTCTGCGGTCTTACTCCATTTTAAATTATAATCAAACCGATTAATCGTTGTTGTTGCTTTCCATGCCGAGAGTAAACCTTTATCTGTTTTGAGTGTTCCGTTCAAGACCGCATCGAATGTCACTTCCTTTGTTACATCGCGCATCGTGAGATTGCCTGTGATTTTATATTTGTTATCGCTGAGTTTTTCAAATTTTGTGCTCTTGAATTTGATCTCCGGAAATTTTTCTGCATTGAAAAAATCATCCGACTTCAGGTGCTTATCCCGATTATCGTTTTCCGTGTTGATGCTTGCAACTTGAATAATGCCTTCTACCGTTGCGTCCGAAAAATCTTCTTTTTCGGATTTCAGGACAACCGAAAAATCCTTAAAGTTACCTGATACGCTCGAAATGACCATATGCTTTACGCTAAACGTGATACTGGAATGAACTTTGTCAAGCTTCCATCCGGATTGTGCTGTTACAAGTGCGGTCACAGCGAAGATGGCAAACAAAACAACTGCTACTCTTTTCATGGCAGAACCTCTTTAATAAGTGATTGTTTGGGTTAAAATACTTTTTACGGTTTTGTGAATAGTTAATTCATAGAAAAATGCATTGGTGTATAAACTGGATTATTATGGAACATCAACTCGACAATTTCGTACTGCATAAATTTGTATAACGGCATCATCTTGAGCGTTGTCTCAACAGCTTCCGATGATGTTGCAAGGAGTGTTATCCACAATGTTTCTCGATCCGATGACAAACTATAACTTGTCAGAATTCCTTTTTCCATCAACCGGCTCACTTCGGTCCGCTGACTCGGAATGAGAGATGCAAACTCTTCGTTAAACGATACGAAAAATCTTACGATGATCATGTATTCATTCATAGATAACTACCCTTTTTTACGATTACACCTGTCATGCCGGCACCTTAACAAATTTTTATGCAAGTGTATACGCAAGTAGAATCAATACTGCGCCGACCAAAGCGAAGTTTTTCATGAAGTTTATTGTCTCACTCATTTTTGCTTGCGGGTCCTCGACTTTCCAAGGTGCATGCATGATTAATGTAACAGGAACAAGAAAGAGAATAAGTGAAACAAATCCAAGTGCTGGAAATGTATTAAAAAGCACGCTTACACCACCTATCAATAAGAGCAGTCCTGAAAAAGCGACGGACAACCTTGGAGATGGAGTACCTTTGGATTTTGCATAGCCAGACATCATGTCAAGCTTTGTAAAATGATTAATTCCCCCAAAAATAAAATATCCTCCGAATAGTATCCTTCCGATATATAAAAGTGCCGTTTCCATGGTGAACCTCCTTTTCTATTTGTTGAGTACATTTATTTTGTTTTCGTTTTTACGCTGGGCCAATGTAAAGGTTTCCTGAATCAATACATGCAGCTGATTCATGAGTTTCGAATCAACCAGCGAACCATCCGGCAGAAAAGCTTCATGTGCAGAACGTATGAATACCTGAGGCTGAGGAACCAACTCGACGTTTAATGCTGTTAAAACCTGCCGAAGATGAAGCTGAGACCTCAGCGTTCCGAAAAGTCCTGTTGATGCGCCGAAAATAGCCGCCGCTTTTCCTGAAAAAGGATTTGTTTTGTCAGAAGCCCAATCGATTGCATTTTTTAATGGTCCGGGAATTGAATGATTATGCTCTGGAGTTGCAATCAGAAGAATATCGGCGGATTCAATTGCCTGTTTGAGTGTAACAACAGATTCAGGGAATCCATGTGCACGCAGGTCTTCGTCAAACACCGGCAAGGCAAGCGTTTTCAAATCTATCTCACGAACATCCGCGCCCAACTCAGAAGCTATCTTCTTTGCAATCTGAAGAGCTTTCCGGTTGAACGATTCGGTTCGCAAGCTGCCGGAGATTGCGAGAATATGTAATGGTTGAATTGTCATGCTGATGTCTTCAGTATGTTATGTAGAACACTGATTGAAGTTTAAAAGGTTCAAATTTCAAACACTGGTTTTAATTAGCTAGTTAACAGTTCTTAATTCTATGCCGAGCTTTTTCAGGAGAGACCCAAGTTCGGTTTGTTCAGTTTCTGTGAGCACGGATGCCAATTTTGCCACATATTCCGCATGCTGGATAAAAATATGGTTAAACAAGCGTTTGCCTTTCGGTGTTAAACGCACATAGAACGCACGCCGGTCTTCTTTGCTGACAGACCGTTCCACAATTCCTTCTTTTTCCAGATTGTCCACCACGACAGTCATATTGCCGCCGCTGACAAGATGCTTTTTGGTTAGATCGCCAATGAGCATCGGACCCAGGTGTCCGAGACATTCGACGACACCGAATTGTGCCGGTGTTAATCCGGCTGTACGAATATTTGCCGCAGTTAAATGGCTGAATGTGTCGTGCGCCCGTGCCAATTTTACCCAGAGAGAGAGGGCAAGATCAATTTTCTTTCCATATTGTTTCGTTGTTTTCATTGCTTCTCCTTTGAATTCAAAGTATTCAACAGCAAGATACTGCGGATAGTTCCCGATGGCAAGGAAAGAAAAACGATCAATTATTCGCGGGATTATCAACAAAAAGGAGCGAGGGAAGCCCCGCTCCTTTCTTTTATCAAAGGAATGAAATTTTTATGCTTTGTTTGTGGCAAAGACGCGAACCGGCAGAACCATACAATTCAGGGCTGCAAATTGCAAGCGACGTTGAATGGCATACGCTGTTTCATTGTGAAGAATCCGTTGGTACCAATGTTCACGCTCAAACACCAGCTTGCCAGCAAAGAAAATTGAATGCGGAAATTCTTTTGCAACCTGCGCCGATAATTTTTCTATTTCTTCTATAACGTCAGTTCCTTCGGCAATTCGGTAATCAGAGTTAAACCCTAATTGATTTGCAAACTTGACGTATTTTTCAAGATGTTTTTTCTGCTCTTCTCTCATCTCGTCCAATTCATTTTTTCCCTTTAAGGTGCTTGCATCTAAACTTACGACAGAAATAAAAATCATATTTTTGAAGTGGTTCGGGAAAAGACGCTGAATGGAAAGAAATGAATGAATTCCCAATCCGCCGTATTCCTTCACCATGAGGACGGCTGTATTTGCGTTTGGGATCGTTTTTGTCTGAACCCACCCTTCCATTGTAGGAATATCTGTAAGAACATCATCAAGTCGTTTAAGATGATCCCCGACTTTGTTATAATGGCGCTTGACTCTGAGACAGAGCAGAATAAGGAGGGTTGTAATAACTAATGTTACCCACCCGCCGACTGCGAACTTTTCAAAAATGCTCACGGTCAAAATTGAAAGACACAATACAAGACCGATTAAGTGAATTATTATATGTTTCGACCAATCGGGATATTTTTCGCGGTTCTTGATCCAATATCTCACCATTCCCATTTCCGAGAGTGAAAAAGTCAAGAATACATTAATTGAATACATCAGTACTAGTGTAGATGTGTTGCCTTTGGTAATTACCAAAGTAAGAATAGCCGCAACTGAGATGAGAGCTACTCCATTTTGCATTGTCAATCGTTCAGAAAGCGAAGCAAACCTGCGCGGCAGCCATGAGTCTGTTGCCATATTCCCCATGACGCGCGGGCCGTCGATAAATCCGGTTTGCGCTGCAACAAATAATAAAGCCGCTTCAGATGCAAGTGTAATAACAATGAACCACCATCCAACGGGAATATTTCCGATGACCCAGCTGCCAGCGAAGCGATCTAATAAAACTGCGTTCATCGTTTTACCGGGTTCCGGTTGAACATGGAAAAGAAGATAACATAACAGAATTCCACCCGCTGTTACGGCAAGGGATATTGCCATATATGCCATCGTACGCTTGGCGGTGTCGATCTTTGGTTCACGCATGATCTGGATGCCGTTGGATACGGCTTCTATACCGGTATATGTTCCTGCACCCATCGAATACGCGCGTGCAAATAAACTTGCCATGCCAAGAAGCCCAAGTGTTTTCAATCCGTTCGAAAAATCTGTATGCATTGTGCCGGCGACTTGTGTTGCTTCAGTGAGATGCAATCCGATACCGCCAAAAATGAGAATGACATGTGCGACAAGAAATACTAAGAAGATAGGCATCAAAATAGTTACTGATTCTTTAATTCCGCGCAGATTCAAAATCATCAAAAGACCGATAACTAGTGCCACTGCTATAAGTTTATACTGCAGCCAGTATGGTGGAAGAATGCTGAATATTTGATCCAAGCCGCTTGCAACAGATACTGAAATAGTCAGAACATAATCTACTAACAATGCAGATCCGGAAACAACGCCGAAATGTTTTCCAAGTAATCTGCTTGCAACGACGTAACCGCCGCCGCCGTATGGAAAGTGTTCGATAATGCGGGAATAAGCATAAGAAATGATAAACACCGTAAAAGCAGTTGCTAACGCTAATGCAATACAAAGATACGCATGGCCTTCTAGGGCTCGGAATGATTCATCCGGTCCGTAAGACGAAGAAGAAAGTCCGTCTGCCCCTAAGCCAACCCATGCAAGAAATGCGATGAGGGAAATTTGATGAAAAACTCCCGGGTCTTTAATACTACGGGGTGCACCGAGAATGGCACGCTTTACTTTAATAAAAAATCTTTTTTCTGAATCATCGCCAATAGATGAGGGATCACCATCTGAAGAACTATCGGTGCTGCTTTGTTCCATGTTCCTTCCAAGTTGTTCGAAATGACAGTTAAATTTACTATAAGGTACTGAGGAATCATTTGAAGTAATAGATTTTTTTTATAAAACCAGTAAAATGAAATTGCGATTTTTGTAAATAAATGGGGATTTTGAGAATATTTTTATTAAATCTTTATACATATCGGCTTTCTTTTTATATGGTTCCAATAACAGGTCCTCATACCTTTCTTATGTCCCTTGTGCCGCATTTTATTTCCTCTTCATTGGTTTCCTTCTGGGATTTAGCAATTTGGAACGAACATTTTTATCTAAGTCCCGATTTATCTGCCTTCAATCTCCTTGCTCTAAGATATCCTATGCTTGCCTCTTACTCCTCTTTCACACAATCTCATCACAAATCATCAAGCAAAACTTACCGTTTTTAATAATATTTTTATACTTCCTGCCTCTCTTTTTAGACCCTGTTGATTGCTTTTGTATCCCATCTCTTACCATATTAGAACCGCAACAATGAAAAGAAAAACTATGATGCAGGAAAATATTATTACACCGCTTCTGTCTGAAGAGGCGGTCACAAAAACTCAAAATGACAATTGGAGGAATCCACAATGATGTTGCTTAAACATCTTCGTACGTCAATCATCGCTATCATCGTGTTTACCGCCCTCACGGGAATATTGTACCCGCTGGCGGTAACCGGCCTTGCACAGCTAATATTCCCTAAGAAGGCAAACGGAAGCTTGATAGTAAAGGATGGAAAAACTTTCGGCTCCGAGCTCATCGGACAGCCGTTCAGCGACCCGAAATACTTTTGGAGCCGGTTATCGGCTACAGGTCCATTTGCGTATAACGCCGCATCGTCATTAGGATCAAACTACGGGCCGATCAATCAGGTATTTCTCGATGGAGTGAAGAAAAGAATCCAGGACCTGAAAACTGTCGACTCGTCGAACATGCAGCCTGTTCCGGCAGATCTTGTGACGGCTTCAGGAAGCGGACTTGATCCTCACATCAGTGTTGCAGCCGCCCTCTATCAACTTCCCCGTGTAGCCCGCATCCGAAATCTGAACCAGGATCAGGTTCGTTCGCTGGTGGATCAATACACCGAAGGAAGACAATTAGGTTTTCTTGGAGAACCTCGTGTGAATGTTCTCAAGTTGAATCTTGCGCTCGATGAAACTCAATCCTTATCAGGAGGAAAATAACCATGGACGACATTCTCTATATCGGCGTCGCCGTTGTATTTTTTGTTCTCTCGTTGGGACTTCTGAAGATGTGTGAAGTCCTTCAGCCCGAGGCTGATAAAAATGTTGAAGAAAAATCAGGAGGCACTGTATGAGCTTGCTCTATATTATTTCAGGAATTATCGCAGTTGGTCTCTTGGCTTATTTACTTGTTGCACTCTTGAAACCGGAGATATTCGAATGACACTCAATGGGATTTTACAAATCGTGTTTTATCTTGCAGCACTTACGCTGCTAGCAAAACCGCTCGGTGCGTTTATGGCTCGTGTGTACCAACGAGAAAAAACATTTCTCGATCCTATTCTTGGGCCGCTCGAACGTCTCATCTACCGATTGACAAAAATCAGTCCTGACGAGGAGATGGATTGGAAAGCAAATGCAATCGCACTGCTCATCTTCAATTTTATAGGGCTACTCGCCGTTTATCTTATACAGCGTGTTCAACAATTCTTACCGTTGAACCCGCAAGGAATGGCAGCCGTTACTCCAGACTCTTCATTCAATACCGCTGTTAGCTTTGCTACGAATACGAATTGGCAGGGCTATGGCGGGGAAACAACGATGAGCTACCTAACACAGATGCTCGCCCTGACAGTACAGAATTTTGTTTCTGCAGCGTCGGGGATGGCTGTGCTTGCTCTTTTTATCCGTGGGGTCGCTCGGCATTCTGCGATGACACTTGGAAATTTTTGGGTCGATATGACACGGAGTACACTATATATACTCCTTCCTCTTGCTATTGTCTTCTCGCTTATGCTCGTATCGCAAGGAGTTATCCAGAATAATTCTGCATATGTTACCGTACCTTTTCTCCAGGCAACAGCCGACACCGGCGGTGTGAAAATAACGAATCAAGTTCTGGCGATGGGACCAGCGGCATCGCAGATTGCCATCAAGCAGTTGGGTACAAACGGAGGAGGTTTCTTTAATGTCAATTCAGCGCATCCCTATGAGAATCCTACTCCTCTTTCCGACTTCCTGGAAGTGCTTGCTATACTGCTTATTCCCGCCGCACTCTGTTACACATACGGGAAAATGGTGAAAGATACGCGCCAGGGGTGGGCAATCTATGCTGCTATGATGCTGATACTTATTGCAGCGGTATTTTGGATGTATAGTCTTGAAGGTTCAGGCAATCCTAAACTAACGGCTCTCGGTGTGGATCAACAATCGACTTCCATCAATCCCGGTGGTAATATGGAAGGAAAGGAAGTTCGATTCGGTATTCCGAATTCCGCTGTTTGGGCGACAGTTACCACGGCTGCCTCAAACGGTTCTGTGAATTCCATGCATGATTCTTATACTCCGCTTGGCGGAATGATTACGCTTGTCATGCTTCATCTCGGAGAAGTTGTCTTCGGCGGGGTTGGGTCAGGCCTATACGGAATGCTGATCTTTGTGGTGGTTGCTGTTTTCGTGGCGGGATTGCTTGTCGGTCGAACGCCGGAATATCTTGGTCATAAAATTGAAGCTTATGAAATGAAAATGGCATCCCTCTTGATTCTGATAATGCCGATCACGGTTCTCGTTCTTACAGCGATTGCGGTTGTCACCGCTGCCGGAAAAGCTGGGATCATGAATCCAGGTCCGCATGGATTTAGCGAGATCTTGTATGTCTTCACCTCGCAGGCGAACAATAATGGAAGCGCTTTTGCGGGAGCAAGTGTCAACACGCCGTTTTACAATCTCACCGGCGGATTGGCAATGCTCATCGGACGATACTGGCTTGCTGTCCCGACATTAGCGCTTGCGGGTTCTCTTGTTAAAAAGAAATTGGTTCCGGTAAGTGAAGGAACACTGCCGACGCATACGCCGCTTTTTATTTTCTGGCTTATTGCGGTCGTTCTTATTGTAGGTGCACTGAACTTTTTGCCTGCACTCGCATTAGGACCGATCGTCGAACATTTCATGATGATGCAATAACGTACTCACGAGAAAAAGGAAGATAGTAAAATGGTAACGACATCTACACAGCAACTAAGGAAACCTTTAGGACTTAACGGCGAAATGTTTCGTCGTGCTTTGTTTGATTCATTTGTGAAATTGAATCCATGGTCGATGGCACGGAATCCAGTAATGTTTGTCGTGGAAGTGGGAAGCGTGCTCACTTTCGCGTTATGGATTCAAGCTCTGTTCGGCACTGGAGAAGCGCCTGCGTGGTACATCGGCTTTGTATCGCTCTGGTTGTGGTTTACGGTTCTCTTCGCAAACTTTTCTGAAGCATTAGCTGAAGGGCGGGGAAAAGCGCAGGCAGAAGCTCTGCGCCGTTCGCGTCGAGATACAACGGCAAAGCGATTACACGGTTCCAAGCGAAGTTCAAGTTTTGATGTTGTCACTTCGCCACAATTACAAAAAGGCGATGTGTTCCTTGCTGAAGCTGGTGATATTATTTCCGCAGACGGTGAGGTCATTGAAGGTATCGCTTCTGTGGATGAAAGCGCTATTACAGGTGAAAGTGCTCCGGTGATTCGTGAATCCGGCGGTGATCGAAGCGCTGTTACAGGCGGCACGCGCGTGCTCTCCGATTGGCTGGTTATTCGAGTGACAGCAGAACCCGGTGGCGGATTTCTGGATAGGATGATTCATTTGATTGAAGGAGCCAAGCGCCAAAAAACTCCGAATGAAATTGCACTCAATATATTACTTGCCGCATTTACCATTATTTTTCTTATCGTGTGCGTGACACTTCTTCCGTTCTCCTTGTTTAGCGTTGAGGTCGCAGGACACGGGGCACCCGTCACCGTAACGGTACTCGTTGCTCTTCTCGTCTGTTTGATTCCCACAACGATCGGGGGACTTCTTTCTGCAATCGGCATTGCCGGCATGGACCGAATGATCCGGCATAACGTGATAGCAACATCCGGCCGTGCCATCGAAGCGGCGGGTGACGTCGATGTGCTCCTCCTTGATAAAACCGGTACGATCACGCTGGGAAACCGCATGGCGACAGAATTCACTCCCGCACCGGGAATTTCAAAGGAACGATTGGCGGATGCAGCGCAGCTCGCTTCGCTTGCCGATGAGACTCCGGAAGGAAGATCCATCGTTATTCTTGCCAAAGAGAAGTATGGTTTGCGCGGCCGGGATATCCACGAGATTGCAGCACACTTCGTTCCCTTCAGTGCACAGACGCGTATGAGCGGCGCTGATATTCTGCCCGACGGAAAAAATGGAAAAAAAATTATCCGCAAAGGCGCATCAGACGCAATGAAAGCATACATCGAACATCAGGGCGGTGTGTTTCCTGCGGCCGTGCAGCAGGCGGTACAAGAAATCAGTCGGGTCGGTGCCACTCCTCTCGTCGTCGCGGAAAACAAAGAAGTCCTGGGCGTCATTCATTTGAAAGATATTGTCAAAGGTGGAATTAAGGAGCGGTTTGCGCACCTGCGAAAGATGGGAATAAAAACCGTAATGATTACGGGGGATAATCCTTTGACAGCGACCGCTATTGCCGCTGAAGCCGGTGTCGATGATTTTCTCGCTGAGGCAAAACCGGAAGACAAGTTAAAATTAATCCGCGATTATCAAAAAGGCGGAAGGCTTGTCGCTATGACAGGTGACGGCACGAACGACGCCCCGGCGCTCGCTCAAGCGGACGTCGCTGTTGCAATGAATACCGGTACACAATCTGCCCGCGAGGCAGCAAATATGATCGACCTCGATAGTAATCCGACAAAGCTGATGGAGATCGTGGAAATCGGGAAACAACTTCTGATGACGCGCGGGACACTGACGACGTTCAGCATTGCCAATGACGTCGCGAAGTACTTCGCCATCATTCCTGCCGCATTTGCAACAACATATCCTGTGCTGAATATGTTGAATATTATGAAGCTTGCTACTCCGGAAAGTGCTATCCTCTCTGCAGTAATCTTCAATGCACTAATTATTGTCGCATTAATACCATTAGCACTCAAAGGAGTAAAGTATCGGCCAATAAGCGCCGTGCAATTGTTGCGAAGACATTTGCTCATTTATGGAGTCGGCGGTGTCATTGCTCCATTTATTGGCATCAAGCTAATCGATATGCTGATGGTAGCAATGAAAGTGATATGAAGTTGATGATTCACCTTAATGAAATGTATATAAAGAGTTTAGAAATGAAAGCAAGAATCTCAAAAAATGTCGCCCTTTTCCTTTTGTTAGTTTGCGGTACTCTTTCTGCCGTTGCAACCCCGTCCACTATCATTTGGATACCGTCGGTTGATTTCCAAGGATATAAATCGTTTCATCTTGGCATCGATAATTACGCATACGATTTTAGAAGCGGAAAATCATTCAGCGGAACGGCATTCCCGACGGATCTCGGATTAACTGTCGGAGTGTTGCCCGATTCCATTGTGCAAGCGGAAATCGGCGTCGATTATTTTACACCGCAATTATCGCCATTCCTTGTGAATGCGAAGGTTGGTGTCCCGGAGGGACTGCTTGTCGATGGGTCTCCCGCAATAGCGGTTGGAGGATTTGGTTTTGGCTTTCTGAAAAATGTAACGGACTTTAACATTGTCTATGGAATAGCAGGAAAAACATTTCCGATTATAGGACGACTTGAAGTAGGGTACTTTTCGGGGAACAAGAAACTGTTGGTTGATCTTGCTTCCGGAAAGGCAGATAACTTCGGTATGTTGTTTTCATGGGACAGACAAATTCCAGAAATCAGTGAGAATCTCTGGCTTGCGGTTGATTATCAAGGCAGCAAAAGCAGCTTTGGTGCATTAAGCTATGGCTTTGCATGGTCGTTCTCAAAAAACGTGAGCGTTATCTTTGCACGGGATGTTTTCAATGCTGATCTCCCGAGCACCTTTACAATGCAATTGGATATTAATATTTAGCTAAATGTATTTTTACTGAATATTTTATGAGTCCGGGAATTTAATATTTCTCTAAGATCGGGAAAAACGTGACAGCACAATCGCAACAGTAATTCAAGATTCTGGCAAAGAACATTTTCATTCTGCTCATTCTTCCCCTCCGGTAATGCTCTTGTAGAGATTCAACAACCGAGTTTTTCTTGAAATAATAAAAGAAAAGTCGCACTAGAGCATTGTTATTTCGAAGCGCTTTTTTCATATGTCTTTCGTATATTTCACTATGTCCTTAGAAGATCAAAATCGTCCCGATCCTGATACGCTTCTTCATCTTCTCAAGAAAGAAGAAGAAAAGGAGCGAAAGGGGAAGTTGAAAATCTTTTTCGGCATGTGTGCCGGTGTCGGAAAAACGTATGACATGCTCAAAGATGCGCAAGTTGCAAATGCAAATGGGCTTGATGTCGTCATTGGATATGTAGAAACACATAAACGGTCAGAAACTGAAGCTCTTCTTACTGGTCTACCTGTCATCCCAAGAAAAACCATTGAATACAAAGGAACGATGCTCGAAGAGATGGACCTCGATGCGATCATTTCTCGAAAACCCCAGCTTGTCCTTGTCGATGAACTCGCCCATACGAATGTTCCTGGAAGCAGACATACGAAACGGTATCAAGATGTACTTGAGTTGCTCGATAATGGCATTGATGTCTTTACCTCGCTGAATGTGCAGCATCTGGAAAGCCGCGCAGAAACGGTTGCTCAGATTACGGGCAGCATTGTACGCGAAACCGTACCGGATTCGATATTTGAAGCTGCGGATGAAGTTGAAGTTATAGATATTTCACCGGACGAACTACTGAAGAGGCTTCTAGAAGGAAAGGTATACACACCTGAGCGCTCGAAGCGTGCTATCGAGAGTTTTTTTCGAAAAGGAAACCTTACCGCGCTTCGGGAAATGTCTCTCCGCCTGACAGCCGAACGCGTCGATCAACAATTACGGGAATATAAACAGACGAAGCGGATTTCAGAAACGTGGAAATCCGGAACACGGCTGGTCGTCGGTATCAGTGCGAGTCCACAATCCATCTCGCTCATCCGCTGGGCGCGCAGAATTTCGTACACAATGGATGCATCATGGGTTGCGGTTTATGTAGAAACATCGAAAAAAGCAACGGTGATGGAAACAGAGCAACTGTCGAAGAATATCAAGCTCGCAAGAGAACTTGGTGCAGAGATCGTCACGACTTCCGATGAAGATATAGCAGGTGCGTTGCTTCGGGTTGCGCGCGAGCAGAATGCGACGCAAATTCTAATTGGGAAGCCAAAACGGCGGGTACTCTTTGGATCGACGCGGCTCGTTAATGGTCTTTTACAAAAGAGTGAAGATATCGACATTTATATTGTCGGGCATGAAGAAGAAGGAGAGGAGAATCAACGACGTTCATTCCTCCAACGTATTCCTAAGATCCAATCCGGTTTTCCGCAGTATCTTTTAGCAGCGATGATAATTCTTGGTGTCTCACTTGCATGTATTCCTCTCGCTCGACTTATTGAATATAAGACGATTTCGTACATTATTCTTTTCGCAGTATCATTACTGCCTTTAAGAATGGGGCGCGGCCCGGTATTATTGGGCGCAGCTTGCGGTGCATTAGCGTGGGATTTTTTATTTATTACTCCGATATATACATTTTCCATCGGACACATTGAAGATGTGTTAATGCTTTTGGTGTTTTTTATTGTAGCAACTGTATCCGGAACTTTATCCGCGCGTGTTCGTGAAAGAGAACGAGCCGTCCGCCAGCGCGAAATGCGCTCTTCCGCTTTATTTGCATTGACGAAGGATCTTTCGTCCGCACATTCCCAGGATGAAGTCATTCAGGCAACAATCGCAAATATTAAGAAGTTCTTTAATGCGGACGTTGCCGTTTTTCTTGGCGATGCAGATGGTGATATGAGTCATCAAGCACATACAGCGAGTTCATGGAAACCGGATGAAAAGGAATTCAGTGTTGCAGCATGGACATACTGGAATGAAAAAAAAGCTGGAAAATTTACTGATACACTCCCCTTTGCACAAGCTACGTATTATTCCATGTCCGGACCCCGTTATCCTGTAGGCGTTATCGGCGTTCGAGTCCGTCAAAATGAAAAACTGGGCATCGATCAGGAAATACTGCTGGAAAATTTTATCTCTCAAATTGCTTCTGCCGTTGAGCGAGAATTATTGAATGAAGTGACCAAAAAATCCATTATCGTTGCTGAATCGGAAAAACTTTATAAAACACTTTTCAATTCCATTTCGCACGAGTTGAGAACACCCCTTGCCACTATCATGGGCGCTTCGGAAAATCTATTAGCGGCGAACCAGACACAAGTCTCAACAACTACGAGTGAGCTTTATAATGAAATTCATATTGCCGCTGAAAGATTGAACCGGCTTGTCGCAAATTTGCTGGATATGACACGGCTGGAATCCGGAATGATTCAGCCAAAATTAAACTGGTGCGATGTACGGGACATTATTAATGCAACGCTTAAAGGACTTGAACGGGAAATTGGCCAACATACGATAACGGTAACAACTCAAGAAGATCTTCCGCTGGTAAAATTAGATTTCGGATTAATAGAACAAGCATTGACAAATCTTGTGTATAATGCCTCGGTGCACACACCCCCGGGAACACAAATCGAAATTCAGGCTCTTGTCGAAAATGATCAGTGTAGTATCACCGTTGCCGACAACGGACCGGGCATTCCGAAATCAGATATTAATAAAGTCTTCGAAAAATTCTATCGTGCAGAAGGGACATCTACCGGCGGAACAGGATTAGGTCTGCCCATAGCAAAGGGTTTTATTGAAGCTCACCGTGGAACCATTTCTGTTCGAAATAGAATGCCGAGAGGGACAGAATTCAAGATTGAAATTCCCATGGAAATTGAACAAGCACAACAATGACGACGGCGCCGAAAATACTTGCCATCGATGATGAAATTCAAATTCGCCGTCTGCTTCAACTTACTTTAGAGCCGAATGGATATCAGTTAAAGTTTGCAGAAACAGGCAGCGCCGGCATTATTATGGCCGGTTCGGAGCGGCCGGAGCTTATTATTCTCGATCTTGGTTTGCCGGATATGGATGGAATCACTGTATTAAAAAGGATTCGCGAATGGGCAACCATACCAATCATCATTCTATCGGTCCGTAATACGGAAAGTGATATCATCGGTTGCCTGGATGCCGGTGCGGATGATTACCTGGTAAAACCGTTTCGTACCGGTGAATTACTGGCACGCGTTCGCACAGCTCTTCGGCATCGTCCCAGAAACCAAGAGAAAGAACTCTTTACAACGCAAAATCTTTCTGTAGACTTGGCCGCGCGCATTGTAAAAAAGAAAAGCGAAGTTGTAAAGCTTACAGCGACAGAATATTCTCTGCTTGCACTTTTTGTGCGTAACTCCGGAAGAGTTCTTACGCATAATTTTATTCTCGAACAAGTTTGGGGACCAACATTTTCTGAGGAAGCCCAATATACGCGAGTGTATGTCGGTCAATTGCGTAAAAAGATTGAAGACGATCCTGCCAATCCCAAAATTCTTCTTACAGAATCCGGTATTGGTTACCGGCTGAACGTAGAAGAATAGTGCTAGACAATTCACCGAAAAAAAACCATAAGAGCGACTGTCTTGGTTATTCAGAAGCATATGTACAATTTTGTTCTCTTTTCACATTCCTTGCATTTCCATCAAACTTTCTCTACCATAATTCCGAATTTCGAACCATCCATCTATTATAGAGTATTATGAAAAAATTGTGGTTTATTGTTTATAATTGGTTATTTATTCCTTTCTTCTGGACACTTTTGCAATTTACTGCACTTTTCAACTTCAAAATCCGACGGGGAGTTCAAGGGCGAAAGGGATTGTTTGAGAAAATTGAGTGTGATCTAAAAAGACTGAAATCAAAAAGACGCGTATGGTTCCATTCATCATCCATGGGTGAATTTGAGCAAGCAAAGCCGATCATTGCCGCTCTACGCAAGAAATACCACGACATCGGTATCATTGTCACATTCTTCTCTCCCTCAGGGTATGATCATTCAAAGAATTATAAACTTGCCGATATCATTACATATATTCCATTCGATACAAAGGAAAATGCACGTCGTTTCCTTGGCCTGCTCCAACCAACAGCAGCAGTTTTTGTACGGTACGATGTCTGGCCGAATCATGTATGGGAACTGAGCGCAAGAAATATCCCAACCTTCATCGCCAACGCTACAATGCGCACATCATCAGCGAGATTCTATCCATTCATGAAAAGTTTCCATCGATTACTCTTTAACGATTTCGTATCCATCCTTACCGTATCTGCAAAAGATGTTGAAGCATTTTCTCTGTTTGGATTGACACATCCCTCTGTTCAAGAGATTGGCGAGACTCGGTACGATCAGGTGTGGCAACGCAGCGCCGATGCTAAGAAGAAACATCTCATTCCGCTTTCTATTTTGAAGGGAAAAAAAATATTTATCGCCGGCAGTACGTGGCCTGAAGACGAAGAAGTGCTCTTGCCGACGATCAAGAAACTTTTAGAATACGATCCAAAAGTTCTTGCGATTCTTGTTCCGCATGAGCCAACGGAAGAAGCGCTGGAAGCAATTGAGAAGCAGCTTCCTTTCAAGACAAAATCTATTCGATTCTCTCTGCTGAACGATTATTCCCACGAACGGATTATTATTGTCGACAGCGTAGGAATATTGATGGCCTTATACCAGTATGCGGATATCGCATATGTTGGCGGTAGTTTCCGGCAGGGTGTCCACAATGTATTAGAACCGGCAGTCTACGGGATTCCCGTTGTCTATGGACCGCGACATACAAATTCTCAGGAAGCACAAGAACTTCTTCGTCGCGGCGGTGGATTTCTTATTAACGATCAACTGGAATGCTATAGGGCACTCCGTGCATTGTTTGATGATGTAAAAACGAGGACGACCGCGGGAAACGTGGCATTGAAATTAGTAAAAGAAAATATCGGTGCGACAGAACGGTTCATGGAACACCTTGCGAAAGTTTTATAAACCAAAAGAAATTAATCTTGAAATGATACTCTCATGAAAATAGCATACTTCGACACAATCTCCGGCATCAGTGGTGATATGACACTGGGCGCGTTCGTCAGCGCAGGTATTTCTATTGACGAATTGATTTCTGAACTCCAGAAACTCAAACTGCACGGATTCGAACTTTCGGCACAGCATATCACTCGAAACGGTATTGTCGCCGTTAAAGTGGATGTGATCATCTCCGAACAACCGCAGTACCATCGGCATTTGAAAGACATCGAAACGCTTCTTGACAAGAGTGATCTTTCCATGAATGTAAAAGAATGCACAAAGAAAATATTTCATGAGGTCGTGGTAGCAGAAGCAAAAGTTCATAACACCAGTATCGAAAAAGTGCACTTTCATGAAGTTGGCGCAATCGATTCATTGGTAGATATTGTAGGAGCGTCGATCTGTTTAGAAAAGCTTGGCATTCAAGCCGTCTATTCATCGCCGATAAAAGTTGGCAACGGCGGCATGGTGAAAACCCAGCACGGCATGCTCCCCGTTCCCACACCTGCAACGATGGAAATCCTCAAAGACTATCCTGTTGTATTGACTGATGTTCCATTTGAACTGACGACGCCAACCGGAGCCGCAATTGTCAAAGCGCTCTCGCAGGGTATGTTGACTACAGAAAAAATCCAAGTATCCACAATTGGTTATGGCGCAGGCGGGCGCGAGATTGAACAGCTTCCGAACCTTTTGCGTATTCTGATCGGTGAAATAGAACCGGAATACCTTGCTGATGAAATTGTAAGCATCGAAACTAATATCGATGATATGAATCCGGAGATTTATCCGTATGTCATTGAGAAGCTTATCACTGCGGGTGCGCACGACGCCTATCTTATTCCGATTGTGATGAAGAAAGGCCGACCCGGTATTCTCCTTTCAGTACTTGTGGAGCGTGCAAAGATCGAGAAAATCCTTGAAGTTGTTTTCCGCGAGACAACAACTCTTGGTGTGCGCATTCAACCGGTCGAACGGAAGAAACTGCCCCGCGCTCACAAGCAGATGAATACATCGTTCGGCATTGTTTCTGTCAAAGTGATCGTTGTGGAAGGGAAAGAGCAATTGCGTGTAGAGTTTGAAGAATGTAAACGAATCGCTTCAGAGAAGAACGTACCTCTTGCAGAAGTCTATCGGATTCTTGAACGTGAGTTGAATGGTTGAAAACGATTTATCCTTCCTTCATCGAGAATCGTTTATTTATCACTCTTCAGTAATTTGTGCAACAGTTTCTCGTCGATATCGCCCTCCCTGTTCCCATCGATCGCACCTTTACGTATCTCGTTCCGCCTGAACTTCAACCATCAATTCTTCCCGGTAAGCGCGTGCTCCTTCCCTTCGGAAATAAACGTCTCACCGGTGTCATCGTTGGATTGCCGGCAACGACGGATGTCCGTGGACTCAAACAAGTAACCGATATTCTCGATACGAAACCGACATTTTCGCCGGAAATGCTTTTGCTTACGAAGTGGATCGGTGAATACTATTTTACACCCTGGGGCGAAGTACTAAGAGCGGCAACGCCGCAAGGATTGTCGCAGGAAAGCAAGCAGACCATCCGATTGGTTACTCAAGACATTGAAGCTATACTTCAGGCAACGAAGAAATCTGCGCCGCGGCAGCACGCCATACTGCAGGCATTAGCCGATGGTGCACCATTGAACCTTGCGCAAGTCCAACGGAAATCGCACACGAAAAGTATTCATGCAGTTTTGAGCGAGATGCACCAACGCGGATGGATTTCTCTAACAGAAGAAATCGAGAAGCCGAAAGCGAAACCGAAGTTAGAACGTTTTGTTGCCATAACAGCCGGCGGATTGAAAATTGTTACGGATCAAACAAGCACAACATTACTTTCTGCCAAGCAGTTTTTCATTCTTGAAGCACTCAGGAAGGAAATATCTTCCGAAGTAGATGCTGTTGAAATCAATTCCTTTTTGCAGCGTCACCGCGCATCGCTCTCTTCTCTGAAGGCACTCGTGAGAAACGGTCTGTTGTATATGGGCGAGCGTGAAGTATTCCGGCGCTCAGAGTATGAACCAATCGAACCGCCGCCCATTATCACGTTGAATACACACCAGCAGCACGAACTCAACGAAATTGTTGCCGCAACGTTGGCAGGTTCATTCCGGGCATTTTTATTGCATGGCATCACTGGCAGCGGAAAAACGCAAGTGTATATCGAAGCAATTCGCAATGTCATTGCACTTGGTAAAACAGCGATTGTTTTGGTTCCGGAAATTTCACTCACACCGCAAACGGTTCGACGATTCAAAGCACACTTCGGCAATGATGTCGCGGTGATGCACAGTCAAATGTCTATAGGTGAACGGTACGATGCCTGGCGAATGGCGCATCAAGGGAAAGTAAAGATCGTGATCGGGCCACGCTCGGCAATTTTTGCACCTTTGGAAAACATCGGGCTGATCGTCGTCGATGAAGAGCACGACAGCTCTTACAAACAATACGATGCCGCGCCGCGTTACAACGCACGCGATGTTGCGCTTGTACGTGCATCGCACATCAAGGCTGTTGTTGTGCTTGGATCGGCGACACCGTCAGCGGAGAGTTATGCCAATGCCATCCATGAAAAGTACACACTTCTTGAACTTCCCAATCGTGTTGATACCGCCCAGCTTCCAACGATCGACATTGTCGATATGGCAAAAGAACGGCGGCGGATGTATGAAGATTTAAAAATAGAAATCAAAAAGAGTGCGAAGCCGTTTCCCAAGCGGTTGCCGGATTCTTCCATTTCGCAACTTCTTCAATCACAAATTGTCAAACGTCTTGAGCGCAAAGAGGGAACCATTCTTCTCCAGAATCGGCGCGGTTTCTCGCATGTTATGGAATGCTACGAATGCGGCTACGTGGAAAAGTGCGACAACTGCGAAGTCTCGCTGACGTTTCACACCACGAAAAAACATCTTCGCTGTCACTATTGCGGCTTTGTCAAGAAACCACCGACAGTCTGCCCAAAGTGCAGCAGTATAGAACTGCGCATGCATGCATTCGGTACTCAACAAGTACAGCAAGAATTGCAGGAACTCTTTCCAAAGGCAGTCATATTGCGGATGGATCGTGATACCACAAGCGGCAAAGGAGCGCACAATAAAATTCTGAAGCAGTTTGAATCCGGTGAAGCGGATATTCTCCTCGGCACACAGATGGTTGCAAAGGGGTTAGATTTTCCGCGCGTAACTCTGGTCGGCGTGATTTCTGCCGATACGCAAATGCTGCTTCCGGATTTCCGCGCCTCCGAGGGCACATTTCAATTGCTTACACAAGTCTCAGGCCGTGCAGGTAGAAGCAACCTTGCCGGTGAGGTTGTTATCCAGACATTGCAGCCGGATCACTACAGCTTGAAGCATGTTATCTTGCATGATTTCCATGGATTCTATAATGAAGAATTGGAATATCGGCGTGAACTGGACTATCCGCCATTTTCCCGGATTGTGCTTTTAGAATTCTCGGGGGAACGGGAAAATGAAGTTCACCATCATGCAAAGAAATTTGCCGAGTTTCTCGCCATGCACAATCAACAAAATCGCTTCATCATTCTTGGTCCCGCCGATGCCGCCATTCCAAAAATCAAGAATGTCTATCGCAAGCATATCGTGGTGAAAGACTTGAAAACCAGCGATCCTTCCGGTTCGTATCTTCGCTCTGCACTCCTCAAAGCAAAAGCACAGTACGAAGCATCCTCCATTGTCTCGAACAGAAAGATCAAAATGATTATCGATGTGGATCCGCAAGGGATGATGTAAATGGTACAGCGCGATCTTCTTTTCAAGAATATAAAACTGTCAATGCACTCGATGTTTGAGATTTTAAATCAGCCATCTCCATTAAATTTAGAACACCCGAAAAGAGTAAAACAGCTTTTAATAATTACGATTTTTATCTTTGTTTTCTTTATTGTTTATAAACCTTTCGGATTGAATAACGAGACATTTATTAACTGTATTAAAATGTCCGCTTACTATAGTGCGGTAGGGCTCGTGATAGGGATGATTAATGTAATTATCATCCCCCTTTTTTTACCAGGTTTATTTAAGGAAATTTCGTGGACTCTTAAAAGAAATATCGTTTGGGGCTTTTGGAATTTATTTAGCTTTACGTCTTTCATCTTCCTGGCGCACAATATTTATTACCAATTTTACAATTTCACCATTCAAGCATATGTAATGTCCTTCTATTATGTGTTTATTTTGGGCTTTCCTTTATCTATCTTATCAAGCATTCTCTATCAAAATTACCTCCTGAAGAAGCACCAAAGAATTGCAGAAACTCTTAATAAGAATCTTGCTGTTGAAAGTCAGTCATGTTCAGAAGATCACGTAGAGCTTGTGATCAACAAATCTAAGAAAGTTCACATCCCATTTCAAAAATTATTGTATATCGAAGCTGTAGGAAACTATATTAGTGTTGTTTATGATAACAACGGCATAAAAAAAATTATTGTACGAGAAACGCTCGGCAACATTGGGCAGAAAACCCACACTTCACAAAATATCGTTCGAGTACATCGTTCCTATCTGGTAAATCTTCATTACATAATGAAGATCACCGGTGATTCTCAGGGATTAAAAATACATTTAAAGGAAATTGACAATATTATTCCTGTATCAAGAAGTAAAATAAAGAATTTCAGAGAATTAGTTTCAAAGAATAAATAAACTCCTTCTGCAATTCGTCACATTTTCCTGCCGCTCATCCCATCGATCGATCGGTTATTGAGAATTCAACTGTATATTTAAGCTGATTGTTTGTCGTCGCTGTACACTAAGTTCAACATTATTTCATATATAATTTGGAGTGAACCATGAAAAACATATTTTTCTTATTTATTGTATGCGGTTATCTGAATACTGTTGAAGTATTTGCAAAGGATGATTATCTGATCAAGAATGTATCGGTCATTACTATGGAATCGGATAGTATACTTGAGCATACAGACGTCTTGATCTCGGGTAGTCGAATAACATCCATTGGCCATGGATTGAAGGTTGATAGTTTGAAATTGTCAGTTATTAACGGAAAAAATAAGTACTTAATTCCAGGGCTTGCCGATATGCACATGCATTTTTTTGGAGATTCAACTGCATTGCGACTCTACCTTGCAAACGGGGTAACAACCATTCGTTGTATGTCAGGAAAACCTGAATACATTAAATGGCGAAAAGAAATAGACGAGGGAAAGAAAATCGGTCCACAATTGTATTGCAATGGACCGCTGATGAACGATGTCAATTTTATTGCATCTTATATACCGTTATCTCCACGATTTATTTTCTTTGGAACTCCCATCATTTTGTTTTCAGGTGTATCCTACTTTCTCTTGCGATTCTTTTTTCGAAAAGGAATTAAAACAAATCCAAAAAGGACTTTTATCGAATTAGGATTACCGGTTCTCTGTATTGGTATCAGTTATGCGGTTACATGGTTCTTTTGGTCAACCCCACAGGTCGCTGGTGAAGAAGTGTGTCTCTTTGCGAAAGACTGGGAAGTACGAAAAGCTGTACGGGAACAGGCAGCAATAGGGTATGATGCAATTAAACCATACTCATCGATGACTCACAGTGAATTTATTGCAATGATGGAAGAAGCCAATAAGCAAAATATTCCAGTTGTTGGGCATATACCCGTCAGTGTGTGTATTGATGATGTAATAAATTATAAAATGGCTGGATTAGCTCACGTTGAAGAATTAAGGTGTCAATTTTATAAAGGGTACGACTTCAGCGGATGGAATATTCCTTACGATAAAATAGATACAACCGGTTTGGATAATATTACCCGAAGATTGAAGATTGCTAATATTTTCGTTACTTCATCATTAATTCCCTGTAAAGAATATATTGACAGGCAAATAAATGATTCTGTTTTCTTTAGTAAGCCAGAAATGAAATATTTTCCTTTAAAAACGCTCAGCAGATCTAAAAGGGAAGGATTTAAAAGTCGAGAGCAATACCCGGAAAAAGAATATTGGTTACTTACGACTATGTTCAAATCGTGCCACAATAATGGTGTACGAATTGTTTTAGGTACAGATTCCCGATGGGAAAATGATGTCCATGGTTTTGCGGTTCACGATGAATTGAAACTCTTGGTAGAAAACGGATTAAGCAATTATGAGGCTTTACAAACTGCCACAAAAAATGCAGCTATTTCGGTGCATGCTTTCAATGAATGGGGTTCTGTGAGTGAAGGCAAACTTGCGAATCTGCTATTGCTTGATAAAAATCCTCTTGAACACATTGAAAATACAAAATCAATTAGTGGTGTGTTTTTAAAAGGTACATGGTATGATCATAGAGCGTTAGAGAATATGCTTCAGGAGATTTATGAATACAATCGAAATAATGATAGGATTATTTCTGTACGCCCTTAATCAATTAAAATATCAATTATTTGCTTTTCATAGTAATGATAAATTGCTCTTGTAAATTAGAGAAGTTAAGAGAAAAGTTATTACCAGAGGTCACTATTATGAAGTGACTCTGATGATCGTATTGATATAGGTAATCTATACCAAACAAACATGTAACAATTCCTAAGGATATGAGGAGAATAGATATTTTGTTTCGGATGGATGACAACGGCAGTCGATGTCAAGGTAGATGCGTTTTACAGGAATCAATTAACTTTACTGTGAACTAATTCTGCGGCTTTTCTTCCGCTCATTACTGCTCCTTCTATTGTCGCCGGATATCCGGTTGCAGTCCAATCACCGGCAAGAAACAAATTAGAAAACGTAGTTACCGCCAGTGGGTGCATTGCTTCGAGTCCCGGTGAAGGAGAAAATGTTGCGCGTTTTTCTTTTATCACGACCGAATGAACAATATTCGCATTTTTTGCTTTCGGCAATACTCGTCGCAAATCTTCCATCGCGATAGCAATCAGTTCCTGCTTACTCAATTCTAAGAATTCCCGTGCTCCACTGATCACCAATAAGAGATGCTGTCCCTTCTCTTTCTGCTGTTCCACTGCTTCACGGCCCAAGTGCCCACGGAATTTCCAACTTTTATTAAATACCCATTGCACTCGCGTGTCGACCAAAGCAGCAAATTCTTCTTCCATGATGATCCGATCAAACCACAATTGAATTGAAATGATGGATGATGGTTTGAACCGATCCAAATCACAGATCTCTCTGGATGGTGTCTTCATCACCAACTCAGAACTTATACCGCTGTTGGAAAGTAACCGATCGAGCCCAAACCACGGGACAGCGCTTAAGAATACCTGTGCGTGAAATTCTTTTCCGTCTTTTGTCGATACAGAAAGAATTCTTTTGTCTTCAAAGTGAAATTGTGAAACTTCCTCACTCAACAGAACATCACCGCCGTTTCGCCGGATGAACTCTACAGCCGGATTCACCAGCACGTCGCTTAAGCCGGCATGGAGAAGAAGAAGGCTCGAATATTCACGCTTTCCTAAAAACGCTGCACGTAATACCCGAAACAACATCAGCGCCGAGACGTTTTTAGGATGGTTGTTCAACGCTCCGATGGTGATAACATCCCACAAGAATTTCCTGCTTAAGTCTGATTGCCCTAATTTTATCAGCCACTCTTCCACATTGAGCCTATCAAGTTCCTGCTCTTTGGAAAGCGATGTGTAGAATAATTGCTTTGCTACTCTAAGCATTTCCAGGCGGTTTTTCAGGGGAATGCCTTTGAATCTCATTAATCCTCCCAACAAGTGCAAAGGAGCTCGCAGTGGAGGACATGCGAGACGTAAAGAACTTTTGGATGGATGAAGAAACTCTATGCGAAGACTTGGTTGAAGCAAAGTAAGATATTCTGTTCCAATGATGCGCATATATCGTCGTGTTGCGTGGTAACATCCCATCATCAAATGTTGACCATTGTCTATCGAATCGCCTGTTGCAGCATCAATGAAGGAATAGGTTCGTCCACCTGAGTGCCGATGTTGTTCGAGCACCAGGGTCCTGTATCCGCGGGTGCAGAGTTCAACCGCTGCGCTTAATCCGCTTAATCCACCGCCGATGATGATAACGCTAAGTGTATCCATAATTTTTCTTCGTTCTGAGGATAAGAAAATATCATGTAAAAATCTTGATAGTGTTTGTATACACCTAAGTGGATACCCATAGGTGTGTAGATTTCTTGACATTGCGCACAAAAGTTATACTTTACTGCAGTTCCGCTTAAAATGGGATTGAAGCCTACCTACCTGTAGAGGCACACGAAAGAACGTGAAACAGTTTTTGACGCAACTTGCAGATTCACTGAATAAAGAACTTACACAGCTAAAAACTGTTCGCCGAGAGATACGTTTGTTCAGCGGAGAGCGTCTCGGTGTTTTTGCAGGATATACATATTATCGATTTGAGATTCCCGAAGATGTTCTTTTTCACACCACGGAACGTGCAACATTTACATTCGGACAGCAACAGCTCATCAAAGTAATCGGCAATGTCATTGCGATAGAAAATCAATACCTCACCGTAGCTTTGCCTCAGGATTTTGGCGAATCACTGCCGGAGACTCTCTGTTCATGGGACCATGAGCATGAACTAAAACCGACGATCGAACTGCTGCAAAAACTCGACATGAAATCATCGATCCCGTTCTTGCTTTTCAATCCTGCTGATAGTAAGAATAGTCATCTTGTAAATTATGAAGTGCAAAAGAACGATAAAACGCTGCCAGAACAAATTGAGGCTGTGAAAAAGATATGGCAGAACAGGGTCACGATGTTGTGGGGTCCGAGCTTTTCTGGTACGACTCAAGTACTTGTTCTCGCCGCGATTAGTTATATGAAAGCCGGCCGGAAAGTGTTATTCGTTTCACCATCCAATGATAATGTAGATACAGTGCTGTTGAAAACTGTTACTGTCGGCGAACAACTTGGCGTGAAAATGACAAAGTTTGCCGCACGCGTTGATCTTCCGTCGCCGGAATCATTCGAAGCAATAACTCAATATTCGTTCGAGCATCAGGTAGAAACGGCAAAGGAGGAGAAGCGCAAGGTATTTCAAGAACGAGTATCTCTCTGGAACGCTCACTGGCGGATTAAGATAAAGCAGATACTTAATGAGGATTTCTATAAGAAGGTGCAGGAAAAACGTGATCGCTTGGCAGATCTTCGCAGGCAGATCGATAAAATTTCCAAAGAAAAGACTCAACTGAATCAAACTATTGCCAACCTGGAAAATGCGTCACTCATCGAGCGAATGAAGAAAGGATTTTCCAAGCACGACCTTAACACCGCAAACGATCAGTTAACTCGCCAGCAACAGATATACAACCGTTTGTTGTCAAACCAACAAGCAATATCGAACGAGATTACGGAAACAGAGCTTGACGCACCGGTAACACCAAAAGAACAAATGGAGTTCAAAGAAATCGGGAAGAGAATTGATGATCTGGGCGGTTTGGAAAAAGTTACGAAGGCAATAGAAGATTTCGTTGCGGTGGATGAGCGGGCACTCCTTCAATCGAAGCTCTTCATTGCTACCGGTATTAATGCAGCTCTGATCGATCCTGCAATTCGGGGTCAGCAGTTCGATCTCGTCATTGTTCATGAAGCACAGCGCGTTAACCTGCCGACACTTGCGGCGTTGTCAACTCTGGCGCGTGAAAAGTTAGTCATTGCAGGTGATCCATTTGAAGTGGAACCGGTAACTGCCTCCAAGGACGAGGAACCCGATCCATTGCTTCAACGCGACATATTCCTGCACATTGCGCAGACGACGGAACTTCATCAGCTATTTGAGTGGTCGGCGAAAAACCCGCGCTGGTCGATCTTTATGAAATCGCAATATTCTACAACGCCGAAACTGTCGTCATTTATATCTTCGGTACTTTTTGATAATAAGATTAATGTTTTTGCTTCACCGATGGCGATAGGTAAAATTTATTTCATTGATACGAGCGAGGTTCGATCCCGTTGTAAGCAATATTCCGGCAAGAAAAAGAATCTTCCCTACAACGAACTCCACACCAAACAGGCTCTGGAATGTGTAAAGCACGCGATGATGAAACCGGGAAGAAATGCTCAAGACATCGGTGTCATTCTCCCTTTCGTCGGACCGACGCTGCATACCAAACTCCAATTGCGGATTCAAGGAATCAAGAATGTAGAGGTAGGCACACCGCAAAGCTTCTGCAACCGGCAGAAGCAGGCGATCATCTTTGATACCACGATGGCCGGTGTAGACTATACGATGCACTCAATTGATGATAAGATGGTCGGCGAACATAGGATTATGCGTCTCTTTAATACGGTTGCTTCGTGCGTCGGAGAGGACTTGTACGTTCTTGCGGACATGTCACACTTCAAATTTCTTTACCAGGATCGACTCTTTACGCGATTACTGCAATTACTCCAAACAGAGGCGGACGAACAGCAACCTTCATTTGTTGATGCAGCAAAGAAATTTGACGAATTGAGTCAGAAGGAACGAGAGGAAATATCCTCGCTGGTTTATAAGAAACCGAAAGCTATGACCCCGGTGACGCTGACACAAGCACCGAAAGCAAAAGTCGATCACGATCTTGAAGTACAAATGAAAAAGATGGCACGAGAATGGGAATCAAAACTTGCCGCTAATGCCGGACGAAATATCGAACGAGAAGTGTACATCAGTGTACAGCGTGTACTTGGCTGGCGCACCGATATCAACCTCGTGTCACAGTTTGTGGGTGGAGATTTGCTCTTCCGCAATTCTTTTGCCACAGAGAAGGCCTCGCGGAAACTGCCTTTGGATACATGTGAGAATGAAATACAATTTCGTGATGCGATGGAGCAATGGAATTTGATCATGTATGAAATGTCCGGCGGAAATAAAACAGATATGTCGTTCTTCGCAAGTAAAGGTCCAGAAGGTCGCATTCGGCATGACATTCGCAACCTTCATGCGTATTATTCCTCAGATGTCGAAGCCGCTATCGAAGAAGGCAAAAAGAAAATTGCTGTGGAGGTAGCGCGTGTATTTCAGGAATTGCTTGGCAAAAATAAACCTGACAATCCTGCCGATTGGTCAACTTCCTACCTCAAATTCCTCGCGCGACTTGAAGTGTATCTCAGTTGGATATCGGAACAAGTTCGCCGATAACTCTTTAGTACACTTGTATAACAACAAGAGAATACACGGGCTTTCTCGTTTTCGATGATCTCCTTGAAGGACTGGTCTTAATCGGTTATATTGGTGCGACCACTAGAAGGAAGATGCATGAATTTTTGGCAGTATATTTTTGATATTTTCACAATACTCCTGTTCATTTTTCTAAACGGTTTTTTTGTTGCTGCGGAGTTCGCAGTCGTTAAGACACGTCTCACGCAGATCGAACCGTTGGTTGCAAAAGGGAACTGGCGCGCAAAGATCGCACGTGAGATTCTTTTCCACACCACCGCATATCTCTCGGCTGCTCAACTCGGCATTACGATGACATCGCTCATTCTCGGCTGGATTGGTGAACCACTTGCTGCAGAAATGTTACTTCCCATATTTCAATGGATTGGTTTAACACAGCAGAACATTATCCACGGTGTCTCATTCGCAGCTGCCTTCACGCTCATTACCGCGCTCCACATCATTGTCGGTGAACAAGCACCGAAAGTGCTCGCCATTCAAAAAGCACGAGAAACTATTCTTATGGTTTCCTCGCCCATGCGGTTTTTTTTCTTTCTGTTCAAGCCGCTCATCACGGTACTCAACACTTCTTCCAATGGTCTGCTACGATTCTTGGGACTCCAGTCTTCCACGGATTCTGAATTAGCACACTCGGAAGAAGAACTTCGCCTGATTCTTGCCCACGATACTCACGTTTCCACTACGACAAGGAGCATCGCGCTCAATGCTATGGATTTTCATCAGAAGCAAGCACGGCATGCGATGGTGCCTCGAAAAGAGATCGTGGCGCTTTCCATTCAGACACCCATACAGGAAAATCTTGCTGTGATGCGGAAGAATAAGTTTTCCCGCTTTCCTGTATTCAAAGACACCATCGATAACATCATCGGCATCGTTTATACAAAAGATATTTTTAAGTACGATCGACACTTACAGCCGGACTTCACACTGAATTCAGTACTTCGTGACGCTACGTTTCTGCCCGAAACTGCAACACTTGAAAAGGCGCTGACAACGATTCTGCAAAAAAAAACGCATATGATAATTCTCGGTGATGAATATGGCGGAACAGCAGGACTCGTTACGTTGGAGAATGTGCTGGAAGAACTTGTCGGCAGCATTCAGGATGAATACGATCGTGAGACACCGGATGTAGTAAAAATCAGCGAGGATGAATATATCGTTGATGGCAGTATTACGACGAATGATGTTGAACGGCTCATCGCAGTCGAACTCTCACCGATGGATATCCGCTCTATCAGTGGATTCCTTATTGAACAGCTTGGGCATATTCCTTTGGTAGGTGAACAGGTAAGAACAAACGGAGTCGAGTTTACAACAGGGAAAGTTGTAGATAATGTCATCGAATCTATCCGTATTAAGAAACTACCGTTGCTAATCGACAATGGTGAAAAGTCGTAATTCTGAAAAATGATTTGCCTGTCTCATAATTCATACACCTTTTCTTATAGTAGCACCAGCAATCAAATTTTCTTTCAATGATAGCCGGAAGCAGCAGTGAAGATACCAATGAAGTCCTGATCGGTATGGGCGGATGGGAGTTACCGCCATTTAATCGCGTATTCTATACGACAAAACCGGAGAAAGGATTCCGCAAGCTGAAATACTTCAGTCGTTTTTTTGACCTCGTTGAAATAAATTCAACCTTCTATAATACGTCGCTCTCTGCAGCACAGGCGCATCGCTGGCTTAAGGATGTCGGTGAGAACCGGAGATTTGTGTTCACAGTCAAACTGTGCCGCGGATTCACGCACACATTTGATGCAACACAGAATGACGCGCTTGCAGTTCATCGGCTTCTCGATCCTTTGCGTGATGCAAAGAAATTTGGTGGACTGGTAATTCAATTTCCATCGTCCTTCAACAAGACGAGTGAGCGACAGGCGCATCTCGTTAAATTGCGCACGATATTCCCCGAAGACAGACTGTTTCTTGATCTTCGGCATATATCGTGGAACGAAGAATTGTTTTATCAATTCTGCCACGAGAACGGTTTTAATCTCATCAATATTGACCTTCCGCGTTTGCCTGGTCATATGCCATTGAACTCATTGGCGTGGGACGGTGTTGCATACTTCAGAATGATGGGACGAAATACAGAAGCTTGGAATCACCCTCACAGCGGTGATCGGTACTTGTACCATTACAGTGAGGAAGAGCTGCACGAGCTTGTCCAGAGAATTAAGCAGGCAAAGGCCCGCAAGGTATACGTTGTTTTCCACAATGATCGTCAAGCGTACTCTCTCGTGAATGGCCGTCAAGTTGAACATGTGCTGCATCCAACAAAACGTCTGACCGCACCAGCAAACCTCCTCGCTGCTTTTCCCCATTTGAAATCTTTTTGCGATCCAAGTATTTCAAAGAGCGATCTATTCTCAAATCCCCAATCACAAATCACGGATTAACATGGATTGGAATCTTCATCTTCAACCGCTTTTCAAAAAATATGGCAATCGCCGGCATCCGCTGGAATATAAAAACAAGTACCAGCTTGTTGTCATGGTTGTCCTTTCCGCACAAACAACTGATGTTATGGTGAACAAGCTGGCGCCCGAGCTTTTTAAGAAATTTCCTTCCTTGAAACATCTTGCAACGGCAAATCCGGAGGATTTGTATTCCTTCATCAAATCCGTACGGGGGTTTAGGAAAAAAGCAGATTGGCTTGTACGCATAGCAAAAGCTCTGGTTGATCATAAAGACATACCGCTCACGATCGAAGAATTGATAGAATTGCCCGGTATCGGTCGGAAATCTGCTAATGTAATTATTCGTGAAGCCGGAGGAGCACCGCAAGGTATTTTTGTAGATTTGCATGTTTTGCGGGTCGTGCCACGTCTCGGGATTACCAAGGAAGAAAAGCCGGAAAAAATTGAGAAGGTACTGATGGAAATCATTCCAGAGAAGCATTGGCATGCAGCAGGAATGTCTTTCTCGTATCTTGGCCGAGAGCTCTGCCGCCCCACGGATCCAACATGCACTCAATGTATGCTGAAGAAAATATGTCAGTACTATAACAATCAAAAATGATGCGGTTTCTCCGCTATGGTATTGCCATATAGTTCTCTTTCAGTTATCTTCCACCGTGAGGAATAGTGGACAGGCGTTCCAGTACATCGGAAAATATATACATTCAGATTGATCGGGAACCAATCAATCCAACATGTTGAAAAAGAACCTAATTCAGTAATCCCCTATCCACTTCATTTGATACTCATTCCTCTTTTCCGTATAATCGAAGGAACATATCACCTGCCATCATAAACGTATGCGAACTATGAAAAAGAAAACTATCGATTCAACAAATCATTTCAAACCAGCACCTTTTTATAAACCGTTACACATTCAAAAACTGCGCTGGCAGTGCGATCCAAAATCGCTGGGCATCAAATCCACCGATGACATTCGACCGACACGTGAAATTATTGGGCAGGAACGTGCTTTGCGCGCATTGCATGTCGGGTTGGAAATGAACCACTTTGGCTACAACATTTTTGTGACCGGCCTATCTGGAACCGGACGCACCACGACCATCAAACGTCTATTGCAGGATTTCGAGAAGAAACAGGGTGTGATGAAAGACCATTGTTACGTCTTCAACTTCAAGCATCCTGATATGCCTATTGCCATCTCATTGCCTTCAGGCCAAGGGCGGGGTCTGCAGCAGGACATGGATAATTTATTAAAAGAATTACTGAGAGATATTCCCGCAGTGTATGAAAGTCAGCGATACCAACAAGCTCGGAAAAAATTAGTCCAGCATTTTCAAGAACGGCAGAAAAGTGTACTGCAAGATTTTGAACGTCGTGTAAAGGAACACGGCTTTGATTTAGTGCAGGTACAGGTCGGAAGTGCGATGCGGCCTGACATTGTTCCGGTCGTGAATGGCAATCCGACAAGTTTGGATCAAGTGGAAGCACTTGTGCAAAAGGGTGAATTTGGCAAAGAACAATTCACAACGATGCGTGATGCGCTGACAGAATTAGAAAAACAAATGGCAACCGTTTTCCGAGAATTGCGCAACATCGAGAAGAAAGTTCAACAATCATTGAGTGAGCTGGAAGAACAACTCGTGATGCCGGCAGTGGACGGTGCTATAAGAGTGTTGAATGCCACATATGAGCAGCCTAAACTTCGTGCGTACTTTGAAGAAATGCGGACCAACGTCCGCGAACATCTTGATCGCTTTCGCAAACAACAAGTCGTTTCTCTAGCTCCGGAATCACAAGAGGAAGAAGAGGAAAAGGATGAATACATAGAATTTCAAGTCAATGTATTGGTGGATAATTCTGATACACAACATGTCCCGATTATCATCGAAACAAACCCAAAATACAAAAATGTCTTCGGCACAGTAGAGCGCGAAATGGAAAAAGGCAGTGTATGGCGTACCGACTTTACCAAGGTCAAAGCCGGTTCGCTTCTGCGAGCAGATGGAGGGTACCTCGTTCTGAATGCGCTCGATGCACTGATTGAACCAGGCGTTTGGCAAGATTTGAAACGCACACTGCGTACCGGCCTCATAGATATTCAGACGTACGATCCATTGTTTGGTTTTTCGGCTGCAAGTTTAAAACCGGAACCAATCCAGATTAATGTAAAAGTAATCATGATCGGTGATACCGATTTATACCACATGCTTTACTTCCGCGATGATGATTTCAAAAAGATTTTCAAAATACGGGCTGATTTCGACTTCGAAATGCCAAAGACCAAAGGAACAGTCATTCAGTATCTACGCTTTGTCAAGATGCTCTGTGACGACGAGAAACTCCTGCCATTTGACGCCACGGCGTTGGCACAGCTTATTGAGTTCGGAGTTCGACTCGCAGGACGCCAGCAGAAAATTTCTACTCGTTTCAATATTATCGCTGATGTGGCGCGTGAAGCTAGCTACTGGGCACGAAGAGAAAAAGCTACGGTTGTTGCATGCGGTCACATTGAAAGGACTATTGATGAACGCATCTACCGCGTGAAGCTGGTGGAAGAAAAGATTCAGGAGATGATCGATGATGGTAGAATTATGATTGATACGGACGGTGCAGAGATTGGTCAAGTAAACGGTCTTACTATTTATGATATCGGGGAACATGCTTTCGGGAAACCATCTCGTATCACTGCTCGTACGTCGCTCGGGCGCAGTGGTGTTATCAATGTTGAACGTGATGCGGAGTTGAGCGGTCCAACGCATAATAAGGGTGTCGCCATCTTGAGCGGGTATTTCCGCAGCCGGTTTGCACAAGACAGACCGCTGGTGATGGACGCGAGTATCACGTTTGAGCAATCGTACGGCGGTATCGATGGTGACAGCGCATCATCCACGGAAATTTATGCTATCCTTTCCAGTCTCTCGGGAGTTCCCATTCGTCAAGACATTGCTGTTACTGGTTCAGTGAATCAAAAAGGCGAGATTCAGCCGATTGGTGGAGTCAATCTCAAGATTGAAGGTTTCTACGATGTTTGCAAAGCACGCAGATTAACAGGAAAACAAGGCGTTATTATTCCGATTCAAAACGTAGATGATCTCATGTTGCGTGAAGAAGTGTACGAAGCGATACAAAAGAAACAATTTCAGATTTATGCCATTAAAACAATTGATGAAGGTATGGAAATTCTCACCGGTGTGAAAGCGGGAAAACAAAAGCCGAATCACACATTCGAGCCCGGCACTATCAATGCGCTTGCCGACCGGAAACTTCAGCGTTATGCCGATGATTGGAAGAAGTATGAAGGAAAAAACTAAAACAGCATGAATGCCGCACGCAACGCACTCCAGATTGTCTATCTGCTTCTGCTTATTCTTGTCGTAGGAACGCTCGGCTACCACTTTATCGAAGGGTGGTCTCTGTTTGACTCACTCTATATGTCAGTGATTACACTTGCCACCGTCGGTTATGAAGAGACACACCCCCCTGACAACCTACGGACGCATCTTTACGATGTTCCTTATTCTGGGCGGCATGGGAATCATCCTCTACGGTATCTCAGAGTTAACACAGTTCATCGTACAAGGGAGCATCAGTGGAATTCTCAGGAGACGGAAAATGGAACGCATTGTTAAGAAAATTTCACATCATTACATTCTCTGCGGTGCAGGCAAGAATGGGCATTATGTGTTGGAAGAACTTGTCCGGACAAAACGAAAAGTCGTTGTCGTTGAAAAAGATCCGCAAAAAGTTCAGAAACTTCTTGACCACGGTATCCCCGCTGTTGAGGGTGACGCTTCAAATGATGCCGTTCTTCGTGCGGCTGGAATAGACCATGCCATTGGACTTGTCACTACGCTGCCGGAGGATAAAGATAATTTGTTCGTCGTCATTACCGCACGTGGAATGAATCAAAAGTTGCGCATAGTGGCGAAGGTGGACAACATTGAAGTGCGCGAGAAGTTCTTCCGCAGCGGTGCCGATTCTGCAGTTTCCGCTCCGTACATTGGCGGATTACGAATGGCTTCGGAAATGATACGACAGGATGCTACGTCGTTTCTTGATACAATGTTGCGCGATGATTCTGCACTGCGTGTAGAAGAAGTAAAAGTAGGAACAACGACACACTACCGCGGCAAACCATTAAAAAAATGTGATGCGCTTCTTGATTCAGGTGTTGTACTCGTATCAATGCGCAAAAGTGCGGAGAAACGATTTGTCTTTAATCCTCCGCAATCCACCTTGCTTGAGAAGGATGATATGCTTGTTGTCATTGGTAATCCGGAACAGCTTGCTGGATTAAAAGCAAAATTATCAAGGTAATATCTTTTTCATACACGATCGGTGGACAGATTTCATTTTAAAGGAACGTCTTCGTATGCCATCGATTATTCCATCGCCATCCATTGTTAAAGCTTCCGGAAACAAACCAAAAGTGATCGAAGAATTTATCGGTCGCGTAAATAGTGGCACAAGCAATGTCAGTATTGCACGGATGAAAAGTCCTTGTGGATGGACTGAACCCGGTCAAACACCAGCGTTCGATGAATATACGGTTGTCTTACAAGGTTTGCTTCGAGTGAATACAAAATCTGGAACATTTAACATAACATCCGGACAAGCATGTATCGCCAATAGAGGAGAATGGATTCAATACAGCACTCCAGAAACAGGCGGCGCTGAATATATATCTATCTGTATCCCAGCTTTTTCATCCGAGAATGTGCATCGGGATGCTGATTCTCAGTAGTGTTGCTGGATTGGTGTTCGTTGAAAACTTCTACTTCCTGTTTGCTCCCTTGAAAGTGGTCAGAATAATTGCTACTATTTTCTTTGCATTGAACGGCATACCAGAGATTGAAGCGAAGTATTGGACCTTCCAGTATGAATTTTGAACAATTTGGTGAAGCGCTTGCACAGGCTCGATTGGCGAAGGGAATATCGTTGATAGATATTTCTGCTGAGACACGCATTAACCTGAAGTTCCTTGAAGCAATTGAACGCGGACAGTTCCAAGTTCTTCCACAGACATATATCCGCGCATTCCTCAGGGAATATGCTCTTAGCCTTAGTCTCGATCCCAATGACGTCTTGCAGCGATACAACTCCATTCAGCAGGAAGGTCGTTCTCGAAAATCAGACGAAGTCGTAACACAACACATTCCTGCTCAAACGAGGATATCCACAGGAGATATCAAGAACCAACTATTAAAGCTTTCGCCTATTCAACGGAACCTTGCCTTCGGAATATTTCTCGTTGTCATCGTTGTGCTGGTGATTGTTTTGGCAAATATGAAAAAGGAATCGGATTCTGTCAAGCCTGTAGTAGAAATTCCGTTCGATCGTGTCATCCGGGAAAGTGAAGCCGCACCTATTCCTCCACCATCTGTAGCCGTTGATTCCGTTCCTATCTTCAAAGCACCGCAAAAAGACAGCTTACGGTTGGAAGTTACGACGCTCGACTCAGTCTGGATTAGCCTTCTTATCGACGACACAAAAGGGGCAGAATACCTCTTCGCCCCAAACAGAAAGCGCATGTGGGTTGCAAAAGAACGTTTTGTTGTAACGATGGGAAATGCCGGTGGTGCAACCTTTCGGTTAAATGGCAAGGATATTGGATCGCTCGGAAAGCGTGGTGCGGTCGTACGTAACTCTGTCCTTACCGAAGCCAACCTAAAAAACTAATCACCAGCACGCACAGGCTGGTATGAACCCTTCCATTCAAAAAGAAATAGAAACACTTCGCCGGGAAATTTTTGATCACGACTACCGGTACTATGTACTTGCTCAGCCTACAATATCAGACGAGATGTACGACAAATTGATGGTTCGGCTGATCGAGCTTGAGCATCGGCATCCGGAGTTTATCACACCAGATTCTCCTACACAGCGTGTAGGTGGACAGTTGATGAAGGAGTTTCCTTCCGTTATGCATGCCGTGCCCATGCTGAGCCTTTCTAATACCTACAGTGAAGATGAAGTAAGAGACTTTGACCGACGAATTCAAAAGTTTTTAGAAAATGAACGGTATCGCTATGTGTGCGAATTGAAATTTGACGGTATTGCGATCAGTTTGCGCTATGAAAATGATTCGTTTGTGCAAGGTGCTACCCGCGGCGACGGTACGCAGGGTGACGATATAACGAACAATCTGAAAACAATTCGTTCCATTCCACTCCGGCTGAGACAAGTGAATAAAGCACCGCATACTCTTGAAGTGCGCGGCGAAGTGTACATGAACAGGAATGATTTTCAGCGTATGAATGAAGAGCGTCAGCTTGCAGACGAAAAGACATTTGTCAATCCACGCAATTCAGCAGCAGGTACATTGAAACTTCAGGATCCCAAAGTGGTTGCGCAACGGCCGCTGAATTTTATCTCTTACTTTCTCTCCACGGAAGATATTTCACTGATAAGCCATCACGAGAATTTGCGTCTTCTCCGAGAACTCGGCTTCCCCACAAGCCAGCACACAAAACTTTACAATTCTATCGACGGAGTGATCGAATATTGGAAAGAATGGGAACGACGCCGTGACGAACTTCCCTATGATATTGACGGTGTCGTCGTAAAACTGGATTCGCTTCATCAGCAAAAACGACTTGGCGCAGTTGCAAAAAGTCCTCGATGGGCCGTAGCATTTAAGTTTGCTTCTAGGCAAGCCGAGACCCGGCTCAATGTTATCCGACTTCAAGTCGGACGACTCGGGACAATGACACCAGTGGCTGATTTAGAACCTGTGTTCCTCGGTGGAAGTACAGTTTCTCATGCTACGCTCCACAACGAAGACTACATACGCGAGTTGGATATACGTTCCGGTGATATTGTTGTCGTGGAAAAAGGAGGCGATGTCATTCCAAAGGTGAGTGCTGTTGTGAAGAAAAAACGGCCTCATGGAACGAAGCCGTTCAAATTTCCCAATGAATGCCCTGAATGTCGCTCAAGACTCTTCCGACCTGAAGATGAAGCTAATTATTACTGCGAGAATAGCGATTGTCCAGCTCAGGTCAAAGGGCGAATTGGTCATTTCGCCAGCCGTGGTGCGATGGATATTGAAGGACTTGGCGAAGCGATAGTCGATCAATTCGTCTATCTCGGATTTCTTAAGAATTGTGCTGATCTCTACGATCTCCACACACAACGATCAGTGCTTCTTTCACTTGAAGGGTGGGGAGAAAAAAGTGTTCAGAATTTGCTGGATGCCATCAATGAAAGTAAGAAGCGCCCTTTTGGGAGGGTTCTCTATGCACTTGGCGTGCGTCACATTGGAGCAAGTATTGCACAACTTCTTGTTGATAATTTCCCAACAATTGAGCAACTTATAGCGGCATCGGAGAATGATCTGCAATCTGTGCAAGGTGTTGGTCCACGGATTGCGAAGAGTGTTATCCGGTTCTTTATAGACAAACATAACCAGCGTATGGTTCATCGTTTGAAAAAGGCGGGCGTGCAGATGAAAAGCACGAAAAAGCATGTTCGCAGTTCTCAACAATTCTCTGGCAAGAATTTTGTGCTTACAGGTACACTCACGTCAATGACGCGTGAAGAAGCAAAACAGAAAATAGAATCACTTGGAGGAAAAGTTGTCTCCAGCGTCAGCAAGAATACGGATTTCGTGATCGTTGGAGCCGAAGCGGGCTCCAAGAGAGATAAAGCACAAACACTCGGCATCCTCTTGCTTGATGAACAGAAGTTTCTTACTATGTTACAGAGCGAGTAATAATCCACCATCACCCACTTACTAGAGAGGGTACAATGTCGAAACCTTCGTTCAGTTTTTATATATCGCTACTTCTCATATGCATGCTTGTTGCCCCGGTTGTTGGGCAAACACGATACGGAAAACTCGGTATCGGAGTTGACGGCTCCATGCAATATATCCTTGGTGCCGGATCTGTGAATACTTCACCGGCATTCGGCGGCGGAGTTAATATGAGCCTATCTCTTATGGAAGGTCTCAGCCTCCGTTCCAAATTTGTTGTGAATCAACTCTTTTGGAAGAACGACGATAAATCATCCGTCACAACAGATCTCATGTCCCTCAATGGATATTTGAGCATCGACTTGATGCCGAATAGCAGCTTTAACGTGTTTCCCTTCGGCGGCGGTGGACTTGTTTTCTTTGATCCAAGGGATGAAAGAACTGGAGTGAGACTCTCGGGTGTGTCCAGTTTTGACGTGCAATATAGCGGCGGATTAGGCTTTGATTTTTTCCCAAACGAATTCTGGTCAATAACACTCTTGCCTGAATATGTTTTGACAAATTCACGATACTACAATGGCCCGTTGAATTCCGGTAATGATAGTTTTTTCCGGGTAAGTCTGCAAATCCGGTACTATTTCTTTGATGAGTCGTTTATCACAAAATTACTGGAAACTTATCGCGATCGATTGAAGCATAAGTAGACAGCAAGAGAGAGTGGTGTAAGAATGTTGGAGGGTTTTCGACGCAGAGTAGGATTATCTTACTCGCGATTACATTTTCGGAACAATCGCGATCGGATGATGAACTTCACCGATGCTTTGACTCGATCGCGCCGAGCACTGGTTATCTTTCCTGAATCATCTCTTGACGGTGAATCAGTCTTGACGCTTTTCCGTTACCTTCTCCGAAGGTTTTCTTCAGAGGGAATCATGGTACTCATCCGAGACGACCAACTCTTTTCTATAGCATCTACCCCTCCGTTGAAAACCCTTACATATTCAGCAAACGACATCAATACGTGGTTTGTGCCAAGACGTAAACTGCTCCAAAGAATAACGACCAACACATTCGATGTTGCATTGGACCTCAATATTGGACTCTCCCTGCCAAGTGCGTTTCTCTGCAAGGCATCCAATGCCCCTCTACGTGTCAGTTTTGCCAAACATGGTGGTGATCAATTTTACAACTTTCAGTTTCAGTCAAAAGGAGCCGTCGGCAATACACACTCGTACCGAAGTTTTCTAAAGTGTCTCGATATGTTTTAATACTTTTGTTGGAGTCTGCGTATGCGTTTTGAAACCAAGAAGAATGGAGTAGCAACGATCCTCAAAATTCATGAGCGTAAGCTTGATGCGACTATCTCACCAGAGTTGAAAGGAGAATTCGTCGTCCTTTGTAAGCGGCAACAGAAAGAATTGGTGATTGATCTTTCCGATGTGGAGTTCTGCGACAGTAGCGGTTTAAGTGCCTTACTCATTGCAGAACGAAAGATGCGGGAAAATGGAGGTATTGTAAAACTGGTAGGTGTCCAAAAGAAGGTTCTTTCTCTCATCAAAATCTCTCATCTCGATCGCGCATTTCAGATCTATAACACTATGGCGAAAGCTGTCAAGAGTTGATTACGATTCTGGTTCTCTACACATAAGGGTACTCTCAATTTTCAACGAACGAACTCCTTCAGTTTTATTGTCCACCCCCTCATTGTCAACACACCTTGCACCTTCAAGAGAATCAATGTAATTTGTTTTGATCTTGACAACAGTTGGAAATTTATTTTTGTATGAGAAAAAAAGCACGCGTACTAAAGCAAGCTGTTGAACAGCAATCTGCCACAACAGGGCTTGATCGTCAGATTCGCAACTACCTTGAATTTCTCCGGCTAGAAAAAAATCTTTCACCTCAGACACTGGTTTCTTACAAGTTTGATTTCGCTAAATATCGCAGTTACCTCATCCACTCGGGAGTTCATGCAGCATCTGGTGTAACGGAAGAACACATCGGTAAGTTTCTGGCGACGCTGCATCGACGGAACCTTACAGCACGAAGCGTTGCCCGGATTCTTTCGACGATACGCGGATTCCATCGCTACCTTCTTGGCGAAGAAGAAGTAAAGGACGATCCGACACAGATCATCGATTCACCCAAGCAAGAAAAAAATCTGCCGGAGGTATTAAGCATCGCCGAGGTAGATGAAATCCTGAAACAGCCAGACACATCCAGCCGGCTTGGTATTCGCGACCGTGCAATGCTCGAAACACTTTATGCCACCGGCATTCGTGTATCAGAACTTGTTTTCCTGAAACAATCAAATTTTATGGTTGAAGATGGACTGATTCTTGTTTACGGAAAAGGATCGAAAGAAAGATTGGTGCCCATTGGTCGTTCGGCACGGCAGTGGATTGAGGAATATCAGAAGCAATCGCGTGTTCATCTCGCCAAAGCAGGTAAATCACAGGATTATCTCTTTCTCAATATCCGTGGGACAAAACTAACACGAGATATGGTCCGGAAGTTAGTGGAAAAATATTCTTTTACATCTGGGATTGGGAAGAAAGTGCATCCGCACACATTTCGTCATTCATTCGCCACACACTTACTGGAAGGGGGAGCAGATCTTCGTGCTGTACAAGAAATGCTCGGCCACGCCGACATCTCGACAACACAAATCTATACGCACATTGACCGAGAGTATCTCAAAGAAGTTCACCGCACATTCCATCCGCGCGGGTAAAAGAAACCTTCCGAAAGTTTCTTGAGTTAGGACTGAGAGTACTTTCGGAAGGCGGTCACCCTACACAATGGTATCGCGCTGTTCTTACGGTGTTATCTTCCCTGCACGTAATTCTTTTGTGATTCTCTCTGCTTTATAAATTTGTTCCAGGCCTTCCAAAATTCCGGATGTATGAACGGAAACAGAACGGTTCTTCGTATCGTCATAAATGATGTTTCCCGGCAGACTTTCTATATTGCCGTCGAAGATTAATCCAACCACCTGTAAATCTTTATTAATCACCGGGCTGCCGGAATTTCCGCCAATAATATCGTTGGTTGAAATAAAGTTTATCGGTGTGTTCATCTTAAACGATGCCGGAGGATTAACCCAGCGCTCAGGCAATTTCCATGGGTCATGCTTGCCAAATGAATAGTATCGGTCATACATTCCATAAAACGTTGTGATGGGTGGTGCGATGGTGCCATTGTATTCATACACCTTCACCGTACCGTCAGCGATTCGAAGTGTAAAAGTGGCATCGGGAGGAATTTGTGTCCCGTAAATCTCGTACATCGCTTTACCCATTACCTGTACTGATGCCTGAAGTTTCTCATTCACTTCATCATATTTTCTCTGAATCTCCCTTGTGCGTCCTCGTGTTGCCATGATGAATGAAATTAAAGGATCGGTGGACTTCAAAATACTGTCGAATGATTCAGCAAGCAGTGCATCGGTCTTTTCTTTCGATGCCAAAAAAGAGTTCAGCGCTATTTGTTCTGCTGCCTGTTCGGGCGCTCGACCAGCCAACAATTTGTCGAATGCTCGAATTCTTCCCTTCAGCACTCTCTTCATAATCTCCAATCGGAAAGCAAGCAGTTGTTTCTCAATCTCCGTGTCGAGATTTATTGGATAGAATTTTCTCTTTGCGGATTCGGATAGTACGCCGGTCGAAGAATTCGCCGTGTCGACAAGATCTGCAGTAAGCGAGAAATACTTTGGAAAGTAGCGCCCACGAAACTTCAATGCATTGAGTTCTGGAGTTATGGTGGCAAGCTCAGCTTGATACTTTGCAATATCGCTCCATGGATCGCCATATTGAGTTTTGAGATCAGATTTGTTTGAAACAGCTTTTTTGAATTTCTTTTCAAAATCTATTTTTTTCGCCATCAACATGGGATCACGGAGACCGCTCAGGTATCCATTCACAGCTTTCCGCGAATTTTCTATTCCAAAAATTGTATTGAGATATTTCAACTTTTCTTCCGGATGTTTTTCAACATATGCCGAATAGATTGCGCCGACTCTTTCATACATCTCAAGACGTGCCGGATATTCGTAATCACGAAAGTACTCCAATTGTGAAATCGTTTGCAACCGATTCGTGGTGCCTGGATTTCCTATGACAAACACTGCATCACCATCCATCGCACCATCTTGACTGAAGCGGAAAAAATTGACCGTCTTCAATGGTTTACCATTATCGTATACACGGAAGAACGCGCAATCAAAATCATAGCGGGGGTAGGTAAAGTTGTCCGGATCACCGCCAAAGAATGCTATGGCATCTTCCGGCGCATAGACCAAACGAACATCTGTGTAGCGCTTATATCCATAGAGCGAAAATCGCCCGCCATTGTAGAACGATACAACATTAAATATCATCGAATCTCGCGGGGCAATGGTCTTATACTTTTCTGTATACTGTTTCTGGATTTCCTGTATCCGTGTTAAACGATTTGCGACCTTTGCGTTATCCGTAGAGCCGCTTTCAAACGCCCGCTGAACTTCATTGGTTACATCTTCCATCACTATCAATTGATCAATATAGATGCCGGATGCTCTCCGCTCTTCCTCCAGCGTGGGAGCATAAAAACCACGCTCTGCTAACCGTTCACCTTCTCTATTTACACTGTCCAGCGCTGAGCGCGCACAGTGATGGTTCGTCATGACAAGCCCATCTTCTGAGACAAATGATGCCGTGCAATTCGGAAGCCGCAGTGCAGAGAGGCGCGCTTTCTCAAACCACTCTTTGCTGGGAGTAAATCCATACGTTTTTCTGAAATAGTCTATCGGTGGAAAATCGAAAGTCCACATTTTACCCGTATCATATTGTCCGGCGTGAACCGTATCGAAATCAATATAATTGTATGCGTTGACCTTTATTGCTTGTTGAGTGGAACACCCATGAAAGAACAACACGAAAACAACAGGTGCAGTCCATAATTTCCAGAGAGTAAGTCTCATAAACACCTCATTCATATGTTTATTTATTTTGAAATGGGATTTAAAAAGTATGCAAGAACTGACTGATGCATGTTTCTTCTCAAAAAGAAAAAATATAAATTTCTGTAGTCTTAGGAAGATCCTGTATCATCATCATAAGTTAGTAAAATATTTTGAGAACACAATCAATTCCTCGTCACGTATTGAAACTAATATGTTGTCTTATCGTCAAACTATAACCGTGGTGACCATAGTAAAATAACGTGAAGCGAACAACAGTACAGGAGAAACAAGAAGTGGACAAAACAAATCATATTCATTATGGGAGGCAAATGAGAGTTGTTCTTCTTTGTGGATTTCTTATCGCAGCCGCGGCTTTTTCTGGCTGTAGCAGTTCGCTAAAACTCTCAAGTACTTGGCGGCAAGAAGATATTGTTATTGATGGTAGCGACACTGAGTGGCAACGGGGGTTGTATTACGACAAAGAATCCGACATTGTGTACAGCATCCGCAATGATGATGATTACGTGTACCTCTTTCTGAAAACACAAAACCGCACAACTCAAATGCAAATTATGAGAGCAGGCTTCACCGTATGGTTTGATGCAGATGGTGGCAATGACCATTCCTTCGGTATTCGGTATCCGCTGGCCAGGCAAGACGCACGCTCAGAATTTCAACCTGAGTCTGACGATGAACAGATGCATTCAGCTTCTGAGCAGGCATTATTGGAATTGGAAATTGTCGGTGCTCAAAAGGAAAATGTTCAACGCTTTTCTACGCTTGATGTACCGGGAATTCGCGTGAAGATCGGCCGCTCACAAGAAGCATTGGTGTATGAACTTCGAGTACCCTTGAGAAAGACACCACATACTCCTTTCGCTATCGGAGTCACTTCTGAAAATCGTATCGGCATTGAACTTGAGACAGAAGAATTCAATCGTGAAAAAATGAAAATGGGGGCGCACAAGAATGAAGGATTGAGCGGAAGCGAGCCAGGAGATTCACAGATGGAAGGCGGGGAACATGAAGGTCACGACTATTATGACGGCAGTCGTCGAAGCGATGTACGCGAGAATAAAGAAAAGCCGAGACAGTTAGGATTATGGCTTTCTGTGCAGTTGGCCCACACACCGGAGGCAGAACAAAAGAAGAAGAACTAGAACAACTCACTTGAACATTATCATTTGCATGACTTTTCGGAAGTCTTAGACGCCTTCAAAACGATTTCCCTATTGATGCCTCTTTGTAGGTTATTCTTAAAATCATTTGTACATTAATACGTCGTTTGAAATTGTCTTTATTCACTACAAGAAGGATATACATGATGACTTCTTCAGAGAAAACACTCCTTTCTTTCAGAATTATGTTCATTGTTGTATTCGTGCTGACAAATCTCTTCTTTCCCTGTGAAGCAAAAAAATCCCATCAACCGGCCGATACAACAGTAGCAAAGATCGATCTATCGGCACGATTTGAACACATCGCGCTGAATGTTCCTGATCCTGCTTCTATGGCCAAGTGGTATACAAACAATCTGGGGATGAAGATCGTGCGTGGAGGATTTGCTCCGAATGCATCTGCTTTCATTGCAGATTCCGGTATGCATATGATGATAGAGATTCTTCATAATATAGACTCCCCAGTGTTCGAATCAGCAAAAATTCATTATACATCCATCCACCTTGCTTTTGTTACGTCAAATATTATAGAAACTCAAGAGCAGCTTGTCGGAGCAGGAGCAACCATTGCCGATAGTTTGCGGAGATCAGGTTTTGACGCTGAGAGATCCGTGGGGACTGCCGATTCAATTTGTTGAGCGTGTCAAACCCATGTTAGAATTTACCGGATTGTACCCGGAACACTTTGCAATGAATGTTGTTGATTCTCGGAAGGAAGCAAAATGGTACGCAGATAATCTTGGTTTCATTGTCGTGCGGGAAGGATCAGCGCCTGGATATGGTATGTTTATTGCCGATGCAGGAAAAAATATGATGTTCGAATTGTACCAGAACAAGAATTTTCCTGTTCTGCAGTTCGATAGCATCGCTTATCAAACTTTCCACATTGCATTTGTGGTTCATGATATTCAAACAGTAAAGCACGCACTTGTTGCAGCAGGTGCGAAGGTTGCAGAGGATATAAAGAAAACACCCGGCGGCGATGACGTGCTGATGCTTCGTGATCCGTGGGGACTGCCGATACAATTTGTGAAACGCATTAATCCGATGATGAAATAATATTGTGATAAGTCTTTTGAATAAATGACCGTCATCCAATCGACAGGAGTACGGTCATTTGTATTTATACATTTTCCTATTCATCTGGAACATCCTATGCGTCCATGGAAGACACTGAAAAAAGAAACAATTCTCGACCACAGCAAATTTCTCAAGGTTGAAAAGCATACGATTGAATTACCGGACGGTAAAATAATTAGCGATTGGCCATGGATTGTATCGCCGGATTATGTGCTTGTCCTTCCCGTAACAAATCGGAACACACTCTTCCTGTTTCGCCAGACCAAGTATGCCGTTCAGGGAACTTCTCTTGCTCCGATAGGCGCGGATACCTTGAACCGGGGGAAGATGCACTCACGGCTGCAAAACGGGAACTGAGAGAGGAAATGGGATGTGAAGCATCGGAATGGATTCCTCTCGGCAGCTATCCCAATAATGGCAATCATGGCGGTGGCACGGGACATCTCTTTCTTGCGCTTCATGCTCACAAAGTCGGTGAACCTATTATCGACGATTTAGAAGAAATGGAACTCGTTGAATTATCAATTGAAGAAGTAGAACAGAAACTTGTAAGGAGTGAAGTAAAAGTGATGGGCTGGGTGGCGATGATTGCGATGGGAATACTTTATCTAAAGAGCGTATAGTGTTCTGCCATTTGCAGATGCGGTTGTAAGAAATCGTCTTTGAATGATATCGAACAAACTATCAGGCATTTTAAAAATAGTAGAAAAAAAATAGGTTTTGTAATTTTTTTTTTTGTACCATTTATATGTAATCCAATATTAGTTATTGGAGAAATGCCATGTCACCACATATACATCAAAAGGAAAAAAGAATTTTTCTTGTAGAAGATGATCTTACCTATCGCACATTAATACTGTCGGTTCTACGCAAATCAGGTTTTCATTGCACATTCTGTGTCGACGGAGATCATGCCTTGAAAAAACTGGAGCAAGAAAAATTTGATCTCTTAATTGTAGATTATCTTGTTCCCGGTCCCAACGGGATTGAAATTGTGCGGTGGGTGCGCAAACATGGGATGAATATTCCTGCTCTGGTTATAACAAATTATCCTTCCGATGAATTAAGCGAAAATTCTAAGACACTTGGACACACGAAATTTTTGGCTAAGACATCGTTTAGCATCTCAAGTATGCCAAAAATTATTCAGGAAATGTTGTCTAGCTAAAAGCTTTGATTTCCAAGCACTGACGAAAAGTTACTCCCCTGTAAGAGTTACTACTAAGTTTCTTGATCCTCCGTAATTTCGATGTTCGCAGAAATATATGCCCTGCCATGTGCCCAGATTCAGTCTCCCATCTGTTACCGGAATCGACACACTGCTGCCGAGAATCGATGCTTTGAGATGTGACGGCATATCGTCGGAACCTTCTGTGACATGCTCAAAATAGGAAGCATTTTCTGGAATCATTTTATCGAAATGACTTTCAAAGTCCGTGCGGACGGTTGGATCTGCATTTTCATTTAATGTGAGCGATGCAGATGTATGTTTGATAAAAACATGGAGAAGCCCGCTTTGGATATTCTGTAACTCCGGAATCTGAGAAACGATTTCAGAAGTAACGAGATGAAACCCGCGGTTTCGTGCACGAAGAGTTATTTCTTTTTGGATGATCATACGGATGATATTTGTGTTGCACGTTCCGTCAGATGCAGCCGAGTATAAGTGGGCTGCGAGTCTACTGTCCGATACTCGCTTTCTCCATTAATCGTTTTCTTGTATATGCAATCAATCCGCCGGCTTCGATGATGGCTTGGCGTGCTTTTGGTATTGGTTCGATATGGAATGACTTACCGCTTGTTTTGTTCACCACTTCCCCTGAGGTGATATCAAGCTCGTCACCTTCATTCGCTTCTATATCCGGACAAGTAATAATTTGTAACCCAAGATTAACGCTGTTCTGAAAAAAGATTCGTGCAAAGTTGCGTGCAATGATAATAATCTCGAGCCCCTTGAGCGTCGAGACCGCTTGCTCGCGTGAGGAGCCGCATCCAAAATTCTTTCCGCCGACAATAATACTTCCGGGAAGAACCTGTTTCGTGCTTAATTTTTCGTTCAATTCTTTGATGTCGGCAAACGCGTACTGCGGTGTCTCTGTCGGAAGTACCGTAGCCATATAGCGGCCGGGATAAATAATGTCGGTGGAAATGTCATCACCAAGTTTATAAATAACCTGTGACATAAAATTCTCCTTAAGCCGAAGTAAGAAATCTCAAATTCCAAATCACAATTCCAAAACAAATTCAAACATTCAAATTACAAAATTCAAACTCATGACAAATCAATAATTGATCTTACGCAGAAAACCCATATTTACAAATCATAATGAGAAATCACTCAATTCACCTCCCCTTTTTCCCCTCCTTGGCAAGGAGGGGATATGGGGAGGTCATGTTTTTTAGGAATAGAGCTCAATTGCTTATTGTTTTTCACTCCATGCATAATGTGAGTTGACCATTGTGATTTGTGTTTTCATAGTTTCATTTTTGTAGGGTCAGTGATGACACCTTTCATTGCTGATGCCGCAGCTACTGCCGGCGAGCAAAGGTACACTTCTGATTTCGGGTTGCCCATGCGTCCTTTGAAATTTCGATTGGTTGTTGAGAGTGCCACTTCCCCGTCTCCGAGTGCACCTTCGTGGATACCAAGACAAGGACCGCAGCCGGAATTCATTACCACTGCACCTGCTTTCATGAATTCTCCAATATATCCTTTTGCGAGCGCCTGATTGTAAATTCGAGCTGAGGCAGGAAAGATGAGCATGCGTACTCCTTGTGCCACCTTCTTACCTTTTATAATCTTCGCAGCAATCTCTAGATCATCCAACCGGCCATTTGTGCATGAACCGATGACAATCTGGTTGACCTTCGTGCCCTTCACTTCTTTGACCGGCTTCACATTATCAACAGTATGCGGACAAGCAATTTGCGGTTCGAGATTCGACACATCGATGTCGACGATACGTTCAAAGACTGCATCGTTATCTGGAACAACAAGATGAATCTTTCCTTTCATACCGGCTTCTTCGCGAAGGTAACGAACGGTTTCATCATCGGCAGGAACAATGCCGCTCGTTGCTCCTGCTTCCACCGCCATATTGCAAATGGCGAGACGACCGGAGGTGGACATGTTCTTGATGGTTGGTCCATGAAATTCGATCACCTTAAAATTGGCGCCTTCCGCTGTGAGCTTGCCAATAAGGTGAAGAATCAGATCTTTTGGTCCGACAAATTTTTTGAACTTGCCGGTAACATTCACTTTGATTGTTGCTGGCACTTCGACGTTCAGCATACAACCAAGTGCCCATACACTTGCCATCTCCGTTGCACCGATACCAAATGCAAAAGCGCCGAGCGCACCGTGACTGGTGGTATGCGAATCCGTGCCAACAATGACGGTACCCGGACGAACATAGCCGTTCTCTGGAAGTACTTGATGACAAATACCGCCCACATCCCCTCGTATGTCATGAAATTTAGCAATTCTGTTCGCCCCAACAAAATCGCGAATTCTTTTTTGGTTTGACGCAGTTTTTGAAGACTCTGCCGGCACACGGTGATCGAAAATGATGCTGACTTTCGACGGGTTCCAGATTTTTGGCGAGAGGCCTGTGTTTTGATAGACTTCAAGGAATTGGTTGATCACAAGTGCGGCATTTTCATGCGACATTGCGAGATCAACTTTCGGCTCAACGATATCTCCGGCTTTCACGGATGATAAACCTGAAGCTCGAGCAAGGATTTTTTCAACAACGGTCATTCCCATAAAAAACTCCTTGGAATGTAAGATTTCCAATTTTTTTCCTCAGCAAGATTTCCGATTTCTTTCTCAGTTTGGGCGCCGATAGAAATCGAAAATCCACCATTATTGTTTTACCAGCCACTCTTTCGCTTCTTCCATTGTGTTTGCAAGATAGAAATCCCTGCCAGTTACAGTTTTAATTGCCATCAGGATGATTTTTGACCACCCCGATATTCCGACGACAGAACTGGCTTTGACGTATGGAGTGTTATGCTGTGCGTACTCTTTAATTATGCCGGATATCTCTGTATCAAATCCGGTGTTTGTAACATTCGTAATGACGAGAACTGATTTTGGAGGATGCTGACGGATATTCTGCTTGGCTTGTGCAACAAGCTTATGGAACTCTGGTTTATCTCGTGATTGTAAACCTGCAATATCCAAACATAAAATAGTTTTACCTTTATGATCCAGTTCGTATACACCCGCCATCGTGTTGGCTCCTGCATTTGTGTAAGTTATTGATGGAAAGCGAAATAATGATAACAATAACAATGGTATATTCGCTTCCTGAACTTAAAATCTTTTTATCCGACAATCTTCTTAACGCCCTGATATTTGCCGTCGAGTCGGTCTTTAGGCAAGAATTCATTTTCCATAGTGCGGTATTCTTTTAAATCGACGAAATCTGTGTATTCCTCGAACGATGAGGCCCATTGAGTTTGTCCGGCCAGAATGCCCGTCGGCGATGTTTTGAGTGCAGTGAAGAAAGTCAGCAGCGCTTTGTGTGTCACCATAATCGATGCAACGGGTATCGATACGCGCCCGACTCTCATCTTTGCCAATTCAGGAATCGGAATCAGCTCGGTCTTCATACCAGAGATCGCATCCATGAGATTTACAGAAAGCGGACCTTTGATTTCCTTGACGGCACGTTGAATATCAGTTTTTGTCTTAATACCATCGATAAAAGCCAGGTCGGCGCCGGCTTTAAGATACAAGTTGCAGCGGCGGATGGCTTCATCCAATCCTGCGAGAGCGAACACATCAGTGCGCGCGTTGATGATAAAATCTTTATCTAAGCGATCACGTACCTGCGCACACGCACGGATCTTTCCAACCATCTCTTCGGCCGGAATCACTTCCTTGCCGGACATATGACCACAGCGTTTTGGGAAAACCTGATCTTCAATATTCATTCCCGCAACTTTCATAAGAATGAGTCTCTCGGTAATCCATGCGGCATTGATCGCATTGCCGCCGCCGGTATCGATATCCGCCATAACAGGAATGCGGACTGCTTGCACGATATTCCAGGTCATATCGAGCACGTCTTTCATCTGCACCAGACCGACATCTGGTTTCGCAAGAATGGATCCGGCCAATCCATAGCCGGAGACCTGAATTGCTTCAAACCCGCATTGTTCAATGACTCGTGCGCTGAGCGCGTCATGTGCACCGGGCACAACAACAGCGCGGCGTTTCATGATTGCTTTGCGCAAAACTGTAGTGGTTTTCATAAAAAATTCCTTCTCTAGAATGAATTTCTCGGGTTACGTTCTTCCACCATACGATGTGAAAGTAACTGATACTAATATAAGTGAGATAATGTATTAAGATGTTTTCTATTTTGCCACTGGTGGAGAATGAAGAAAGAGGAAAGAGGAAAGCGGAAAGAGTTTCTATGAAACGGATAATACAACCAGGTACAATAAAAAAGCCGATTCAAGATGCTTGAATCGGCTTTAAAGTGAAATGGATGCTTACATGGAGTAAAGAAAATATCTCACTATCTTGGCTAATTGAGGATCAGCTAAAATATCTTGATTATGATATGTCGTCCACAGATATTTGCCGGCCCCTAACCTGTTTTCAACAATGATCGGAATCCCCTGAGGTGATGACGGAGATCCTGGTGTACTGGCTATGACCGCATAGACCGTAGTAGTGCTGGATCCCGGCAAATCGGAATAGAGCTGATAGCCAAACAAAGAGTTAGGCCATTTGATGACCGTGTGTCCTAAAGCGGTAATCAGGCCCGCGCTAAGAAATTTGAGCGAATCCCCGGTGCTGGATCCGTAGCTAAGTGGCTCATTCTGATAATAGGGTGAGAAAATATATTGCAAATTCATGTAATTGTAGTGTCCACCATAGATTTTTCCACCTTGCCTTACGTATTGTCCATACACTCTTGCAAGCAACGGGTATTCATACTCATCGCCGCAGTTGCAATCAGAAAACACAATCGCATACCCTTTGAGGTAGTTCAACACAGCAACGGAATCACGTTCTACCCATGCTCGCATGGTATCAACAATATTGTGATCATACGTTGTATAGGCAACATTCGTGTCGGCTAATACGTCCTCTATCTGCTCGCAGCCGGCAAAGACCACTAAGGTCTTTCCCAGCGATGTGTTTTGCTGGAGTTTAATTGTCCCAACAGTTTGTGGGACATTAGTAGTATTAACTATAACCGTTATATTAATTGTTACCTGAAATACTGTTCCCATTGTTGCGCTAAGCTGTTGTTGTCCGGCAGGGGCCTGGATGGTTCCATTTCCGGCGCTATCTGTTAAAGTTGAAAATGTACCTGTTTGATTAGGAGGATTTACCAATGAAAGTGTTGCACCTCCTTGTGGCAAACCAGAAGGTCCGAGTACAGTCGCGGTTACTGGGTATGTGGCAACATTGGAACTCGGTCCTGTCGAACTTTTATCGCATCCGGCAATCATCAGCATACAGATGATGATAGTAAGCATGGAAAAAGGTGTTAGAAGTTTTTTCATACAGATAGCTCCTTTAAGTTAGTGTGTGATTGTATCGGTAATTATTTTATGAAATCAAGAGAAATGAATCGAGAAAAAAGACTCAATATGCAAAGCGATCAATGAACCTGTCCTAAAACATTTTTTATAGTATTCTTTGTCATAAAAAAGCATTCCAATATCCTGTATACAAGTTATGGTATATTATGAATTATTGAATTGACCTACAGCACAATGATAGAATTTTTATTGAATACAATATAAATACTTCCAAGTAAAATGTCTACATATTATTTACTCATTTTATTTTCGGATTATTCCGATGAGAAATCAGAAAAAAGGTAAAAACGATAAGGTTTTCTATGTTTTTTCAACAATTGCCTTTGCCATATCGAGTGTGCTCGCATTGCCGCCCATATCGTATGTGCGCATATTCCCCTCTTTAATGATGGCAGCGACGGCGTTTTCGAGTCGCGCGCTTTTCTCTGTCTCACCCAGCCAATCCAGCATCATCTTTACGGCAAGGATGGTAGCAATGGGATTCACTTTGTATTGTCCTGCATACTTCGGAGCGGAGCCGTGTGTTGGCTCGAACACTGCTAACTTGGTGCCAATATTTCCGGAACAACCGAACCCAAGACCGCCCACCATCTGCGCGCAGAGGTCGGAGATGATGTCGCCATATAAATTCGGTGCGACGAGCACATCGTAATGAAGAGGATTCTTCAGCAGCCACATCGTCATCGCGTCGATGTTGGCATCGTCCGTTTGAATTTCGGGATACTGTTTGGCGACATCCTTTGCAACTTCGAGAAACAAACCATCGCTCGCGCGCACGACGTTGGCTTTGTGAACAATGGTAACTTTCTTCCGCCTGAATCTGCGCGTAAAGTCGAATGCCGCTTTCACAATCCGTTCGCTTCCTCTTTTCGTGTTGATCTTGCATGAGATTGCATATTGGTCAACGGGAAGTTTGGCAAAAGGTGCAAATGGTTTTGAAATCTTGCTGAGGACATCAACCAATTCTTGTGGAGGCGGAGCGAATTCAACACCCGCATAAAGGTCTTCTGTGTTTTCGCGGAAGACTACGAGATCGATGCCTTCTTTGAAGTTGAGCGGATTGCCGGGATACGCTCTGCAAGGGCGCAGACAAGTATAGAGATCAAACATTTGCCGCATGCGAACGATGGGTGAGCGGTACGTCAATCCTTTCGTCTGAAGTTGGGGAATCAATTCGGCTTGTGCTGCTTTGACTGGTTTAGAAGTGATCGCGCCGAATAAAGCAGTGTCGACATTTTTCAGTAGATCAATGGTGCGTTGAGGAAATGCATCTCCTTCCTTGCACCAAAATTCCCATCCAATGTCGCCATGAATATATTCTGCATCAAGCTGGATTTTATCGAGGACGATCTTTGCGGCATCGAGTACGTCGACACCGATGCCGTCCCCGGGAAGCCATGCAATTTTATATCTTGCCATACGATCTCCGATAAAATATCGAGAGGTTCTCGAATGAATATTGTTTTGTGGATAGAAGGTACTGAATTTTGGATATAATTCATTCCTTTATTTGTTCAAGTAATAATTACTAGCTCCTTTTCATAACGTTTTAGACATTTTAAGAGTCAGCAGCGAGGAAACCCTTGAATCCTCTATAATAGTTGTTTACATTAACGCAGATACTTTTCTTTGCCTACAATACGTCGAACAAACTCTCAGGAGAATATATGAAGACCACGTTCTGTTTTCTTTTCTGTACAGCAGCATTCATCATAGAAGGATGCACACCGTTAACACTCCGGCCGGCAGATTTTTCATGGCCGATTGAAATAGTGGCGGCACCAGACAGCAGTGGAACTATCCAGGTAACGCGGTATAAAATTGCCTTCAACAGCAAGCCGCTTCTTTTTGAAGAGTTGCAGGATTCCATACATGTCACCAAACATATGCTGCATGTCGTACGCGACCAGAACGGGTACTACTTCATTACTGCGAAAGATTTCAAGAATGTGTATGTCTTTGTTCAAGGAGAAGGAGCGCTGAAGCTCGAAAAGAAAATTTCGGTATCTGAAAAAGGTCTCGAAGCTCCTGCGTTCAACCAGAGAGGATTATTCATTCAATTGGTCAATGAACAGAAAGAGAACGAACCGTCTATTCTCTTATCCAACGATGGAATTCAAAAAGGAGAAAAGAAATGAAAACAATACTACGTATCATCGCTCTTTTCCTTGTCAGTACCTGCTTCTTAAGCGCGAGACAAATGTCCGATCGATTGATCGTCAACAAATTTGAAGAATCAGTGAAGGAATTGCATCTCTTCGCCGATTCCGCGAAAAACGTGCAGGATTGCGCTGAGATCAGTGCATTGGCGGACGAACTCGAAGAGAAATATGCCGGAAAGAGGGACCTTCTTGATCGTGCTCTCTATCCGGATGATTTTCGTAAAACTTTTGAAAAGCTCAAAGGTAAATTAATGATCCGGCGGAACGATCTCGGCATCATCGAAACACAATACGTGCGCATAACGGAGCTGGAGATGCAGGTCCGTGGACTTTCGAATAAAGTTGATAGTCTTAGCCAGGAAAATGAAAGACTTACGAACGATGTAAAGAGACTGTCAATCACTGCTGCTACCGACAAATCTCATTTTGATTCGTTGCAGACGGTCATCAGCAAACTCCGGCAAAATTTGAAGGAGAGAGATCAATTGATCTTTTCTCTTGTGGATAGTCTCTTTCTGCAATACGACAAGAACATTTCAGATATGACGGATATAGAAAAACAGTCTATGTATGGGAAACTCGAACGACGTAATGTATTAACCAGTATTAAAAAATCAATTGAGGACAATCTGAAGTTTCTTCAATCAACCAATCTCACTCCGAATGATTATGTTGAGATTGCGCGTCAGAATAATCAGTTCACGAGCCGGTGGAAAGGTGTCAGCCCAAAGCTGGCGGACATTTATTTGTCTGGCAAAAAGAAAAATGGCGAAGTGGCACGGATAGATTCATTACTGGCAATATGGTCAAAGGAGGTTGATCGAAGCAATTGGACATCACTCAATACATTGTTGAGCCGGAACGGAATTGTTCTCAAGCCATTCAGCAATGGCGATGAATTTACATCGCATTTTACGGAATATATTGATTCCCTGGTCAAAAACACAAATCAAGAACCTGAAGATATTCGTGCAAAGCGATTTAATACCTTCAACGATGCTGTTTGGAAAAACAATCTTAAGCCGACATGGCTGCCGGTTTTGGTGGAATCAGGCAAATTAACGGTGGATCAGAAAAATAAGATTGAAGGGGCTGTAGATGATTGGCATTCCGCTGTCACGCCGTCTTCGCCAATAGTGTATATCGTAATTATTATTTTCATCCTCATCATTATCTTGGGGCTTGCTATGCGTTTTCGTAAGAAACCAACCGCACAAGCATAGCCGTACGATCTACTGGCTTCGCTGGATCTTGAACGTCCATCCCTTTTCCGAGGGATGGACGTTTTTATACTGTCACACATTGAATCTCTCTCGGATAACTTGTAGATTAGGCGTGAAGTGTCCAAACGAAGCCTTTGTATAAGCTTGATTTGAAAGACTTTAGGAAATTCCAGATGAAGCGCCAAAGATTCTTTTCACGTCAGCCATTGTACCTGCTGCAAGGTATCACCAGCAGACGCAATGCCATGCTGCTTCTGCGTATGTTCATCGCGCTGTTCTGTATCCTTGTGTTGTATTCTCTCTTGTTCCACTCTCTCATGCATATGGAAGGACGCGACTACAGTATTGTCAGCGGGCTCTACTGGACATTCTCGACAATGAGCACCTTGGGTGTGGGGGATATTACATTTCAACATGATGCCGGAAAACTGTTCACTATTCTTGTTGTCTGTACGGGAATATTGTTTTTGCTCGTGTTGGTACCCTTTACAATTTTTCAACTTTTTCAATCCTCAGCGAGAATTCCACGAGAGTTGCCCGGAGGGACACGCGGTCACGTTGTCTTGACGGAATATAATCCATTGACAAGCGCACTCGTTGAGAGATTGCAGCGGTACAATCAGCCGTATGCCGTATTGGTTTCTGATCTTGAAGAAGCAATACAACTTCGGGAGCAGGGAATTAACACCGTTGCAGGAAAACTCGACGATCCGAATACATTCAAAGAAATCCGAGTTGAACATGCTGCATTTCTCGTCGCCACGGGCTCCGATATAACCAATACTTCACTTGCATACACCGTCCGACGCGTTTCGGAAAATATTCCTATCATTGCATCAGCAAGTGGAGGATCGGCAGTGCGCATTTTGGAACGAGCTGGCTGCACGCATGTGTTGGCGTTAGATGAAATGATGGGGCAATCGCTCGCTCGCAGAATTATTGCCGGCGACGCAATGGCACATATTATTGGCCAGATCGACGACATGGTGATTGCCGAAGCGGCCGCAGCCGGAACGCCGCTGGTTGGCAAAACGGTTGCGCAGATTCTCACAACGCATCTCGTTGATGCATCCATCGTTGGTCTTTGGGAGGATGGTAAGTTTTCTCTCCCCACCGGCACTACAGTGATCACCACGAAAAGCATTCTTGTCATCGCGGGATTGCAGAATCATATCGATCGATACAACGAGCTCTTTTGTATTTACAATATCAGCAGCGCCCCAATTTTGATTGTCGGAGGCGGCAGTGTAGGACGTGCTCTTGGTCAAGTATTAAAGGGGCGCGAGATTGATTTCCGGATCATCGAAAAATCTCGAGCTTTAATTTTAGATGGCAAGCAGTATATCCATGGCGATGCGATAGACATAGATATTTTGGAACGGTCGGGATTTTTCCAAGCTCCTGCTGTTGCAGTTACAACGCATAGCGACCCGATCAACATCTACATCACAACATATCTCCGCCATGTACGGAAAGACATCCAAATTATCAGCCGCGCAACATTGGATCGAAATATTCAAACGCTGCATTCTGCCGGCTGCGATTTTGTTGTCTCACATGCATCTCTTGGCGCAAACAATATCTTCAACCTCTCGAAGCGCGGCAACATTCTCATGATTGCCGAAGGTGTCGATGTATTCCGTGTGAAAACTCCTAAGGCATTGGTCGGCAAGACAATCAAATATGCCTCCATTCGTGAAGAATGCGGCTGCAGTATCATCGGAATAAGCGCTAACGGATCGCTCATGATCAATCCGAATGCCGAGATAATACTTCCCTCCGATGGAGAAATGATTTTCATTGGAAGTATTGAATCAGAAGAGAGGTTCTTCCGAAGGTACAGGCCAAGAGAATGAAGAAGAAATCCTCGAAGGAAGCATCCAAAGATTTATCTGTTGAAATATCATAAAAGGCTCTTGGTTCATAAGGAATTCTCTGTTATCTTTAATAAGGTTTAGCAACTAAAACAGCACGATATCAAAGGAAACTTCAAAATGATCGTTACCACAGCACAACTTTTTAAACATGCCTACGGCAAATATGCCGTTGGCGCGTACAACATCAACAATATGGAGCAATCGCTTGGATTGTTCCAGGGACACATCGAAGCGCAGGCGCCGTTCATTATCCAAATCTCCAAAGGTGCCCGCAAGTATGCCGGCGTGAAGATGATCGAAGCAATCATCCGTGCCGCAGAACAGATGTATCCCGAAGCCATCTATGCCGTCCACCTTGATCACGGCGATGAGAAGACCTGCTACGACTGTATCGACTCGGGGTTCTATTCATCGGTGATGATCGATGCGTCACATGAAACGTTCGAGCAAAATATTGCAATTACAAAGCGTGTCGCCGACCGCGCACACGCTAAAGGACTTTCTGTTGAAGCTGAGCTTGGAAAATTAGGCGGTGTAGAAGAAGATATCAAAGTGGATGAAAAAAATGCACAACTCACCGACCCGGTTGAAGCGAAAGAATTTGTGCAGAAATCTGGCTGCGACAGCCTTGCCGTTGCAATCGGTACCAGCCATGGCGCATACAAGTTTAAAGGGCAGCAATCGCTTCACTTCGATCGCATTGAAGCAACCCAGAAACTTCTTCCCGGTTTCCCTCTCGTCATGCACGGTTCCAGTTCTGTTCCGAAAGACGAAGTCCTCCGCATCAATGCGGCCGGCGGCAAACTTGACCCATCGGCATGTGGTGTGAACGAAAATGAATTCAAGCGTGCTTCATTACTCGGCGTCACAAAGGTAAATATTGATACTGACGGACGACTCGTGTGGACACGTGTGCATCGTGAATTCTTCCGCGATGATCCGGCAGGATTCGATTTCCGCAAACCGGGCGAGGTTTTTATACAGGAATATGCAAAGTTCATCGTACACAAATCGACGAAACTCGGTTCGACCGGTCAACTTGCTTCACTGCGTACGGCGCTAAAAGCGAAGTAATTAACCGGCTTAACTATAGAAGAAGGTTTCCATTTCTCCGGCATCATCCGCGAGAGGAGAAACCTTCCTCCATATTCACGTTAAAGACTTACTGAAAGCATTCATTCCTTTTTCATTAACCAATCGTATAGTAGTTTATCCTCTTCGTTCTTGTTCAATAGATAACTTTCCTGCCGAAGATCTAAATCCTTAAAGATCTTTTTTGCCCATGCGCGAAAAGCAGGTGTACCAAAGGGAAGCATTTGGTACACAAAAACACGTAGCTCTTTTAACAAATCAGGTTTTTTCACAGCAATGTTCGCCAGGACAGTCATTGCAAATGCTTGTGGAGCAACAGCGGCTTTTGTATCGGAAATAAAATTGAAACATATATTTGCGACTGTTCCCTTGAGCGATGCCGGTATTTCTACATATTGTAATACACGCAACACATTACGCTGGATAGCACTATGGATGCCTGGTTCCTGCATTTTTTTTATCATGACCTTCAGCCACGGTTTAGCCATGTCCGGGTGGCGCTCACAGCAATGACCCACTACCCATGCGGAACGCCTTGAGATGTTTTGGTCGTTCAGTAAGAACAATCTCATCAATTGTGCAAACCGCTTTGAATCTGTTCCAATCCATCGGATGAGTTTATCAACCTGATGTTTAGAGCGGAGGATGCTGATTTCTGATTCAAGTTCCATGCTGCGATAAAATGCTGAGAAAATTCTAATTGGTCAAGAACTATAACAAATACCAATGGGGAAATTAAAAAGGGACGTTCAGTTGAACGTCCCTACGAAAGATTATTCCTATTTCGATTGCTTCATCATATCCATATCTTCCATCGGCAGCATGGGTAAAGGTTCACCATTGTGCTTTAATCGAAACTTCAATAGTTCTATGGTTGGATCGGTTGCTATTTTTGTTTCGATGCCAAAGAGTTTCGGCATGAACATACTGAAATCAATAAGACCCTTCTTCGGCATTTCAATAATGGTGACACTCTGATTCTTCTGAATACCAGCACGTTCCTTTGCAATGTTGACGGCAGTTTCCAATCCGCCAAGCATATCCACAAGACCGTTCTGTTTGCCATCAAGTCCGGACCACACCCTGCCTTGTGCAATTGATTCGATGTCGTCAGACTTCTTTTTCCGTCCAAACGCGACTCTGTCTTCAAAATCTTTATACATAATCCTGATGGACGATTCAACGTGTGCACGTTCCTCTTGTGTCAGATTTCTATCGGGTACTCTCACACCGATAAGCGGTAAGGTCATGCCAAATCCTAAATCAGCGTGCTCACCCACTTTTACAAAATCTGTAGAAATACCAAGCATCTCTTTGAATCCCTTATTATACATCCATCCACCGATAACACCGATAGAACCAGTGATAGTACTCGGTGCAGCAACTATCGTATCGGCATACATGGAAAGCCAATAGCCGCCTGATGCTGCAACAAAACCTTGCGACACGATGATTGGCTTCTTGCCCTTCGCTTTTTTCATTGCCTCTGCAATGTAGTCCGATGCTATTGCATCGCCCCCCGGCGAATCAATGCGGAGAACTATTGCTTTTACGCGCGAATCATCCACCGCCGCTTCAACATCTTTCACTAACCTACGAGCCGCTATGCCTTCATCCATATCGCAGACACCGAGCGCATAGATTACTGCAATACGCGGCGGCTCACTCCAATGATTATCATATGGTAAATTGAATTTAGCTAAGGATCCGGAAGAAATGAACGATGCATTACTCCCTGTTTCTTGCTTCACAAGTTCCCGTACCATCTCCCAGCGTCCGAGTGAATCTACGAGTCCTTTCTCTTTCGCTTGTTGAGCCAGGAACATTACTTCCTTGTTGACAAGTGTATCGAATTGTTCCGCTGTCATGCGGCGTGCATTGCTGATATCATTCCTGGCAATTTTGTACCAATCATCAATAAGTTTCTGCCTCTGTTCACGATCGGCATCCGACATATTATCGCGAGATAAACTTTCATTCGCCGATTTATATTTAAAGAACCGCCACTCGTCATATCCCAGTCCAATTTTTTCCATCGTCCCTTTCAGAAACGTCCGCCCCATTGAATACCCTTCAAGCATAATGATACCAAGCGGATCCATGACGATCTTATCTGCTATCGAAGCAAAATGATATAGGTCGATACCGCCGCGGTCGATGAAAATAAAAACTTTCTTTCCGGTTGTTTTAAAGTCCTTCAACTTTTCACGTAACTCCCACAATTTTTCCCGATTCACTTCCATACCGGAAGTGTTGATGGCAATACCGGCCACCGAAGGATCGTTCTTTGCTGCATCGATAGCATTAAGCAAACTGGTGAGTGTTTGCGTTTTGTCGAACCACTGGAAGCGTTGGTAATCGATGTCCCCGTTCAGATTCATTTCAACGTATTTATTTTGTCCGTTAAAGAATTTATCAAATACATTTCTGTCATATGCTCCTAACCGAATCCCGTATGAGTTATACGTATATTTCTGATTGCCGTCGTAGTGCGCCTGCGTTTCCAATCCTATATTCCCAAGACTGAATTGGAATCCGAGAGTGAACGCATCCGTATTGAAATAGCGGCCGGTAATTCGAACGCCGGGCATTGCTTCCACTACAACACCTGCGCTCCACATATCTTTATTAAGAAGCGGTGTACGATGAAGAATGTATTCAGCAAAAACAGTTACGAGTTCACTCTCAAACGGTCGTCCGGCGAGATCCCCTGCGACTTCATATCCTTTCGCATTGAGTGCGGCTGTATATGTAACTCCGGCAGAAACAAATGGTAAAGGACGATACAGCGTGCCCAAGGTGAGGAGACTCGATTTGTCGAACGATGAATTATTGGCAATCGTCCATCCATAGGATATTCCGGTGCTAAAGGTTTTATCACCCGTAGCCAGAGACAGACGATAATCAGCCACTGTTGCTCCTCCGACTTTCTCACGTACCATGCCAAACCCTGCACTAGGCAATCCAACAAACATTCCCCAACGATCTGTTGGGGCACTCGCATCATTCCACGTAAAAAGAATATCCGGTTGACGAACGTAGGAAAGCAAAGCCGGATTATCATACCCGTATAAACCAAACTTTAATGCACCGGGTGATGCAAGAAGAAAATCGTTTCGGTCATAGTATGGCGTAAAAGTTGATTGGGCAACGGCAGCGCAATAAACACTGAAAATAATAATTGATACAGCTATACATCGTTTCATCTTTTCCTCCGGAATATTAGTGGTGATGGAGCAATTTACGATAAATGTAGTAAAAAGGTATCCTTTCCACTGGATTCTTGAGTTGTCCAAAATGTTATGCTGATTCTTAAAATGAACTCATTGAGCTGTCAATCATATAAAATTTACTCATTGTCCTTCATCTCACGTCCCACTTTGCATGGAAGCAAAATCTTGTTTATTATTGCAGTGGAATTGATTATAGAAGGAAATTTTGGATGAAAAAAGAGGTTCGTTATGGTATTATTGGCTTTGGTGCGTTTGCGGAACGCACTATTGCACCGGCAATCCGAGAATCGCACAATTCGAAGTTGGTGGCAATTCAAAAGCGTTCACTTGCTGCCGCAAAGGAAAAAGGGCGAACATTCAACATCCCGTATGCGTTTGATTCGGTAGAAGCGTTAGTAAAACATCCGGATGTGGATGCAGTGTTCATCGTTTCTGCAAATTCACAGCACGCGCAGGAAACACTTACCGCCGCACCGATGTTCGGCTGATGGTTGGGCAGATGGTGCGTCTGTCACCGCTCATTGTTCGTATGAAGGAGCTTATCGAATCCGGTCTTATCGGTAAGGTGGCATTTGTGAAGGCGGAATATATGTACGATGCACGCCTTTCACTCCGCCGGTGGATGTGGAATAGAAAAGTGGCAGGAGGTGGTGCAACGTTTGATATCGGAGTGCACTGTTTGGATACAATTAGGTATCTACTGGATGACGACGTTGTTTCCGTAAAAAGCCAGCTTGCACCAATACCCACGGAGACAAGCACCGAAGAAACGACATTGCTTGCGTTAAAATTTTCTCAAGGAATTCCGGCCAGCATTTATTGCTCGTTTGTCACATCGTACAGGCGATCCATCATTGAAGTCATCGGTCAGGAGGGAACTCTCTCTGCTGAGAATTTTACAATGAGTAATCTTGCAGTGCCATTAAAGATCGCGCTTGGAAAAAATGGGGCAGCAGCAGAAGCAAGGGAAGAGGTTATCACCGTTCCTAATTTGTATGAGAGAGAAGTCACGCTTTTCTCCAATTCCATTCTCACTAACACTCTACCGCCTATTCCCGGTGAAGAAGGATTGAAGAATCAGCGCGTCTTGGATGCGGCGATGAAAGTGTGAAAGAAGGGCGACTTAGGAAAAAAGAAAAAAGGAAAAAGAGCGGACATTTATGGTCTTCAGTGGGAGAAATCCAGTGAACCCCGATTGTCATCGAAAAAAAGAAACGGGGAATGAAATAAAGTAGAATCCGGTGATCACCTCGGATTGAAGAAGAAGAATTGGTGCGATTTCTTGACCCCGTAGCGCCGCATGAATTGATTTTATTTATATAATCGAGTAAGTTTATTAAGAATATTTCCGCTTTAAGTTCTCTTTGAGGGCACAACTATGACAGAACAAATACAGCTTATTGCCGGCCGGATCAAAGAATTGAGAGAGATATCCGGTACATCGACCGAGACTCTTGCAAAGGATCTCGGAATTACCAACGAACTGTTCCTTAATTACGAAAGCGGTACGGTCGATATCCCCATCGGATTTCTGTATAAGGTTGCGCACAAATTCGGTATTGAACTCTCTGCGCTATTCAGCGGAGAAAATCCGCGGCTTCACGTATATTGCGTCGTGCGAAAAGATAAAGGATTAATCGTTGAACGAAGAAAGCAGTACAAATACGAACACCTGGCATATAATTTTATAAATAAAAAAGCCGAGCCGTTTATAGTCAGAATCGGACCGAATGAAGAGAATGCGCCGGTGGAATTTAATTCGCATCCGGGCCAAGAATTTAATTACGTCATCGAAGGAACGATGAAAATAATCATCGATGGCCATGAGATTATTCTGAACGAAGGAGATTCAATCTATTATGATTCGGTCTATACACATGCCATGAAAGCCCTCAACAACAAAACCGTCAAAATGCTCGCAGTTGTTTTATAACAAACAAGAGATGAATTATGCTTGAGAACTATCTTACGAAGACAGCCTTCGATTCCTATCAGGATTTTATCGAAAACTTTAAAATTCTCATACCTGAACATTTCAATTTTGCCTATGACGTTGTGGATAAGTATGCCCGTACCGAGCCGGATAAGATTGCTATGGTGTGGTGCGATGACAAAGCGGGCGAAGCGAAATTTACATTCGGACAAATGAAATATTACAGCGATAAGGCGGCGAACTTCTTCACTTCCATCGGTATCCGTAAGGGCGATCCGGTGATGCTTATTCTTAAGCGGCGGTATGAATATTGGTTCTGCACGCTAGCTTTAAACAAAATCGGAGCGATCACGATTCCTGCAACACATCTTCTCAGCACGAAAGATATTGTGTATCGAAATAACACCGCGGATGTGAAGATGATCGTCTGTGTGCCGGACCCGGAAGTGGTTCAGCACGTTGAAGAGGCGGAAACGAAATCGCCGACCTTGAAGCACAAAGCATTGATCGGCACAATACGCGCCGGGTGGCTGAATTTTACAGAAGAAATGGAAAAGGCATCGGATATATTTACAAGGCCTCAAGGAAACAATGCGGTGCGTAACGACGATATCATGCTTCTGTATTTTACCTCGGGGACGACCGGCATGCCCAAAATGGTGAATCACAACTTTGTGTATCCACTCGGACATATTCTTACGGCGAAGTATTGGCAGAACGTGAATAATAACGGGCTGCATTTTACTATTGCAGATACCGGCTGGGCAAAATCGGCGTGGGGAAAAATTTACGGCCAATGGTTGTCCGGGTGCGCGGTTATGACGTACGATTATGATAAATTCCATCCCAAGAACCTTCTGCACGTGATTGAAAAATATTCGATAACTTCATTTTGTGCGCCGCCGACTATCTATAGGTTTTTAATCAAAGAAGATTTGACGAAATACAATTTCCGGCACCTGAAATATTGTGTCGTAGCCGGTGAACCCCTCAATCCTGAAGTGTATAAGCAATTTTTAGACGCGACGGGAATCAAGCTGATGGAAGGTTTTGGCCAGACGGAATGTACTGTCGCTGTCGCAACGTTTCCATGGATGGAACCGAAACCGGGTTCTATGGGAAAACCGTCTCCGGGATATGATATTGATCTTCTTGGTCCGGAGAGGAAAGTGTGCGAAGTTGGTGAGATCGGCCAGATTGTTATCCGTACCGATAAAAGAAAACCTGTGGGAATGTTCAACGGATATTACCGTGATGATGAGCTAACAAAAAACGTCTGGCAGAACGAGATTTATTATACGGGTGATACGGCGTGGCGTGATGAAGACGGGTATTACTGGTTTGTTGGCAGGGCGGATGATATCATTAAAAGTTCTGGGTACCGTATCGGTCCGTTTGAAGTCGAGAGCGCTCTTCTGGAGCATCCGGCAGTTCTGGAATGCGCCATCACGGCTGTTCCAGATCCCGAGCGGGGGCAAATCGTGAAGGCGACAATTGTTCCTTCAAAGAATTATCATCCAAGCGATGAATTAGCAAAAGAGTTGCAGGAGCATGTGAAGAAAGTAACAGCCCCCTATAAATATCCTCGAATTGTAGAGTTTGTCATTGAGCTGCCGAAAACCATCAGCGGAAAAATACGACGCGTGCAGATACGGGATCAGAATCACATTGAATAGATTCTCTGGAATGAATAGCAAAAGCGAAGAGGATGTACTCGCGGAACAGAAAATTTTGTGTAAGGCAAAATGAGATTCGCATCCGACTTTGTTGCAAACCCGTTTCAAAGTGAACATCGAAACGGACTCAAAACGAGCGGGAACGACAATATTTATATTAGCCGGACTATCGATATGTCTTATCATCAACCCGACTGATATCTATCCCGTCTCTTAACATTCCAATCGTAATAACCGCAAATGTAAACACATTCGTGCCAAGTTCTAAGTGTCCTCCGAATGCCTTATCGGCATTTGCCAAGGTAATGTGTGCATGAACGCGCCCATCGATGATATAGCCGTTCATACTGAGAATATCGGCAGGGGCTGAAAGATCCTTCACATACATATTCTTTGAAGGGAAGGTGCGATTGCTGATTGTGTGAATGTGGTAATTGCGCACCGAACCTATACCGGAGAAAATGACAGCGTTGTGGATCTTATATTGCTTCACAATGCTGTCCATTCCAGCCAAAAGATCGGTTTGGTACTTGAATCGTACCACGAGAACACTATCGAATCGTGTACTCATTACGTGCGCATCCGGTACCATTCCGTTATTCGGCTTTGAATCTTCAACCGGAGTTGAAGGATTTGTAATCTCGGTTCGGGTTTGTTGGGCAACTGTTATGGTTGTTACTGCATAGAAAGCGAGTGCATAAGTGATCATTCGCATTATATATTCTCCCTGATAGTTTCGTCAAAAACAATATCAATATTGGTTTTCCTACAATATATAAATCTCTTGCTTCAACCTCTATTTTAAAGCAGGAGCGAAACAACCCAAAAACCTAGTTAGAGAGGGAACATTTATAACGCATTCTGCGTCTATCTTCATTCGTTCAATCTGGTTTTGTAATATACGGATGAAATGAAAAAAAATCGTATACAGTTCTTGAAAATGTGCATCATTTTTCATAAACTTATTCCGCTCCAAAGTACCAATATTTTCTGAACCATTACACATAAAACACCTATGGCAATAGCAGTACGAAACCTGACGAAATATTATGATACCGAGAAAGCAGTGAACGACATCTCATTCGATGTCAAGACCGGTGAAATTCTCGGTTTCCTCGGCCCGAATGGCGCCGGGAAGACCACCACGATGAAGATTATCACCTGCTATATGCCGCCGACTTCAGGCTCGGTGGAAGTAGAAGGATTCGATATTGCCGAGCATTCATTGGAAGTGCGAAAAAAAATCGGCTATCTGCCGGAAATGAATCCGCTCTATCTTGATATGAACGTTCTGGAATACCTTGAATACTCTGCTCGTTTGCATGGACTGAAAGATGCATTGTTAAAAAGCCGTCTGAAAGAGATGATCGATGTCTGCGGTATTGCCGTAGTTCGGCACAAAGACATCGGTGAATTGTCGAAAGGATTTCGCCAGCGAGTGGGTCTTGCGCAGGCGATGATTCATGATCCAGAAGTTTTGATTCTTGATGAACCGACCAGCGGTCTTGATCCAAATCAAATAGTCGAAATCCGCAACCTCATCCGCCAGCTTGGCCGCGCAAAGACCGTTGTGCTTTCCACACATATTCTCACGGAAGTACAGGCAACTTGTGACCGTGTCATTATCATTAATGACGGAAGAATTGTTGCCGATGGGACACTGGAGCAATTACAGCAAGATTTCCGTGGCTCGGAAAAGATTTCGCTGGAATTGAAATTGCCGGCAGGCAAGATTGTCAACGCAATGACGGATATGTATCCGAAGTTCAAAGAAATTTCACAGGTTGAGTCGGTAGAGTATGGCGGACAGGAAGGTGATCTGCACAAGTTCTCCATTCATACCGTCAAGGGAAGTGATATTCGCGAAGAAATTTTCCGCCGCGCGGTATCCGAAGGATGGATATTGTTGGAGCTATCGCGCAAAGCAACGAGTTTGGAAGAAGTGTTCCGCAAGTTGACAACCGCTGAGTAGCTGAGTCATACTAACCATAGGCTATCAAATATGAACATAGAACAGTATATGAAGGCGTTACCAAGCTTAAGCAATACAAATACAATTTTTCGGAAAGAGCTGCGTTCCTATTTCAATTCAGCAGTAGCATATGTCGTTATCGTGGTGTTTCTTGCTATTGTCGGCTGGGTGTATACGAGCAGTATGTTTCTGGTGAATGTTGCTTCACTCCGGTTGATGTTTGAATGGATACCGTTGGTGTTTCTGTTTGTTGTGCCGGCAATTACTATGCGCTTGCTGGCTGAGGAAAAGAAAGCGGGTACTATCGAACTGTTAACTACTAAGCCGATTCAAGACTGGGAAATTGTTGCCGGTAAGTTTTTTGCCGCTTGGATACTCATCGGTGTGGCGCTCCTACCGACGCTTATCTATTATATCACAATCGCATTTCTTGGCGATATTGATAATGGTCCTGTTATTGGCGGTTATATTGGTTTACTGTTAATGGCGGGTGTCTATATTGCAGTCGGGTTGTTAGCCTCGAGTTTAACCGAAAATCAAATCGTTGCATTTATCGTTGGCTTGCTGCTCATGTTTGCACTCTTTTTAATGGATAAAGTGCTCATCTTTATTCCGGAGTTTATGATAAGTGTTGTCGAATACCTCGGTATTGATTTCCATTTCTCCAATATCGCACGAGGTGTGATCGATACGCGGGATGTCGTGTATTTTCTTTCTGTTCTCGGATTCTCGTTGTATCTCTCGGTCGTCTCGCTGGAACGACGCAAGTGGTAATGCCAATATCCGATGTGAGAATGCCAAATGTATCATTGAAAACTGATTTCCGACTTCTATGAATACAAAAAAAACTCAAACACTTCTCCGGGTACTGTTAGTTCTCGGAATTTTGATTCTGGTGAACTTCATTTCTGTGCGCATCTTCGGTCGTCTCGACTTGACGAAAGCAGGAGTGTACACGCTTTCCGATGCAAGTAAGAACTTGGTGAGCAATCTTGATGATCGTGTAACAGTGAAAGCATACTTCACGGAAGATCTGCCGGCACCATATAATAACAATCGTCGTGCTGTGCTGGATATTCTCAATGACTACAAGTCATACTCGAAGGGTAATCTGCATTACGAGTTCATCAATCCGGAAGGCGAGAAGAATGAACGAGAGGCGCAGCAGGCAGGAATTCCTCCGGTCGAAGTGCAAATTGTGAAAGAAGATAAATTTGAAGTGAAACGTGCATTCCTCGGTCTTGTAATGATGTATGAGGACAAGAAGGAAGTCTTACCGGTAATACAAAATCTGGGCTCGCTGGAGTATGATATCAGCGCAGCGATCAAACGATTAACGGCTCGAACAAAAAAGCGAATCGGTTACACCACAGGTCATCAAGAAACGGCGCTGACCAGCATGCAGCACGCGAGTCAAGAGATCAATGCACAATATGAAACAGTACCGGTCGATCTGAGTTCAAATACTGCTGAGATTCCGCAAGATTTGGCGGCTTTACTTATCATAGCGCCTCAAACGAAATTCTCCGATACAGCGAAATATCAGATCGATCAATATCTCATGCGCGGCGGAAAACTGGCATTCCTGCTCAACAAAATGAATGTCGATCTTAATGCTCAATATAAAGTTGCACGGTCCATGGATCTTGGATTAGAAGATATGCTTGAGAATTATGGTATCCGCATCAACGGCGATTTAGTGCGAGATGCACAATGTGCCAGCATAACCGTGATGCAGAATCAGGGTCAATTTCAGATGCGAAGCCAGATTCCATTTCCCTATCTTCCCAATGCTGTCAATGTTGATCGGTCAAATCCGATTGTAAAAGATTTGCAGGGAATAATTTTCTTCTTCGTTAGCTCGCTTGATACAACTCTGGCGGCAAATAAAGGACTGAAAGCAGAAGTCCTCGTTCGCTCTTCTAAACATAGCGGACGGCAAAGTGGATTTGTTATGATTGATCCGTTTCATCGCTATACACCAGAAGAACTGGCAGAATCCAATATTCCGATGGCTGCGGTGGTGAGTGGTTCCTTTAAGAGCTTCTTTGAAGGAAAATCTCTGGTACCACACACGACCAAGAGTCCTGATACGCGTATTATTGTTGTGGGTGATGGCGATTTTATGAAAGACGATTTCGCGGGTAATCGCAGTAATCTGACATTCTTTGTAAACATTGTAGATTTCCTTGCCGACGACGCTGGTTTGATTACGATTCGCTCTAAGGACATTGATCAACCTCCATTGGAACAAGTCTCTGATGGAACCAAGAAGCTTCTGAAGTATGGCGCTCTCCTCTTACCGCCGTTCTTAGTTATTGGTTATGGTTTACTGCGGTGGAGACGGCGCATCGCGTTGAAACGATCGTTAGAAAGCCAACTGTAGGCATAAGAATGTAAGAGGAAAAGAACTATGAAGAAGAATACATATGGTCTGATTGGAGTGTTCGTTGTTTTGTTGATCTTTGCCTTTCTTGTTCTCCAAAAACCCGGAGAACAAAGTGCCAGTTCAGCGAGTAGGGGTTTTTTAACTAGTATCGATTCGGTGTCGGTGGACAAAATAGAAATCAAAACACCAACGCTTTCTCTTGTATTAGAAAAACGTGGAACGGAATGGTATATCGCTCAGCCGATCAACTATAAAGCAAATGAAACAAATGTCGGTCAAATCATTCATCAGATAAAAAACCTTGAGGTTAAAAGCACGGTTTCCAGCAAACCGGAAAAGCATTCCGTCTTTCAAGTTGATCAAACAGGAACAGAAGTGAAGGTGTATGAAAAAGGGATTGAGAAGACATCATTTGTTCTTGGTAAGATGGCGGCAAGTTACACTGAGTCGTACGCGCGCAAACTAAACTCCAATGATGTGTTCCTTGTCGAAGGGGCATACAGCTATATGTTTAGCCGTTCGATAAAAGAATGGCGTGATAAGACGATTTTCACCACACCGAAGGAAAGCATAAAGGAAGTGCAGTACCAATATGGTGATACGACATTTTCGATGGTATTCAAAGACAGCATATGGCTCATCGGAAAAGACAAGGTACAACAATCGGTGGTTGATGGTGTTCTTTCCTCACTTTCCAATCTTCAAGCAGATGACTTTATTGACAGCACACTATCGCCGAAGATCATGGCGTCGGTTATGTATGCCGGTGTACAGATTCGCTTCTCGTTTAACAAAACAACGAATAAGTACATTGTGCAATCTTCTCATTCATCTCAATGGTTTCTATTAGAACCGGGGAAGGCGAATCAGATTTTGAAACGAAAGAAAGAGATTGTAGAATTAAGCAAAAAGTAAGAATTCAGAAGTAGATAGTGATACGTTGTTACAGTGGTGAGACTATCAATAGATAGATTAGCCCTTCGCGAGGAGGGCTTTCTAATTATTGCTTTACCCATACAATTTCTTGCTTGCTGAGCCATTTTTGATTACTTTTTTACTTACTAAGGTATTGCACCTATCATCTCAAAATCAAAATCAGAGGTAAAAAGAACTATGACACGCATGTTTATTCTCGGAGTTCCCCTTTTTGTAGCTGTTCTTTTCATCGGTTGCGGGGCATCCAATCCCATTCTTGCTACTATCGGTGATGAAAAAATCACACTCCGCAGCTTTGAAGACAACTTTGTTAAAAACAACGGCGGCTGGGATACAAGCGCTGCTACGTCGTTTGAAGACAGGCAAAAATTTCTTGACCTGCTAGTAAAATTTAAGCTTAAGGTCAAAGAAGCACGCGCACAGGGACTGGAGAAGGATTCTGCTATTGTCAGCGAGATGGATTCCTATAATACCTCTGTTGCTCAGTCTTATATGATTGAGAAAGAGGTTGTCGAACCGGGCGTTCAAAAATTTTATGACAGAAAAAAGGAGGAAATACGTGCAAGTCACATACTCTTCCGTCTTCAGAGAAATGCAACACCTGAAGATACGCTAATGGCATATATACGCGCAGTGAATGCTATCGATCAAATCCCATATACTCCCTTTGATTCACTTGCATCTCGGTATTCGGAAGATCCATCAGTGAAGTCGAACCATGGCGATCTCGGTTTCTTTACAAGCGATAGGATGGTGCCGGAGTTCGGTGATGCGTGTTTTTTACTGAAGCCTGGAGAGTATACCAAAAGACCCATACGCACTCAATATGGGTATCACGTAATAAAAGTAACAGCTCGGCGGCCGAATTCAGGATCTGTCCGCATAAGCCACATCCTCCTTCGGTTCAACGAATCATCAAGCGATACTGCTGCAGTTCGTGATACTGTTTGGATGTTATATAAGCGATTAAAAAGCGGTGCTCGTTTTAAGGAAGTAATGCAAAAATACAGTCAAGATCCTCAAAGTGTAGCGAACAATGGCGACATCGGATTCTATGAACGCGATCGGATTCCGCCAGCGGTCGCAGATGTATTCTACCAGTTGCAAATCGATTCTATATCAGAGCCGATGAGGTTCAATTATGGTTATCATATTTTTAAACTCACAGAAAAAAAAGCATTACCATCGTTTGTGGAAATGCAGAAAGACCTTAAGAATCAGTACCAACAAGTGCGTTATCAGTATGATTATAAGAATTACGTAGAGAAGTTGAAAGCTCAATACCGTGTTCTCATCGATTCTACGGTTGTGAATATGTTGATTTCCAAGCTTGACACCACGAAGACAGCCGGCAATGAAAACTGGAAAGATACCCTCTCGACTGAAATGTTGAAAACAACGCTGATCCATTGCACAGGCCGCCCATTCAAAGTAAAAGATTTTGCCGATAAAGTAATAACAACAAATGAATATAAAAGCTATCGCTTAACTCCCGTAAATGTTTGGGTGCTTGTGACTAAGCTTGTCGATGTCGTGGCGCTCGAACAACATGCACGACATGCTGCAGAGAGACATCCTGTACTCGCTCAACTTCTGCAAGAATATGAAGAGGGAACGCTCCTCTATCGTATCGAACAGGACGAAGTATGGAAGAAGATTATGGTGAATGATTCGTTGTTGAGGGAATATTACAATGCGCACATGGAAAATTACCGCTGGCCGGAACGTGTCAACTTTGCCGAAATTTATACAAAAACAGATAGTATGGCGAAAGCAGCATACAAGAAAGTGAAATCCGGTAAGGACTTTATGGGTGTCGCACAAGAATATACCAATCGTCTCGGATATCAAGAGAAAAAAGGCGTGTGGGGATTCCAACTATTCACATTCAATGATTTATCATTGAAGGCATCAACGATGGCGATCGACAGCGTGACTGCACCGTTTAAATTTGAAACAGGCTGGTCTATCATTAAAGCATTGGGCAGGGACAGCGCACACGTGAAGACATTCGAGGAAGCAATACCGGAAGTTGCAAGTGCATATCAAGAAGTAGCATCAAAGCAGCGTGAGCAAGAATGGATTGAAGCGCTCAAGAAAAAGTATCCAGTGACCATCAATAAAGAAGCTCTGACAGAAGCGTTCAAGAGGAAACGGATTGAATCCCAGTAAATTTCTTCTCGTGGCTCTTTTTGTTGTTATAGCAGCCGGTTGTTCCAAAACGGAATCAGGTAAGACGCCTGTTGCCCGTCTTGATAATAAAACGTTGGCGTTAGAAGAAATCCGTGCGCATATCGATACTTCATACGAGCCATCGCCAGCACAAATTCAGCAGTACATCCAACGGTGGCTCACGGAAGAATCACTTTATCGCGAGGCAGTAGAACGCGGGCTGGATCGCTCAGATGAAATGAATCAGAAAGTAGAAGACGTGCGGCGCCAGCTTACCATCAATGCGTTGCTGGATAAAGAAGTGTATTCCCAGCAACTGTCAAACTTCTCTCCACAGGATATCCGACAGTACTACGATGCACACATCAAGGAATTCGATTTGATGCACGACATTGCATTGGTCAGCTACGTGCTCTTCAAGAATCGAGATGCCGCTACGGAATTTCGCAATCTTGTTTTGAAAGGAACACCGTGGAGTTCCGCTGTCGTTCAGCAAAAAACTTCTATATTGATGTGCATTGATTCATCGTACCAAACGCAGGCAACGTTTATGCCGGTAGAACTATGGCGCGTTGCCACGAAAGTGGCAATCCGTGAACTCTCCTTTCCTATTAATACTGATAACGGTTATTACATTCTGGTTGTCTGGAAATTTGTCAAACGAGGACAAACTACAGAATTACCGATGGTGGAACAGGAAATCCGCGGAAGATTGATTGTTGAGCGGCGACGAAAATTGTTTGATCAACTCATTCAGAATCTTCGTGCAAAACATGCAATTGAAGTGTTCGTTAACTCGACATCCGATTCCGGAAAGCCGAAAATCGAAGAATAGGGAAAAATATGAAATATGTTCAAATTCTTTTGTTGCTGACAATCCTCCTGATTCCATTAACACTATCGGCTCAGACTTTGATTGATCGTATTGTGGCGGTTGTAGACAAGGAAATCATCACGGAATCAGAGTTGAACGAGCGAGTGTCATTTCTTGCAATACAAAACCGCATTGATCCGAATCAAAAGGGATTACGTACTCAAGTGCTTGATGGATTGGTTTCAGAGAAACTTGTTCTTGCTCAAGCGTTGATCGACAGCGTCGAAGTGACGGATGATGAAATCACACATGCACTCGACCAGCAGATAGCAAATTTTGTCCGGCAGGTTGGTTCCGAGCAGCGAGTAGAACAAATGTACGGCAAATCCATAAGCCGCATCAAACGTGAATACAGAACGGAAATCAAGAATCAGCTTTTAGTACAGAAAGTACGCCAGCAGCGTGAAGCCTCGATCTCTGTCACACACCGCGAGGTGGAGGACTTCTTTACATCCTTCAGAGATAGTTTGCCGCAGGTTCCGGAAGAGTTTGAACTGGGCCATATTTATATTGTGCCCAAGCCCGATACAGCGGTAGAAGCCAAAACGCGGCAATTGATGCAATCGGTTCTTGATAGTATTCATGCCGGCGGTGATTTTGCTGATTTTGCAAAACGGTATTCAACAGATCCTGGATCTGCATCCAGCGGCGGCGATTTAGGATGGGAAAAGCGCGGAGTATTTGTGCGAGAATTTGAAGAGACCGTCTTCGGATTGAAAGAAGGCGATATCTCTGGAATTGTCAAGACACAATTTGGATTTCACATTATTCAATTGATTGGCAGGCGTGGAGAATCCGTGCATGCACGGCATATTCTCATGAAGATCGACAAAGGACCTGCAAGCGACTCTGCCGCCGTAGATACTTTGCGGGTTCTTCGGGAACGGGTACTGAAAGGCGAATCATTTGCAGAACTTGCAAGTAAGTATTCAGAGGATGAAGATACAAAATCAGTCGGTGGCGATTTAGGCACTTTAACTGTGGATCAGTTGCAACCGGATTTTGCAGGACAAATCAAGGATATGAAGGCGGGGGAAATAAGCGAACCACAGCGCACCGTGGTCGGAGCATCCTATGGATTCCACATTATTTGGATGCATAAACGAACGCCACCACATGCCATCAATATTCAAGATGATTATAAACGTATTGAGCAGCTTGCACTCTACATGAAACGTAATAAGCTCAATGCGGAATGGCTTGATGAACTGAAAAAGACTATTTACGTCGATATCCGCTTTTGATCGGCGGTGCACATAACACTTATCACGGGTACGCATGTGGCGAAAAACACAAAACCAAAAGGCGATGTCGAATTTGTAAATCAACTCGCGCAGGCATATAAAGACCTACGATCAGAAATCGCTCATGTGATCGTAGGTCAAGATATTGTTATTGAACATCTCTTTATTACTCTGCTCTCGCGTGGACATTGTCTGCTCATTGGTGTTCCGGGATTAGCAAAGACGCTCCTGATTAAAACACTGGCGCAAACACTGGATTTAAAATTCAGCCGCATCCAATTTACTCCTGACTTGATGCCCAGCGATATTACCGGAACGGAAATTATCGAAGAGAATGTATCTACCAGAGCGAAGGCATTCAAGTTTGTGCGTGGTCCGGCATTTGCCAACATTATTCTTGCCGATGAAATCAACCGAACGCCGCCAAAAACGCAAGCGGCATTGCTAGAGGCAATGCAGGAACATCACGTGACAGTTGCTGGCGAAACCTATATGCTCGATGAACCATTCTTCGTTCTTGCCACACAAAATCCTATTGAACAGGAAGGAACATATCCATTACCCGAAGCACAGCTTGATCGTTTCATGCTGAATCTTTGGCTCGACTATCCGTCATTTGCGGAAGAAGTTCAAATTGTCAAATCCACAACGAGTAAATATGATGCATCGGTCAAACATATTCTTTCCGCTCATGATATTGTTGAATTTCAAAATCTCGTACGCGGTGTGCCTGTGGCAGATAATGTCATTGAGTATTCTGTAAGGCTGGCAGATTCGACACGTCCATCATCATCAGATGCGCCGGTCTACATCAAGAATTGGATTCGGTGGGGAGCAGGTCCTCGGGCATCACAGTATCTCATTCTTGGCGCAAAAGCACGCGCAATTCTCCGCGGACGCTTTACCCCGGACATCGACGACGTGAAAGCAATAGCCGGACCAGTGTTGCGTCACCGTCTTGTGACAAGCTTCAATGCTGAAGCAGAAGGTGTTTCAGCTATTCAGATTGTTGAAAAATTAGTTCACGACGTGAAGTCATAACCGAAGTGTTGATTGCGAAACAACGTGAAGACATAAATGAAAAAGCGAACGCAGACACTATTCTGTGTGATGATGTTTCTGTCAGAGGTTGCGAGCGCGCAGTCTTCTTCACTCCAGCATACGTGGGTGTTTTTCTGCGATAAAGGTACAACGACACTTCAATCAACCAATCCCGTCCTGCTTGGTATCTCAGAACGTGCACTCAAACGCCGCACGAAAGTACTTCCTCCAGATCGTCTCATTGACCAACTTGATCTTCCTGTTTCGGAAGCCGTTATTGCTCAGATTAAACAAACAGGAGTCAAGATACGGACTATATCGCGATGGCTTAATGCTGTATCGGTGGAAGGGACGCAACAACAAATTCAAGCGATAAATAAATTGCTTCCAGTGGCTGCCACAGAACAAGTGATAGCGATGAATCACCCAAGACCGGTACCGTCTTCAAGTGTACCACCTACACCACTGTTTAAGAAAGCATTGGGTTCTCAGGGTCTAGACTATGGGCCATCAGCAACGCAGCTCACCAATATGAAGGTAGTAGACCTTCATGCAATCGGGATCATCGGTACTGGTATTCTCATCGGTATGCTGGACGATGGATTCAATAACTATCGAACACACGAAGCATTAAAGAATATCAAGATTGTTGCAGATTCTGATTTTATCCATAATATCAGTGATGTCAACAGACAGTCGTGGGAAAATTCTGAACAAGGCAACCATGGCGCAGGCACACTCTCTGCTGTCGGTGGATTTGCTCCTGGTCAACTCATTGGTGCGGCGTATGGCGCTTCGTTTCTTCTTGCTAAGACGGAAATGGATAGCAGCGGAAGCGTCGATTTTCATAGTGAAGAGGATACATATGTCGCTGGTCTTGAATGGGCTGAACGTCTAGGTGCTGATATCACTTCGTCATCGCTCGCATATAAGGATTTTGCGCCACCACCGACTTATACTACTTCAGATATGAACGGAAGAACGACAAAGGTTGCACAGGCTGCTGTAATTGCATCAAGAAAAGGAGTTTTAGTAGTGACAGCCATGGGAAATGAAGGTTACTTGAATAATCAAGGTTTCCATGCTGATACGACTCTATGGTCTCCAGCTGATGCCGATAGCATCATCTCTGTCGGTGCTGCGGCTTCCGATGGCGAGCTTGCATCATGGAGCAGTTGTGGACCGACTTCGGATGGCCGTATTAAACCCGAGGTTATAGCTCAGGGGATGGCGGTATATTGGGCGGATGGATCTACTACGACAGGTTATTCCCTTGTTGATGGTACTTCATGTTCAACACCGCTGGTTGCGGGCGCAGCAGCGTTAGTGCTCTCGGCACATCCAGAACTCACCAATATGCAAGTACGGCAAGCATTACTTCAGACAGCAAGACACATTAATGATAGCACAATCCAAACAACAGTGTACCCAAATAACTATTACGGGCATGGATTTGTGGATGCATTTGCTGCTGCGATGTATGACGGTCAAATTACTCCGATAGTAAACAAACTATATCAAAATTTTCCAAACCCATTTAACAGGGCAAATCCCACAAAGCTTACTTTTCAAGTTCCTATGCCAACGGATGTTGAACTGGTGGTGTTTAATCTTCTGGGGCAACGTGTAAAAACGATCTACCGAGGCCAAGTTTTTTCTAGTGACACAAAGCAATGGGATGGAACAGATGATCGCGGACGCCAAGTTGCTGCAGGCGTGTACTTTGCCCGTTTGAAAACACCAAATAATATGTTTTCAATCAAAATGCTGTATCTTAAGTAGGCGTTGCTGATGCCAGAGTTGCACTTCTCTCTTTCATTCCGTGTTGTTCTCCTTTTACTCGCTGGTATGTGTTCTGTTGCGATGGCAATGATTGTCTATCGCGTTACCGTACCGCCTGTTTCTTCGATAAAACGGATCGTCCTCATTTCTCTCCGTAGTTTTGGATTGTTTTTTCTGTTTCTACTTATCGGTGAACCGCTGCTCTCGCTTATCACGCACTCAGTTGATCAACCCATTGTCGCCGTACTTGTGGATAATTCCCAGAGTATGGCAATTAAAGATAAGGTGGGGCGAAGGGACGAGACTCTCAAATCGATCCTTCGTTCTTCGATATGGCAGCAGATCGGTAAAGACGGAAGAGTTGATTATTCACTGTTCGATGGAAAAGTTCGAAATCTAAGCGCGATCGCTGAGGATTCATTAACACTGAACGGTGAGGCGACCGATATTGCCGAAGCGCTAAAGTCGATCAAACGAACATCTGCCTCCTCCAATCTTCAAGCTGTCGTACTCATCACGGATGGCAACTCAACCGTCGGAATGAATCCGTTGTACGAAGCAGAAGAATTGGGTGTACCAGTGTTCACCATCGGTGTTGGCGATACGAGTGAGCAAAAAGACATTCTCATTCATAAAGTATTAACGAATGAGATTACCTATGTCGGCACCACAGTACCTGTAAATGTGATGGTGCACAGTGCGGGATTCGGCGGTGAACGTGCACAAGTGTCTCTTCGTGAAGGTGCGACAATACTTGACGAGAAATCGTTAGTGCTGGAACCCGGTTCACGGGATTATCTTGTTCCGCTTTCTTTCATTCCAGAGAAAGAGGGAATGCAGAAATTTGAGGCAGAAATTTCTCAACTCCCCGGTGAACTCGCACTGCAAAATAATCGCATGAGTTTCTTCACGAAAGTTTTAAAAAGCAAACTGCATGTGACACTCGTTGCAGGTTCACCAAGTCAGGATGTGGCTTGTATCCAAAACATGTTGACAGATGACAAGAATATTGAAGTGAAGACTTTCATCGAGCGGGAAAATGGGCGGTTCTATGAGGGTGAACTGACTGCACAAGGATTTGCTGAAGCTGATTGTTTGGTAATTATTGGTTTCCCAACCTTACGAAGTACTCCGCAGAGTCTACAAGTAATGTTAGCCGCTGAGAAGCCCTTGCTGACTGTGTTGAGCAGGACAATGAATTTCGACAAGTTGCGCACATTAGACCCGGTATTACCGTTCAGTGCGGGAAGTGTTGACGGTAATAATGAGATTCAAGTCTTCGCCAACGTTCCAGAAGCACAGCAGAATAACCCGATCTTGAAAATTGGTAATGCTGCCAATTCACTTGAGGTGTGGTCCAAACTACCTCCTGTCTTCCAACCGAAGGGAATATTCCGAGCCAAGGTTGAGTCCGAGATTCTTGCTACGGTTCGAATCCAATCGGCGTCGCTGAATGATCCTTTTATTGTTGCAAGAAATGTGAATAAGAAGAAATCTGTTTCTGTGCTTGGCTACGGACTGTGGCGCTGGAATATGCTGTCCAGTTCCGGAAGCGGAACAGAAAAAGTACTTGAGAGCTTTCTCGGTAATGCTATTCGGTGGCTGACAACGCAAGAAGACGCACGGCGAATTGTCGTTCAGCCTTCTAAGCATATTTTCACAACACAAGATGCTGTGGAATTTACTGCCCAAGTATATGACGATAGCTTTCAGCCTTTGGATGATGCTCAGATCGAAGTACGCGTACAACGTGGAAACGAAATGAGTCCGCTGGTACTGAACTCACTCGGCAGCGGTCAGTATCAAGGAGTGTATGATCGGTTGTCGGAGGGAGACTATAAATTTGTTGCAACAGTGAAAGTCAATGGCACACTCATCGGCCAGGATCAAGGTACATTCTCTGTCGGCGGCTTTGATGCGGAGTACCTTGAGACACGTATGAACAAATCGCTACTACAACAGATCGCTGCGCAAACAGGAGGGCGATACTACGAAAGCAATGAGTTTAGTTCACTTCTGCACGATGTTACCAGTTTACCCAATTTTAAAACACGGGAAGTCAGTAAGTCGGCGGAGATTGAAATCTGGAATTCTCACTGGATGCTTGCACTCGTCATCTTTGTATTTGCGCTGGAGTGGTTTCTTCGGAAACAGAATGGAATGCTGTAAGGAAGGAATTGTATGAAGTTATCACAATATCTGAAATGGCTCGCAGGATTTCTCATACTCGTCTCCCCTGTCTCGTATCTCAAGTCTCAACTCGAGCATCAGAATCATCCTTGGTGGGTAAGTCTTGGAGCAGGTCCTTCGCTGGTCGGCAGTACATTTTCAATGAATGCCGGTATGGTGTACTGTTATCAGCTTGAGCACAGCATGATCAGTGCGCGGATAATCGGTGTGACGAATAAAAATCCCACCGTTCAAGAAATTGATCCGACACAGGTAAACTACAAATTTTCCGATTATGGTGTTTTGTATGGTCCTCTATGGCAGTCGGAACAAGCATATGTTTCCATCGGTGCCGGTATTGGATTGGTACGTGCTGCGTATGAAACACCTGCGTCAATAGTTACTCATACGAGTGTGAGTTTGCCGCTGGAAGCGCAATGGTTCTGGCGTCCGACACAGTTTGCAGGAATTGGTCTCTATACCTATGCAACCCTGAATTTCGAAAAGTATCTCTTCGGCGTACTTATGTCTGTTCAATTAGGGATGTGGTGACTAACCTATTCTCAATTGTTCATCGTCCAATGCACTTCTCTCGATATTTATTTATCTTGGGTTCACGATGACACGGTTTCTTCTATCTTGCTTCCTTGTTTCTACTTTCGGTATCGGCATCGGAACTGCGCAACCGGTGAAAGCAGATACTATGAAAGCATCGATCTCTCAAAAGGACACAACGAAGCGTACAACAAACACAAGCATCGATACGCTTGTGAATTATACTGCGAGGGATTCCATTATCTATTCCCTCCGCACGCGGTACATGAATCTCTATGGTAAAAGTGAATTGCAGTACCAAACCATCGGTTTGAAATCTGAGCGGGTGAATGTCAATTGGGATGATGCGACGCTTGTTGCGTACGGCGTAGCCGATACGGTAAAAGCGGATTCCGTCATCGGTAAACCGATTATGCGTGATGGCAGCGAGGAATATCATGGCGATCAAGTGAAGTACAATTTTCGGACACGGAAAGGAAAGATTGCAATTGGCACCACGCAGATGGACAATGGCTACTATGTTGGTACGCAAATCAAGAAAGTAGAACAAAATGTCCTCTGCATTGCCGATGGCACTTATACTACGTGCGATGCCAAGGATCCGCATTTTTATTTCGAAAGTCCAAAAATGAAAGTATTTGTGCGCGATCAGGTGGTAGCAGAGCCAGTGCTTTTTTTCGTTGCCGGTGTACCGATTTTTGCGCTTCCATTCGGTGTCTTTCCTGCCCATGCCGGACGTTCATCAGGTATTATCACCCCTGCTTATGGTGAAGATGCCACCTATGGATGGTACCTGAGCCATATTGGATATTTTCTTGCAATAAGCGATTATTGGGATATAGCGACAATGTTCGATATCTATTCGCGCGGCCGATGGCAGAACCAAACAAACATTCGCTATGCGCTGCGCTATAACTTTGGAGGCAGCATCACAGCTCGGATTACAAGCACTCCCATAGGAGATCCGAGCGATCCCAATTATAATAAATCACGGGAATACTATGTAAACATTACTCATGGTCAACAAATCAGCCCATCGTCGCATCTGGATGTCAATTTTACATTTATGAGCGGCAATTACTTCAAGGACTTTAGTAATAACTTGAACGATATTCTCACTCAAAATGTCATTTCAGATGCTACGTATTGGAAAAGCTGGGAGTCATCAAACAGTTCATTGACCATCAATGTTCATCGTGAACAAATTCTTAATACCGGTGAAACAAACGAACAACTACCATCTATTACATTTTCGCAAGGAACAATTTATCCTTTTAGTAAAACAACTAAGACACGAGGACTTACCTCAACTACAGGATCGGATCAGAGCTTCATTGAGATGCTGGGCTTCAACTATAATGCGAATGCAAGCAATAGCCAGTCAAAAGTTCCTACGGTAGTAGATTCAGCTAAACTATCACCATCTGAGCAAAATCTTACAAACATAAATGATTTTCTAAACACCAAGACACAATCGCTCTCACAAGGACTATCTTTCTTGATTTCCCCCCCCAAGCTCGGATATTTCAATATAGCACCTTCGCTTTCTTTCAGTGATGCGCGGACATGGGCGCAAAATGCAACACCAATTCGCAATATCACAGATAGTCTACTCACTGACAGCACTTCTCGAACGAAAAATATTATAGGAACTGTGAACACCGGCGTGAATGTCAGCACCAAGCTCTTCGGAATGTTTCAACCTGACATTTTAGGTATAACAGCAATTCGTCATACTTTGACACCATCGTTCGGTCTCTTCTACAACAAACAAATTTATGGCGATAATATGCAGAAGTATTCGATGACAGGATCATTTAATGTAGGGAACAATTTTGAGATGAAAATACAAAAAGGAGACAGTACGAAAACAGAAGACAAAATCCAGTTAATCAATATCGGTGCGAGTACAAATTATAATTTTGCAGCAGACTCTATGAATTTTAGTCCTGTAAATATTACCTTTCGTACAGATATAGGACAGTATCTTGGTATTTCAGGAAGTGCGGTTTACAACCTCTATGACTTTGATCCGGCAGCACTCAATGGCAGTGGCGCGCGTGTAAATCGGTTTCTGTTGGAAGACAAAGGCAAGTTTGGTGATTTGACATCGTTCTCGCTCAGTTTATCTTCATCATTCAAAGGTGAGAAGAAACAGAAGCCGAGTAATACAGGTATTCCTGATAGTGTCATACGGGAACAAGAAATATCTTCCGGGCAAACGGGGTCTTCTTTAGGCCAGAAAAAGATTAATTACACAATTTATGACCGCGAAGATGCAGATTTCAGTATTCCTTGGAATGTTAGTATCAGCTTTACCTTTTCACAATCGCAGCCAACAACTCCACAAAGTTATTCTCGTCAATCTACTATGAATGCAAGCCTTTCTTTCAATCTTACGGAGAAATGGCAGATCTCTACCAGTGGCCAATATGACTTTGTTAGTAAACAGCACAATATTTATTCGGTCAACGTTACGCGGGATCTTCACTGCTGGCAGATGAACTTTTCATGGTATCCGATGGGACCTCTTGAAGGATATAGATTTGAACTGAAAGTAAAAGCACCGCAGTTGCAGGATATTAAGATCACCAAACAAAGCAGTGACAGGGGCGCTGCATATTAATAAATTGATTATTTGTGGATAAGTCAATGAAAGGTCTCTATATCAATGATACGAAATAAAAAAGTCGTTGTCGTTCTTCCGGCATATAATGCAGAAAAGACTTTAGTAACCACTTATCGCGAAATACCATTCGACATTGTTGACGAGGTTATCCTTGTTGATGATGCCAGTATCGACCACACGGTAGCAGTTGCGAAGAGCCTTAATATCCGTACGCTCGTCCATGCAAAGAATCTTGGTTATGGGGGAAATCAAAAGTCCTGCTACCGGGCAGCTCTTGAAGGTGGTGCGAATATCGTCGTAATGCTTCACCCTGATTATCAGTATACTCCAAAACTGATTCCCGCAATGGTGTTCCTTCTTTTGTCGGGAGAATATGACGTTGTGCTTGGCTCTCGTATCCTTGGAGGAAAGGCGATTCAGGGAGGGATGCCAATATATAAGTACATCAATAATCGCTTGTTAACACTTGTCCAAAATATTATGATGGGTGAAAAGCTGTCGGAATATCACACGGGTTACCGGGCTTTTACGCGGAAAGTTCTGGAAACAATTTCCTTGGATGATAATTCAAATGATTTTGTTTTCGATAATCAGATGCTTTCACAAATCCTGTATGCAGGGTTCCGTGTAGGTGAGATAACGTGTCCGGCAAAATATTTTCCAGAAGCATCTTCCATTAATTTTATTCGGAGTATGAAATATGGTTTGGGTTGCCTGAACACAGCAATGAAATTCAGATTGAACAAATGGGGGATAGGTCGCTTCAAGATGTTTGAAATGAAAGCTGATGTGAATTCAAGAACAGAATTCGTCTAGTTCTTCGAATTCCGGTACGATGATTCAAGCATACTTCCTGCCGTCTCCAACAACATGGTTGTCGTCGTTCTCCAATGCAAAACGGAGTCTACGATGGATTATGCTGCCCGAAAAAAACACAACGCCCGACGGAGAGAATCTAACAGGCGTTGATATTCTATCTGACAGCAAATTGTTAAAACTGCTTTATGCCGACTTTCGTTCCTCGTAGAGGTAAATTGGATCTTTCGCTTTGAGGATGGTATCTTTCGTGATGATGCACTTCGAAACATTGCTTCGTGAGGGCAGATGATACATCACATCAAGCATCACTGCTTCGATAATAGAACGGAGGGCGCGAGCGCCCGTGCCTCGTTCCATCGCTTTATCGACAACTGATTTGAGCGCGCTCTCCTCAAGTTCCAATTCCACACCTTCCAGGGAGAAGAGTTTTTGATATTGCTTTACGATTGCATTGCGCGGCTGTGTCAGGATGTTCAAGAGCGCAGTTTCGTCCAGCGGATCAAGTGTAGCGGTAACAGGTAACCGGCCTATAAATTCCGGAATCAATCCGTACTTGAGCAAATCATCCGGCTCTACTTGCTGTAAAATTTTTTCACGGGACTTGCTCTTCTTCCCTTTAAGATCAGCTCCAAACCCAACTGGATTTTGACTCACACGCCGCTCGATAATTTTCTCCAATCCATCGAATGCACCACCGCAAATGAAGAGGATGTTCTTTGTATTGACGTTAATGAGACTTTGCTCGGGATGTTTGCGCCCGCCTTTCGGCGGAACACCGGCGATGGTGCCCTCGAGGATTTTCAGCAGTGCTTGCTGTACACCTTCGCCGGAAACATCACGCGTAATAGAAGCACTGTCGCCTTTACGAGCAATTTTGTCAATCTCATCAATATAAACGATACCTCGCTCAGCTTTCTCAACATTATAATCGGCGTTCTGTAGCAGATAGACGAGGATCGTTTCAACATCGTCACCGACATAGCCGGCTTCTGTTAATGTCGTTGCGTCGGCAATGGCAAAAGGTACATCAAGAATTCGTGCAAGTGTTTGTGCCAACAGTGTTTTACCGGTTCCCGTTGGCCCAACGAGGAGGATGTTGCTCTTTTCGATTTCCACTTCATCGAGATTTGCCATTTGATCGCTTGCATCGATGCGCTTGTAATGGTTGTACACCGCTACTGCAAGTGTGCGTTTGGCATGCTCTTGTCCGACGACAAATTCATCAAGGGACTTCTTAATGTCAACAGGTGTTAGTGAACGACGGAAGCCAAACCGCCGCGCATTAATTGCCGCCATATTGTTCTTGATGATGTCAACGGAACTCCCAACGCAGAGGTCGCAAATATATACATCCGGTCCTGCGATGATACTGTTGACTTCTTCCGGCGTGCGCCCGCAGAAGGAGCACGCAATTTTTTCGCCTTGTCTAGGTTTTTGTGTCATATCGTTTCCGGCTTTTATTAAGTACCGGTAATTTGTGAACGATTATTTTTCTTTCTTTACTTCACCGACTCGCTTCACGAGAATATTATCAATCAATCCGTACTCTTTTGCTTCATCGGCAGCGAGATAATAATCTCGATCCGTGTCTTTTTCAACTTGATCAATTGAACGTCCGGTATGCATAGAAAGAATCTCGTTAATCCGTTTCTTGGTTTTGAGAATCTCTTCCGCTTGAATACTGATATCAGATGCCGTACCTTGCACGCCGCCCCATGGCTGGTGAATCATCACCCGCGCATTAGGAAGTGCTGTACGCTTTCCTTTCATTCCACCTGCCAGCAGCACAGCTGCCATACTTGCCGCCATACCCATACAGATGGTGGAAACATCTGGACGAATATACTGCATCGTATCATAAATGGCAAGGCCAGCAGACACACTTCCGCCCGGGCTATTAATATAGAGGTGAATGTCCTTATCCGGATCATCCGATTCGAGGAACAATAACTGGGCAATGGTAAGACTGGCGACTGTATCGTCGATAGGTGTGCCGAGGAATACAATCCGCTCTTTCAGCAACCGCGAAAAAATGTCGAATGATCGCTCACCACGACCGGTTTGTTCTACGACAATGGGAACGAGTTGATTATAGATTTCAGGATATGCCATAATGTTTTTTTCCTTTTCTCTTACACTTTTTCAGGGATTTCCTTTATTTTTGCAGAATCCACAAGAATTTTCAATAGCTTATCGCCGACAAGGCGATCTTTGATCTGTTCGGATGATTTGTAATAGCTGATAAGACGATCTTTCGGAATTTTAATTTTGGCAGATTCCGTTTCGGCCAACTTTTCAAGGTCTCCATCGGAAATGGTGATATTCTCTGCTTTGATCAACTCTTCGCGCAATAATGCCCACTTTGCCTGGTAGATGGCATACGCGCGGTTCTCTTTGTTAAATTTCTCGATGTTAAATTCATCCGGTAATCGTTTGTTGGGATATTCATTCTTCACTTCTTCCAACAACCCTTCAAGCACACTGCGTGTAAGCGATTCCGGCACCTGAAATTCATGAAGCCGGATAATTTCAGATGTTATCGAGTTAATCACCTGCCGCTCGGTTTTTTCCTTCCAATAGGCAATGATATCTTCCCGAATTCCTGCCCGTAATGAATCGACAGTTATGAACTTGTCTTTTGTGACCTTAGCGACAAACGCATCGTCCAGCGGTGAGAGTGTGACTTTTTGAATCTTCGTGACGATGATTTGTGTGTTGACGTTGTGTGCATGCTCACCGTGCTTATGTTCAAATTGCACGCGATAATTACCGCCCTTTCGCGCTTCTCTTAACGCGTCTTTAAATGGCTGCTCAAGCTGATCGTCGGCGAGATAAAAACGAATATCATCACTTTTCTTCCCGATGAGCGGAGTACCGCTGTCGTCTAAGTCCTGGAGGGTCGCGGTGACAATATGCTCTGGATCGGTGACAGCCTCCACTTCTTCCATTATAGCATTGATCCGCTGCAGACGAATGATTTCTTTTTCAACCTCGTTATCGGTTATGGCATGCACACTTTTCTCTATTGCAATACCTTTGTATTGTTTCACCTCTATGGTCGGACGGATATCATATTGAATCTTGCACCGAAAACTTTCGCCTCGTTTATAATTCATGTCGACGAGTACGGGGTCGCCGATGGGTTGCAACTCTTTTTCTTTTACAGCTTTGCGGTACATCTCGGTAGCGACTTCATTCAGAGAATCGTTTTCTATTAAATCGCCATAAAGTTTTTTGACGATGTCTAATGGTGCTTTTCCTTTTCGGAATCCGCGAATTTCGATTTTCTTTCGATACTCTAAATATACTTTGTCAAAATGAGGTGCAAGGTCTTCTGTTGTGGCGGTGATTTCCACTTCGCGTGAGACATCTGACAACGATTGAATGGTTACTTCCACGCTCAACTTCCTTTAATTTATAATATATGATTCGTGGGCACGGGGTGACTCGAACCCACATGGGTTTCCCCGTCCCGCAAAACCTCTGTGGGTAGAGGGGGAGTTGAACCCCCATGGATTACTCCACTAGCTCCTAAGGCTAGCGCGTCTGCCAGTTTCGCCATCTACCCGAAATCGTTTTGCGGGACGCGTCTGTCAGTTTCGCCACGTGCCCCTTTGTAAAAAATGCCCAATAAGCTGAGCGTTCTCTCATAAACGCCTGCAATTGGGCGTTTCAATATAAGAACCGATTGAATGAAAAGCAAAAAGGGATTCACCTTGGAATCCCTTTCGCAACATTTCTTGAAACATTGGATTCATCTGCCGGTTCGCTGGAGTTCGTTCAACTTTGTCAGATAATCGACTGCTTCCTGCCGCGTGGGATCCAAGCCAATGGCATTGTTAAAATACTCGCGCGCTTTTTGGTAGTTCTTTACATTCTGATGGGCGAGTCCAATCTGGATATTTGTACTATAGCTTTTTGAATTGAGTGCAAGTGCGCGTTCAAAACTTTGGATGGCGCGTGCCGGATCTGCTTCGCCGAGAAAAGCTACGCCCAAAGTATAATTAATTTCCCAATAATTGTTCCCTTTAGTAAGTGCTATGGAATACATGTTAATAATTTCTTTGAAGTTGCTCTGCTTCAGAAAGATACTATAGCTCTCGCGATAGGCGCTCAAATAAAGTGAGTCAATTTGATACGCACGTTGATACGAATAATTTGCCCGGATGGGATCGCCTGTACGACTGTAGAATTTTCCGAGCATAAAAAACCCGTACGCAAAATTCGGTGCAATCAATGTGATTTGGCGGTATTTGTCTTGTGCATTCTGAAGATCTTTCGCTTTTTCCAATTGTTCTGCTTCTTCGAACATCTTCATCACGTCCGGTGAAATACGTTGTTCGCGGTTCGCAATGACCACACGCATCACGTCAAATCGACTATTGATGTCCGGTTCGTAATTCGTTCGGAAGATATGGATAATCTCTTTCTTTGCGCTTTCGAAGTTGCCATAGTAATAATCGTTTACTGCTTTGAGCATTGAATAATAGGGCAGGAAAAAAGAAATGCTGTCTTTCTTGAGGTTTGGAAGAAAATCGATCGGAAAAATGGGAAGATGTGTTTGATACCGTTCATTACAAATGCGGATGAATGTCTCATACGACGACATGATGTCATATTTTGCCAACCGTGCCTGATATTCATCTGATATCTTCACTTTCAATTCTGGCGCAAGTGTGTCAGCAAAATTGAGAGATGAAAATGCCGATGCTAATGTTTCGATCATATATACATAAAGATAACCGTTTTTACCCGTTGCGGAGCCTTCGATAATCCATCGTACGTTCTGATCGTCCAGAATATGTTGGAGCGAATCACGAATACTGTTGAGATGGGCGAGTGAATTTCGGCATTGATTTAAAATAGGGGCGATAGTTGAATCAAGCGAACCGATGTTCCACTCGGACCGCGGTAGTGAATCGAGTATCATCTTAAAGTTCGGCTTAAACCCATCCATAAGGGCAATACGTGAATTCAAATCCATTTGTGCATTTGTAGCTGCCGCTTGGAATGACAAAGAAGTTTCATTATGAAAACTATCGAAACATTGAGTGCGCTTTTTCTTTGACTCTTCGTATTGAGGGAAAATCTGCAAGTTTTTGTTCCCCAGAATTTGCTCATAGAATCCAATAGCTGATTTGAATTGTTTCGCAGTTGTTGCGGTTTCGGCTTGCTTCGTAAGATCGGTGATTGTCGTAAAGCCCGGCCATAGTTCCTGCGGTACTGCATACTCAGCCTGATTCATTACTTCATCGACCGGATATTGGAACGTAAAGGGAAGGTTGAATTTGAACGTCTTTGAGAATCCAAGCAACATGGCATTGTTTCCCCCCTTGATCAGATCGCTCTTCCATGCAATGGAGATTTTATTTCCGTCTTGATTAATATTGATTTTAGAAATCTCTTCCTTTGCAAAATCCTCATCAAGCTTCCAATCTTCTAAAGGTGTCACAAGAAAGTAGAAAAACTCCCCACTATTAACGCTGTCGCTTGTTAATGGTTGTTGGCGATTTTGATTCGAGAGTTCGATCTTCAGTGTGCGAGGACCACCCATACCTAAGAAACCGGATTTTTCCTTAATTTTTAGTTGAACAGAGGGTGCCTGAGCATTGAGAATCGTCGCAACGCAAAGGATAGCAGAGAACAAGGACAAGAATCTGATGTTCATTTGAAACCTCGGACAGTCAAAGTGCATATGATGCCATATGAAATATTGAATGAATATAGAAAAACAGTGCCGCAGATGCAATGATTCACATACGGGAACTTCTTGAATTCCACCACATTTTTTGGTACCTATATCATAGGTGTTGAATGCAGATAGTATTTTTTGCCCGTCCCGCATCGCAGCGGGACGGATTGTTTTTGAAAGGACATTCTCTTGGATTCTCTTTATGTATTACCGATTCTGCTTTTTTCCATAGTTGTGCATGAAGTAGCACATGGATGGGTGGCGCTGCGTCTGGGCGACACCACAGCTCGTGATGCCGGCCGGTTAACATTTAATCCGATTCCCCATATTGACCCAATTGGATCTATTGCAATTCCATTGTTGTCGTTTATCTCTGCTGGATCTGTGTTTATTGCATGGGCAAAACCGGTACCAGTCAATCCGGCTCATTTTCGTAATTTTCATCGGGACGATATTCTTGTCTCCATTGCAGGTCCGTTCTCTAATTTATTGATGGCATGCTTTTGTTCGATTTTCTACATTCTTTCAGTGCACATTCTCGGTTTGATGACGCTGGCCGAAAGTGATCTTCAACGTGAAATGGCAACATTTGTGATTCGCATGTTCGCCGCCGGTATCACGCTGAATATTTTTCTTGCGGTCTTTAATCTGATTCCCGTACCACCGTTAGATGGTTCGCATGTATTATCATCGCTGCTTCCGGAAAAAATAGGCGAGCAGTTTCGGCAAATCGGATTCTTCGGAATTATTATTATTATTATGCTGATGCGAATAGCGCCGTTTCAGCATGCTGTTTTTTCTATTGTACTCACATTGCGCATGCCATTAGATATACTTATTGGGTTGTTTACATAAATGAGGAATAGAAATAGATATATCACGATGCTTTCTTATCAAGCGAAAATCTCAAATCGTACATGAATTATATAACATATAAAGAAAACGCCCTCACATGTGAAGATATTCCTTTAAAAGAGTTAGCGGAAGAGTACGGTACACCGTTGTACGTTTATAGCAAGAACCAAATCACGGAGAATTATCGATCACTCCGCGGCGCGCTGGGAGAAATGAATCACCTCGTGTGTTATGCGCTGAAGGCGAATGCGAATCATTCTATTTTAAAATTGCTCGCTGCAGAAGGCGCTGGTGCGGATGTAGTGTCTGTCGGGGAGTTGTATCTTGCGTTAAAAGCCGGGTTTACTCAGGATAAAATTGTCTTCGCAGGTGTGGGGAAACGAGAAGATGAAATCGAATACGCATTGACGCGGAACATTTTTTCCTTCAACGTTGAATCGGTAGCAGAACTGCACACGATCTCACGTGCAGCGCTTCGAATGGGTAAGAAAGCCCGCATTGCGCTTCGCATCAATCCAGATATTGATGCACAAAGCCATCCATACATTACCACGGGTCTACGATCGACTAAATTTGGCATCGAAGCGTCGAAGGCATTCGAGGTATATCAGTATGCAGCCTCGTTATCATCGCTGGAACTGATTGGAATTCATACCCATATTGGATCACAAATTACGAAAGTGGAACCGTTTGTCGCAACGGCGAACTATGTGGTCGGATTGATCGAGAAATTGCGTTCAGCTGGTATCAATTTGACGCATATTGATTTTGGCGGCGGTTTTGGAGTTCCGTACGCTGGCGCTGTTTCCCATGAGGCGCTGCCGCAAGAGGAGGGAGCAGACATGTCTGTGCCTTCTCCGGTGGAATTTCTCGCAGCAGTGTTACCCATTCTTCGGTCAGCCGATTGTTCTATCTGGATTGAGCCGGGACGTTCGATTATAGCAAATGCCGGCGTCTTAATTACACGTGTGATTTCTGTTAAAGAAAATTCGACGAAAAAATTTGTCATCGTTGATGGCGGTATGAACGACTTGCTTAGACCCAGCCTTTATCAGGCGTACCATCAAATCGTTCCGGTATCCATTGATACATACGAACATGAGAAGGTTGATATTGTTGGCCCGATCTGTGAAAGCAGCGATTTTTTTGCTCGGGAACGATTGCTCGCGAAACCCATTGCCGGGGATTATCTTGCAGTGCTCACGACCGGTGCGTATGGATTTGTGCTGAGTTCCAATTACAATGGTCGACCTCGTCCTGCTGAAATTCTCGTGAACGGAGATCGTGTGCGGATCATTCGTCAACGGCAGACCTTGGAAGATTTAGTATAATATTTTTTGGTTTGTTTTGACTGTGTCATGGCGACCAAATATTCTAGTCGTTCTTCAAATTTTCGGAGAGGAGTTCTGACACAGCATGATCTTCATTTATCAATACTGAGAAAGTGTATAGTTATGAAGATTATCTTCATAACTGCAGGGATGTTCTTTTTTCCGTGTTTCTCTGCAGCGCTCCATCAACAAACGAGTGATACAACCGGATGGGAACGAGTTCCTTTGATACTCCAATCCATCATTCCTCTGCAGTTTCCCGACAAGGATTTTCTTCTCACATCATCCGGTGCGGTCAGCGATGGTACTACAGACTGTACCAACGCATTTGCGACTGCAATTGACTCTTGTTCAAAAGCAGGCGGCGGTCGCGTAGTCGTGCCCGCAGGGACATATCTCACTGGAGCGATTCATTTTCAAAGCAATGTAAATCTTTATGTAGCATTGGGTGCTACGATTAAATTTTCGACCGATCCTTTGAAATATTTACCCGTTGTATACACACGATTTGAAAGCGTAGAATGTCTGAATTATTCACCGCTCATCTATGCATTCGAACAAACTAACATTGCAATTACCGGTGAAGGAGTTCTTGACGGACAGGCATCAAGCAATAATTGGTGGTCATGGAAAAGTTCAAGCAGTGCCGACACTACACTTTTAAACTCGATGGTAGCGGACAGCATTCCTGTAGAGCAGCGGATCTTCGGATCTGGTCATCATCTTCGTCCAAACTTCTTTCAACCATACCGATGTACGAACATTCTTGCGCAGGGCGTTTAAAGATTCTCCGATGTGGGGAATAAATCCGGTTCTCTGCCGGAATGTCTCTGTCCTCAATGTGACTGTTACTGCGAATAGCGGCGACACAAGACCCAATACAGATGGCTGCGACCCTGAGTGCTGCACAAATGTTCTTATCAGAGGATGTTCCTTCTCTACCGGTGACGATTGCATTGCAATTAAATCAGGACGAAATGCTGACGGGCGCAGAATAAATATTCCATGTTCAAATGTGATAATCCAGAATTGCATAATGAAAGATGGTCACGGTGGGATAACGATTGGGAGTGAGACATCCGGCGGTATCAACAATGTCTTTGCTGAAAACGACACGATGAACAGCGCAAACCTACAATACGCACTAAGATTTAAGACGAACACCCAGCGCGGCGGCACGATCGAGAATATCTACGAAAGGAACATCTCCGTGCTTACAGTGTCGAAATACATCATCTATATCGACTGTAATTACGGCGGTGAAACCGGGTTATTTATCCCCGTCGTGCGGAATCTCTATTTCGATAGTCTCGTGTGCACACAAGCGCCGAATGCATTGTACATGGTCGGGCTTGCCGCTTCACCGCTGAACAATGTCGTCCTCTCCAACTGCACCTTTACGAATATCAAGAGTTCATCGAACACGATTTCCAATATTATCGATCTGCAGTTTAACAATATCACGATGAACGGGAGTATTCTCACCTCGGCCAATGAGAAGTCCGGACAGAACGAACTTCCCGGCCAATTTCTCCTGCGGCAGAACTATCCGAATCCGTTTAATCCATCGACGAAGATCAGCTATCAGCTTCCTGAAGCCAGTCACGTGACATTGAGCATATGTGATATTATGGGACGCGAAGTGGCTGTGCTGGTAGATGGGAATAAGGGAGCCGGGTATTATACGGCAGTCTTCGATGGTGCGAGATTGGCGAGCGGAGTGTACTTCACGTGGTTGGTAGTGCAGCCGCAAGATAGTAAGCAGTTTGTCAAAGTGAAAAAGATGCTGCTTATCAAATAAGGATGAATCATATTATCAGAACATGCAAACGCCCCCCTTTTGAGGGCGTTGCTGTTTATGATACAGTTCTGAATCTATATCTCTTCCAAACAAAATACACCGGAATACCTAACAGCACAATCCCTAATCCCGGCCAGGTGTACTGAGGTTTAAAGATGAGCAGATCAATCGAAATAGCAACAGCGAGGAAAATGTAAACTATCGGTATGATTGGATAACCAAATGCTCTGTACGGCCGGTCAGCATCCGGACGTTTTTTTCGTAATATAAAAATCCCGGTCACTGTGAGAATATAAAACACCAGCACGACAAAAATGACATAGTCAAGCAAATCACCATAAGTGCCGGAGAGACACAGAAGACATGTCCATATGCATTGGACAACAAGTGCAGCACCGGGCACCGATTTCTGATTTAACATTCCTGCACTCTTGAAGAATAACCCATCCTTTGCCATTGCATAATACACTCGCGCTCCTGCAAGTATTAATCCATTATTGCATCCGAAAGTTGATATCATGATCATCACTGCCATAATAATTGCAGCACTCTCGCCGAAAATGACAGAAGCGGCTGCTGTTCCGACTCTGTCGCTGACGGCAAATTGAATTCCTCGTCCTACTGCATCTGTTGCTTCAGGCGAACCGGTCAAAGGCAGAACCAACAAGTACCCGATGTTTACGAGAATGTAAATGAGAATGACCGCTCCTGTTCCCAGCGCAAGACTTAACGGAATGTTGCGGTTTGGATTTGTGACTTCTCCCGCAGTGAATGTAATATTATTCCACGCATCAGCTGAAAAAAGTGAACCCACCATGGCTACACCAATAGCGGAGAGAAGCATCATGCCGGAGAGCGGCGAGATAGAAAGAATCTTGCTATCTGCTACTTGTGTCCAGGTCGCACTCCAAAATTTGCTGAAGTTTGCAGCGATGGCAAAGGTGTTTTGACCAACGAACAATGCGAGAAAAACAAATCCAAGAAGAGCGATGATTTTTGTACATGTGAAAATGTTCTGAACAATTTTTCCTTCCTGCAAGCCTCGCATGTTCACAGAGGTCAAGAGAATGACACTCAGAATTGCGAGAATTTGTGCTGCAGTAATGTGGAACTTACCGATGGAAAGAAGAATATTTTTTTCACTAAACCAGGGAATCAAAACACCCGTAAATTTTGCAAAGGCTACAGCTACTGCAGCGATTGTTCCTGTTTGAATGACCAGGAACAATGCCCATCCGTAGAGAAATGCAATGAAAGGATTGTATGCTTCACGGAGATAAGCGTACTGTCCGCCGACGTGAGGCATCATACCGGCAAGCTCGCCATAACTGAGTGCAGCAATCATCGTCATCACACCGGTGATGAGCCAAACCAAGAGGAGATATCCTGGCGCTCCAACAATCCGTCCGATATCCGCACTGACGATAAAAATGCCGGAGCCGATCATCGAACCGATGACGATCATCGTCGAATCGAGCAATCCGAGCCCGCGTTTGAATTCAGGATGAGCACTAGCAACAATCATTTAAATTCCGTTGAAAAGATTCAGTGGATTCACTCAGTAATCGAATTACTTTTGGTAATATTGTTTTAGCAGCTGATCCATAACCCATGTTGTTCGGAGGGCTGTTTCGCCTGTACTCGGACAATGTCCAATGCCGATGAGATCATCTACAACAAGTTGTATCAGATGCTGTTGAATATGCTGTGGATAAGCTACAGCGTACTCGGTTTCTCCATTCAGTGTTGTAAGCTTTATGGGTTGGGCGTCGAATGTCGAGAAGAAAATTTTTCCTTTACTACCGATGATTTCTGTGTTATCATTTTTCCGGAAGCTGGAAAAACACCATGTCCCAATTCCCTGAACTCTTGATTGAAATCTAAATGCTCCACTTACGATATCCTCCGCAGGATAAATGCCTACTTGGTTTGAGGCAAGTCCTTGAACAGATGTAATCGGGCCTAAGACGTAATCAAGAAAGTCCAACGTATGCGGGGCAAGATCAACGAATAACCCTCCGCCAGAAATTTCTGGGTGCACTCTCCATGGAAGTTCTTTTTCTGGGTCAATTGAATTTGGTTGAAAAAACAAGATATTCAAAAATCGGACATCACCGATTATTCCGGAATCGATTAATTCTTTGATTTTCAGGAATCGTTCTAGTGCTCTGCGATAATAAGCAACAAAAAGCGGCACCCCAGCTTTTTTACACGCTTCGATCATCGTTTGGCATTCTTCCGAATTCAATGCCATAGGTTTTTCCACATATACAGATTTGCCGGCTTGCGCAGCTCTAAGTGTGTACTCTTTATGGAACGATGGTGGAGTCGCAATGTATACGGCATCTACCTCGGGATCACTGATCAGTGCTTCAGCGTCGTCATACCATTTTGGGACATTATGACGCCGGGCATAATCTTTAGCGAGTTTTCCATTCCGACGCATGACAGCGACCAACGTAGAATTCTTAGCCTTCTGAAAACCTGGTCCGCTTTTGAATTCAGTAACATCACCGCAACCGATAATACCCCATCTGACCATATTCATTACGGGAAAACTCCTAACGATTCATATATAGAAAATTTAAGCGACCACTTCTTGAGGACGTTCAATGCAACTTTTGCCTATTTTTCTGATGATGGTACGATTACTTCACCCCGCCGAATTCGCGCTGTCACACAATGCCGCCGGCCATAACTGAAGTAGATAATGAAACCGATTCCCAGCCAGATAAACAAACGCCACCAGTTTTCTACAGGCAATGAAAACATGAGTATCGAACAACAAACAATACCGGCGATCGGCACAAAGGGTACAAATGGTGCTCGAAATGGGCGTTCTGCTTTGGGGTTGGTTTTGCGCATAATGAGCACTGCTGTACAAACGATCACGAATGCCAGCAATGTCCCGATATTCGTCAGCTCTGCAAGTATACGAAGCGGAAGGAGGGTTGCCATTGCAGCGACAAAAACTCCGGTGAGAATTGTCGACTTCCACGGCGTGCGGAATTTCGAATGCACGGCGCCGAAGAAACTCTCAGGCACCATACCGTCGCGTGCCATTGCTAAAAGTACCCGCGGCTGGCTTAACATCATCACGAGCAGTACGGAAGTAATGCCTGTAATGGCTCCGACATCAATGAGGCGTTGCGCCCAGGGTAATCCTTTCTGTGCAAAGGCATTTGCAACCGGAGCATTGATATCAATTTGATCGTAACGAACCATGCCGGTAATGATTGCAGAGACAGCAATATACAATACCGTGCAAATAAGAAGTGAGGCAATAATGCCGATAGGAACATCGCGCTGCGGATTTCGTGCTTCTTCCGCATGCGTGGAAACAGAATCGAAACCGATGTATGCAAAAAAGATAATTGCCGCGCCAGCGAGCATACCGAGTGGAACGCCATCTGCGCTAGTTTGCCCGAATAGTGTATGACCAAAGAAACTGATTCCCGTATACCCAAATGGAGCAAATGGCTTCCAATTATTCGGATCGATATAGAATACACCAACTACAATCACAAACAAGACAATAACTAATTTGATCGCAACAATTGTTGTATTAAATACAGCACTTTCTCTGATTCCTTTTACTAAAATGAATGTGATAATTGCTGTGATGATAATAGCAGGAAGATCGAGAAATGACCCGGTGGCAAAGAAGTGGCCGGCTCGCAAATCAAAATCAAACGGCGCGCTGGAGAATGAGTGCGGGATATAAACGCCAAAGCTTTTAAGAAGATCTTGAAAGTGAGCAGACCAGCCATGAGCAACGGCAGCCGAAGCTACTGCATATTCCAGCACAAGATCCCAGCCGATAATCCATGCAAACAATTCACCAAGTGTTGTATATGCATACGTGTATGCCGAGCCGGCAACGGGAGCCATCGAAGCAAATTCAGAATAACAAAGAGCTGCGAAAACACATGCCACGCCTGATGCAGCGAAGGAAAGAATCAATGCAGGGCCAGCTTTATCATGGGCACCGACACCGGTTAATACAAAAATGCCGGTTCCAATAATAGCTCCAACACCGAGACTGGTAAGGGTTACGGGTCCGAGTACCCGGCGCAGGCGATTCTCTCCCTTCATTTCTTCGAGGAGGAGGGACAGAGGTTTTTTTGCGAACAGTGGACTGTTCATGAAAATCGATCTCCAGTAATAAATGATGGGTCTGATGAATGATCCAGCTGCAAAAACCTACTGAGTTTTCCATCGAAACGCAATACTTCATTCCGACATTCGTTGCACCTCTCCACTCTTTTCCCTATCATATTCACGAAGTACGTGGGAACATGGAAAATTCAAATCAGAAAAATAATCAATTGTCTATGACAAAAAGCCAAGAACCAGGTAATCACAAAATCCGTATCGGTATCATTTTTGGCGGGCGATCAGTCGAGCATGAAGTTTCGCTTGTCTCTGCCTCATCTGTCATCAATGCGCTGGATAAAGAGAAATATGAAGTTGTTCCTGTCGGAATAGCGTCAACCGGACAATGGCTGAGTTCCGGAGAAACTCTTCGCCTGCTAAAGGAAAAAAAATCTATCGATAACGAACCGGAGCACATGCTCGTGCCTGACCCCCGCAAACAATCGCTGGTTATTCTCGGTGAGAGCGGCAGTACCGGGAGACCGATCGATGTTATTTTCCCTTTAATTCACGGCACCTACGGTGAAGATGGGTCGCTTCAGGGATTATTGGAACTCACAGATATTCCGTATGTCGGCGCCGGAGTGCTCGGCTCGGCAGTCGGAATGGATAAGGTCATTCAAAAAGAATTATTACAGCAGGCACATATTCCCGTATCGCCTGGCGTCTGGTTTGTACATGAAACATACAAAGCACAGCAGAAAAAATGTATCGCTGAGATTGAGCGAAAACTAAAATATCCGCTTTTTATTAAACCGGCGAACTCCGGCTCGAGTATTGGTATCAGTAAAGCAGGCAGCCGTAAAGAATTGCTCACATCGATAGAACAGGCGGCGCAGTTTGATAGAAAAATTTTAGTGGAACAGGGAGTAAAAAACGCGCGCGAGATTGAATGCAGTGTGCTGGGAAATGACAATCCTGCTGCGTCGGTCTTAGGTGAGATTGTTCCATCGAATGAATTTTATGATTACGATGCGAAGTATGTCGATGGAAAGACAACAGTAATCATTCCTGCAAAACTGCCGAAACCTCTTGCAAAGAAAATACAAATGTATGCGTTGGATGCATTTCGGGTCTTGGATTGTGCAGGTATGGCCCGCGTTGATTTTCTTGTGAATCGAAAAACAAATCGTATTGTTCTCAACGAGATAAATACTCTTCCCGGTTTTACTTCCATCAGCATGTATCCGAAACTCTGGGAAGCTTCCGGACTGTCATATTCCGCATTGCTGGATACATTGATTCAGCTTGCACTGTCACGGCATGCCTCAAAAAAGAAACTCAAAACAACCTACCAGCCGAAAAATAATTGGTACACATGAGTATAGGTTTGATGGACAATCAATTCTATAGAAATATCCAGCCGGAACGTCTCCTGAAACGAATTGCAAAGAAAGCGGCAAAAAATAAAAGACGCACGATACTTCTCATTCTTCTCTTCTTTCTCTTTCTCTACCTTTTATTTGATAATAAAGGGATCCTCAAACGACTCAGTCTCGAATCGCAGCACAATGAATGGATCGAGAAACTTAAAGCCGATAGTGCAGAAACCAAACGGCTCCAGGAACAGATCAAAGCGTTGGAGGGGGATAAGAAAACGATCGAAAAAATCGCCCGGGAAAAGTACGGAATGAAGCGAGAAGGCGAAACGGTCTATCAGGTGAAGAAAGAGAAATAAGGACTCTTCTCTATGACGTAGAGCTTGATGGATGAACCAATCTCTCAAAAGAAAAATAAAATTTTATTATGTCCGATTTGTTTTCTAAAGAAGAATCTCGATCTGCACGTCCTCCGTCAGCACCATTAGCGGAACGCGTTCGCCCGAAAACATTGAACGAATTTGTCGGCCAGGACCATTTGACTCAGCCCGATAAGCCGCTTCGGTTGATGTTGGAGAGCGGAGAGATTGCATCCATGATTTTCTGGGGACCGCCGGGAGTGGGCAAAACAACATTGGCGCGTTTGGTGGCACATTATATTCAGGCGGAGTTTCATCAGCTCAATGCGGTTGCAGCCGGTGTGAAAGACGTCCGCGAAATCATTGCTCGTGCCGAGAAAAATCTCAAGACACTAAACAAACGCACTATCCTTTTTATTGACGAGATTCATCGTTTCAACAAAGCACAGCAGGATGCGCTGCTACATTCGGTCGAAGAAGGGATCATCACGCTGATCGGTGCGACGACGGAGAATCCATCGTTTGAAGTCATCTCACCGCTTCTTTCACGGTGCCAGGTCTATGTTATGGAATCGCTGAACAAAGATGCGTTAAATAAAATTCTTGACCATGCACTGGAAAGTGATATAATTCTCTCGAAACGCAAGATAGAAATTGCTGATCGTGAATTCCTGATGCTTTTATCCGGCGGTGATGCGCGCAAACTTCTCAACGGGCTGGAAAATGCCATTCGCCTGACGAAGCCGGCCGCTGATGGTTCTGTGATGATCACCAAACAAAAAATTGAAGAAGCCTTCCAGAGAAAATTTACACTCTATGACAAAGAAGGCGAACAGCATTATGACATCATCTCGGCCTTTATCAAAAGTGTGCGCGGAAGCGATCCGGATGCCGCAGTCTATTGGATGGCACGTATGCTGGATGGAGGCGAGGATCCGAAATTCATCGCGCGCCGGATGATCGTGCTTGCTTCGGAAGATATCGGCAATGCCGATCCGTACGCTCTTACATTGGCAACATCGTGCTTCACTGCAATCGATTACATCGGTATGCCGGAGGCGCGTATCGTGCTTGCGCAAACGGCGGTATATCTCGCTTCATGCCCGAAGAGCAATGCTTCGTATCGTGCAATTGAAGAAGCGTGGGGTGACGTGCGAAATCTTCCAAATCTTCCAGTGCCTCTTCATATCCGCAATGCTCCAACAAAATTGATGGACGAACTTGGCTATGGGAAAGAATACAAATATAGTCACGATTTTCCCGGCCACTTTATTGAACAGCAATTTCTTCCGGATAATTTGAAAGAGAAGTTCTATTACAAGCCCACCGATCTTGGAAGGGAGAAAGACATACGCGAGCGGCTCAATCGATGGTGGAAAAAGAAGCAGCGGTAATTCATGTCTCTAGAACATATTCTTGCCTCTCAAGCCTTCAACCTTCGTAAAATTTTATTCTTTATCGGGTTTAATACCTCGGAGTTTACTTCGAGCTACCTTTTTCGTTTCTATATCACGAGTATGTGATCTTAAAAATAACAACAGAAGACCTTTGCGATGGGTTGACTTCTCCATCTCATGAGTAAATGCCTTGTTAAGGTCAATAATCGCTACCATTGAAATCACTATAAGCTCTGTAGCGAAAACGTTACAGCCAACTTGTTAAAATACTACAAGCAGGAATTTGACTAAATCGCAGCAAAGTTTTACCTTTTATATAGGGGACACATCTGCCGGTGGTGAGGTATTGATGTGAGGCAGCAGTGCTTTCACAGTTGCAAAAAACCAAAAATCCTACATTTACAAAACCTAAACGGAGGTAATGCCTATGTTTAAATAATACTGTTATGATTTCAGATTGATAAATTTGTATCAATTAGTGTATTTCTAGTTTGCCGATCAACCATTGATAAATTAGAAACGATGTAAACAGGTTCTTTTAGAAAACGATAGATAAATAATTCAAGAAAAAGGAGAATTAATAATGAAAAAAATAAAAGTTTTAAAACTTGCTTTCCTTTTTATAACACTTATAATGAGCAATAGACTTGAGGCTCAAACTCTCCCAAGTGTAGCATTCACTTATCCAACTAGTAGTGCTACTATTTATTGTACCACAGGCCAAACAAAAATGGATGTTGCTTTTAAATGGACTTGCAATATCGTTCCAGATGGAACAATGGGTAAATCTCAGAGCGGGTATACAGGTGATTATTACTTTTTTATTATTGTTGATGGTAGTCAAAAAATATTTCCTAAGAATTATAATCCTTGTCCTTACGATGTAGTTAATATGACACTCGGTGGACACAATGCAACGATATATCTGGTCCAATATTATTTTAATTCTGATGATGGTTCAACTACTGAAGATTCAACATATGACGTGGTGTTTTTTACAATTTCAACAAAATTTACTATTACAGCATCAGCAGGAACGGGTGGTACGATAACACCATCTGGCTCGGTAGTTGTCGTTCTCGGAGGTAGTCAGACTTTTAAAATAAACGCTAACCCAGGATATCGCATTGCCGATGTTAATGTTAATACTAATTCAGTAGGAGCGGTTTCAAGTTTTACATTTAACAACGTCATATCCAACCAAACAATCTCCGCGACATTTGCTATTAATACCTATACCATCTCTGGTTCTGTTGGCGTCAGCGGTGTCGTTATGAATGGATTGGGCGTAAGCACAGATGCAAGTGGAAATTACGCTGGCAAGGTTAACTACGGTTGGTCGGGTACGGTGACGCCTACGAAAACTGGGTACAGTTTTAACCCCACATCAAGAACGTACACTAATGTCACTTCGGACCAAGGGGGGGGAAACTATATAGCGTCGCTGTATATCACCGTGAATAATTCCTTTAACTCAGGTATTGTGAATGTTGATGGCTCGAATTATCCTTCTGGTTCAACTTTTTCATGGACATTAGGTAGCGCTCATACTTTACTGGCTAGTGATAATATAAGTTATATGGATGCGAATGATTATACTTACACATTGCATTTTGTAAATTGGACAACACCAAGTGGAATTGTTTCTGGTAATCCTATTAGTATTACACCAACAATCCCTGGAACATACACTGCTAATATTGAAGGAGTTGGCATTAGCGGTCCCTCTTCTCTTAGTAAGGGGAATCGTGCGACATATACAGCGAATGTGCCGGGCGGATCAGGATCATTTACATATCAATGGTACGAACTAAATGGACCTCCCGGATCAAGTTGGGTCTCCGGTGGAACAAGTCAAACCGAGACAATCGGAATGCTCCTGTGGAATATTTCAGTTCGTGTAGATGTTCACGATAATACTACCGGATTCAATGGAACTGCTTATTTTACTATCAACTATAATAGTGGCAGTAATGCGAAATATGCCAGTCCATCATTCCCTGGACAAGCTATCACAATGCAAGCTGACAATCCGACAACGTTTGCACTTTCTAACTATCCCAACCCATTTAACCCGACAACGACAATCACGTATCAATTACCCGAAGCCGGTTATGTTACATTGAAGGTATATGATGTTATGGGGCGTGAAGTTGCACTCCTTCAGGATGGAATGAAGGGAGTTGGGTTTTATACGGCAACATTTGATGCCTCAAGATTAGCAAGCGGTATCTATTTCTCACGGTTGATAGTTCAGCCGCAAGAAGGCAAGCCTATCGTTCAGACGAATAAGCTTATGCTGATGAAGTAGTTTCCGCCAGAGGCGGATGCCGCGCTCCGTTGCTGAAGCTTTGGAGCACCAGCGACCTTTGGTGCGGAGTATATTATTTGGTGAATAAAACCAAGGCGGTTCTGAAAAACGGGGCCGCCTTTTTTATTAATTCTTTTCGTTGATTTACTATGCGTTTGTGCTGGAGTGCTTACAATCCTGCCATTGCAGGTGGACATTCCTTGACATTCACCCGAAAATCCTCGAATATTTGTTCAGACAAAAAGAGCATGTAGGAATAATCCTAACCAAAACTCCGTCATTTTCGGATTCCTTTTGATACAAAATTATAGTTCCTTATATCTCACGAATGAAAATGTAAAAACGTTCTTTTTCTTTTCATACAAAACACATAACGATACTGCGTCAATCCCTGGAATAGAAGCGCTCGTATCGAATAAGGAGTGTACCTTGGGACGAAGAATTATTTTCTCTATATGGATGATGACACTTACCGTCGTTGCCGTCGTTTACTCACAGCAAGAATTATACGTAGAACATCTTCAATCTGTAGAAGCCTTCAAAGGGCCGGTTATGCGAGGCGCTGTTTCTTCCAAAGCAAATCTCTTGGCTGTTCTCTCTCGGGAAAAGATATTGAGGCTTTATGATATTCCTTCACTCAAGGAGAAATCGTCCCCCATCAGCACACCAACACATATGAATGCTTTATCTTTTTCCGCCTCCGGGAAAACATTAGCACTCGGTGCAATCGATGGACAAGTACACTTATTCGATGTGGCGACTGGAGCTATATCAAAATCGCTCTCGATACATTCGCAGGCAGTCAATGCGGTGGTATTCCAAGACGAAGGATGGATTTTTTCTGCAGGCGCAAACAAAACGGTGACTATCACAGATGCTGTCAGCGGTACTGCTATAGGATCTGTACCGGCATTTCAAGAAGAAATTACTGCGCTTGCTATTCAGCCGGATGCAAAAAACGGTGCGGTTGGGTTGTTGAAAGGTCAAGTCAATATCTTTTCCATCGGGACATTAAAGACGATTTCTACATTCAACGATGCAAAAGATAGAAGTACGACATTATGCTACAGCGCAGATGGAAAATATCTTGCCGCCGGTACTGCTGACGGAAAGGTACTTCTGTGGGATGCACAATCCGGTGTATTGAAAAATAGATATGCACAGAAAGGTTCTATCTGGTCTGTAGCGTTCGATCCAAAAACGCGATGGGTTGTTTCAACGTCGGCGGATAGCACAATAAAAATCTTCGACCTCGCGGCATCGACGAATGTGAAGACCATGACTGAGCATGATGGATATGCAACCTACGCGGTCTTTCTCAATGATGAAACGCTCCTGACCGGCACAAGTACGGGCCTCTTGAAGAGTTGGAAAGTGACTCTTACTCCACCGGATTCAATCAATCCGGGCATTGTCATGGAACAGCCTGCGGCGGGATCGGTCTCTACAAAAGTCTTTGCCCGGGAATATGAACTTCGAGGTTTGGTGTATGACGATACCAACGTAAAAGAAGTGACAATAAACGGTACAGCTGTCAAGCTCACGGCTATTTTTGCAGAAGATACGGCAAAAATTCCTGCTGGAATGAAATCCTCTTATCGTTTCAGCACTGTACTGAAGCTTGATTCTGTCGGGTTGATTCCATACGAGATCCGTGTTTCGGATAAAGCGAATCATTCCGTCAGTATGAGCGGAGAGATTCGGCGACTTTCGAAGGATCAAGCAGTGGAAATCGAAAACCCGGTGAACAATTCTGAGACCGGTGCGGTTTCTCTTCCGCTTAAATTTCGAACATGGTTCGATGTTTCTTCATATTCTATTTCATCCAACATGGTAGATATTGTAAACGGGCAGGAGCCGGGGTTCAAGGCAACAGGCGATGTCATTTCGGAAGATATTCCAATTGTCCTTGGTTATAATCAAATTCAATTATCGATCACAAGTAAGGCAGGCGACAAATTTTCAAAAACGGTTAGTGTTAATCGTACTCTATCAGCGCTTTCCGGAGTTTCATCTGTTTCTGGCGGGACAAAGAAAGAGCGCGGTGGTTCTGGTCCACAGCGGTGGGCGGTTGTTGTGGGAGTATCGGAATACACGAACCCTGGGATCCCGAGTTTAAAGTACGCCGACAAGGATGCAGAAGCGCTGGCAAATTTTCTCCGACGACCCGAAGGCGGCGGATACGATTCCGACCATATGCGAGTATTGCTGAATAAAGATGCGACACTTGCGAACGTGAGGGATGCGCTCATTAATTTCTTGAGTCAAGCAATTGACATGGATCTCGTGCTTATTTATTTTGCAGGACATGGCGCGCCGGAACCTGCACGTCCACAAAATATTTACCTGCTGACGAGTGATAGTGATCCAACCGCCCTTGGTACTACAGCGTTTCCCATGTGGGATATTCAGACCGTGCTAGCACGTTACATTAGCGCAAAACGTATTATTGTTTTCACTGATGCTTGCCACAGCGGTAATATCAGCGTAAACTTTGCAACACGCGGTGTAGGAGTGAGCGAGCAGAACTTGGTAAATCAATACCTTACGGATTTATCGAAGTCGAAAGAAGGTGTCGTCGTATTCACAGCGAGTGCATCCGGGGAAGTATCGCAGGAATTCCCGGAAATGGCTCACGGAGTCTTCACCTATTATTTGCTGGAAGGTATGGAAGGCAAAGCCGATTATGATAATGACTACACAGTAACAATCAATGAATTGATGCAATATGTAGAAGAACAGGTAAAACGTAAGACGCACGGCGCGCAGAATCCGACGCGGAGTCAAACAGCGTACGACAAAGAGATGACCATTTCAATTCTTCCTCACTGAAGAAAGGATTCCAATTATGCGCGATAGTATTCTTCTTGCGGTCGTTCTAAGTTTTTTAGTGGTCGGATTTCGATTCGGCGGACAACTAATTGCCTCTACGCCAACGATTCAGCAAAATGATGCAAACATCGAATTTGATTGGGCTTTTGGCGTCTTGGGATACAATGGGAAAACACCTGTCCCCGTTCCTATCACTCGTGATACGGTTTTAAAAAGCGGAGATGAAATTAAGATGATGGTGAAAATGACGAAAGAGTGTTACGTCTATGCCGTCTACCTTGATTCACAGGGAGATTTGACCCTGCTGTTTCCTTATTCAATCCGTCAATTACAGACCGATTATATCGTGGCGAAACCGTACTACATCCCCAAAGGTCGTAATTGGATGATGCTGGATAAAAACACAGGAAAAGAAATCTTTTTCCTCGTAGGCTCTACCGAACGACTTCTTGATCTTGAGGTAAAATTAGGAAATTACTTTTCTGCTGATCCTTCGAACAGGAAACCGCTCGCTGACGAAGTCGTTTCGGAAATCCGTGGACTTCGAAAACGGTATTCCACTTTTGCAACGATTGCAGAGAAACCGCTGTCGATCGGAGGGAATATCCGAAGCACAGATACGGTAAAAGTAGTGCGCCGTCCAGACGTTGCTGATATTGCCATACAAATTTCAGCAAAGAATTTCTACAGCAAGACTATTACCATTGACCATCAGTAAGAAACGAACGTTGAGGGACACGGTGATCATCATCGTGTCCTCTCTCTTGTTTGGACATCTCCTCTTTTGGCTTTTACCGAATGTCTTTGAAACATGGAACGCTCAGGCATTCGATCAGATTTTTGTCCTTCGGTACCAATATTTTCCTTCCCGAGTTCCGTACGATAGCACTATTATTCACGTCGTTGAAACGGATAGCAGTGTTCAAGTGTTATCGGGTGGTACATATATTTCACGACGGCAATATGGACAGATTGCACATAACATTGGTGAAATGCAGGCAGCCGCTCAAATCTGGGACTATATACAGCGTGCAGCACAGAGTGCAGAGGAAGACTCCTTCTTCATCGCCTGTAACAAATCGGCGGGAAACGTCTATTATGGAATGTCCCTTGACCCCAGAGACAAACCACTTTTAAAAAAGCAACCTCGACCTGCGTCACACTGGGAATATCTTTCGAGAACCAAATGGAAAGTACAGGTAGACGGGGATATTAGCACGATGTATGTTGGTGGGAATCCGATCCTCACATTTCCAGAATTGGCTTCGGTATGTCGAGGTTTGGGCTTTATCAATATGAATGCAGATCGTGACGGTGTGTTCCGGCGCGTTCCTCTCTTGATCCGGTACGACGATGCATTCTATCCGAGTTTTCCATTCAGAGCGATTTGTGACTACATGCATGTCAAACCGGAACAAATAATCCTTCGTCCGGGAACAAGTATAACGTTGAAAGGAGCATACCGGCTAGGGCAGCAGCCTCACGATATCGTCATTCCTGTCGATGAACGGTGTAATATCGTAGTGAACTTTGTCGGTCCATGGAGGCGTATGGTGGATTTCGAAATGGATCGGATCTATAACGTTTCAGAAGATCGTGATGCGATGGAGTATGACTGGAAACCGTTGTTCAAAGATAAGATAGTTGTTGTAAACATAAACGCGACTGGAGCATCGGATGTTCAATCGGTGCCAACGGATCCGTGGTATCCGCTTGGCGGATTACATGCAAATGTCATGAACTCAATCCTGACCGAGAATTTTCTTAAAGAAGCTAATACAGTTGAGAAAATAGGTCTCGAAATACTATTGTTGCTCATTGTTGGTGTGCTTGCTATAAAATTTTCTTCTCGCGGACTATGGATTGGTGCTCTCGTTCTCTTGGTCGGATATATTGTCTTCATCATTGGCATTTTCCTTTATGGCAATCTCATTATTAATCTTGTGCGGCCTATTCTCATCATGGTTACAGCAGTGTTTGGCGTGCTTGTCTATCGCTTTATTAACGAGGAACGGGAAAAAGAAGCCACACGCAGATCATTTGAATCCTATTTGCCGCCATCGGTGGTGAAACGTCAGCTTGCACATCCGGAATCGATCTTCGAGGTTCAGAAAAAAGAGCTGACGATCATGTTTACCGACATAAAGAGCTTTACCACTTATTCTTCCATAATGTCGCCGGATCAAATCCAAAATTTCCTTGCTGAGTATTTTGATGCCATGGTTCAGATCGTTTTCAAGTACGAAGGAACGGTCGATAAGTACATCGGCGATGGGCTGATGGTATTCTTCGGCGCTCCCGAACCGCAGGCCGACCATGCGGTACGCTGCGTAAAAGCAGCTATCGAGATGCAGAAAAAATGCCGCGAGCTGAAAGAGAAGTGGGTACAAGAGGATTTATTCCCGCTCAAGATCCGTATTGGTATCAACACGGGCGAAGTGGTAGTAGGGAACATGGGAACGAGAAAAAAGCTTGCGTACACGGTGCTTGGTTCAGATGTCAACCTTGCGAACCGTCTTGAATCCAATGCACCGGTGGAAGGTATTATGATATCCCGCCGTACCTATGATTTAGTCAAAGACGAAATTCCTACTTTTCCGCACGAACCTGTTCTCGTGAAAGGACTCGACACGCCGATTGAAGTGTACATCGTACCGGTGGACGAAACCACTCTGTAAACCGCTTGCTTTTCCCGCCGCCGTTTCTCATATTAGTTCTATAGAAATGTATTCCCATCATTCTCGTAAGTATGCGCGATTCAAAACTTCATACCAAAAGAAAACACTGGTCATCGGAAGAAGGGTTCCGATATTGTGAACAGATTGCACGAAGTCATTACGAAAATTTTCCTATCGCCTCTTGGTTCGTTCCAAAAGAAATTCGAAAGTACATTTGGGCAATTTATGCTTTTGCCCGTATCGCCGATGACTATGCCGATGAACCGGGCTATACTCTCGCCGAACGGATGGATAACCTCTTTCAGTGGGGACAGTATCTTGATGAATGCTATAACGGTAATCCGACGCATCGCGTCTTTGCTGCCTTAGCCGAAACAGTGGAGCGTTTTCAAATTCCTGTCGAATTGTTTCAAAATCTTCTTATAGCTTTCCGTTCAGACGTTACGGTGAAACGGTACGAAACATTCGAGGAAGTGCTGGAATACTGCAGCAACTCCGCTAATCCAATCGGGAGATTGGTGCTGCTCCTGTTCAATTATCGGAGCGAAACGATGATGGAGCTTTCTGATCATATCTGCACGGCGCTCCAATTAACAAATTTCTGGCAGGACGTATCTGTGGATTTGCAAAAAGACCGCATCTATCTTCCATTGGAGGATTTGGAAGAATTCGCCTATTCCGAACAGGATTTGTTGGAGAGGAAATTCGACAACCGGTTCCGCAAATTGATGGCATTCCAGGTTCAACGGACAGCGGAACTTTTTGTAGAGGGAAAGCCGTTACTATCGATGATTGGTAAAGACCTGTCGCGGGAGCTGAGGCTTACGTGGAATGGCGGCACACGAATTTTGCAGAAAATACACAAACTGGATTATAATGTGCTGATACAACGGCCTGCGCTTACCATGTTAGACAAACTGGGACTTCTCTTTCGTTCATTTTTATCGTAACTTAGAATTGTGCAAACAGCGGCATCCGTCATACCGAATTTCTCGCAGAATCGAAAGAGCAGTTTTTATTACTCGTTCCTCATTTTGCCGCGCCCGAAACGCGACGCCATCGAAACCATTTATGCCTTTTGCCGCTTCACCGATGATATTGTCGATGAAGCGGGAGACGAAAAGGAAAAGCATGCACTGCTGCTGCAGTGGACAGAGGAACTCAAGAGATCGCTCTATGGCGTTTCGCGTTACTCTCTGTTAAACAGACTCGCGGCCATCATTCATCGGTTCCATATTCCCATCGAACATTTTTATGAATTGATCAAGGGAATGGAAATGGATTTACGGAACACTCGGTATGGTACGTTCATTGAATTGGAGCAGTATTGTTACCGCGCCGCTTCTACGGTCGGGTTGATTTGTGCAGAAGTCTTCGGGTATACAAACGAGAAGACGAAACAGTACGCTATCAACCTTGGTATAGCATTGCAGCTGACAAACATTCTGCGCGACATCAAAGCCGATGCCAAGAGCGGACGCATTTATTTGCCATTGGAAGATTTAAGGAACTTCAAGTATACTGAAGAAGAGTTGTTGAACTTGACATATAACAATCGCTTTGTCGAATTGATGAAATTCGAGTGCGAACGCGCTCACGAATATTTTCGCCGCGCAAAAGCATGTCTTGCCGAAGAGGACAAGCCGCTTTTCACCGCCGCACGTACGATGGGAAACATCTATTATCTGCTTCTTCTTCGTATCGAGCGTGCTCACTACGATGTTTTCGCTAAACGCATTCGGCTCTCTTCGCCGCTGAAGATTCTTGTCGCGATGGCCATGCAGCTGCGGAAGAATTTTCCTAAGAATTTCCACCGCTACGTTCACGCGGAGCTTCCTGCGTAGATTGGAATGAAAAATTTCCAAGGGTTCTGTCAATATCATTATGACACAAGAGTTGCAATATTGCCTGATTGCAAGCCATCGCAGCCTCTACTACTTTTCCTTCGAGTAACTGACCTATGAATGAGGTGTCCATGAAACATTCCAGCATCAAGAAACTCTATTATTCCATCAGCGAAGTCAGCAAGATCACCGGACTGGAGCAGTACGTGTTGCGTTACTGGGAGACAGAATTTCCGGAACTCAAGCCCGCAAAGAACCGCGCCGGTAACCGTATCTACACCAACAAAGACATTAAGCTCATTATGCACATCAAGCAATTGCTGCGAGATGAGAAGTACACCATCGAAGGCGCCAAGCAGGTGATGAAAGAATTTACCCCGGAACCGGATACCGGAGAACAACTCGAATTGATCAACGTTCCACAGAAGAAAAAAATTCAGGACGAAGAGATCAAAAAAGAGATGATCGAAGTAAAAGAATTCCTGGAAGATATTTTAGTGAAATTAGAGAAATAGAAAAAAGTTGGTCGTTGGAAGAATTGAGATTTTTTTCGATGAAAACAGATTTTTATTTAGTGGAAAGAATGACAATCTTTTAGATAAGGAATGGATATGAACAAAGTTGCAAAACTTGAATTGGATAACAAGGTGTACGAATTTCCGATTATTGTGGGTTCAGAAGGTGAACACTCGCTGGATATCTCGACACTTCGAAGCAAGTCAGGATATATTACTCTGGATGAAGGATATGGAAACACCGGCTCTTGCCTCAGCAACATTACCTTCATCGATGGTGAAAAAGGAATCCTACGTTATCGCGGCATACCCATAGAAGAATTAGCAGAGAAATCGACGTTCGTAGAGACGGCTTACCTTATTATCTATGGCAAGCTGCCGAATTCTCAGGAAATAAAGGACTTTTCAAGTCTTTTAACGAAAAATGAGATGCTTCATGAAGACATGAAATTTCATTTCGAGGGATTTCCAACACATGCTCATCCAATGGCAATCCTTTCGTCTATGATCAATGCTGCAGGTTGTTTCCTTCCCGAAGTATTGAACCCTGATGAAGTTTTTCTGACGCAAGCTGCGCGACTTCTTTCTCAAGTACGAACGATAGCGGCTTTCTCCTATCGAAAATCGCTTGGACTTCCGATCATTTATCCCAAACCAATATACAAGTACACCGCAAACTTTCTCCATATGATGTTCTCTGAACCGTATGAGGATTACGAATTGCAGCCCGAAGTTGTGAATGCGCTCGATCTTATTTTCCTGCTGCATGCAGATCACGAACAGAATTGTTCTACCTCGACAGTCCGTATGGTGGCATCAAGTCAGGCAAATTTATTTGCCAGTGCAGCAGCCGGTGTGTGTGCGCTCTGGGGACCGCTCCACGGCGGTGCGAATCAAGCTGTTCTCGAAATGCTTGAAGATATCCATAGGTCAGGAGACAACGGATCACGATTCATCGAAGCGGCAAAAGATAAAGCGTCGGGAAAACGGCTGATGGGATTCGGACATCGTATCTACAAGAATTACGATCCGCGGGCGCGTATCATTAAGAAGAAATGCGATGAGTTGTTGGCGGTGTTAAAGCGAAAAGATCCGCTGCTTGATATTGCTAAACGTTTGGAAGAAACTGCACTGAGCGATCCTTATTTTATTGAACGGAAACTCTATCCCAACGTAGATTTTTACAGCGGCATTATTATGCGGGCAATCGGAATTCCGCTGAGTATGTATACCGTTATGTTCGCGATCGGGCGTATGCCGGGCTGGATAGCAAATTTTAAGGAGATCCATGACGCAAAGGACAGCCGTATTTATCGTCCGCGTCAGGTATATACCGGACCAACATTGACTCATTACACGCCGTTCCGTGAACGTGTGTAAGAATGTGAGTTTCTTTCGATCTTGGCAAAGAGATAATCAGAAATAGGAGTTCTATCTTACAGAAAAAGATGTTATGGTACGCCACAATTATTTTACTTATCGATGGTCATGCGTTCTGAGTGTGTTTTTCTTTCTTCCTTTAGTAGTTTTATTTGCACAGACTAATGAAGAACTTACATCGCTTCGATGGCATCAATGGGATGAAGGCGTTGCTGCGACACAGGTTTCAGGAAAGTATGTGTTGGTTGATGTTTATACCGACTGGTGCGGATGGTGTAAGAAAATGGATCGAGCGGTGTATGGTCATCCGCAAGTTCAACAATTACTTGCAGCGAGTTTTGTACTCATCAAACTGAATGCGGAATCGACCAATTTGATAACGAATGGCTCGAATCAGTACACAGAACAAGAATGGGCAAAAATGTTAGGTGTGAATGGTTATCCGACAACATTGGTATTTGATAAACGATTTCAACTCATCTCACGATTTAGCGGATATAGGGAGCCGGAGAAATTTATTCGTTATCTGAAATACATTCGCGGAAAATATTATACTCAGTACACATTCCAAGAATATCTCCACAGCGTTCATGACGATCAATAACGGGGCAGCATCGAACGAATGCGCGTAGTTACATTGTCCGCGGATTAGTCAAGATGCTTCATTGGCTTAGTGCCGTCATTATTGAGGAGTTGATTATATTTTCTACGGAATCTACAATCAGCGAAAAATTTGTTCATTTTGAAAGATTAACGTCTCGTTAACCTCTTATACTTAATGCGGTGCGGCTGGTCGGCACTGATACCAAGTTGTTTTTTTCGATGTTCTTCGTATTCCGAATAATTTCCATCGAACCACACTACACTGCTGTCACCTTCAAATGCTAGAATATGTGTCGCTACACGATCGAGGAACCAACGATCATGCGAGACGATCACGGCACATCCTGCAAAACCAGTAAGCGCTTCTTCTAATGCTCGGAGTGTGTTGACGTCAAGGTCATTGGTTGGTTCATCAAGGAGCAGGACGTTGGCGCCGTCCTTCAAGACTTTTGCAAGATGAACGCGGTTCCGTTCACCGCCGGAGAGTTTCCCGACCGGTTTTTGCTGATCGGTTCCGCTGAAATTGAATCGTGCCACATACCCGCGCGAGTTTACTTCGCGGTTGCCCAGCATAATAAGATCTTCTCCACCGGAGATTTCCTGCCAGATTGTTTTGTTCGGGTCAAGAGGCCGCATTTGATCGACGTAGGCAAGTTTCACCGTATCGCCAAGCTTGATTGTTCCCTCATCCGGCTGCTCCTGTTCAATAATGAGTTTGAAGAGAGTGGTTTTACCGGCGCCGTTGGGACCGATGACACCAATAATACCGCCGGGAGGGAGTGCGAAGTTCATATTCTCGAAAAGAATCCTGTCGCCATACGCTTTTGATATTCCAACTGCTTCGATGACAACATCCCCCAACCGTGGACCGGGTGGAATATAGATTTCCATCTCATCGTCGCGTTTATCGGCTTGTTCGGTAAGCATCTTTTCGTATCCAGCAATACGTGCTTTGCTCTTGGCGTGTCGGCCTTTTAGGTTGAGACGCACCCACTCGAGTTCTCGTTGCAACACACGCTGACGTTTTGATTCCTGTTTCTCTTCCACTTCCAATCGACGTTTCTTTTGATCGAGCCATGAGGAGTAATTGCCTTCGAAAGGAATTCCTTCGCCGCGGTCGAGTTCGAGAATCCACCCGGCAACATTGTCGAGAAAATATCTATCGTGGGTGACCGCGATGACGGTACCTTGGTAGAGTCCTAAATGATGCTCCAGCCAGGCAACAGATTCGGCGTCGAGATGGTTGGTCGGCTCATCAAGGAGCAACACATCGGGTTCCTGTAACAAGAGACGGCAGAGTGCGACACGACGGCGTTCACCGCCGGAGAGTACATTGATGAGTGTTTCCGGCGGCGGACAACGCAGCGCCTCCATTGCCTGCTCAAGTTTACTGTCGAGATCCCATGCATTCAGGTGATCGATCTTTTCCTGGAGCTTACTTTGTTTTTCCAACAATGTATCGTAGTCAGCATCCGGCTCAGCAAGCTGAAGATTCACCGCTTCGTATTCCTTCACCAAATTTACGATTTCCTGCACGCCTTCTTCAACAATGTCCTTGACGGTTCTTGTCGGATCAAGTTCCGGTTCTTGCGAAAGAAATCCAAAGGTAATCCCTTTTTGCGCTGTGATTTGGCCGAGATAGTCTTTGTCGATACCGGCAATTATACGAAGAAGCGTACTCTTACCTGCGCCGTTCAATCCGAGAACTCCAATCTTCGCACCGTAGAAAAAAGAAAGATAAATATCCTTCAGAATTTGACGGTTCGGTTTGACGACTTTTTCAACGCCGATCATGGAAAAAATAATTTTATTGTCACTCATAGATATTCCTTCAAAAGGGGGATAATAAATCTCTCCACTCACGAGACGAGAGGAACGAAGTATTTCTCTGCCCGTCTAATTATGACCATTCGTCCTCGGATATGGCAATTGCGTTGATAATATACGAAATTGTACACACGGTTACTAAAATGAGGTTAGAAATTCAAAGACGAATCCATACCATTGCGTGCGCCGCATGCGCATTCCTCCTGCTTGCGCCCAGCCTGCTGCTGTGCCAGCAACAGAAAAAACCGCAGGCGTTCAAAAGTGCAGAGACGGGGTCTGCTCTTCCATTCGTTCTTCCCTCAACGCTGGAGTATCAGCTTCTCGAGGAATTCGTCCTTATGCAAAAAGCGAACGCCGGAGAAGCTCCTGCGCAGCATGAGCTAGGATTGCGCTATTTGCTGGGGAGAGGATTTCCTGTCGATACTCCGAAGGCTGTGTACTGGATTCAACGGGCAGCCGATCAACAGCTTCCGCTGGCAGAATTCAATCTCGGACTGCTGTCAATCAATGGCGACGGCGTTGAATGGAATCCATTCAAGGCGTTCAAGTATTTTCGCGCAGCTGCAACACAGGAAGTTCCGCAGGCAGTGTACGTCCTCGGTTTGCAATACACGGAGGATTTTGTCGTTCCGCGCAATTGGCCAAGATCCTATCGCTATTTCAAGAAGGCGGCGGAACTCGGATTTGAAGATGCAAAACAAACGATGAAAGAAATGCAGCGCCGTGGATTCGATACGGTAGAAACAACCACTGCGCCTGATGAAAAAAGCACTACCGCACACCGCACTGCAGCAGATACGGGTGTCGCGCTTCTGTTCATCGATTTTCACACGGACACGGCAACCAGTGTTGCGGACACAACATTGATTCGCGAAGCGTACAAAGCCGTCGATGTACCGGCGGTGAAACAACCGGTTGCGGGCGAACAAGCACCGGCAATAGATTCGAGTGCACACTCATTCTTCCTCGCGTCGGCGGAAGCAGGTAATCCTGAAGCCCTGTGCTTGCTCGGCCGATGCTACGAACATGGATTGAATGTCCGGAGAGATCCTCTCCTTGCCGCAGTGTATTACCTCCGCGCACTTCATCTGGATTCCTTTCGTGCGCCGGCATTGCTCTGGAAGCTGACGAATTCGCAAGAGTTCGAGCGGGAGCTTGAATTTCAATCATCGAAGAGAAATCCGGACGCGCTGTATGTGTGGTCGGGATTAACATCGTTGGGTTTCAGCAAAATGTTGAATGAGAAGCAAGCGTTTGAATTGCTTTTGAGCGCCGCTGTGATGGAACACGTTCCATCGATGGTGGAATTGGGTTCATGCTATTTCGTCGGACGATGGACGCAGCAGGATCGCACAAAAGCAGCAGAACTATGGACACGGGCCGCGGCTTTAGGAAGCCGGGAGGCGCAGGTCCGTCTTGCGACTGCGAATGTGATAGGTCAGTTACACACACAGGATGCCGACACCGCGCTGGCATTCCTTCACACCATGGCAAAACAGGGGTCGTTGCTTTCAAGCTTGACGCTTGCCTATTGTGCCGAGCATGGAATCTGTGTGCCGCTCAACATAGGAGAGGCTTACCGAGAGTTTCACAAGTGCATGGAACGGGGAAGCGAGACCGCATACCATGCACTGCGCAGTATGCATGATGATATTCGCCCGCCGGATAAAGAATTTCAGATGACAGACTAAAGCAGAATAAAAACGGAGAAGAAAGAACTATTTGCTTTCCTACATTTGCATCGTACTGTCACATTCGGAATTCATATCGAAAAGTTATTGCCTGAGTAATACAATATAACCAATGTTTGCGTTTGTTGGTCGTTATCGCTGATTCTATCGCTATCCTCAGGCACAACTATACACTCCTTACAATAATCAATTTTGCTTTGATAGTGTTTGGCATTCCGTTTGCATCCTATATTATTGATTGATATGCAAGTACCATATTATATTGTCACATATATGTATATAAAAGATTTAGTACGGCAAGTTCTTCTATTGTTGATGTGATAGGGTAGGTATCAATGTCTTTTTGTAGAGAATAAAATGGTGACGAACTGAATGAACCTTTGGCCCAAGGATATGTTTTGCGAAAAAAATCTTTGACATTTTGATTTAAATAGCATTATGTTTCACTATAATGACAAGTAATAGGGTTATTCTGATGCATGCAAAGAGTATAATATTGCGTCGGTTGATGTTGTTTATCTTCACCGGTTTGTTTGTATTTTCTAGAATTCACGCACAAGAACCTCATGCAAGTCCGCTTCTACAATACATCCACAAAATATACACAAGCGACGACGGGTTACCGCAAAATAGAAGCAGGGTAATTGTTCAAACACGCGATGGATTTCTTTGGATCGGCACACAAGATGGCCTTGCCAGATTTAATGGCACGGCTTTCCAAGTGTACGATAAAGAGAACACACCGGCATTAAAACACAACGATATCACATCACTCTTTGAGACTGAAGATAACAGTTTATGGATTGGAACATTCAATGGACTGACACAATTCAAGAAGGGCGTTTTTACTTATCACCCAATACATACAGGCCCTGTCCGAGGATTAACCGCTGATCGTGCAGGAAACCTTTGGATAGGTACGATGAATAATGGAATCTATAAGTATAAGGACGGAAAATTTGATTCCATTACAACAGCGCAAGGTCTTAGCAACAACTCATTGAATATTCTTACGGTCGATAATCAAGGAAATCTTTGGGTAGCAATTAGCGGGAAGGGTCTCAACGTTTATCGGCATGGCACATGGTCGTTTTATAATACGAGAAATGGTTTTCCAAGTAATTCAGTTCGGAGTTTTTGTGTTGCATCTAACAACACAGTATGGATAGGTACAGAGAACGGACTTGTTAGATGGAAGAGTAGTTCATTTCGTACATATACAACTATAAATGGTCTTTCCGATAATATTATTACTTCTCTCTGTGAAGATAGATCGGGTGCATTGTGGATAGGAACCGAGCGGGGTGGAATATGTCGATTGAAGAATAATATATTCACCTCATATCGTACCATGGATGGCCTTTCAAGTGATTATGTCACAACTATATTGGAAGACCGCGAAGGAAGTCTATGGGTCGGTACATTTAATGCAGGTTTAAATCAATTTTGGAAAGGTAAATTTCTAAACTATACAACTCGTGATGGAGTGCCTGTCCGCACTGTTCGCGCAATGCTGACAGCCCATGATGGCACCGTTTGGGTTGGAACGGAGGGCGGCGGCGTGTTGCATTTTGACGGGAAAAAATTTGTGACATTTAAAAAGAATAAACTTCCCAGCGATTATATCCGCTCTCTCTTTGAAGATTCGCATGGCAACTTTTGGATTGGCTTGCGCGAAGGACTTGCGCAGTACCGTAATGGTAAATTTCATGTCTATACTATAAAAGATGGGTTATCGCAAAATTTTATCCGTGTCATGGGAGAAGACCATGAAGGATATATCTGGGCGGGAACTTATAATAACGGTATGAATCGATTTGAAAATGGACATTTTGTTAATTACCAAAAGAAAGGAATGCTGGTCAATTTAATTCGTTCCATCCTTGTCGATCACACAGGTGTCCTCTGGATTGGAAGTAACGAAGGGCTTCTACGGTGGCAAAACGGCTCAGTAACAATGTACACAAACAAAGATGGACTGCCTTCTGATCCTATCTTCGATATGATTGAAGACAGCGAACACACAATTTGGATGGGGAGTTACGGCGGCGGACTTGTAGGGCTGAAAAATGGAAAATTTACTTGTTATACAATGGCACAGGGCTTGTTCAATGATGTTGTAATGAAAATTCTTGAAGACAACTACGGCAATTTATGGCTGGGGAGCATGAAAGGGATAAGTTGCGTCAGTAAAAAGATGCTTGACGATTTCGCGAGCGGAAGGATTAACCGCATTCAGTGCACTTCCTATAGTTCTTCTGACGGTATGCTTGTGAGCGAGTGTACGGGTCCATCCGGATGCAAAACTTCTAACGGACGTCTTTGGTTCCCGACTCCAAAGGGTATCGTTGTTGTCGATCCAAAAAAATTACAGAAAAATAATCTCCCGCCACCGGTTGTTATTGAAAGAGTTGTCGTTGATAGAGTAGATTATTCGCCTTACAATTACGGACATTTTTCTCCTGGCAATGGACAAGCGGAATTCCATTATGGAGGAATGAGTTTTATAGCACCGCATAAAGTAAATTTCCGTTATATGTTAGAAGGATTTGAAAAAGAATGGAGAAGTGTGGGAACAAGACGCAGCGCTTTCTATACAAATTTACGTCCAGGAAAATACACTTTCCGCGTTACCGCTTGCAATAGCGATGGAGTTTGGAATGAGACTGGAGCTAGTTTTGCGTTCGAGCTGGAACCGCATTTCTATCAAACTTCTTGGTTCTATGGTATTGCGGTCATTCTTATGTGTGGAGCGGGCATTGGCTTGCATCATCTTCGTGTATTGCGACTCGTAGCAAAAGAAAAAATGCTTAAAGTATACGTTGCAGAAGCCATAACGAAAATAAAAGTACTCAACGGGCTTATTCCGATTTGTTTCAAGTGTAGAAAAGTGCGGGATGATCAAGGCTATTGGAAAGGGTTGGAACGTTACATTAAAGAGAATTCCGAAGCAACATTTAGCCATGGTCTTTGTCCAGAATGTGCAGAAAAATTACGCGAAGAATTTCTTTCAAAAAACAATGAAAAGTTAGGGGGTATTTTATCTCAATTTCTTCCTACAGACTTACCAAAGGACTAAAAATAAATCTATATTGAATGACATTCTCACAATCATTGTTCGTTTAAATGTGGTTTGATTGACAAGTAAAACCCTTTTATACTTCATGGAGTATGGTCTTAGATAGATATTAATGAAAATTAAAAATTTGACAGCCTCAAGATTGATATTGTTTCTCCTCACCAGTCTATTTGTACATTTCGGATCTCTTGCGCAAGAGCGACAAAATAAATGCCACTTAGTCATTGCCATTTTGAATGAGGCTCTGAGCAATCCTGTGAAAGGAAGATTATGAAATCTTTTCAGATCATAAAAGGTTTTATCATTTTCATTACTCTTATCGTCGCTTGGAATAATACTCTAGCGCAAAACAGAAATATGGTATTTAAAGAATTTTCAAAAAGCCAAGGCCTTTCAAATGTCTTTATCAATGTAATTTTACAGGATAAGCAAGGATTCTTATGGATTGGAACCTGGAATGGGCTAAACCGATACGATGGTTATAAATTTAAAGTATATAAATCTGTTGAAAACGATTCCATGACACTTTTTTCAGATGGAATAATCAGGTTAGCTGAAGATAATAATGGCAGGATTTGGATTATTTGTCACAACGGGCTCAGTATGTATGATAAGAATAAAGACAGGTTCGTACGTATTTGCCCTAATGACACATCAACAGGTATTAGTTTTACAAGATTATTGGTGGATTCAAAAGGAATCTTATGGATAGGAACTAATAACGAAGGCGTTTGGACTTTACCTGTCAATGATTCAACCGATTTCAGTAAAACAAAACCCCAATTCAAGCAATATAAACACGATAATAGTAATCCAAATAGCGTTAGTACAAATTCTATCTCTTGCATTTTTGAAGATAGAAAATCCAATGTCTGGATAAATGCCAATAATAAAATTATTGACAGATATAATCCACAAACCGACGACTTTAACCATTATCAGATAAATATTCCAGGTATAGAAAAACAGACCAATATTTTAACATTGCAATTAGAAGACTCCGCCGGTTTATATTGGTTCGGTTCTTTAGGTGCAGGTTTGATTTCATGGGATAAAGAACACAATGTCTTTAAACAATATTTATATAAACTAGGTAAAAATTCTTTATCCGCTAATATGGTAACACACGTCCGCCAGGCAAAAGACGGAATTTTATGGATTAGTACCGATGGAGGCGGAATTTCATTCTATGATAAAAAAACCGGTTTATTTGATTATTGTAAAAACGAAACAACAAATCCGAATTCGCTCAGCAGCAATGCAATCAATTTTACTTTTGAAGATAGATCGGGTATTATCTGGATCTGTACTTTTAATATGGGCCTGAACAAGTTTGAAGCGACTAATACGAATTTCAGACTCTACAAGCCTGTGCCTTTTGATAAAAATAGTCTGAGTTATAAATCGGTGACATCCATTCTAGAAGACAAAGATGGGAATTTTTGGATTGGGACTGATGGCGGCGGATTAAACTTTTGGAATAATAAAACTAAGAATTTCAGACATTTCCTTAACGATCCTTCTAACCCAAACTCTATTAGCGGCAATGTTGTTGTAAGCCTCGCAGAAGACTTTGAAGGTAATATCTGGATCGGAACCTATACAAAAGGACTCAATTGTTATAAAAGAAAAGAAGATAAATTTATACGATACACCAATATCCCAGGCGACCATTACTCACTTAGTCACAATAATGTATGGGCTTTATTGGAAGACAGCAAACATAATCTCTGGATTGGAACACTGGAAGGAACGTTGAATTTATTTGATAGGAAAACAAACAGGTTTTATTATTACAAAAACGAGCCAAACGATCCTAATAATTTTGTTGAGATGTATACGACCGATTTATTTGAAGATAGCCGTCATTGTTTGTGGATTGCCACTTCTGCTGGTCTGGAAATGGTAGAATTAAACAAGTATGATTTCAAAATATCTTCACCGAAACTTCATTTCAATCATTATAGACATAACACTCTAATGAACAGCATTAGTACAAATAACATATCATGTATATATGAAGATCATGAAGGTAATATGTGGTTTGGCGCTAATAGCGGAGGGATGAATAAGCTGAATACAAAAACAAATGAGTTCGCTCATTTTACTGAAAAAGACGGATTGCCAGACAATACTATTAGAAAAATATTAGAGGATAATGATAATAATATTTGGGCAAGCACAGAAAAAGGAATTTCAAAGTTTGATCCAAAAATAAAGTACTTTCATAACTACGACATGAATAATGATTTACCAAATTATTCTTTCTCAAATGCTATCTGTAAATCGAAAGATGGCAGGTTGTTTTTTGGTGGGTCGAATGGTCTTATTGCTTTCAATCCCAGAAGTTTAACAACCAATAATACTCCCCCTCAGGTAGTATTAACAGATTTTAAGATTTATAACAGTTTGGTAGCTGTTGGACAAAAAATAAATGGAAATATTGTCCTGGACGAATCGATCACAGAATCTAAAATATTAACACTTTCTTACAAAGAAAACTTTTTTTCATTCGAATTCACCGCGTTGGATTTTACAGATCCTGAAAAAAAACAGATATGCATATAAAATGGAGGGTTTTGATAAAGACTGGATTTATTCGGGTAATAAAAGAGAAGCAACGTATACAAATTTAGATCCCGGAGAATATATATTTCGTGTAAAGGGTTCGAATAATGATGGGATTTGGAATGAAACTGGGGCCTCAATCCAAATAATTATTACACCACCCCTTTGGAAGACCTGGTGGTTCTATGGCTTTATACTGGTTATTGTTGTAGGAATCGTGTTCGGTTTATACCGGTGGCGTGTGTGGCAGCTTTTAGAAAATGAAAAAGAACTCGAAAAGCGTGTCAATGAGTCATTAGCCAAAATCAAAATACTCGGTGGTCTTATTCCAATTTGTGCAAGTTGCAAGAAAATACGAAACGATAAAGGATATTGGAGTCAATTGGAAGAGTACATCAATGAACACTCAGAAGCGACATTCAGTCATGGTGTGTGTCCGGAGTGTGCAGAGAAACTCTATGGCGGGTATTTTGCAAAAATGAAAAAACAACAGGAAGATACTTCATCTTGATCTCTTCCGACAGATTCACCGAAGGAATAAGATTCCAACTCCTGCCACCGCCACACATGCTCCAACAATAGCCCGCCACGATAGTCGTTCACGAAAGAGAATCCACACGGTTGGCAGCATGAGGATGGGAACAATCGACATAATTGTTGCGGCGATTGCAACATTGGTCATCGAGATTGCAATAAGACTGAACGTCACGCCAAGGTAGGGACCAAGAAAAGCACCAAGCAACGTAAAAACCAATGCTTTCGGATTATTCGAAAATATGGCTACCGGCCGTGTAAATCGTCTTGTAAAATAATTCAGTGGTATGAGCACCAAGGTGGCGGCAAATGCTCTGATGAACGTAGCGATAAATCCATTCATTGGCCCTATGACGAATGCGAACTTTGCCAGGACCAATCCGCCTGCCTGACCCACCGCACCGAGAAAAGCGTAGAATACTCCTGCCATTGATACAGGTAAATGATGCGTTGACGCTTCCTTACGTTCAAGAATAACCAACATAATACCAGTAAGCGTGACGGACATTCCAACCATACTCATGAACGTGAGTGTCTCGCTAAGAAAGATAAATGCAAGCAGCGCAGCCACTGCCGGGGCAACCGACATAATAAGCATGCCGATCCGTGCGCTGTTATATTCAAATGATTTGAAAAGGAAGGTATCGCCGAAAACGAACCCGACCAAACCGCTCACGACTAAATATCCCGTCTGGATAATTGAAATGTCATCATGAATGTTCCAAACAACAATTGTAACAAAGAGGAGTAGAACAGCAGCGAGAAGCCGCACAACATTCACATAGACTGATCCAACATGAGTAGTTGCAGCAGCGAATGCAAGCGCGCTTCCCGTCCACATTATTGCGGTAATAAGAGCGCTCAGCTCACCGGCATAAGGCATAAATTTTTTAAGAATTTAATTCACGAAATCAACATTATCTCATTGCATGAAATGTATGGAAATGTTGTAAGAAAGAAAAATTGTATTGGAGCAAGAAAAAGAAACAATGCGGTTTGACATCCTTCCACTTTCCTCTTACCTTTTCTATAAGCGTAGAGAAATAGTATGAACTTTGCATCATATACTATCGTAAACACAATTGCAGCAATAATGCTATTCTTTAGTCTGACGACTGAAGTTTTGCGTGCACAAACACATCCCAACTTCGAGTTCTCGTTGGGAGTCGACTACAGCGCCGCCGAGCAGACACTTGATTTTTTTGATCACCGTATAGGCGATGCAGATCGTGTTGCGAAACTTCGCGGCAATCAACTTGCGGCAGCAACGAGCGTGATGCTGGCACGTACAGAAAAATCCCGCGATGACTTTCGTGACCAGCTTGAGCTAGCACGGAATATTACGAGATTCGAAAGTGATGTGTATGGTTTTTTCCCTGCAAAAAACCACATACCTGAGCTTCGAAAACTTCTCAACACTATTAAACAACGACAGCTTGATCGTCGTATCGTTGCTACGATCGCCTCATTTTTTCCGGAACAAGCAAAAATTTCTACTCGATTTTCGGTGTATCTTGTTGTGATTGGAAACGAACGAGCCACTGCGTTTGTGCGCCATGTTGTATGGAATTTTGACACCCCCACCTTTGTCAATGATGAGGAAGGGGAGCCTGTTATTGTTGTCAATCTTGCTCGCATGGTTGAAGGGCCGCCGAACGAACAAGCTCAGTTCATTGAAGTGCTGAGCACCACAGCACATGAATGTTTTCATGCCGCATTCTCCGTGCTGCAGAAATCCCTCCCTGATTCATTAAGACCGAGAAACATTGCCGATCAACTTCTTGACATCGTACAGAATGAGGGTATCGCGTACTACCTTTCTCTGCAAACGCATCTTGGAGGAGAGACGCCTTCCCGAAAGTGGTTTGACGAAACATCAAAAGCAGTGGACATGCTCAACCGTGTCCTTGGGGAAATGCTGTCGCCACATCTGACACGTGCACGCGCACAGGAACTTATAATGGATGCAAATCTTTCCGGTTCGTTCGAAGGCAATTACGGAGCTACTTCCGGTCTACGGATGGCATATGAGATTGATACCCATCTTGGCAGGCCGGCACTTACGGCAACACTTATGAACGGAGCTCGCTCTTTTATTTTGGAATACCAGCAAGCATGTTTACGGGATGGTAGTCTGCCCCAACTCGATAAACGGGTTCTGCAATTCGTAGGACAAAGTACTCGATAGAAATTGAGAAAAAAGTTAGAACCCTCTCTGAGTAAATATTGCTGCAATAATTGTTGGTACGAGGACGAGCGCCAGGAACATGGTCATTTCTTGAATTCCCAGTACCGGCAGGAGCACAGAACACGCAATCAACGCACCGACAGAAGAGCCGAGCACATCATAAGCATAAATACTTCCAAGATCTGTTGTGTGATGAGAATAAAGCCGATTGACAATCCCAAACAACATTCCGATGAGTCCGCCGCAAACCATAGTGACGATAAGTATGAATGGCATGGAATGCATGCGCAGCAAGAGATGTAACAACTGCGGCAATAAAAGCACAACACTCACAAGCGCAATGAGAACAACAAGCAAGACGAACTTCATCTTGTGCTTCTGAGTGATTCGTATAACGAACATCGCCCCCAATGCCAACCCAAGCATGGACACAGCCGACATCGCACCGAGCATTTCATAAATAGATCCGAACGTTTCTTGGAAATTCAATAAAAGGAGAAGATTGAGCGCCATGCCGATCATTCCTCCACAGGCGATGATGATAGTGAGTGCGTTCCGCTCCCGTTTTTCTATTTGCCTGCGACGGACAAGGATGATGATGAGCAGAATTCCCACAGCAAGAGCGCCAACAAAAAATATCCCCATACGAGTAATGGAAGAAAAAAATCTGTTGTCTCCATGCAGAAACCGATTCCAAAGCAATAAGTCGAAATAGTATGTTACAGGATCAGTATCAGTGTTCGCACGATAGTCTTGGATTGATTCTAATGTGTTTGTGATATATTTGATTCTGTCAGGTGGCATCTTTTCTTCAAACATGTACTTGGAAAAGTACTCTGCTGAAATTCCGGTAGTCGCATAGAGATGTGCAAGCGAATCAGGATCTTGTATGAACGGTCTTTCATTTCGTGATCCCATCAAAATGGCGCGGTCACCGGGAATGACTAATATATTCTGGAATACCTGTTTGAATGTATGATAGATGGAAGCATTCATGTTTTTCATTTCATCTGTAATATATTCGGCAGAGGAAGGAAAAGAAAATGCAAGAATACCATCTGATGTCAATCGGGTTGAACATTGCTGATAAAATTCCAAGGTAAAGAAGCGATTCAAGCTTGCCGTCGACGGTTCTCCAATGTTCAGGATGATAACGTCGAAGGAACGCTGCTTTCGAGACAGGAATTCACGCCCATCTCCAGAAATAATCTTGACACGAGGATCTCGAAGCGCTTGCTGATTTTGTTTGTCCAATACCGGTTCGACAAAGGGAAGAAGTGCGGGATCGATCTCTACGTACTCTATCTCTTGAACAGGATATTTCAAAATTTCTTTGAGTATGCCGTTGAATCCGCCGCCGAGAAGAAGCACATGCTTTGCATCAAAACGATGAACCAGAATGGAATGTATGAAGACTTCGGCTTCGTAGGTGTTGGGGATGTTGTACGCCGGACGCCCGTCTGTGTAAATCGTATATTGATTTTCCAGACGGAGAAGCGAGAGATTCTGGTATTTTGTATCAATCGATCGTACGAATGTGAGTTTATCATTGATGAGTGACCACTGGTATGCATCCATCTGGTGTTCAAGCGTACGGATTGGCTGGAGAAGAATATAATACAAGACGATGATACAAAGAAGAGCGGCTGTCTTGAACTGTTTCTTGCGCTTCAAACCATACCAAAGCGCCATACTCCAAGTACTGAAAAGCAAAAAAAACGCAGTTTGCAGAGTTGAAAGCAATGATGCAAGTACACATGAAAAAAGCAATCCACCGGCAACACTTCCGACAGATTCCAGCACATACGCCTTGTTCACACCTCGCCAGAGTTCTTCTCTTTCTGATGAGAACATCTTTGCACCAAGTGTAAACAGCATCCCCCACAAAAAGCATCCAACACTGAGAACCGAAAATGAAAATCCAAGAAGTTCCATCATGGAGAGGAATTCACCGGTTGGAGTGTGTATAAACGCTCGGGCAAACTTCACAGCGATGATTTGTACGAGCGTTACAACCGGCGTCAGGAAAATGAGAATAAAGAAAAGATACGAACTACGCTGCAATCTTTTAATCACCTTGTTTCCAACCGCACTCCCGATTCCGATCCAAACCAACCAGCAGGCAAAGATTATGCCGATGCTGAGTTCGTTGCCGTAGAAACTGACGAGGAATTCACGAACGAGAAGAATTTGTGTGAGGATTGAACCGAAACCGATATAAAAGAGGGATACGTGCAGTTTGAGTGTTTGTGGCCGATTCATGAGATATTACCAAACGCCGGGGATTTTTTCTCCGCAGAATTTGCACTTTCCCTTCACGATGTGATTGCTCAGGATTGTGAACACGCGCCGTTCGACGATGATTTTTTTGCACTTTGGGCAGTATGTGTTTTCTGCCCAGTGTCCGGCTACGTTGCCAAGATAGACAAACTTGATTCCTGATTCTTTTGCGATTGTGTGCGCCTTTTCCAGCGTTTCAGTCGGTGTGGAAGGAAGCTGGCTGAGTTTATAAAGCGGCGTGAACCTGCTGAAGTGCAGCGGCGTATCCGAGAGATTGTTGGAACATAACCATTCGCACATTCGTTTGATAGTATCGAAATTATCTGTCCATGTCGGAATAACAAGATTGGTGATTTCTAACCAGACACCTTCTTCATGGAAAACTTTCAGTGTCCTGAGTACCGGAGCAAGTTTGCCGGCACTGAGCTTTGCGTATATTGCATCGTCGAATATTTTCAGATCGATGTTTGCCGCGTTCATCACTTTACATAATTGACGAAGCGGTTTTTCGTTAATGTACCCAGCGGATTTCCAAACGTTGTAAATCTTCTGCTCTCTTGCAAGCTTTGCTGTATCATATGCGTACTCGTAGAAGGTTGTCGGCTCTGAATACGTGTAAGCAATAGATTCACAACCTGCATTAACGCACGCCTTAACGACTTCCTCCGGCATTAAATCGACGTTGTCGGATTCCTTCGGACTAACTTGCGAGATCTGCCAATTCTGACAATTGAGACACCGGAAGTTGCACCCAGCAACAGCTATAGAGAACGCGTGTGTCGTCGGAAGAAAATGGAAGAATGGCTTCTTTTCGATCGGGTCAATGTGCACCGCACACGGATTACCGTACGCGATGGAATAGATTTTTCCATTGCTTGCAACACGATTGCGACAGAATCCAACATCGCCATCATTCAGTAACAAACAACCGTGTGGACACTTTTCACATTGCAATCCATCGGCGGTTTTCGAATAGAAGCGCGCTTCTTTGCTAAACTTTCCTAAATCAGTGTTCGATGAGACAGAAAATACATTTGGTCTGTACACTCCAAGCGCAAGTCCACCTGCACAGAATGCGCACTGGCGAAGAAATTCGCGTTTGCTAATGAATTTTGGTTGTATAAATTCGTTTTTCATATTCATAAAAAGCCTTCAACATTAAAACGGTTGACAATGGACCACTCATATCTCACCACTTATTTTTTTTCGCTGAACACCAGTGCTTCATATACATACAACTCGGCATCTTTCCAGCCGTTCCAGCCGATACCGGCTTTATCCTGTGCGCAGTGGCCGAGAAATTCTTCCTTCGTCCATCCGGTTTCGGTAGCGACCTGCGGCAGAAATGTTCCGGAGTTCTGCCCTTTTCTGATGTAAATGCCATGCTTCCCTAATTCGATTTCATCTACGGAATAGATGCGCCGCATCGGTGTAAGTACGGAGATCTCAATTTCTAATTCTGGAATTTCATCGGGCTCAACCGGTGTGAATCGATAATCTTGTGTTGACGACGCGATTGCCATGTCCTGCACTACTTTGTGCAGCGGTTCGTTTGCATCGAAACGTCCGATGCAGCCGCGTAAATCGGCATGTTTTTTCAGTGTAACAAAAGCGCCGCATTTTGTTTTCAACGTCGGTGAGAGATCGTTCTCGTCTATCTCTAGGGTCTTGCGATTCTTTACATATTCAATGATCGTATTGCGTGCAATCAGCAGCAGTTCATGCTTGTCTTTATCGTTGAGCTTGAATTCTGTGCGCGTATTATTTTCCTTTAACGCAATAACAATCGCGTTGTAACCGACAACCCGATTTTTTTCACCGTACTCTGTGTCGCCCGAATTCTTATATTGAATGTGCGTAAAAGTGATATCCGGAATATTCTCAGTCATGTACATCAGTGTCAGCACACTCGTCCAGCCGCAGAGGCATGTGGCAAGATTGGAAATACCTTTCGCTTCGTATTTTTCCATTGACTGAATCAAATTATTTGGCACATTTGTTAGAATTGCATCTGCAGTTGCTTTATCGATATTCTTTGCATCATTAGACGATGGATAGTGCGAAAAATCTGTGCTGATAATGAATAGATTCTTAGAATTCAAGTATGGCTGCAATGCTTTGGCGATGTCCTTGCAAGTCTCCGGCGATTGTGTACCAAGAACGATAGGAACAATTTTGAAATCCTTCTTGAGTCTGTATTGAAGGAATGGCAGCTGTACTTCTAGGCTATGCTCTCGTGCATGAGCATCCGTGCGATTGGAAAAGACACTGTTTTCCTTAATGAGTTGGTTGGCAAGCTCAGTATTTACTTTAACAGTACCAAGTGGTGTGATAAAGTTGCCTTGCGAATAGACCGATGCACCTTCGAATCCAATGTAATGACTTGAACCCAAAATAAATATGTTCTCATACTCTTTTGAAGTATCAATCTGATTATATGCTGAAGCTGCCACTTCTCCCGAAAACACATATCCTGCATGTGGTGAGATAATGGCAATAACGTCTTTGATATTTCGTGATGGTACCGCCTTGGCAAAAAGTTGCTTCAGTGTTGCATTGAGTTCTTCTTGCTGAGCAGGATAGAACGATCCCGCAACAGCAGGCTGCCGGTCAATCTGTTCCTTTTGAGATTGGCAGTCGGTGAAGAAAATGTGAATACAAAAAATGAAAGGAAAGAAGATTTTGGCGGTATTCATAGATGCACCAATAGTTGTTTTATTGTTAGTAACTTAGAGAGAAGAATTCAGAGTTGCAAGATGTCACTCGTTGCTTCTCGCAGTATCGTTTTCTACATTAATTGTAATAGTACCATGGGTGAGAAGTACAAGTGAGTAATAGATTGAAATATCTTTTGTTGATTGTGTGCTGTTGGCTATCCCTTGCGGATGCCCAGCCTCGCATAGAATCCCAGTTTCGCATTGCACGCCTGAAATACAGTGGTGGGAGTGACTGGTACAACGGTTCAACAGAGGAAGTCAATCTGCTAAAATTCGTTCAACAAAACACCAACATCGATTGTGACCCGCGGTATGAATTTGTCGATCTTTCCAGCGATAAGCTCTTCTCGTATCCATTCCTCTTTATGACAGGACATGGCAACATCTCTTTTTCGGATTATGAGGTTCAGCGACTCCGCACATATCTTCAGAAAGGAGGCTTTTTGTATGCCGACGATGATTATGGACTGGATAAAGCATTTCGACGCGAGATAAAAAAAGTATTCCCCGACCAAGAACTTGTCGAATTACCATTCAGCTATGGGCTGTACCATTGTCATTTTGATTTCCCGAATGGTGTACCGAAAACACATGAGCACAATGGAAAACCACCGCAGGGATTCGGGTTGTTTTTTAAAGGGCGACTTGTCGTCTATTATACATATGAATCGAATCCAAGCGATGGCTGGGATGATCCGGAAGAACACGGTGATCCCGAATCGGTACGACAGGAAGCATTGCGGTTCGGAACGAACATTGTCGTTTGGGCACTGACACATTAGGCGCGATTGAGTGATTTTGTAATTGTATGAATAAAGTATGCAAGAATCTTCTTCTATATTGACAATGTTGTCGCATCGGTTGCATCTAGTTCGAAACAGACAGAACCGTGTGGATCTCCTTTCGAATACTCTCGTTTTTTGTACGGGTGTTCTCGTTCTAACGACCATTCTTGTTCTCGCAGAGACATTGTTCGATTTTTCCAAAATGGTGAGAACGATTATCGTTATTCTCTTTACTCTCTCACTTGTGTGTGCCGGCAGTTGGATGATCGTTCGTCCTTTCCTGCGATTGGTCGGTGCACTGTCATCGATCACAGAGGATGAGATCGCGAGACACGTTGGCGCGTTCTTTTCTTCTATCAAGGATAGGTTGTTGAATGCTCTTCAGCTTGTGAAAGAGATCGACTCCGTTTCAAAACTTTACTCAACGGAATTAATTGATGAAACATTCAAAGATTTTGCCAAAGAAATTCAACCACTCGATTTCACGCAATCTGTGAGAACAACTCATCTTCCCAAACATCGCCGCTGGCTGATGATGAGTCTCGGTAGTACAATCTTGATATTTCTCATGTTTCCCGCATCGGTCTCCGGTGCGGCATATCGATTGATTCATTTTACGCAAGAATTCACACCGCCACCGAAATATCAAATTGAACTTTCACCAGGCAATGAGGAAATAGTCAAAGGTGAGAATGTTGATGTGCGAGCGAAGGTAACTTCGCTTCTTCCGGAATTTACATTGCATACGAAGGAACTTATAATTTTCCGACAACAGGAGGGACAGGAAAACTATGATGAGTTGAAAGCGAAACCAGATTCTGACGGTGTATTCAATACAACATTCCAAACTGTTCGCACAACGACAAAGTACTTTGCCCAATATGCCGATGCTGAAAGCGAGCGCTATACACTCACTGTGCTGGATCGTCCATTGATACGGTCATTTCACGTTCAGCTCAATTATCCAGCATATACCAAAATTCCTCCTAAGATGATGGATGAGTTTGTCGGTGATGTTACGGCATTGACAGGCACACGTGCTACCATATCTGGAGCGGCAAGTAAATCATTAAAAGAAGCGGTTGTACAATTTGGGAATAATACAAAGGTACCGCTCACAACGCGGGGTGAAAAATTCTCTGCATCGTTTCCTCTCTCTTCAGATAATTCATACTATATCTCTCTTCTTGATGAAGAAGGATTGTCGAACAGCGAACCGGTGCACTACCAATTGAAGGTGGTAATGGATGAATTTCCCACGATTGCAATCGTCGAGCCGGGCCGTAACATTGATATTGCTGGCGATCAATCGATTCCGCTCTTTCTGAAAGCAAAAGATGACTTCGGATTTTCCAGCATGCGTCTCGGCTACAGGTTAGTGAAATCGCGTTACGAACAGGCACACGCCGAATATACGTTTGTTTCGATTCCTCTCCCCGACGCTCCTGAAGGTCAAGCTGAGTTGTCTTATATCTGGAATCTCACTAGCCTCAATCTTGTACCAGAAGATGTCGTCGAATATTTTGCAGAAGTTTTTGATAACGATGCGATCAAAGGTCCGAAAAGCGGACGCAGTAATCTTTATCTTCTCCGGCTTCCTTCATTAGACGAAGTATTTGCCGATGTTGATAAAGAGCATGAACGTTCAATCGATGATCTGAAGCAGTCACTTGATGATGCAAAGAAATTGAAAGAGAATATTGAGTCTATCAACCGTGACTTGAAGAAGAACAAAGATCCCGATTGGCAGACACAAAAAAAGATGGAAGAGATGGCAAAGCAGTACCAAGAAGTACAAAAGAAGCTGGAGAATGTGCAATCCCGTGTTGAACAAATGACACAGCAGATGCAGCAGCAAAACGTGCTTTCGAAAGAAACCATGGAAAAATATATGGAGCTTCAGCAGCTCTTTCAGCAGCTCGATGCTACGGAGTTACAGAAGACGCTCAAGCAATTGCAGCAGCAGATGCCGAACATCAGCAAAGAGCAGCTCCAGCAGGCGATGCAAAACATGACATTCTCTGAAGAACGTTTTCGTCAGAGCATAGAGCGAACATTGAACCTGCTCAAACGCCTCCAGATCGAACAGAAAATGGATGAAGTGAAAAAACGTGCGCAGGAGCTGGAAAAGTTAGAAAAGGAGTTGCAGGAAGAAAGTTCGAAGGCATCCAGCGATTCGCAGAAACAGCAAGAACTTGCGAAAAAACAAGCTGATCTTGCCAAGAAAGAACAGTCCATGGAACGCGAAGCCTCCGATCTTCAACGCCGAATGGAAGAGTTCTTTACTGAAATGCCCGCAGATAAGTTGCAGAAATCTCTGGAGCAATTGCAGCAGCAGCAACTGGATCAAAAGATGCAGCAAGCGTCACAGCAAATGCAAATGGGAAAGATGCAGCCTGCACAGCAAACTCAAGAACAGATTGGAGAACAACTCCAGCAGTTCAGTCAGCACATGGATGCAATGCAGCAGCAGATGCTTCAGCAGCAATCGCAATATGTGATGAACGAAATGCGCAAAGCGATCAACGATATCTTGGAACTTTCGAAAGATGAAGAAGCGCTGAAGCAGCAATCACAACAAGCACCACAGAATTCTCCGCAGCTTCGACAAAATGCGCAGGATCAACAGCGTGCAGCTCAAGACTTGAACAATGTTATCAAGGGGTTAAGCGAGTTATCGCAAAAATCCTTTGCTGTAACACCGGAAATGGGCAAAGCAATTGGTGAGGCATTGGCGCGAATGAATAACGCTATGCGCGCTTTGGATACGCGAAACGGTGCGATTGCGTCACAAGAACAGCAACAAGCTATGGCAGCACTTAATCGAGCAGCAATGCAGGTGGAGAATGCGCTCCAAGCAATGATGCAAGGAGGGAGCGGAGGCAGTGTAGGAAGTCTCATGCAGCAATTGCAGATGATGGCAGGTCAGCAAATGTCTCTCAATATGCAAACACAACAAATGGGCGGGATATCTCCGCAGCAAGCGGCTGAAGCGGCACGATTGGCAAAAGAACAGGGGGCAATCCAAAAATCACTGGAGGAGTTGGACCGTGAAGCACAGCAAAGCGGTGATCAGAAAAAAATGCTGGGTGATCTTCAAAAAATTGCGGAAGAGATGAAAGAAGTTGTCGGGAATCTCGAACAGAATAATGTAAATCCCGAAACGATCAAGAAACAGGAACGCATTCTTTCCCGGCTTCTGGATGCTTCCAAATCTACGCGTGAACGTGACTATGAAAAGAAACGCAAAGCAGAAACCGGTACACAATTGACGCGCCGCAGTCCAAAGGATCTGGATTGGAATTCGCTGGAAGGAAAAGGTCAATTACAGGAAGAACTGCTGAAAGCCCTGGAGCAAGGGTATTCCAAAGATTATCAGGACCTGATACGAAAATATTTTGAGGAATTAGAAAAAACCGAAAAGCCCGTATATTAGGTCAGCAGATCGACACAGAGTAGTTGTTTATGCTACAAAGACAACTCAAGAAGAAAGAAAATAAAAAAGTTGTTTAGGGAATTCTGGAGGTTTGTTCTGATTTAGGTTCTTGTCTTTTTTAGGAGGTATGGTTGCCGGACTGATTATGTATGGCAGCGAGATCTTCGATCCGCAGTCAGCTGGATTTGCATACTTCATTACGTATGGTATGAGTACATCGTTTATATTTGCTTTTTATCATGTCCGTGGACTTTCCAACACGATTACTGCAGCCGTTTCAGTCGGTGCTCTTCTTTTCGTTATGGCTACACTATGGATGCCCGTATTGAACGCCGCCATCTGGTCTTTTGGTGTCAACCTGTCGGCGGTCGTCATTGCGTTCCTCTTTGAGCGCAAGCTGGCGAATTTTAAACAATGGAAGTTTCTCTTCGCAGGTGTTTTTTACGGAGCTGTCTTTGTGCTCTTAACATTGTCGGTTGCTCTTCTTACAAAAGTACAAGCGTTGCCTCCGGCATTGTTTCAGAAGAATTATCTTGAGGGGCTCTGGCTAGGTCTCAGTCTCGGTATTGGTGTGGAATTAGCAGAGTCAATTATTCACTCTGTTGATCTGCATAAGCGCGCAAAGCATGAGGCACGGAAAGAGAATTTCTAAGCGGCAAACAAAGTGGCTGTGCAGGAAGATCGTTGCTTCCTGCACAGTTTTCATTATATCAAATCTCTCGCTTACCTTTACCAACTCACATGCCAGTGTTTGATTTGCCAATCGCCGTTGGCAGATTTCTTAAAAATGATTGTGTGAAACCGCGTTGGTCCACCCTTTTTGATTTGAGTTTTCAAGATCGCATATCCAATTGTTTTATCATCTGATATCCACATATGCGACAATTTAAATTCTGATTCAGGTCCCTCAACCAGTTTCACATCTTTATGCTCACCATTCAATACACCATACAAGCTTTCGTAATGTTTTCCATAGATAAGATATGCTTCAGGATTAATAAATCTCTTTACTGTTTTTAGATCATATCCTTTTAAGATGTGTTCAACTGATTTCAGTATTGATTCATACATTTCGCTCTGTGAAGTATTATCTTCTGGTTGTTCTTTTTCATCTTTGTATATCTTAAATCGGAAAGGAATAGTTATCCACACGGCAACCTGCTTTCCTTGCATTTGTGCCGGGGTAAATTTCCATTGCTTGACCGCAGTACATGCGGCTTCTTGAAATTCCTTTTTAGCTGCGGCTACTTCCTGTTCCCCCTGTAACTCATTTGGGGAAGATCCATCTATCTTTTCTATCTTTGCACTTGCAACATTTCCGTCGATATCGACAAACACTTTTAAATAGACGTTACTTTCCCAGCTATCTTTGAGCATAGATTCTGGGTATTTAGGTTCAACACGTTTGATAGGTACCGGAGCTTTATCAAAAATTGTTTCGGCCTGTGATGAAAAATCATCCTTTTTTTGAGAAAGCATTGGGACAGAAATACAGAAAATGCCTATTATGAAAGTGAAGATGATATGTTTCATTGTTGATGTCCTTTTATTGGTGGATGTCCGATGACCACGTAGCCAGCTACTTCCACCTCCGGAAGCGGAGTAAGGCACACAATGGTTTGTTGCGCTTGTACATGACGGTACCATAAAGAGGAAACAGATACAGTAGTAATGATGGAGATAATTATAGCTATACCAATGGTGCGGAAAGAATACTGAGCTTTTCTTTTATGCAAAAGTAAGTTCTGAAGTATCGGCTGCTTCACAGGCGAGGACATCTGATTCAGTACTCGTTGATCCAATGAAGCAGGGACAGTCATCTGCGACGAAAGTGTAAATATATTTCTTAGCGAGAGAGCATTTTTAAGAAATGTGCGGCAATGCTCACACACGCCAAGATGCACAAAAAGTTCAATCTCCGCAGTCGGCAGTAACTCGCCGTCTATAAATTGACTAATTTGTTCCTGATACAGTTCACAATTCATATAACACCTCTTTTCTGATAATCCTCTTCGCTAAATCTCAAATCTGTAATCTGCCCCCCTGTAATCTCAAATCTTTAATCTCCAATCCGATTTACTCATGAATAATACTCTTTCAGTTTCTTCGTCAATGCTTTTCGTGCTTTAAAGAGTCGAGATTTTACTGAGCTTTCTGTATCACCGGTGACTGTGGCGATTTCTACATACGAGAGCTGCTCATATTCCCTTAATAAGATCACTTCACGATATTCGCTTCTCAAATTCTGAAGTAATCGCTGAACGATCTCTGTAGTTTCTGCGGCTACAGTTAATTCATGCGGTGTCGTTTCATCCCAAATATCCTTATCGCTTTGAGTTCCATTTCGACGATGTTGACGTAAATGCATCATCACCTCATTACGGGCAATGCGGAAGAGCCACGGCAGGAATGAATCGACACTTTGAAGTTCTCTGATATTGGTATACATTTTCACAAATGTTTCTTGCGTCATGTCTTCCGCTGTATCCGAGTCGGCAAGCATACGCATACAATATCGATAAATACCTGTTTTGTGACGTTCATATAGATCTGCAAACGCTAAACGGTCGCCTTGACACAATAACTGAATTAGTTCAACGTCCGTTCTCAATTTGTTTCTTTTTCTCCATTATGGGAGTTGATATTTACATTGCTGGTCTATACGGACTCATATAGAAGATGCATAAAGTAGAAGAAAGTTGCTGTAATAAATTCTACAACGGTGGGCACGAAGATAACCATTCTTCTCGTTGCAACCCACGAACTTATTGGCTACATTTTTGATGAAAAATATGATAGCTGACTAAATTGTGATCCCTATTCTCCTTAGCGATACCGAACTTCATCTGCCCAATTTTACAGTCGTTTCTGCTTCAGCAGGAACAGGGAAGACGCATACGCTCACGTTGAAGTTGCTGCAACTGCTGCTTTCTCAGCGTATCCCAAACAATCGGCTGAATAATGTTTTAGCTATGACGTTCACAAAGAACGCCGCCGCAGAAATGCGCCAACGTGTTCTAGAGTATTTGAAAAAAGCATATCACGGCGACCGTGAGATTCTTGTACAGTTGCTTGCAATCGTTACAATGGACGAAGAACGGCTTCGAGCGCGATGCGGAGAATTAATAGAAACAATCCTTCAGGATTACTCCGCATTTCAGGTACAGACAATCGATAGCTTTATGGCGCGAATATTCCGGGCATCGGCGTTAGAGTTTGGATTCTCACCGACACTTGAAATTAAATTGAATAACCGTCCATTGCTGGATGCGGCATTTGAGCAGTTTGCGCGCGAGCTTTCCGTTGATCCTTCAAAGCGGTTCCTGCTTGAGCAACTCACAGACATTCTCGTTGAGAGTCAAAATACTTCTGCGCGTTATATTTGGAATCCATTTCAAAAACTCTCGGATGAAGTGCGAAAACTGTACAACACACTCAGTGCACAAACGAAAGAAGTGCTGCCGTTTTCTGATAATGGTCGGCAGATAAATGCAGTGCGGCAAGAAATTCTCGATACATTCCGTCAACTTCATACGTTTGTAAAAGAATCAGGATTGGAAATAACGAAGAACTTTGAGATTGTGATTGAAATTGCGGCTGCCGGTAATGTTGATGATTTGATCTATCGGAAGAGTCTCTATACTATTCCAGTGAAGCAGTCGGGAAAAATGAAAGCGCAGGCGGAAGAATGGAATGTTCGTTTTGCTCCGCTGCAGGAACACCTTCGCACTCTCGCTGCAGAATATATTGTACAACAAGCAAGAAATTATTACCGTCCGTATGTTGAAGCGCATCGATTGTTCGGCAGCACCATCGATCAGATCATGCGCCGAAACAATCAAGTTTCTCTCACCGATGTTAATCGTGCGCTCTTGAAACATATTTCGGAAGAAATTGTGCCGCAAGTTTATTTTTATCTTGGCGACGCGATCTTTCATTATCTCATCGACGAATTTCAAGATACATCACCGGTACAGTGGGAAGCTCTGATGCCCTTGTTTGGCGAAGCGCTCTCCAAGAATGGAAGTCTCTTTGTAGTCGGTGATACGAAGCAGTCCATTTATGCTTTCCGCAATGCCGATTGGCGCATTATGAAAAACGTAATGAAAAATATCGTCTTTCCCTCTGCGCCGTCTCATGTGCAAGAATTGGAAACGAATTACCGGAGTTTCGAGCGGATCTTAGATTTTAACAAATCGGTTTTTCATGACATTGTGCCTTCAACTATGGGTGGAGATGCACCGCACGCAAGCGGATTATCATCATTCAAACAACAGGTCAAAGAAGGCAACGAAAAGAAAGGATATGTCGAGGTTGTTTTGTTTGAGAAAGATATGGAAAAAGCACCGGAGCGCACGAAGATTTTAGAAATTGTGGCTGATTGCAAAAAGCGAGGTTACAGGTACGGCGACATCACTATCCTAACATCAAAGAACGAACACGTCGTTGCGATCAGCGGATGGCTCAACAGCGAACATGTGCCTTTCATTTCGCACAGCAGTTTAGATATCCGCGGACGAAAAATTACAGGAGATATCATCGCTCTGCTTCGATTTCTGGATTCACCCATCGACGATCTTGCATTTGTAACATTTCTCCTGAGCGATACATTTCATCGGTTGATTTCCACTACAAGTTTGTCTATAACCAAAGAACAACTTCATACGTTTATTCTGCAAATGAAAAAAGAAAACCGCAAAGCATCATTGTACGCATCATTTCGCGCGCAATATCAGGATGTCTGGAAACAATATTTTGAAGAACTGTTCACAGTTGTCGGCTACCTGCCGATGTACGACCTGGTATCGGAAATCTACAAGCAATTCCGATTGTTTGAATTGGCGCCGGCAGAGGAAAGCACACTGACAAAATTATTGGAGATCATCAAGAACTTCGAGGATGCCGGCCAGAACAATCTCAAAGATTTTTTAATATTCGCGGATGAAGAAGGAGATGAATCGGAATGGAATATCAATATTCCGCACGGCGCGGATGCCATTTCCGTGATGACGATTCACAAAGCGAAGGGATTGGATAACCGCGTTGTAATCGTTCTGTTGGAAGATTCAAAACCGAAACCTGACAATTTGTTTATAGAAGAAGACGAAGATGGTATACGCCTTCTCCGCATAACACAAAAGAATGCTGATTGTAGCGACAATATGAGGGCTTTATATGAACGCCGCATATTTGAGCAGGCGGTAGACGATTTGAATAAGCTCTATGTTGCATTCACGCGTGCAAAAGAAGAAATGTACATTATCAGCATCAAAACAAAGTGGGCTGATAAACCTTCAACACTTCTGCCTAAAACCGGATATGAGCGTTCGACAAAACAGAAGGTGGAAAAGCATGAGAATCCAGGCGAACTAACTGCAGACAAGTACCATTCGTCTGTGCGTAAGCCGGCAAGCATTATTTCATCGGAGAAGCTGGCGCTGTATGAACGGCGGCGCGGTGAAGCGGTCCACGATATACTCTCCCGCGTGGAATTTGTGGATGCGGACATTGAGGAACGTGTTTCATCAGCAGTGAAAGAAATTGCAGGAAGCTGGGATGAACCGGCAGATGCGGCACGTATCAAATCGTTAGTGCTGGAATTTTTGCGATTGCCGGAGATTGCGCCGTTCTTTACTCTCATCGATGGCAGAAAAATTTTGAATGAACAACAATTTGTAAATCTGGATGGGCAGTTGTTCCGTATGGATCGCGTTGTGGTGGATGCAGAGAGCGTGACGGTACTCGATTTTAAGACCGGAGACGATAAAGATGTTTATCGTGATCAAATACTTGGCTATAGAACCATTCTCCAGAACTTTTATCCAGGCCGCACTATCCGAGGTATGCTGGCGTTCGTGGACAGGAAAAAAGTACGGGCGGTTGCATGAACGAACGCATTGTTCTTAGTCCACACGAACATCTAGTCGAAACCGTTGCCGCTCATCTCAGCGCACAGGGAAGAGATTTCTCGACGAGTGCAGTCGTTTTTCCCGGAAAACGTCCGGCGCATTTTCTACGCAAAGAACTGGCTCGGCGCATAGGCGGCAGTTTTATTCCGCCCAAAATATTTTCCGTAGATGAGTTTATTCTCTCGCTCTATCAAAAACTCCATGCTCTGCCGGTTAAAGACTTAGAGTCAATCGATGCCGTGGTTCTGCTTTATCAAATTCATAGCGAGTTGAAAGAACGATTAGGCGGGGAATACTTTGCATCGTTAGAAGCTTTCCTTCCTATCGGACTGAAACTGTTTAGTGAATTGGAGGAGCTACATCTTGCCAATCTTACCGAGCAGAAGATAAAGGAATCACTTTCATCGCTCACATATAACCGGTTGTTCTCACTTGCTGAATATTATACACGGTTCTATGCGCTTGTCGAGGAAAAAGGATTTACGACGCGCGCTGTTCGCTACTCGGAAGTGGCTGATCGCATCGGCAATATAGATCTTGGAGAATACACGCAGCTTATTGTGGCAGGATTGTATAAGCAGACACATGCAGAGAAAATTATTTTTGATGATCTGGCGAACCGCCAAAGTGCATTGTTCGTGTTTCAGACAGATAAGACTGAGCCGGGAACGAAAGAGCCGGAGATTCATTTTTACAAATCATCCGATACGCATGGGCAGGTATTTGCACTCTCCGCGATTATAAATGATCAATTGGAGAAGAACAAATTGCTTGATGAACGCTCGGTGATTGTCCTACCCACGGCGGATGCGCTTTTTCCTGTTGTCCATCAAACACTTACCTTGATGCCCGAAGAAGAATATAACATCGCTCTTGGCTATCCCATGGCGCGCACTCCGGTGTACGGTTTCCTCCATAACCTGATGGAATTAGTGTGCACAAAGCAAGGTGAACGGTATTCAGCATCGCAGTACTTGAAATTTGTTTTGCATCCATATACAAAAAACATCCGCTTTGGTCAGCGTGCAGATGTTACGCGCATCCTTTTTCATGGACTAGAAACGATGCTGATGGAAGACAAAACAAAAATATTGGTTACACTGGAAGATATTGAGCAAGCAGATGAAGTTTTTAATAATGCAGCATTTACGGCTTCTGAATCCGGCACTGAAACAACACCAGAACAGTTGAAAGAACATCTCCGAAGCATTCACATGCACACTATACGAGCGCTGGATTCCATGGTCTCACTGAAAGAGTTTTCTCATAAAGCCATCGAGGTGCTCACATACATCTATGAGTACAGCACCGCTCATTTACATCCGCTCTTCCGTCCGTATGCTGAAGCATTTCTGCAAATGTTTCTACACCTGGAGCAATCGCTTGCCGGCGGCATGCCGTTCCGCGATGCATCCGGATATTTTAGTTTTCTCCAGCAGTATGTTGCACAGCAAGAAGTTCCGTTTTCCGGCACGCCATTGCGGGGATTACAAGTGCTCGGGTTGCTGGAAACGCGCAGTCTTCACTTTGATGACGTCTATCTTCTAAACGCAAACGATCATGTTCTGCCCGGCGGTATCGGCAGTGATATGCTTTTACCGCAGAAGCTTCGAGAGAATTTACAACTAGAAACGCACAGAGACCGTGACAAACTCAGTGAACATTACTTCAACCTGCTTGTGCGTGGAGCAAAGCGTGTGCATCTTTTCTTTTCTGAATCCGGCGAGAGTAGCAAAAGCCGCTTTATTGAACAATTGCTATGGGAACGGCAGAAGCGTGACGGAACGTATTCATCCGATCATTCTGTGCAGACGATTCGCTATCAAGTCAAGCTTGCTAACGACGCTGTTCCGGCCATTTCAAAATCGAAAGAATCGCTTGAGACACTTCGCGGATTTTCTTACAGTTCCAGTGCATTGGATACCTACATGCAATGTCCGATCAAGTTTTATTATCGATACATCATGCGATTGAAAGAGAAAGAAGAAGCAACGGAAGATATTGACAGCCAAGAAATCGGAAAGTTTGTCCATGAAGTGCTGAAGAAATTCTACGAACCTCTCTTAGGGAAAAAATTAAATATACATGATCTTGATATCATGCGTATGGAACAGTTGGTGAATGAATTTTTCTCGGAGAAATTTGGAACAGAACCGGTGGGAGCGTCCTATTTGCTGAAACGGCAAATCCAGAGGCAATTAAAAGCATTGCTTACGAATTACCAGAAATCGGTTATCGAAGTGAACGACGTGATAATACAGAGACTCGAAGAGAAAATTTCTGTCAATGCGTTTGGTGTAAAGTTTGAAGGAAAATTGGATCGTATCGAGCAGCGAAGCAACTCTATTGTCATTCTCGATTATAAAACCGGAGTGCCGCAGAGCAAAAAGCTGATTGCCATGAACAAACTCGATCTTAACGAACGCGAAAGCTGGAGCGAAGCGATCCCATCGCTCCAACTGCCGATATACCTGCTGTTATATAGAATTCATTCCGGTCTTACAACAGAGGAGATCATTCCTGCATTTCTTTACATTGGCGAAAGCCGATTGAGCAAGGAAGGTGAAATATTTTTTGTAGAAGATTCTGCTGAACGTGCGTTATGTTTTACGCAAGTTCAAAAGGTGATTGAACTCTTACTACAAGAGATGAACAATGCTGCAGTTCCTTTCTCGCCGCCTGCCGACCTTAGAAAAGCATGTCACCGCTGCCCATATACTGCACTCTGCGGCACTTCGTGGGTGCAAAGATGAAACGTGCAGGAGATTGAATAAAATTGTTTATTGAGAGTAATGAACGATTTTTTTACATTGAATAGACTCATTCATTAACCATAAGGAGCAACCATGAAAAATATTATTTTAAATGGAATGATACTGATTGTGCTGACTGTCGCAGCTATTGGTATTGTCGTTGGTCAAGGATTATACTGGGAAAGCACTACAACGATACCGATTGCCAACGGAAAGGAAATTCATTCTACATCATCCTACATACCGCACATGTTTAAGCAATCGTCGGAAAATAATGCATCGATTTTTCGCCTAGACAAGGAAATGATGTACCTCATAGACACACAGAAGAAAGAATATTCCGAAATGACCTTTGCAGAGATGGAGGCGTATGCAAAGAAAGCGAATAAAAAACTGGAAAAGATGAATGAACAATTAAAAAACATGCCTCCCGAACAAAGAAAAATGATGGAACAAATGATGGGGAAAGCAGCTATGGGAGGACAACATGCCAAAATCAATGTGATAAAGACCGCGGAAAGAAAAACCATTAGTGGGTACGCGTGTATCAAGTATACAATGAAAGAGGATACCGCCGAAGTGGGAAGCATGTGGACAACGGCCGACGTGCCCGATTTCAGCAGCATGCAAAAAGACTTTAAAGAATTTGGTCAACGGATGGCAGCTCAGATGCCGAATGGGGGAGAAATGGTTGCAGCAATGACGAAGATAGAAGGATTTTCTATTCAAACAACTATCGCAGGTATTACAACGACCGTTACAAAGGTTGAGAAGAAAGTGGCCGCCGCAAGTGAGTTTGAAGTTCCTGCGGGTTATAAAAAAGTAACTCCCAAAAACTTAACGGATGATTAGCATACAAAAAGTCAAGAAGATCGATGCAAATAGCACGCCATTGTTTTGCTTTATTCGGGTTTGCATATACTCCTCCGTGGAGTGTTAATGCCGGATTTATTGTCGGCGACGAAAAAACGCTTATAGTAGATAGTGGTCCAAACACACTTGCCGCGGCAACGATCAGGGGCTATGCCCGAGTGGTTCGACCATCCAATCAGTTGCTTTTAATCAATACAGAACGACATCTTGATCATATACGCGGCAATAGTCATTTTGCTGATTATGGTATTGAGATATATGGTCATGCTGGCATTCAACGGCAAGACTCTGAATTGAAAAGCGATATTGATGAGTATATAGCTTGTACTCCAAATGTTGTTCGGCGGGAGCGACAAGAAGCATCGATTGTCTTTACCGATACCAGAATTGTCAATCCGATTCATAAAATAACATCAGAGATAAAGTTCAATCTGGGAAATCTCAACGCTGAAGTTTTACTTACTCCAGGACATACTCCGACGAATCTCTGTGTGTTTGTGCCTGCAGATCGAGTCCTCTTTTGTGGTGATAGTGTCGTCAGTGGATATTTGCCGAACCTTGAGGGAGGCAGTGTCAGGGATTGGCAGCAATGGCTTTCGACATTGGATCGTATTGCAGCGCTTGAGGCAGAGGTGTTGGTGTGTGGACATGGACCGGTATTGCAAGGCAACAACGTACCGAAAGAAATCCAGCGAGTACGGTCAATCATTGAACAGGCTCTACTGGAAGAAAAAGCGCCAACATCATATGAATTGGAAAAATAAAAGTAAGCAAATTACTCGTGTTCACACTCCATTCAAAACTACTTGAAGAAATTATAAACTCATCTTGGATTATGCGCTCACTCAGGATGAGTACGCGGAAGACGGGATTTAAGATGTTCCCCATTGTCCAATGCTTTGAACAATATCTGTATCGTGCTTGAACTCCGATGTCAGATGGAATTCGATGTCAGGAAACATCTCCTGTGCTGTATGGAATGACCACGTTCCTTCGGCAAGAAAGACGGGATGATCATCTTTGTCGTATGCAATATGCGGATTCTGAAAAGAGAGAAAGCGTTCAAATTGTTCTCTGTTTACCGATGTGAACCAAAACGCCTTATAGACATTGAGCGACTGTAAATCGCACTCCGCACCATATTCGTGCAGCAATCTAAATTTAATAACTTCAAATTGCATCTCACCAACAGTACCGACGATCTTCACATTGCCTTGCTGGCGAAGGAAGAGTTGAGCGACACCTTCATCGGAAAGCTGCCGAATCCCCTTATCTAATTGCTTGGCCTTGAACGGATTTCTGTTGATAAGCTGTCGGAAAATTTCCGGTGAGAATCTCGGTATACCTTTAAAAACAAATTGTTCACCTTCTGTGAGCGTATCGCCGATCTTAAAATATCCTGTGTCATACAGTCCAACCACATCACCGGGCCATGCTTCATCGATAATACTTTTTTCATTTGCCATGAAGCTTGTGGGAGTGGCGAAGCGAAGTTCTTTTTCTAAACGTGTATGATAATAATATTTGTTTCGCTCAAACTTGCCGGAACACACACGGCAAAATGCAATACGGTCCCGATGATTAGGATCGAGGTTCGCATGAATTTTAAAAATGAATCCGCTGAATGAACTTTCTGCCGGATCGACCTTTCTGATATTTGTTTCCCTTGGTTGTGGAAAAGGAGCAATCTTCACAAAAGTATCCAAAAGTTCTTTTACACCGAAATTATTGATAGCGCTGCCGAAAAAAACCGGAGCAAGATATGCGTCGCGGTAATGTTCTTCATTAAACTTCTCATACACTCCCTCAATGATTCCAATATCTTCACGAAGTTTAGCGGCGGAATCAGCACCGACATGTTTATCAAGCAGCGGACTTGCAATGTCGTCAATGGCAACGATATCATCCGAGATGCGTGTTCTATTGGGGGAAAAAAGCTCCAATTGTTTTTCAAATAAATTGTACACACCCTGAAATCGCACACCGATGCCAATGGGCCACGTGAGCGGCCGCGTATGAATACCAAGTTCTCGTTCCAACTCGTCTAAAAGTGAAAATGGATCACGTCCTTCCCTATCCATTTTGTTAATGAATACGATCACCGGTATACTTCGCATGCGGCAGACGTTCATGAGCTTTCGCGTTTGCTCTTCTACGCCCTTTACACAATCGATCACAAGGATAACACTATCTACGGCTGTAAGAGTTCTGTAAGTATCTTCGGCAAAATCCTTGTGACCCGGTGTGTCCAAGATGTTGATCTTGTATCCCTTGTACTCGAAGCCCATCACCGAGGTTGCTACAGAGATGCCGCGTTGCTTTTCAATTTCCATGAAATCGGAGGTGGCGGTCTTTGTGATCTTGTTACTCTTCACTGCGCCTGCCGTGTGAATTGCGCCGCCGAAGAGCAGCAGCTTTTCAGTGAGTGTTGTTTTTCCAGCGTCAGGGTGACTGATGATGCCGAATGTACGGCGCCGTGTAAGTTCGTTATGTTTCATGAATAATTAATCTGATTAGAAAGCTTGATTCTTTTTGAGTACAAGAACAGCGAGGCATGGATGATGCCTCGAAGAATAGAGGAGAAGCTACGGTGGAGTAAGTTTCATGTGGCTCGAAAGCATGATCATTCTTGTATAAGATAAGAAAAGTTCAGGAGAGAGCCAAATCAGTTGATTCAAGAAAAAATGCAAAAATGAAAGGGAGAAGTAAAATCCTATCTGGAAACCCTTACTGTGAGAATGGTAAACAGTGAACCGTTTAAATAAAACCTGCCGTAAGATACAAAAATACTCGATATATATCATACGGCAGACTTATTATATATTCATATGTACTGTTATGATTGGAGATTAGAAGATATAGCCGCTTTCACCGTGCTGGCTGAGATCCAGTCCTTGCACTTCTTCCTCCTGTTGAACTCGTAATCCCATGGTCCAATCAAGTACTTTGAGAATAATCCATGTGACACAAAATGCGTACGCAATTGCTACTGCAACGCTTAAGAGTTGGACAAGAAAGAGAGACGAATTACCGAAGAACGCTCCATCGGCTCCGGCAGCATTGATTGCCTTCGATGCAAAGAGACCCGTTGCAAGTGCCCCAAACGTGCCGCCGACACCATGAACGCCGACCGCATCGAGTGAATCGTCATAACCGAAGAAGTTCTTTATGTTCACGCCAAAGTAGCAAATCGCACCCGCGCCCAAACCGATAGCAAGCGCAGCAAGAGGACCGACAAAACCGGATGCAGGTGTAATTGCCACAAGACCTGCGACCGCGCCTGATGCCGCGCCGAGAAGCGTTGGTTTGCCGCGATGTTTCCATTCCACAATGAGCCACGAAAGTGTCGCTGTTGCAGCTGCAATATGAGTCATTAAGAATGCAGACGTTGCAAGGGCACCGGATGCAAGAGCACTTCCTCCATTAAAACCAAACCAACCGAACCATAACAGTGTTGCACCAAGTATTGTCATGGTCAAATTGTGAGGAGGCATATGTTCATGCCCATGACCTTTGCGTTTACCTATAATAATTGCTGCTGCAAGAGCGGACACGCCGGAACTAATATGTACTACAAGTCCGCCTGCAAAATCCAATGCACCCAACGACCGAAGCCATCCGCCTACACCCCACACCCAGTGTGCGAGCGGCGCGTACACAAGAGTTGACCAGAGAAGAACGAAGACCAAATATGTGCTGAATTTAAAGCGTTCCGCAAATGCGCCTGAGATCAAAGCGGGCGTAATGATCGCGAACATCATTTGAAACATCATAAATGCTTGATGCGGTATTGTTGCTGCATAATCCGGATTTGGATCGAGTCCTACCCCATGCAAGCCAGCCCACTGCAAGCTGCCGATGACCCCATGAATATCCGGGCCGAAAGCAAGTGAATAACCAATTAGTATCCATTGCACTGTAACCAACCCTAATGCCACAAAGCTTTGCATAATAGTACCCAACACATTCTTTTGGCGCACCATGCCGCCATAAAATAATGCTAATCCCGGTGTCATCAGCATAACAAGTGCTGTGGACACCAACATCCATGTCGTATCACCAGTATCTATTCTCATAACGCATCTTCTCCTGTCTCTTCTGTTCGTACACGTATCGCTTCTTCTGCCGGCATGATGAAGATCTTTCCGTCGCCGACCTTACCTGTTTTTGCACAGCGGATGATGATCGAGACTGCTTCCTCTACACGTCCATCTGGCACAACGATTTCTAATTTGACTTTCGGCAAAAAATCTACCTGATATTCAGCTCCGCGATAAACTTCGGAGTGTCCTTTCTGCCTGCCAAAGCCTTTGACTTCTTGCATAGTCATTCCGCGGAACCCTGCTTCTTGGAGTGCCTCGCGAATGTCATCCACAGCATGAGGACGAACAATAGCCTCAATTTTTTTCATAAGGGACCTTTATTGTATTTTCTTGAATTGTTTTGAGTAAGGCGTTAGACATGTAATACCTTACTAACTATAGTAATTTAATAATTATTATTAAATAATCAAGGTTATATTGCATATAATTTGCATTCTATTTTTTAGGAGATAAAGGTAAAAATGCAGCTATCGGAGTGTTCGCACAGGCGTGATCGTCAAATGGAAAAATGAGTTTTGTTCAACGGGTGTAGCGTGTCTTACTATGGGAGAAAATTATTCTGGTGAGAGCATTCGAATCGAATCACGGGCAACAAAATAAAACCCTACGCCAATTCCAATGCAGCAAGTTACGATGCCGGTGATATTGACGATCATGGCGATGTCTTCAGCATATTCCATCGTTCCAGTATAACTCAGGAGCCATTGCCAATCGTGGATTGCGGCGTGAGATATCAAGTGTAATCGTTTATAGGGCGCGTCACCGATGTAAATGGAAACATTCACCAAGCTTTGACCTGTCCAATACAAAGTAAAGGGAATTGATCTCAAGGTTGATCGAGCAAAGACAATGACGGTTGCAACAGGGATGATAACCTGAAATAAGGAACCGCCGAGAAATTCTATAAATCTGCCGAAAATACTGAAGACCAGGTGTCCTGTTTCATGGATGAATAGATCGATGGTATCAATGACCCAAATGACAAACGAAACTTGATTGCGTGTCTCATTCTTTTGGTAATTCGTTGCAAGGGAATAAGTGAAATAGCATACGCAAAGAATGCAGAAACAATATATTATGAGATAAAAGATATTCATATTTAATTTCTACGAGGAATTTAGTTTTTCCAATATACTGATTCTTTCTCTGATGAAGCAAAGGGGAAAATACGATATCGATTGACATCCTTACTCTTTCCTTTTACATTCTCTTTGAACGGTAACATAGGTAACGAAAACTATGAAAATCTATTTCGAGTGTTCTATTCCAAAGACACTATTACTTGTTATGGAGTTTTGCCTTTCTACTGCGTTGTTGGCGCAGTTGCACACTGGCGACATTGATACTGTACAAAAGATAAAGAGCAAAGTCATCGTTTCAGAGAATGGACGGTTTCTTCAGTACGAAGATGGCGAACCGTTCTTCTGGTTGGGTGATACGGGCTGGCTGTTGTTTGAAAAATTGACGCGTGAAGAGGCAACACGCTATTTGGAAAACAGAAGAGCAAAGGGATTTAATGTGATTCAGTGTATGGTGGTTCCTGCAATGCCGCTTGTGAATGTCTACGGTGATTCGGCGTTCGTAAAAAATAATTTATCTTGCCCGTGTATTACAGATGGGGAAAATTTCACCGATGCACGACAATACGATTTTTGGGATCATATAGAATATATTATTGATGAGGCGGCGAAGAACGGTATCCGCATTGCGCTTGTTCCCCTGTGGGGCAAAGTTGCCAAACAGCCGGAAACGACTGTGGAGAATGTAACTATGTATGCAAGGTGGTTGGCAAAACGTTTCGGTTCCAAACCAAATATATTTTGGATTAATGGAGGAGATCTTCGCGGAGATGTTCGTCCGGAAATATGGAAAGCAATTGGAACTGCACTTAAAGCAAACGATCCGAATCATCTTATCACGTATCATACGTTTGGAAGAACACAATCATCCACGTGGTTTCATAATGAATCGTGGCTTGATTTTAATATGTTTCAATCGGGACATCGCCGGTATGATCAACTCAAAGGCGATGGTGCTGAAAGCTGGAAAGGTGAAGACAATTGGCGATATGTTTTAGAGGATTATACAAAGAATCCACCTAAGCCAACTCTTGATGGCGAGCCATCATATGAAAATATACCACAGGGTTTGCGCGATACAACTCAACCGTATTGGAATGCACATGACTGTCGTCGATATGCATACTGGTCGGTCTTTGCCGGTGCGTGCGGACATACCTATGGTGATAATGCTGTTATGCAAATGTACAAGCCGCGAGATAAGAATCGCGCTTATGGGGTACGTAATTATTGGTACGAAGCAATAGATGATTCTGGATCGTTTCAAATGCGCTATCTTTCAAATCTGGTTTTATCCCGACCATACTTTGAACGCATATATGATTCTACACTCGTTGTTGATCAGGGAAAGCGTTATGAGTTTATTGCGACAACAAGGGGTAAAAGTTATCTCTTTGCTTATACATACACAGGACGATCATTCACGATAGCAATGGGGAAAATTTCCGGAAGTGAAGTCCGTGCTACATGGTACAATCCCCGTAATGGCACAGTGCAGGAGATCGGAACGATGAATAACTCCGGAACAATGTACTTCCAACCTCCCGGAGAAGAACGGAATGGTAATGATTGGGTGCTAGTGCTTGACGATTCTTCAAAGGGATACTCAAGTCCGGAGTATGAAAAGGTACATGTGAACTGAAGTTGATGACCAATACACTTGAAATATTGAATCTAAAAAAATCCCAACGCCAAAACTGGCGCCGGGATTATACAGACATAGAAAATTATCGGTTCGGTTTTTAATCTATGCCAACAACTTATGTTTGCTACTCATTCTTTATTTTATCTAATAATTCCGCTGCCTCTTTCCTAAAGACGTCATCATCTTCATCTTCTTTTGGTAGAGAAGCGATCTTCGTCAAGTATTCACGCGCTTTTCCGTACTCATCCATCTCTACATAAGCACGAGCACAATCAAGGCGGTACATGATAAAACTCGGCCGCAATTCAATTGCTTTCTCGTAATTCTTTACAGCATCTTCCATATTTGCCCAGCCAATCCCAAGCGGCCAGCGAATAAATTTTGGTTTCTCGCACACTTTCGCATTCGTTCGTCCGAGCACATAATAGGCTCCTGGTCCTGTCGAATCCAAGGCAATTGCTTTCTCGCAATCGGCTTTTGTTTGTTTCACGAGGTCAAGAGATTCCCAAATGCCTCGGAAGAGGGCAATACGTCCGTTTGCTATTGCTTCCCGTGTATAGCCCATTGCTCCTTTCGGATTGACAGCGATAGCTTTCTTAGCGAAGTCCAACGACTTTTCATACCATTCCAATTGTTTTTGTTTCTCCGCATCAGTCTTCTTGGGAAGATGTTCGCCGATATCGACGTACGTGCGACTCAATCGCCAGAGGATTTCATAATCGTTGGGGGAAAGAGCAAGCGCCTCGTTATATTTCTCGAGCGCTTTTTGGTTGTCGAATACTTTTTCAGAAAATTCATTTCCTTGTGCGATGAGTTGGCTGACATGAGTGGAATCGTCTGTGGCTAATGCTGCAACCATACTTGTTACCGGAACAAGAAATCCGGATGTAAGAATCAATAGGAGAGAAGTCAATGTCTGTTTCAAAGAATGATCCTCCATAATAGATGAATGAAAATGAATGGCTCTTGAAGATATGCGAGATTGACTATGATGGTTTTACGAATTACGCACTTGCAACTGCTTAATTTCATCGCGGATCTGTGCAGCTTTTTCATAGTTCTCTTTTGCAATGGCATCGATAAGCTGCTGCTCTAATTGTTCAAGCTTGGATAGCGGAGGTTTCGATGTATCCGGTTGTTCGGGTTTCGCCTTCGGGGGAATTCCTTTTTCTCCTTCTTCACTTTCAGAAAGGAAGGAGGCTTCTGCCATCACTTTCTCAGCGACAAATATAGGCGCACCGTAACGAACAGCTAATGCAATTGCATCGCTCGGACGCGAATCGATTTCCTGTGTGTCAAGATTTAGACGGGCAAAGAATGTGCCTTCACGCAGCTCGCTAATATAGACATCGACCAACTCACCACCCAGTAAATCGATGAGATTCTTCATCAGATCGTGCGTCAGCGGACGGGGAGGTTTAATGCCTTCCATCTCCAGTGCAATGGATTGTGCTTCGAATGCACCGATGATGATCGGCAGACGGCGCGCTCCGTTGACTTCTTTCAATATCAACGCGTATGCCCCGCCGCTGGATTGACTGCTGGACAATCCCAATATGTCTACTTGAATTCTGTCCTCAACGGACATATTATTTCCCGAGAAGTTTTTTTATTTCTTGCGTCAGTGCAGGAACAATTTCAAATGCATCTGCGACAATGCCGTAATCGGCTGTCTGGAAGATGGGTGCGTCCTTGTCTTTGTTGATAGCAACAATATACTTTGAGGAGGACATACCTGCAAGATGTTGAATTGCTCCCGAAATAGCAACAGCAACATACAATGACGGTGAAACGGTTTTTCCCGTTTGTCCGACCTGTTCGCTATGCGGACGCCATCCGGCATCGACCACTGCGCGTGAAGCACCGACGGCTCCGCCGATGGCGTCTGCCAGGTCTTCGATCATTTTGAAATTCTCTGCGGCTTTCAAGCCGCGTCCGCCGGAGACAATGATATCGGCTTCAGCAACATCTAATTTACCGGATGCCTGTGTTATTTCGATTGTGATTGATGTAAAATCAGAATCTGTCAGAGGAATATCCACAACTTCGACGTTTGCTGCAGTACCACTGCTTGTTCCTGTGGTAAAAACATTTGGGCGGAGGGTAAATACCTTTACAGCAGAGTTGATCTTTATGTCCGTCAATGCTTTGCCGCCATACACCGGCCTTGTTGCAATAATGTTTTCGCCCTCGACTTTCAGTGCGATGCAATCGGACGCAATGCCGGCATCAAGTATTGCAGCTACACGCGGTGCACAATCTTTGCCCATCGCTGTTGCGGGAAGGAGAACTATCGATGCTTGTTCCTTCTTTACCACTTCTGTAATGACTTTTGAATACGCTGTGGAAGAATATTTTTCCAGCTTCGGTTGTTGGACCGTAAGAACTCTCTGTGCTCCATATCCGCCTAATTCACCGGCGATCGCTTGCAACTGATCGCCAATTACGAGCGCAATGACCTCGCCACCTGTTTGATCCGCAATAGTTCGTGCCGTGCGTACAACTTCAAATGCGGACTTCTTAAATTTATTATCTCGTTGTTCTGCAACTGCTATGATTTTCATATAAATCTTATTTCGCAATAAAAAAAACTTTGTCTGTTAAATCACTTTTGCTTCTTCGTGAAGCAAACGTACCAATTCTGTGACTGCGCTCGAATCAGTTCCGACAATCTTGCCGGCGCTCTTTGAAGGAGGCTTACGCAATGCAACAACCTCAACCTTCGGTTGTGCAATTGCCGGCACTTTCTCTTCAATCGGCTTGCTCTTGGCTGCCATAATTCCTTTGAGTGAAGGATAACGCGGTTCATTCAATCCTTTTTGCGCCGTGAACACCGCCGGCAATGCGGCCTGAACTTTTTCTTTGCCCCCTTCGATCTCCCGTTCAGCAATGGCAGTGCCGTTCGTGATTTCCAATTTTACAGCGACAGAAACGGACGGTAATCCCAGCATCTCGGCTGCCATTGTTCCAACTGCAGCGTCATCCGAATCGACAGATTGTTTGCCGAAGAAAATAACATCAGGCGAAATTTCTTTCAAATAATCGGCGAGAGCACGTGCAACGGAGAAAGAATCGCGGGGAGAGTCGTCTTTTAAAAGCACAGCCTTATCGACTCCCATTGCCAGTGCCTTGCGCAGTGTTTCCTTATGTGCGTCGCTGCCGAGCGAGATGGCGATAACTTCGCCGCCGTTTTTTTCCTTAAGACGGAGACATTCTTCAACGGCAATCTCATCATATGGATTGAGAACGAACGTAATGCCTGTTTTGTCGATGTTTTTCCCGTCGACAGCAATTGTGATCTTTGCTGCGGTGTCGGGTACATGATTAATACAAACTGCAAGCTTCATGTTTTTAATTTTTAATGAGTAACTAATGATTGGTTAATGTGCGATATGCATACTCTATTTTACTGACTGTTTCTTATTCAAAATATGAAAGTTTTCAGAAACGAACAAGTCCATCTGCACTAATCAAGCTTATTCTCTAACAGCAAGGTGCAGAGTAATGGTTCCGTTGTTCCAAGGTTTATAACCGATGGAAACAAAGCAAGTCCAAACGAATTCTTTCATAATCAAATGCACGTTTTTGTAGTGTGCTCGACAGTATTAAAAGTGCCGAAAGAAATTGAAAAATTCATTGTAAAACCATTGATCTTGAATGCGCAGCGTCCTTGGTAAAGTATTTCTAGGGTACGTAAAATAATGCTTGACACTGAACAAAAGTTTTTGTAATCTTTATCAGAGTAAAGCATGAAAAAACCAAGCATTAAAGAAATCGACGATCTCTATACCGCCATCCTCAAGTTGGAATCGGTGGATGAGTGCCGCCGGTTCTTCGGTGACCTCTTAACGGAATATGAAGTCAAAGAATTTGTAAAACGCTGGAAAGTTGCGCGTATGCTGGCTGAAGGTATCCCATACACGCAGATTGAAGCGGAAACAGGGCTTAGCACGCGCACCATCGCCCGCGTAGGCTTGTGGCTCAAGAAGGGCAAAGGCGGATATGCAATGATGTTGAAACGAATGGAAAAATAAATTTTTTTGGACATTACACTTTATTAGGATAAAGTATGCTAGCAACCAATGGAAGAATGAAAATAGCAATTCAACGGAACGGACGTCTCACCGATGACTCGGTGGCGCTGCTCCGCGCATGCGGACTGAGCTTCGAATTTCTAAAGCAAAGCCTCTATTCACCATGCCGTAACTTTGATCTAGACGTATTGGCAATCAGGGACGACGATATTCCTGAATATGTGCAGGATGGCGTTGCAGACCTTGGTATTATCGGCGAGAATATTCTCCAAGAACGGAATGCACGCGTGCACACACTTGCGCCGCTTGGATTCGGCGGGTGTAAACTGATGATCAGTGTGCCACAGCGGTCGTCTGTTCGTAAAGTGTCCGATCTGAAAGGTAAGCGCATTGGTACAACCTATCCCGCTATTCTCAAGTCCTTTCTTAAAGCAAATAAAGTGAAAGCTGAAATTATCGAACTCAGCGGTTCGGTAGAATTAGCGCCCAGTCTCAACGTTGCCGATGTTATATGCGACATTGTCTCAACGGGAACGACAGCAAAGATGAACGGTTTGCGTACATTATGTTCAGTATTAGAATCGCAAGCAGTGTTGGTAGCAAATCCGACAGCAATGCGCGATAAAATGAAGCGGACACTGATTGACCGGCTGATGATTCGTGTGCGCGGCTCTCAAGAAGCACGCGGCAAACGCTATCTCATGATGAATGCGCCGTCTGATTCGGTGCAGAAATTGAAACGTGTCATACCAAGCTTGAAAAGTCCAACTGTAGTACCTCTTGCCCAACCGGGCATGGTTGCCATTCATACAGTGGTAGCAGAAGATGTATTTTGGGATGTCATGGAGAAACTTAAAAAGGCTGGTGCCAGCGATATTATTGTTGTGCCCATTGAAACTATTATCCGATGAAGATTTTTCTTGAAAATAAATTGACGAAAGAAGATCGTCGCGCTCTTTTGCGGCATGTAAGCCAATTTCAGCGTGAGACAGATACGACCGTTAAAAGCCTCTGTCTTGATATCAAACGGCGCGGGGATATAGCCGTGCGTGAGTATAGTAAGAAGTTTGATAAGACAGAAGTGAAAGCGCTTCGTGTGTCAGCGGAAGAATGTGAATCAGCGAAGCGATCTCTTTCTCCCGAATTTATGAGCGCAATAACGGTTGCTGCAAAGAATCTCCGCACGTTTCATGAATCTCAACGATGCAGCACACAGAGAGTCGAAACCATGGAAGGAGTTGTGTGTTGGCGTGAAACGCGTCCCATTGAGCGGGTTGGCTTATATGTCCCCGCGGGATCAGCGCCGTTGCCATCAACGGTGTTGATGCTCGGTATTCCCGCAAAGCTTGCAGGATGTAAACAAATCATCTTATGTTCGCCGCCGAAAGCGAATAGCTCTGTCGATCCGTTCGTACTCGCAACTGCGGCAATGATTGGAATCGATGAAGTGTATAAAGTTGGAGGTGCACAGGCAATCGCAGCAATGGCGTATGGAACCGAGACGATTCCCAAGGTGGATAAAATCTTCGGTCCTGGTAATCGGTACGTGGCCGCAGCAAAGCAATTTATCTCGACAGATCCTGATGGTGCTGCGATTGATTTACTGGCGGGGCCGTCCGAAGTCCTCATTATTGCCGATGATGCAGCAAATCGGGATGTTGTCGCGTATGATTTAATCTCGCAAGCCGAGCATGATATAGATGCTCAAGCCGTGCTTGTCACGACCAGCGAAGCTTTGGCAAAAGAAGTATTACGTATCTTGCCGCAGCGGGTATCCGAATTTCCCCGCAATGGATTCATTACAGCCGCACTGGAGAGAAGTTATATCCTTGTTGCCGAATCGCTGGAATCCGCGGTCCAATTTTCTAACGACTATGCACCTGAGCATCTCATCGTGAACATTCTTCATGCGGAATCCATTGTTCCGTCTATCGTTCATGCCGGCTCTGTATTTGTTGGATCGTTTTCACCGGTCACTGCAGGCGATTATGCCTCCGGCACAAACCATACTTTACCGACCGGTGGTACAGCACGATGGGCAAGCGGTGTGTCGCTCGATAGTTTCCAGAAATATGTCACGTTTCAATCTATTACGAAATCCGGTCTTGAGGGTATTGCATCTACGTTGACCGCCTTTGCCGACACAGAGGGTCTGCAGGCGCATGCGCGTGCAGTGACTTCCCGACTTTCACCCAAGTGAGATGATCTCATGAACATTGAATCGCTTATACGCGAAAATATCCGTGCTTTGAAACCATATCACAGCGCGCGTCAAGATTATCTTTCCGGCATTCTGCTCGATGCGAACGAAAATTCTTTTGGCGGCGTCATCACGGTCGAGAACCTGTCGTTGAACCGCTATCCTGATCCATATCAGCGTGAAGTTCGCACGGTACTCGCGGCGATGAATGACGTCGCTTTAGAGAATGTGTTTGTCGGCGTTGGATCTGATGAAGTGATTGATTTGATTGTTCGTGTGTTTTGCGAGCCGAAATGGGATTCCGTTGTTTTGTTGGAGCCAACCTATGGCATGTACCGTGTTGCCGCTTCAATCCAGGATGTTCAAGTTCGTTCGTGTTTGTTGACGGAAGAGTTCCAGATTGACCTTGATGCAGTAAAGAAAATGGTCGACGCCACTACAAAACTTATTTTCTGTTGTTCACCGAATAATCCAACTGCCAATCTTTTACATGACAAAGATATTTTAGCATTGTGTAAGCTTGGAGCTATCGTTGTTGTTGATGAGGCGTACATCGATTTTGCAAAAACAGAATCTCTGGCGAAACTTGTTCTTGACCATCCGAATCTTGTCGTGCTCCATACACTTTCCAAAGCCTGGGGACTGGCAGGAATTCGTCTTGGGTATTGCATCGCGGATGCGCTTATTATTTCATATCTCATGAAAGTGAAGCCGCCTTACAATATTAATGCACTGACAAGCCGCACGACGCTGCAAGCACTGAGCAAAGGAGTAGAGGTTCGTCAAACGGTCAATGCGATCATTCGGGAACGTGAGTGGCTTTTTGAAGAGTTGGGCCAGCTCTTGTGTGTTGAAAAAGTATATCCCACGGATGCGAACTTTATTCTCGCCCGATGCACAGATGCAACAGCGCTCCACCGTATTCTGGCCGGAAAGAATATTATCGTTCGTAATCGCAGCACGGAGCCGCTCTTGAAGAACTGTCTGCGGATTACCGTCGGTACACACCGTGAAAACGAAATGCTTATTCAAGCGGTAAAGGAGTACTATGCATGAATGTTGTCTTTCTTGATCGAGACGGAACTATTATTGTCGAACCACCTGATGAGCAAATAGACACACTGGAGAAATTAGAAATGATTCCCGGTGCTATCCAGGGAATGCGGCTTCTTCAGAATCGCGGTTATGTGCTAGTGTTGGTGACGAATCAGGATAATCTTGGATCGGCGGCGTATCCGCAGAAATCCTATGATCTTGTTCAGAAGAAGTTGATGGGTCTGCTCAACGGAGAAGGTATTCAGTTTGCCGGTGTGTTCGTATGTCCTCACAGTTCTAAAGGTACTTGTGATTGCCGAAAACCAAAAGCAGGTTTAGTGAGTGAATTTATACGAACAAACAATGTCGATCTTGCTCGTTCGTATGTCTTTGGAGATCGTGAAACAGATGCTCAGCTTGCACAGAACATTGGATGTAAATCCGTACGTTTAACGACGGATGCATCGACGAAAGCTGATTTTAAAACGGAGAGTTTTATAGAAGCTTGTAATTTCATCGTACGACAAGCTCGTTCAGCAGCAATTCAACGCACAACTTCAGAAACGAATATTTCTATAGAAGTCAGCTTAGATGGCACGGGCAGTCATGAAATTTCTTCAGGTATTGGTTTCTTCGATCATATGCTTTCCTTGCTATCAAAACATTCTGGTATCGATATGAATATTCGCGTGAAGGGAGACCTTCACGTGGACGAACATCACAGTGTCGAAGATACGGGACTTGCTCTGGGCGAAGCAATTCGACAGGCACTCGGCGATAAACGCGGTATCGAACGGTATGGATTTCTTCTGCCGATGGACGAATCCTTGGCGCAGGTGGCGTTGGATTTGGGCGGACGTCCGTTTTGTTCATTCAATGCACTGTTTGAACGAGAGAACGTTGGCGAGTTTCCCACAGAACTGGTAGAGGATTTCTTTCGCGCTTTTGCAGATGGATTGCGCGCGAATCTCCATATCACTGTTACCGGAAGAAACGATCACCATAAGATTGAAGCAATCTTCAAAGCGGTGGCGCGTACATTGCGTCAGGCAGTTACAAAATGCGAACAGAATGCGGATGTATTGCCATCGACAAAAGGAGTCCTTTAAGATTTAAAAACAAAGAATTGAGATTTGAAGATTATCGATTTGGCGAATTACGATAAACAATAAACTCATAAACTCGATACTCGAAACTGAAAAACTGATTACTGAAAGCTGATAACTCTTTGATTGGAATTATAGAATATGGTGCCGGGAATATTCGCTCTGTGAGCAATGCTCTCAATCGCCTTAGTGTGCAGCATTTCATCTCCAATAAACACCATGAGTTGAATAAAGCCGACAAACTTATTTTTCCTGGAGTTGGTGAAGCGCGGAGTGCGATGGATGCACTGACTCGCGTCGGTCTTACAGATTGGCTGAAGGAAGTGAGCGTACCCTTTCTCGGCATCTGCCTAGGAATGCAATTGCTGTTTGACCGTACAACGGAACGCAGTACAGATTGTCTCGGAGTACTTATAGGTACAAATGAACGGTTCAACAGTGAGCAATCGGTTCTGAAGGTGCCGCATATGGGGTGGAATCAAGTTCAGCATAAAGGAAATTGTTCATTGTTTGCGGGCATCGCACCAGGTGAACATTTTTATTTTGTTCATTCCTATTATGCACCGCTTGTGTTGGCGACCATCGGTACAACAGAGTACGGAGTGCAATTTACATCAGCATTGCAGCAAAAGAATTATTACGGTGTTCAGTTTCATCCGGAAAAATCAGGCAGGATCGGATTACAACTTTTAAAAAATTTTGTTGAGCTATGCTGATCATCCCCGCAATCGATATTTATGACGGCAAGTGTGTCCGTCTGCGCCAAGGCGATTACAAGCAGAAGACGGTCTATGCTGCATCTCCTGAAGAAGTGGCTCAGCAATTTGCAGATGCTGGTCTCCGATTCTTACACGTTGTGGATTTGCAGGGCGCGAAAGAGAAGAAGGTCGTCAATTGGGATTCTATCACTTCTATCCTTGCAGTGCCGGGATTACAAGTGGAAATTGGCGGTGGAATCCGCACAACCGAGGATATTCGGCGGCTCATTGATATTGGTGCGTCGCGTGTTGTCATCGGCAGTGTAGCGGCGAAATCACAGGAGTTAGTGGAATACTGGATTCAGCAATTTAGCGTCGATCGTATTGTTGTCGGCATGGATGTAAAAAACGGTTCGGTAGCAATCAGCGGCTGGCTGGAAGATAGTCGTCTTGAACCGATGAACTTTGTGCTCGATTTAATACGGCGGGGCGCAAAAATTTTCATCTGCACAGACATTTCGCGTGATGGTATGCTTGGCGGAGTGAACATTGAATTCTTTCAAAACCTCAAATCTGCCTTTCCGCAACTTTCCATCATTGCATCAGGTGGAATATCCACGCTTGCAGATATTCAAGCATTGAAGCAGTCTGAGCTTGCCGGAGTCATCGTCGGGAAAGCTATCTATGAAGGCAGACTGCCGATAGAAGAACTGGCAAAGATGAATGGTGTTGAATGCTGACGAAACGAATTATTCCATGTCTTGATGTGAAGGATGGTCGCACAGTCAAGGGAACGAATTTTCTGCAACTGCGCGATGCCGGTGATCCGGTGAAACTTGCGGCGCGTTACTCAGACGAAGGTGCGGATGAATTAGTGTTTCTCGATATTAGTGCAACACTTGAGGGACGAAAGACATTTTTACAGATGGTGGAACGCGTTGCAGCGGCCCTTCAAATTCCGTTCACCGTCGGCGGTGGTATCAGTACCGTGGATGATGTGAGTCGGGCGCTGGAAGCCGGTGCAGACAAAGTCTCGCTCAACTCTGCAGCGATTGCTCGTCCTTCGCTCGTTGATGAAGCAGGCAAGCGTGTTGGTTCACAATCAGTTGTTGTGGCTATCGATGTAAAGCGCACGAAAGACTCATGGACAGTCTGGACGAAAGCTGGTACAGAACCTACCGGAAGAGATGCACTGTTGTGGGCAGATGAAGTGTTTCAGCGGGGTGCAGGTGAATTGCTGGTAACATCTATGGATCGCGATGGTACGACTGCCGGATATGATGTTGAATTGTTGCGTACTCTTTCGGACCGGGTTTCTATTCCGTTAATCGCCTCCGGAGGAGCCGGCACACAAGAACATGTACGAGACGCAATTCTTCTGGGCAAAGCAGATGCAGTATTGGCGGCGAGTATTTTTCATTATAACAGAATATCGATTTCAGAATTAAAATCATTTCTTCATAATAATAACATTCCGGTGCGATTGTGATTGACAAACTAAACTTTGAAAAGCTGAATGGACTCGTTCCCGCAGTCATACAAGATGCTCGGACGAATCAAGTATTGATGGTGGGATTCATGAATCGGGAAGCCCTTGAGAAAACGCTTTCCGATAAGAAAGTGACATTTTGGAGCCGCACAAAACAGCGGTTATGGCAGAAAGGTGAAACTTCCGGAAATTTTCTTGAATATGTTTCCGTGCAAAAGGATTGTGACGATGATTCGCTTCTCATCAAAGCAATTCCTCATGGACCGGTCTGTCACACAAATCAATTTACTTGTTTCGGTGAAGATGAAATTGTAGATACTGGAAGTCTCCTTCATCGGTTGGAAGAAATTATTCGTGATCGTCAACAAAAGATGCCTGAAGGGTCGTATACATCGAAATTATTCAAAGAAGGCACTCCACGCATTGCACAAAAAGTTGGCGAAGAAGGGGTAGAAGTTGCGCTTGCCGCAGTGTTAGGAGATAAGAAACGTCTCACGGAAGAATCAGCCGATCTTTTATTTCATCTCCTCGTGTTATTACACCACCAGGGAATGACGTTGGAAGAGGTTATAAAAGAATTGCGAAAGAGAATGAAGTAAGTATTATTCTTCGTGCACAAACTCGTATCCGGCATGCTGCAACGCCTGTGTTGCTTTCACGAGATGTTCTTCCAATAAGAAAATATAGTCGGAGTGGAAGGTAGATACTACAAACACGCTGATGCCTGTTTTTGAGAGAGGTTGAAGGAGGGCAGTGAGAATACCAGTTGCATCGTGAGGAATTTCCCCGCTGGTACGCAAACATCGATAACCAATCTCTTGTTGAACATTATTTGGCGCCATGAATTCAGGACTGAAGATGGTGAGGTCATCATCTGTTCGCATCACAAAACACATCTCGCCTTTGGTAAAGACGGATGGAATCTCAGCAAATTGCGGCATCTTGCTGATAACGAATTTTTCATTCAGCAGCTGAAGCTTTAATTTGTGATCCATTCAAGTGTCTCCTGAATCTCGTGCCAGGACGATTCATCTTTAATTTCTTGCTGAAAAGATACGATTTCTCTACTCATGACGCAAGATTTTTTCTTTTGGAGAAGAAGAAATTCGGATCCTGAGATGAAGGATGCGCTATGATTGTTCTTCGTCCAACCTTAAGAATACCCTCCTGTTGTGATTATCTAGAGAGATACTAACTGTGTATTTGGTATAGTGTTTGGAACAAAATTCAAGAGGAATTGCCGAGCAGTTTACAGAAATTAGGCGAAGATTCGGGTGTTTTCAGATCTTCTTTCGAAGTTCAATTCCTGTTCGAAAATGATTATATTTACTAGGGAGATTGACAATAAAGGAAGAACAATTCATGAGACTATCAATCAACATCGACCATATTGCAACACTGCGCAATGCACGAGGCGGAAGTGATCCCGATCCGGTGAAAGCGGCGCTTCTCTGCGAAAAAGCAGGAGCGGTTGGCATTGTGTGCCATCTGCGTGAAGATCGGAGGCATATCAAAGACGATGACGTTCGCCGACTGCGTTCTCTCATAAAAAAGAAACTCGATCTTGAAATGGCAGCAACTGAAGAAATTATTGGTATTGCTCTAAGAACCAAACCCGATCTTGTTACACTTGTGCCGGAACGACGCCAGGAACTTACAACCGAAGGCGGACTTGATATCGTAATGCAAAAGAAATTTTTTGCCGGCGTTGTCAAACAGTTTCATCAGAATCGCATTCCTGTCAGTCTCTTCATTGATCCCGTTGAAGCACAAGTGCGAGCATCGGCGGATATCAGCGCAGATATGTTTGAAATTCATACTGGAGAATATGCTGAAGCGAAGACTGCGGGGGAAGTAAAAGAACAGCTCGAAAGAATTCAGGAGATGGCAACTCTTGGAAAATCTCTTGGACTCGGCGTGAATGCAGGTCACGGATTAGACTACTCCAATATCAAACCGGTTGCAGCCATTAAAGAAATTGATGAAGTCAGCATCGGCCATGCTGTTATCGTGCATGCACTTTCTGTGGGATTAGAATTAGCCGTGCGGGAAATGGTAGGGTTGATAGAAGAACAATAAAGCATCCCTCGAAATGAACAATTGGAATATCAATGTCTATATAGCATTGATGAATGTTCTGAACCACAAGAATGTATTTTATTACGAATACCGCAGCGATGGAACGATAGAGACCGCATATCAGTTCGCCTTCTTCCCGGTTGGAGGCATAGAGGTAGAATTTTAAAATCGCATTTGACCGGAAGAACATTTCCTGCCATATTAGATGAATACACAGCGGTCGGAGAGAAATCCCCAACCGCTGCAAACTTGAGATCATTAATTCAGGAAATCGTTTTGCCCGGCAGAATATTCGTAATCGCAGTTCTTCTTGTGCTGTATCTCGCACCATCAACCTTTGCACAATCCACAACACCGCCAATGGCGGATTCTTCTTGTTCTCCTCAAACCTGGGTATATATCGGCGTTGGTGGTGCTGTGCTCTTGACTGCTGTGATGTTTCATTACGATCAGCAGATCTACAACGATCTCTACAAGTTGAAGATGCACAATCCAGCGGTGAAAAATATCAGTCCGGTAATTACGAATCTTGGTGATGGATCATTTTCGATGGGATTGTTTGGCGGTTTTGTCGGATATGGATTGATTTTCACGGATGCAAAAGCGTGTGAAGTCGGAAAGATTGGCATTGAGTCATTCCTTCTTACCGGTGTGACGGTGCAATTGTTGAAAAATCTATGTGGTCGCGAGCGCCCGAGTGCGGCAACACGCGACGGCGGATTTTGGCATGGACCGTTTTCATATTTGCGCGAACCCAAAGGTGGAAGAGGAATTTCTTCATTCGATTCATTTCCGTCCGGGCATACAGCAACAGTGTTCGCCGCTGTCACAACAATATCAGATTTCTATATGGAATCCTGGGTTCCTTACACATGCTATTCTCTTGCCTCGCTTACTGCAATCAGCAGGATAACAGAGAGCACACATTGGATGAGCGATTGCTTTGTCGGTGCGATCATTGGTTATTACGGAACAAAGCTTATCGAAAAGTGGAACTATGGCTCCGGCAATATCACGCTTGTGCCGCAAGCGGATGAACATCAATATGGATTGCTTCTCAGTGTGAAGTTCTAAGGAATAATATGAAGCAGTTAAGGATACTTTTCGGGTTCTGGTGTGCACTTTCTATGTATTCTGCGCACATCTGTTGCGCACAAAATGGAAATCAGCCGGTAACTTCAGATTCGGTTTCTGCCATACACACTACAGCGTTCGATGAAGTTCAATGGTACACGATGTTTGCCAACATTCCTCGCGATTGGAGCAGGTGGTACGATATTTCCTTTCGGAAAGAACGAGCGAACGAATGGATCGTTATCGGCGGATTGACACTTGCAACATTTCTTACCGATGACATTACGTATACTCCGGCAGCACGGTTTTACAATAGTTCTCCCGATGCAAAAAAGTGGAGCGATTTCTGTGCAAATATCGGTGATGGCACAACGCAGTTTGCTCTTGCGGGAGCAATGGGTGCGTACGGTCTCATGTTCAAGGATCAAAAAGCATTGCGCACTGGAAGCCAAATCGTACAAGCAGTGCTGGCTTCCGGTGCAGTTATTCAACTACTCAAACATGTCACCGGAAGAGAAAGTCCGTTTGTTCGTACTTCACCGACCGGCGTATGGAAAATTCTGCCAAACCAAGTGGACTATCATCGCTACGTGCCGCACTTCGACGCCTATCCATCCGGACATATTTGCACATCCATCACTACCGTTATCGTCGTCGCCGAAAATTATCCTGATGTGAAATGGATTCGCCCTGCAGGGTACGCATTTACAACACTTGTCGGACTTGGAATGCTGAGTAATGGTATTCATTGGGTAAGCGATTATCCACTCGGGTTGTTTATCGGGTATTACTTTGGGATGCTTGCCGCACACCCAGAAGGAGTGCCGGTGATGGAATCTGGTGATGGTCGACTGAAAGTACATATTCTTCCAAACATCACACCGATGGGAACAGGTGCAACATTGTCGATGACGTTTGAATAATTGGCCACCGGCAATGGGAACGAAAGTATTTATCGTTTGAAAATATTTTTTTAGCGGTTTAGGGGATTTACTACTTATCTTCTCCAAATTTTATTAACTCCACAACTTAAAAGATGTCCCTAGTAAAATCCATGATGGAATGGACCACCAATGAAGTGGGAGCAAAATAATCCGTGCAAAGAACGAAAGAATGCACTATCTTACTTATAGATAGAGAGATTATAGAATAAACCATCTCTCGGAAAATAGTTCCCGACATGTCAACATTTTTTCAGTCAACAATACAGATCCTTGCGTGCGAATTATTCAATTCGTACGACTCCTATAAAGCAAGCGGTATTTCATCCAGCCGCTTCATACAGGCGGAAATGTTACAATGGCTGCATCTATTCAAAGATCAGTGTCTCTTTGGACAATCTGTCTTGGGCACATCTGCCGAAGGAAGGGAAATCGCGCTCTATAGCATAGGAGATGGTTCCGCGAAAGTAATGCTCTGGTCTCAAATGCATGGCGATGAACCAACGGCAACGATGGCACTCATGGACATCTTCAGTTTTTTTACAAAGAATCCGGAACATATCGCAACAAAAACCATCCGCGAGAAACTGACACTGTTGGTGATTCCGATGCTCAATCCGGATGGGGCCGAACGTTTCACCCGCCGCACCGCTCAGATGATAGACATAAATCGCGATGCATTGGCATTGGTGACACCGGAAGCAAAGATTTTAAAAAATACACGCGATAAATATCAGCCGGAATATGGATTCAATCTTCACGATCAGGAGCCGCGGTACACGGTTGGGACGACAAGGAAAATTACGGCCGTTGCATTGCTTGCTCCGGCTGCAGATGAATCGCGCGGAGACAATCCGGTACGGCTGCGGGCAAAGAGAGTCGCTTCGACGCTTGCTCAGGTATTGAATCTTTTCATTCCTGAAAATATTGCGAAGTGGGATGATACATTCTATTCGACCGCGTTCGGTGACAACATTCAGAAGTGGGGAACAAGCACAGTGCTGATAGAGTCCGGCGGATGGCGCGGGGATCCCAACAAATTTTTTATTCGCAAGCTCAATTGTATCGGTTTGTTGGCAACGTTGTATGCGATTGCTGCGGGAGAAATCAGTAAAGTAGATGTTGCTATGTACGAGCAGATTCCATTCAATATGAAATTAGGATATGATTATATCATCCGGAATGCGGTGCTCAAATCGAATGGTCAGATTGCTCCAATCCGGGTCGATGTCGGTATCAACTTCAATAAACGCATCAATACTGTGACGGGTCAAATAGATGAATTTGCGACTATTGTTGAGATCGGCGATCTCAATGCATTCACGGCGCTGGAGAAGGAAGTCAATGCCAACGGTGCTGAATTAGATGCTGATCTCATCAAATTGGAACATTCATTCTCAGCCGGCGAGATAGAATTACTCTTCAAGCGAATGTGAACATCATGGCTCGCAAACTACCAAACCATTTGTCGAATCCTGCTGTCTCGAAAGCATTGCTCAAGCGGCAGAAAGAATTTGAAACAGAGGCGTTTCCGCATAAGGATATTCTTTTCAATTTTGCATTGCGTACCACAGGCGACAAAGACGACGCGCATGATCTGCTGCAAGAAACCTTTATGAAAGCATTTCGTTTCTGGGATAAATACGAAAAAGGAACTAACATCCGCGCATGGCTTTTTCGCATCATGAAAAATACCTACATCAATCGGTACAGAAAAGAAACTCGAGAACCGGGGATGGTGGACTATGACGACGTTGAGAATTTTTATGATTCCATTCGCGATGACAGCACAGATTCCAACGACCTTCAAAAGAGAATGTACAGCAATATGTTGAGCGATGAAGTGACGGAAGCACTGCAATCGCTGCCGGAAGATTTTCGCACCGTAGTTATTTTATGCGATATTGAAGGATTGATGTATGACGAAATTTCTGAATTTCTCAATTGTCCTATCGGAACCGTGCGTTCACGGCTGCATCGAGGCAGAAAGATGCTTGAAGAGAAGCTCTATAATTATGCAAAAGACCGTGGTATCATTACCGAAGACAAGTTGAATTAAATTCCCGTCTTCTGTTTTTCATCTACCTTCTCATAATCTCATACTCCCATCAGCAAACGGTGACCCAATCTTGGCGGCAATCCGGAATTTAAAATCTTACGCATTGCTGTTTCTACATCGTATTGACTGCGGATATTTTCGTACGACCACGTATCCGTATCGAATGTACTAAAGCTTAAATCCGTTATTCGATCGCGCGGCTGACCAACACTTCCAACATTAACGAGATAGCGTTCGCCTTTCATCATGCTGCGGACTCGTCCGGCGGTGGAAAATATTGTCGGTGTATGTGTATGTCCGATGAAGCAGAGAGATTCTGAAAAACATTGAAGAGCGTTTGCTGCAGCATTGTCTTCAAGAATATATTTCCATTGTTCCGGATGGCACGGTGAAGCATGCACAAAAAGAAGATCATCTTTTTTTATGGAAATGGAAAGTGTACGAAGGTAAGAAATATTTTCTTCGCTGATTCGCTTGCGGGTCCACTCAATAGCTGAACGGGCATCTTCTGTGAAGTGCGCGGTGATGCTCTCGTTGAGTAGTGCTTCATCGTGGTTGCCTTTGATGACAGAGTTGCACCGTTCGCGGATAAGTGCTAGACATTCGTTCGGATTCGCACCATAGCCGACAATATCGCCAAGACAGATAATTTCATCCACGGATCGCTGGTCGATGATTTCCAGCGCTTTTGTCAGCGCTTCAAGATTAGAATGAATATCGGAGATAATTGCGTATTTCATTATCCTAATAAATGAATATAGAAAAACGTCAAATAGAGTGCAACCGAAGTTGTTTTCGCATAAAATGAATGAGGATTTTTTTATTCAGGCAGCGATTGCATCGTGTCTGTTTATGGTTGAACTCTATGAAAACGCGCGGTATATTAACACGCACTGATAATTACTCTACACCTGAGCTTTGCTGCCATGAAAGAAAAAAAATTCATCGCGTTAACCTCCGTTGCTGCTGCAGTTTTTCTGACGGGGTTCAAACTCTATATTGGATGGCGGACGAACAGTCTTGGCATTCTCTCTGAAGCAGCGCACTCAGGTCTTGATTTGATAGCCGCGATCATCACGTTGTTTGCCGTGACTATTGCCGACCGTCCTGCTGATGAAGACCATCAATATGGCCATGGGAAACTGGAAAACATCTCTGCTTTCGTTGAAACACTTCTCCTCGTGATCACCTGTGCATGGATCATCTGGGAAGGTGTCAGCCGTCTTCTTGTCCAAACGCACCATGTTGAAACAAACATTTGGAGTTTCATTGTGATGGGCACAGCGATCGTCATAGATGTCAGTCGGTCACGGGCACTCTATCGAGTTGCCAAAAAATATCAAAGTCAGGCATTAGAAGCCGATGCTCTGCATTTTTCCAGCGATGTCTGGTCGTCGCTCACTGTTATCGGCGGATTGTTCTTTGTCTGGATCGGATATCCGATATTCGATTCCATTGCTGCCATTGCTGTTGCATTGCTGGTTCTCTTTGTCAGCTATCGGTTAGGCCGTCGTACTATCGATGCGCTGATGGATCGCGTGCCGAAGAATTTGGTAAAAGAAATTGAACAGGCAATAAATTCAGTGGACGGTGTGGAAGAACTGCGCAAGCTTCGCATTCGTCCTTCCGGTACTCATATTTTTGTAGATACGGTTGTTGCTATCCGTCGAACTATTCCCTTTCAAAGCGCTCATGCGATTATGGACAGCATTGAACGAAGTGTCCATGCTGTCCATGCGAACGCCGATGTGGTTGTTCACTCGGAGCCATTTGAAACGAGGGATGAGACCATCGTCGATAAAATTCGAATGGTTGTGATGGACAGAGGACTTCGCGCACCGCATAACATCGAAGTGCATTTGACTGATGGAAAATATTTTATCGATTTTGATGTAGAATATGCGAAAGGACTCTCGTTTGCTGAAGCACACGAAATATCATCGGACATTGAGCGGCAGATTCAGAATCAACTTCCATCGGTCGGGAAAGTGACAATTCATATGGAGGAGTATGAAGCGAACGAACATCCTCTCCACGATGTCACGAAGAGAGAACATGCGTTGTCCTCAGAAATTCGCTCGATCACCGAGCAGCAGAAAGATGTGTTGTCATGCACGGAATTGATGCTGCTGCAGGAAGGAAATAAGTACAATGCAACACTGACTTGTCAGGTCGATAAAACTAAAACACTTGACGAAGTACACCAGATTATTTCTGAGATTGAGGCTGTACTCTTCCAACACTTCAAACAATTGCGGCGAATTACAATACACGCTGAGCCAAAGTAAGCCATTAAGCCTTTGAGTAGTTGAGTATAAAGTCGGATTCCCTTTTTACTCAACGACTCATTTGCTCAAAGACTTATTGGCTCTATCATGTTTTTTGCTGTTTCTTCTTTGCGGCGGGGAACAGAACATTATTGAGAATCAGCCGGTAGCCGGGTGAGTTCTTGTGCAGATTCAAATCGGTTGGGGGGTCGCCGACGGCATGCTGGTAGGCTTCGGGATCATGCCCGCCGTACCACGTGAATGTGCCTCGCCCGAAATTGCCGTGGATGTATTTCACTTCTTCCGTTCCTTCACGTTCCGCCAGAATGGTAACATTTTTCTTAATCAAGCTTTTTTTGAACGCAGTCGTCTGCCCCATAAATCCTTTGATGATATTGACATGGTCTTGCGTTAACATCGTTGGAACAGGATCGTACTTTGCAGAAAACTCGAACAGTGTAAAATAATCGGTGTTTGGGTCACGGATTGGCGGCGGATCGCTTGGAGGGATGTCGATATCGGAATATTCATATCGGAACGGATTCATATCGATCGTAAAATTCTCGAATGCAAGTGTCTTGCTGAAATCGAGCTTGGCCTGTGCGTTCCTGTCCGGTGGATCGCCGTCGAACATGACATCGGCAATGTCTACATTTTCTGCGGCAAGTGCGATATCATAACTGTCGGTTGCAGAGCACATGGCAAACATAAAACCGCCGCTGCCTACAAATTCCTTGATAGAACGCGCGACAGCTTTTTTTTCTTCTGATACTTTTTTATATCCGAGCCGCTTTGCCTCGCGCTCGTACAGCATTTGTTGCTCAATATACCACGGTGCATTCCGGAAGTTGGAATAGAATTTTCCATACTGACCGGTGAAATCTTCGTGATGTAAATGAAGCCAATCATATTCGCTCAGTTTTCCGGAGAGAATTTCTTCATCCCATACTTTCGTGTAATGGATCTCTGCATACTCCAGTGCCATCGTCACTGCGTCATCCCACGGTTTGAAGCCCGGCGGGGCATAAACCGCAATTCTCGGTGCTTTTTCCAGCCTCACTACATCTTGATTGTTGTCTTCACGTTGAACTTCGGCATAGATCGATGCGGCATCGCTGGCAGCGAGTGATTCGAAGAATACACCGCGAACGCGGCATTCACGAGCTAGTACATCGCTGTAATCCATCATGAATGAACCGCCGCGGTAATTGAGCAGCCAATCCACTTCACCGTTTTTTTCCAGCAGCCAAAACGCAACGCCGTACGATTTAAGATGATCTGTTTGTTGTAGATCCATCGGGATGAGAAGTTTGGATTGGGCGATGAGAACGGAACAACATGTGCTCAACAAAATAAACATGGTGCCTAGTATAAAACTATACGTTGAAAATCTCTTTTGATATTTCGTAACTCTCATACTTAAGTTATTTATCTTTCTCATTAGATACATTTACTTGGTAGTATGTTCCGAAACTGCTATTGAGTTATATGCCATTGCGTTTAACAGCAGAATACGATTCTTCATCGGTGGATGTGTCGCAAAGAGATCTGCCCACCAACCTTCTTTCTCGTTGATTCTTTTTCCTAGAGGATCGACAACGCACATATGGGCAATTCCTTTTTGAAAGGAAGTCGTCGGTTCGGCGGCATTCTCGATTTTTATCAATGCATGAGCGAGCGCTTTGGGATTCCGTGTGAGTTCTGCGCCTCCAGCATCTGCAAGGTATTCACGCTGACGCGACACTGCCATTGCAACAATGCGTGCGATCAATGGAGCCAAGATCAATGTAAGAAGCCACCCGACTAAAAAGACAACACGTAAAACCCCTCCTGCACCAGGCACGCGACTCCCGGCAAATCCGCCGAGAAGTGCGCTCTTCTTCATCCATTCAGAAAGCAGGAGGACTGCACCAAAAAGGACGGTGATTGTTGTCATTAAACGTGTATCGGAATTGCGGATGTGACTCATCTCGTGTGCAATGACGCCCTGGAGTTCTTCACGGTCAAGTATTGCAAGTAAGCCCGTTGTTACAACAATAGAACTTTTCGTTGGGTCTGTGCCAATAGTAAAAGCGTTGGGATCGGAATCGTTTACGACATAGATAGAAGGAGTTGGGATGCCCGCAGCAAGGCTCATTTCTTTTACAACATCGAATAACTCGGGTGTATCATTGGTTTCTTCATTCAAACTTGTTGCCTGAACAGACCAGAGCACAGAGTTCATTCCCCAGTGTAAGCTTGTAAGAATTGATCCTATACAGATTATAACGGCTAAAATTGTTCCTATCGGCAGGTAGCGTAATAGATGGTAGTTGAAAAAAGCGGGAAACAACTTATGTGGAAAAAATTGTAACATAAGCAAGATAATCAACATCATGGTCGTAAGGACAATGTACATGGGCAACTTGAAAAAATCCGAGTCATCGTCATCATCGGCAAATGCTTGCGGTTTTTCCATAATCCTTCTGCGGCTCTTCGACGGAAATTCCAGATGCTGGATATAACCATCAGGAGAACGAACGGAAGCATGATGAATCGTACTGGCGAATCAACTGTTAAGAAGACATCAAATCCTACACCGATAGCAGCAATGAGAAGGATGAATACCACAATGAGCAGCCACGTCATCCGCCGGTTATGCTTCTGTTGTTCGTAGATGTTATGTGCATGTCTGAGAATGGGTTCAGACATTTTTCTTTCCTTATCGAGACCTATCGGGTTTCATTACCCTCATGATACTCATTAGAACGAGAATAAAAAAGGCGATTCAGCAGAGACTGAATCGCCTGAGAAAAATGAATTTCCTCTGAGTGTACTTTGAGGAAATTCAATGTTTACTAAAAATACACCGCTAAGGTCAAAAGGCCAGAATTGGCAATTCCAATTGCGCTGCTGCTACCTTGCTTTGTTGTGACTGTTGGAGAGCCGGGAGTTGATACTTCCACATCTTTAAGCGAAGTTGAAGTAAAACCAAGCTGATATTCAGCTGAAAGGCTAACCCCATTTGTCACATAGTATTCTACGCCTAGAAGCGCTCCGATGCCAATCGAGGTTGATCCATTGGCATTCTTTGTTGTTGTTTGGATAAGTGTAACACCAGCGGGAGCTGCATCAGAGGTTTTCGATTCTGTACTTTCTGTGCTAAACATTATACCAGCACCAATATAGGGGCTTATGCGACTTTTAGTAAAGTGTAACTCAATTGCTCCGCCTACACCAAATGTATTATCTGAAGTTGTAGCGTCCGCAGTTTGCCAACCAGCCGGTGCATTAGGCGGAGTTTTTGTGCTTAATAGCGCAAGCTGTACCATACCTCGCACTGCCATATAATCGGAAAGGTACAATTTTGCACCAAATCCTCCTTGATATGTTCCGGCACCCAAGTTAGAAAGGCCACTGAACGAAAAAAGCATTCCTTTGCTACCTGCAGATGGTCCCGGGGGAATATCCTGTCCAAATGATATTGATCCCACAAGGATAAGGATTGTAAAAAGTATTGCAACCTTCTTCATAACTTCCTCCTAATATTTTGTTGAATAAGTGGTTGGTGTGGAATGTTGTTTGTAACACAAACGTTCTACTATTCATAAAACGCAAGTCAATGTAAATATCCAAACTTACAATGTCAATAAATATTTCTGAATTGACTCATAATAAAAGACACCGAAAGCAATTCAAAGAAGAGTCGTTGCTTCATAATATATGTCGCCATAGGATTTTCTGAAAGTTATTCTTTTAGCGAGAGATCGACTGTCGGGACTTCACGCTCGGCGGCATCTTTTACCTGAAACAAAGGAAACTCCTTAAAGCCCAGTGATGATGCAAAGAGATTGGTGGGAAATATTTCGAGCTTTGTATTAAACGTTGTCGTGATGTCGTTGTAGAACTGGCGTGCGAATGAGATTTGATTTTCCGTGGTTGTCAATTCTTCCATGAGTGGCTGAACGCTCTCGTTTGCTTTCAAGGTAGGATAATTTTCCACGACGGCAAAAAGCTTTGAGAGCGCCGATGAGAGCATATCTTCTTTCTCAATGCTCTCGGTAATATTTTTTGCACCGACAGCCGCTGCACGAGCTTGAATGACACCTTCCAGGGTGCTCTTCTCAAACCCCATTTGCCCTTTTACCGCATTAACAAGATTGGGTATGAGATCATGCCGGCGCTTAAGCTGCACATCAATTTGCTTCCATGCATTGCGTACCTGATTGCGAATCTTGACGAGAGAATTGTAACTACCGACGAAAAGAAGAATGAGAATAATAACGAAAGCGAGAAGAATAAAGAATGGCATGGGTTCCTCCAATAGTAGTTTAACTCGTTCCGCTGAAGTATAACAATATTTTCAATAGAATGAAAATAATTTTACAAAAAGGAGTTCTAAAATTTACGGATTTTTTGTGTTCGAGTCTTGATTTCACAGACAGATATTTGTGAGTCAGGTCAAACACTGTCTGTGCGCCAAGAATTAATCTAATCGAGTTTCAACATAAAATCTATCCATTATCTGATTTAAATCTTCAACACTTTTAGAACACCGGATAAGTTTGCCCTTGTGCTCTAACAAAATATTTGCCCTGCCTCTCAGGCAATAAGAAGAGGACATTACATCACAATAGGCGCCGGTATCAAGAATACCTAAAACATTACCCTCTCTAATCTCAGGAATTTCCCTGGGCTGATCCTGAGTGAAGGTGTCGCCGGTTTCGCATACATTGCCATCAACGGCATAAACCTTGAGAGGACCGTTTGGATTAGAGACATTAATGATCTCATGATATGCATGATAGAGTTTTGGCCGGATCAATGTTCCCATGCTGGCATCAGTATAGGCATGGAGAATGCCATTCTTCTCTTCAATAGTATTCACCTTCGTCAAAAGGACTGTTGAATCGCCAACAAGGCTCCTGCCAGGTTCGATGATTAATCTATTTATCCTCACACCGCTCTTCTCGACCTCTTCACTGATTATTTTCGCATACGTATTGAAGGGAAAAGACTCTTGAGATTCTCTATACCTGATGCCCGGACCTCCGCCAACATCAAGATTCAGATTTGTAAAACCATGCGCCTGTAATTCATTCATGACATCGAGAGTATTTTGCAAAGCGATCCTAAAACTATTAACATCATTACCAAGCCAGCCGGAACCAATATGTATGTGCAAGGTGTCAGGATGAAAACCATACTCACGGGCAGCTAAGAAAGTAGCAACAACCTTATCCTGCTCGATGCCGAACTTTATAGGAACACCATCCTCATTTTTTAAACCGGCAGTGATAACGTCAGGATTATGGCCGGCTCCAACATTCGGATTTAACCTGATTGAGAGATTCAAGCCATGAATATTCCATTCATCTCTGTGCTCTCCAAGTTTTTTAAGCTGAGAATTAGAATCAATGTTGATTTTGTAACTGCCAAACTTCACAAGCTTTTCAAGATCATCTTTGGAAACAGAGGTGCCTGTAAACATGATTTTTTGCCTGGGGATTCCACGTTGCTCCGCAAGAACAGCTTCGTTCGGAGATACAACATCTGCACCCAAATCAAGCATTGCAATGAGATCAAGAATCTGAGGGCAATAGTTTGCCTTCACAGCATAATTGATATCAACAACACCGGTATAATTCTTTGCAAATGCATCCCTGATAAGTCTCACCTTATCTTCAATCCTTTTTCCATGAGTAAAATATAATGGAGTAGGATTAAACTTTGCCAGTTCATCTAAATTACAATCCTTAAACGAACGGGACCAAACCCTGTTGTCCCTAACATCAAAACCTTTAAAAAACCACCAATATTGCTTCTGAACCATAGACCACTTGTTCTTTCATCGTCTTTGATATCTATCCAGATTACACGACGCTCATATGTGGAAATAATATAGTGTATAATAACCATAGAGCCAATTTTGGAAGCATTCTCATGAATTTCTAAGCAACGTTTCTCAGAATAATAAATCCGGCTGTAATAATGAGTGCGCTGCCGATACGTTTTTGTGGAAGCCGACTCTCTCTACGCTATACACCATCTCCCCTCAGCAACCGTATTCTCTTCCTCGCCTGTTCCGCGTAGAGTGAATTCGGAAATCGTTCCAGTAATTTTTCGTAGGCTGTTATTGCCTGTGCTTTATTGTGCAAAATGTTTTCAAATATTTCTGCAATGCGGAATTGAGCCCTGTCTTTGAGAATGCTTAACTCAATCGAGTCAGCGATAAAACGAAATGCCGCAATTGCTTCGTTCGTCTGCTTCAATTTCAGATGAAGCTCGCCAATTTTCATCATTGCATCATCGAGAAGCAATGTCGTTGGGTACTGCTTAACAATATACCGGAAGCGACTGAGAGATTCGGGATATTTCCTTTGGCGCATCTGTAAATCGGCTTTTGCAAATTCTATCAATGCCGGCAAAGAGGAAGTTTTATTTTCCTGAATAAAATATTGGAGTTGTAATGCATCGTTTGTAAGATCGGCGTTGAGGTTTGTGTCGAACCGCTTCAACAGTGAAAGCGACGTATCGAAGTGTGCTTCAAAGTAATTCAATTCAACCAATTTGAATATAGCCTGATCTTGATAGATGACGAGCGGGAGTTCTGCAATTCTCTCGAATTCCTTACGCGCTCCGACAAGGTCGTTGCGCGCTATCTGTACCTCGCCGTTTTTGATCGCGGCATCGTAAAGAATGTTCATGGTATTGGGAAATTCTTTGATCTTGTTAAAAGCGCTCAGTGCGCCGTCGAGGTCAAAGAGTTTTTCGAACTTTATAACACCGATGCGAAATAATGACTGCACGGCGAGGTCGGGATGATCTTGTGCAGCGGCAATGGATTCATATATTTGAATTACTTCCCGGTATGTTGGCTGCGATTCTGGCGCAAGAGTGTCGGCTTCATCGCTTAATTCTTCAAGAGCGCGGGCATACCCAAAGCGTGCATACGGAAGTAACCCGCTTTTATCGAAACGGTCGATAATTTCCTTGAATGCCTCTGCTGCGGCTGCCGAAGCGTGTTCCTGATTCAGCTGTTGTGCAAAGTTGAATAATTCACTGCCGTTGGCGTTGGCGAGACGGTCGATAATGCGATAGTGTTCAAGGGCAGAATCGTACCGCCGTTCTTCCATCAAGAGCCAGACATACAAACGAAGGAGCGCAATATTATCTGGCGAGATTTTCACTTCTGCCTTCACGATCTCTGATGCCGCCCGGAGAGCTTCCGGTTTGAGAATAATGGTGCTGAGCCGTGATTGCACGAACGATAATTGATCCGGATTTTTTTTCACGAGACGAATATATTCTTGAGTTGCCGAAGTGTATTGCTGCAGTGCAGCATAAAGGGTTCCCAGTTCGTCTGCAAAGACGACATCGCTTTTGCTCATCGTTCGCCCGTCAATATATGTGCGGATACATTGTTCATATAACCGATGCTGCATCATTTCATTAGCAACAATACGGTAGGATTGTACGTTGTTGGGATCAATAGACAACACAACCTTCCAGACAGAATCCGCGGCAGTTTCATTCCCTGAATCATAATAAAGTCCGCCAAGCGTTGTCATGAGATTGATATCGCGCGGGTGCGTGATGAACCACCGGCGAATAATGCCAATTGCATTATCGTACTCTTTCAGTTGAGTATAACTTCGCCGGAGACCATCAAGGAAAATAAAATTCGTAGGTTCGGATGTGTACAGTTCCTCGTATAATGCGACTGCGCGCTCCCATTCATCTGCTTCTTCAAAATTTTGTGCGAGTCGAAGCTTCATCATTTTGTCAGCATCTTGTGGAAAGACAATGTTGGAAAAAACAAAGGTAAATGTGAACAAGAGAGCAATATATCCGATTTGTCCTTTCATTCCTTCCCTTCTTCTTATTGTTTGTTCCTTATCTTTCCATCAATATACAAAAAGGAGATCCGATTTGCGAAACAGCTATTATATAGAGGATGGAAATGGTTTCCTTGACATGCCTTCCGATTTTGATTACCTTAAATTTGAACGTCATGAGTCAAACTCCAAAGAATATAGCCATTCTTGGTTCGACCGGTTCGATAGGTCGCAACAGCCTATCGGTCATTCATAATCTTTCAAACCGATTTTGCGTTACATATCTTTCCACCAACACGAACATCGAGCTGCTCCAAAGCCAGATAGCACAATTTAAGCCGCGCGGTGTCGTTGTGTTGGATGAAGCAAAAGCCGATGCGCTGCGAATAATTGTAGGTGATTCGGTTGAAGTCCTGACCGGACGCGAAGGTCTTCTGGAAATAGTTCGGCGGGATGATGTCGATATTGTCCTCAATTCCCTTGTCGGATTTGCTGGATTGAAGCCGACTATCGAAGCCATCAAACATCGCAAAAACATTGCGCTCGCGAACAAAGAAACCCTCGTCATAGCGGGACAGTTAGTAACTTCTCTGGCGAAGGAATACGGTGTTTCACTTCTTCCTATCGACAGCGAACACAGCGCCATCTTACAATGTCTTGCCGGCGAAATGTGGAGCCGCATTGCCAAAATTATTCTGACGGCGTCAGGCGGACCATTTTTGAATATGCCGAAGGAAGAATTTGCTTCTATTACAGTGGAGAAAGCTCTGAATCACCCCAACTGGAAAATGGGAAATAAGATCACGATTGATTGCGCAACGATGATGAACAAAGGGCTGGAAGTGATTGAAGCGCACTGGTTGTTCGACATGCCGACGGAACGTATCGATGTAGTGATCCATCCGCAATCCATCATTCATTCGATGGTCGAGTTCATTGATGGTTCGATCAAAGCACAGCTTGGCTTACCGGATATGAAAATTCCGATTCAGTATGCTCTTACCTATCCCGATCGTGTTCATCTGAGCGGAGGCAGAATCGATTTTCCGAAACTTCACACGTTGACATTTTTGACTCCGGATCGCAAAAAATTTCGCTGTCTGCAATTGGCATACGATGCGATTGCTTTAGGTGGAACTGCTCCCACCATTATGAACGCCGCAAACGAAGTTGCGGTTCAGGCATTCTTAGAAAGAAAAATTGCATTTCATCGAATTCCTGAACTTATTGAACAGGCACTTGCCAGCCAACCAAATCATCTTTCACCTGATTTAGAGCACACGTTTCAGAGCGATCACAAGACACGGGAATACGTACGAACTTTATTATAGCCTACTGTGTTCAAAGATATTTAAAGCCCAAGAGTGAATTGAATTTATGACCATATTGAGCACATTATTCTATTTTATTATTACTATCGGCATTCTGGTGCTGGTGCATGAATTCGGCCATTTTCTTGCCGCAATTTCATGCGGAATGCGTGCCGAAGTCTTTGCTGTCGGTATGGGTAACAGGTTGTTCGGCTGGAATAAAAAAACGCAATTTTCTTTCGGCAAACTTGCCGACGATCTTGATCTCGAAGGGAATACTGACTACCGCGTTGCTTTATTTCCCATTGGCGGCTATGTAAAAATTGCGGGTATGATTGATGAAAGCTTGGATACGGAATTCTTGAATAAAGAACCACAGCCATGGGAATTCCGCTCCAAACCAAAATGGCAGCGCGCTATCGTACTTTCCGCAGGCGTGCTCATGAATCTTCTTCTCGCTGTCTTAATCTTCTGGGGAATTATTTATTACCAGGGCAAGACGATCCGTCCGGTAACGGAAATCGGTTACGTAACGCCAAATAGTTCCGCTGCTAAATCAGGTCTGCATGTTGGTGACGAAATTCTCTCAATTAATGATCATCCGATACAACAATGGGATGAAATTGAGGGCTCCATCTATACAGAATCAGTGACGCATGATCTTATCTTTCACCTGAAGCGTTTAGGTGCAACCATTACTGTTACGATTCGCCGTACAGACGTTCCTGATCTTTCAGAAGAGCGATTCGGAATAAATCCGATTGGAGAAGTTCCACTTATCGTCGATGTTGATAAGGAAAAACCTGCAGGAAAGATAGGCCTTCAGCCGGGAGATACGATTATCGCGGTCAATGGAGTTCCGGTTAGTGCCGGAGTGCTTCCTGAACTCATTCGCTCAAATAAAGGCAAAGAAATTCTCCTGGCATGGGCACGCGGTGAACAGAAGATGACTGCAAAAGTGACTCCGAATTCGGAGGGCAGAATTGGTATTCAAATCGCAAGCGTCTATCAAGGACCGCTCAAACGACAACAATACGGATTTTTTGAAGCGCTTCCGGCTGGTGTTCAAGAACTTCAATTTACCAGTGTTCTCTTTCTTTCCAATATGTACCAAATCATAGTAGGAAAGGCTTCGCTCAGTAAATCGATGGGCGGACCCATAAAAATTGCACAAATGGCAAAGAGATCAGCAGACAGCGGATTTATAGAATTTTTTGGATTCATCGGTTTGTTAAGTATTAGTCTTGCCTTGCTTAATATTCTTCCATTTCCCGCGCTTGATGGTGGACATCTTGTTTTTTTGGCCTATGAAGCTGTATTTCGACGGGAAGTGCCAAGTAAAGTGAAAATTATCATTCAGCAAGCGGGATTTATCTTATTGCTTGTGTTTATGGCGTTCGTTCTGTATAATGACGTCATTAATTTTTAAGACACCTCCCTGTGATAGTTGTCAACATGCATTATTGCTTCATCGATTACTATGAAGTCGGCAAATCAATAATCCAAAGGAGCTCTAGGCTATGAAAAGCATCCGTATGAAATTGGTCGTGTTCATATTCATTGTGCTCATCTTGGGACCGTGGTTCGCGCCTGCTCACGCACAGAACACAAAGGGTTCGATAAATACTACGCTCAACATCTCTGAATATGATATTCTTTATCTAACTGATTTTATTGATGCAAAGACACAGAAATTGAATTCCACTGTCTCCGGGTTTTCTGTGGATCTTGCACTCAATCCGCAACAAGTTCTGCCACCACAAATCCGCATCTATATGAAAGTGCTCGTTCAGTTGCGGGGTGATGCTCATCCTGAACAATTGTTAGAAGGACTTTCAAACGATATCCCTTTTACCGGAAGGCTTACGCTTACTGCACGTGACTTCGTGGCGGCTGCAGGTGGAATTGCCGTACTCTATCCACTTTCCGGGAACTCAGATATCGAAAATTCGGATCTCAAGAAAAGAATATCAGATTTTGCACAAACGACTGCTGCAGCACCTCCAGGAACATATCAGATTGCTGTAAAGGTGCTTCCACAAGGTGCCACGGATCCAAGTAATTCATATGGAGGGGACTCAAAAACTATCGTCATTCCATATTCAGCGGTGGATGAAGTCTTTGTAGAAATCAATGACCCCAGGAATGGAAGTTACTCCAATAATTTAGCGCCGACATTCAGTTGGACATCTACAGAACCCAACGTAACCGTTCGTGTCTATGTAGCAGGATTGAATGATCGCTCACCTCAGGATGCGCTCACCGGAGGTAATCCGTATCTAGAAGAAAATGTTGTTGGAACAAATACGCTTACATATCCGGCAAATGCACAACGCCAACTTCAGGAAAACAAAGCGTACGTTCTTCAAATAGAAGCGAACGTCTCATCCTCTCGTGGTCCGATGAAAAGTGTAAGTCAACCGGTCGTTTTTCGGATCACGAATGATAATCTCGGAAACATCCTTGATTACTTTTTAAATTCTGTTTCCGGGAATGCATCGGCAACCTATTCTACGCTTCGAGCAGAACCAACGAAATGGATACCGTGGTCCCCCTATGGGAACATTACGTTAAATGGTACTATGCTTTCAGAAAGCGACCTGCAAGAGTTACTGAAAGACCTCTCCACTCAGCAAGATGTGAAACTCGAACTAAGTGTTGAAAACCAATAAGCGTTAAAGGAGAAGACCATGACAAAGAAGATTATCGTAGTCGGTGTTTTTATACTCCTTGGAGTGTTTTCGCTGGGGCAAGTAGGAAAACAAGACAAGAAAGATATCTCTGCCTACATAGTGAAAGTCATTCGGGATGTAAATATGAAATCTCCTACAAAGGGATGGCAGAAGGCAGTTCCGTTGAGCACATTAAAGTCCGGCTATGAAGTGAAAACGGATAAAGGATCCTTGGCGATGATTCTTTTTGCGGATCAATCGAAACTGATTCTCCGTGAAAAATCTATTGTCACCATTAAGGGTGAAGTGAAGGGAAAAGAAATTCTCAGCCGCAGTGTTCATATGGATCGCGGGAATATAATTTTCGATGTGAAGAAAGCAGAAACAGAACAATTCCGATTCTCATCTCCTATTTCTGTTGCGTCTATTCGCGGAACGCTGGGCGGTTATGTTTCCGGCGGCAATGCGGATTCTCTGACTATTGTTGAGGGTCTCGCCGAATTTACAAATTCCATATCCGGTAAAAAGGGATCTATTGGTGCAGGACAAACCGGTGTTGCTGACAGTACCGGCAAATTCAATGTCAGTAAAGCAAATGCACTGACATTGAATAATATAAGACAGAGTCAAAACTTGGGAGATATCGACTCTGGCGGTATTGGTCCGGAGTTCGGTCAACTTAAATCAAAACAAATAGGTTCAGTGCGCGCTAACTTATCTTCGTTTCAAGGAAAAGCAATAGCTGCCAGCCTCTTTTATCGGATACAGAATGTACAAACGTTTACGGAACTTCCCTTAACCATTACAGGGCAGATTGCAACGGGTCAATTGCCGGCGAACAAAGTAAAATATCCAAAACTTGAATATTATCTCTCTATCAAGCTGAATGATGGTTCTATAACGCTCGTACCACAGGATGGAACAACAAAACCAGCCGTTGTTCCGGTAGCGGCAGTTCAGTATGAACTTCGCATACCGGGTCAAACCGGTTCTTTACAAAAGAAAGTAATCGTGTTAAAATGGAATGAATAAGGATACTATTATTTCAGGTCTTGCTTCACATAGATGCTTTTTTTAAATTGAACGGCGGGTGTAACATAACTCGCCGTTTCTTTTTGTCTTCGATTCAAAAATTCAAGCAGTACACATCATTGAAGGTAATTGACATGAACAAGACCCTCTCCAAAACCTTCGTCTTCTCGCTCTTACTCATCGCGATATTTCTTCCGGTTGTATATGGGCAGGTCAGTCAATATGTTATCGAAGTCAAAGTACCGGCAGCCAATGAGAAGACACCGCTTTCACTCAGCGTAGAACTGACACAGAATACTCAGATTCGCAGAGTAGTGCTTCACTATCGGGAATTTGGAAAAACGGAATTCAAAGAAACGGACATGCTCCTCTCCGGGCGCACAGCAGTTGCAACAGTACCAGCCGAGGCAATGACACCGCCATACATTGAGTATTATATCAGCATGCAGCTTGCCGATAACAAACAAGCAACATTTCCCTCTGAAAGTCCTGAAACGAATCCACTGAAAATTCAAGTCAAAGAAGTAGATGTGAAAGATCTTGAAGTGCGTTTCCTAAGCCCTGAACCCGGTGAGACACTAGCGGCAGAAGATCTTGCCGTTGCTGTATCGTTGATGTACGCTTCAGATATCGTTGATAAAAGGCGTACTCGCATCTACCTTGATGGAGCAGATGTCACAAGCGAAGCGTTACTATCAGACGATGTGCTGCTGTACAGCCCAAAGAATTTTGATAAGCCACTCAATTTTGGCGCGCACTCAATTAAAATAGAACTGAAAGATACGCTGGGAAATGTGTATTACACGAAACAGGAAAATTTCAATCTTTCCACGGCCACAGCTCTGGAAGAACAAAAATCTTTGCTTCAATATACCGGTAATGCGCAGGCTGAATTCCGGAACGAGAAAGTTGATTCTGCTACGACAAACTATGTACGCGGGGATGTTCATCTGGGAGGTTCGTATAAAGACTTCCTCTTCAGCGGGGATGTGCACTTAACGAATGAAGAAAAATCGTACTTACAGCCGCAGGATAGATTTCTTGCAACATTCCAGGAAGCTGATTATGCAAAAGTGCAAATTGGCGATGCTTATCCACAGTTTCCTTCGCTTCTTGTGAGCGGCAAACGCGTGCGTGGTATTACGGGTTCAGTCACGTTGGGTTTTTTCAACCTCGATGTATCGTATGGAAAAACAGATCGTGCAATTGATGGGACGATAGGTGGATTAATCAGTTATGGTGATTCTTCTGCAGCCTCGAATCGGCCAAAAGAAACAACATTTGAAAGATTTGGAGGACAAAATCCAGATTATGGTACACCTATGGATACACTTTTTTATCGTATGTATACTTCTGGTACCTACGCACGTAACTTCCTGGCAATACGTCCAAGCTTTGGCAGCGGGGAGAACTTTCAATTCGGTCTCACCTATATGAAGGCGAAAGACGATATGGGTTCTATTGTGTACGGAGCGTATCCAAAGGAAAACTTAGTTGTAGGCGCTGATTTACTGCTTGCATTTGATAATCAGAAGGTGAGGTGGGCAAGCCAGGCAGCATTGAGTCTTGAGAACAATGATATCTCGCCAGGCAGCTATACTGACGAAGAGATTGATGAATTTGAAGGTGTCAATGATCCAACGAAAACACCTCAGCAAATTGAGGATGCCAAGAAAGAAGCCGATGATTTAAAAAAGATTGCTAAGATCGTACGTTCCTTTATTACCGTTAATTCTGGTCTATCACCACTGAACCCGATAAAAGGAATGCCATCTCTTGCGGTCGAATCGGAACTATCGTTGAATTACTTGAACAATTATCTTCGTGCTATGGTGTTCCGGAGAGGTATTGCATATGCATCGTTCGGCAATGATTTTGTTCAGAACGATATTGCCGGTATCAATATCTCCGACCGTGTCCGGATGTTCAACAACAAAATCATGGCGAGCGTTTCGTACGAGACCAAAAGCAATAACACGCAGAATGATCCAATGACACCGACAACAACGTACAATACATTGAATACATCTGTAACAGCATATCCAAGTGCAGAGCTTCCATCGTTTACCATTGGATATGGTTTTAATACACGCACGAACCCAATCGATCTATCTACCGATACGACACAAATCGATTCACTCAGCATTGCCAATGAAAAGACCGACCGGTTTTTTGTTGCCATGAATTATGATTTCCAGATGGTTGTACGGAATAGTTTGACGGCATCAGTCAGCATAGCAAACAAAAAAGACAACACATTTTATAAACGTGATCAGGACAATTTTAATTTTTCTACTTTCATGTCCTCGTTTTTTTCTATTCCGCTGCAGACAACCATTGGAATCATTGTAAGCCATACTGCAGCGTATTCTGCGTGGGATTCGGTACAACAAGTATATTTGAAGACTACACAGAAACAAACGGCGTTTAATTATCAAACTATTTCACTCGGCGCACGATATCGGATAATGAACGACCGGCTCAATCTGCTGGCAACAGTAGCCCCATCGTTCGGTGATTTTAAACGGCTTCTTCTACAAGTTGGCGGCGAGTATCAGGTAAGGGAAAATCATTTTCTCGTCAGCCAGTTCGATTTTATCAAGAATTCCGACAGAACGAGTGATGCAGTCTTTAGTATCTTATATCGGTTTATGTTCTGACGAACCCAGTGAAGTAACGAGAGCTTCGTGTCTATTCTTTTGCGAAGAAACACGAAGCTTTTCCTCCCGCTCATCTCAAAAGGAATCAGAATTATGGCTTCCTATGAATTCAAGAAAAAGATCCTTCCCCTTCTTCTAAGAACTGCAATCGGATTGGGCATCGGTGTGTTCGTTGTCGTTCTCGGGCAAGGATGGCTTTTCGAATTGAACTTTTTGAAAAACATTGATCTGCTGACGATTGACTTTCGTTACCAGAGCAAGTACGAACGCGAGGCACAGCAACGCGATCTCAGCAAGGATGGTAATGTTGTGATCATCGGAATCTCCGACGAGGATCTTAAAGCATTACCGGAACCGTTTCCATTTCCCAGATCCTACTACGCTCATCTCATCGAAAATTTGAATCGAGCCGGCGCAAAAGTGATTGTGCTCGATATAACTTTAGGGTCGCCAAGTAAAGATACCGCGGGTGATAGCGTCTTGCGTGAAACATTGAAAAAATATGATAATGTTGTGCTCGCCACGGAGGTGCAAACAGGCGGCGCGAATAAACAGTATGACGTGCGCGCGACCGAGCGATCCTATGATGATAATATCTTCTATGGTGTCGATAAAAACATCGGTGTGGTAAATATTTATAAAGATCGCGATGATGTGTGTCGTTCCTATTTCCCGATGCTTGATGTCAAAGGGTTTTTAACTCCGTCACTCGGCTTTGCAGCTCTCAATCGAGTTTACAAATTCAAGCCAGAGACATGCGTTGGCTTAACAGATCAATTCTTTATTTACCGAGACCGCACTATTCCACGATATCAAAGCACTACATTTTTGCTCAACTACTACGGTCCAGTGAAAACATTCCCTTATTATGATTTCTCAAAAGTCATAGACGATTCATCGTTTAAAACGAAGGACGAAATCCAATATGAAACGGATCTTAACTTGTTCGACGAAGAGATGATGAGTAAGTTCAGGAATAAAATTGTATTGATCGGCTCTGTGATGCCGGAAGAACGCGATTTCCATAATATTCCGTTGTACATAGAAGAAGGAGGCAAGAAAAATTATACAATGAACGGCGTGGAGATTCACGCTACCGCTATTCAGAATGTGATCGATAAAAATTTTATCTCGACGGTTGATCCGGTCGTCGAAAGTACGATTATCATTCTCCTCTCACTGCTTAGTTTCGTTGGATTGCTGGCATTGAAACAGATTCATGTGCGGCATATCTGGCTGCTGGAAATTTGTGCTTTTCTTCTCACAGTTGTACTCATCGGTGCAGTATTTGAAATTTCTATCATTACCTTTATCAATAGTAATGTGTTGATGAATGTGGTGAATCCAAGCTTTGCGATCGTGCTTGCGTATTTCGGCACGGCAGTTTATCAGTACCTGACCGAGCGGCAGCAAAAAGCAGTCATCAAGAATATGTTCGGTCATTATATCAATCCTGCTGTTGTGAACGAGTTGGTTGCAAATCCGGAAAAAGCAAGATTGGGAGGCGATCGCTGTGAACTGACGGTATTCTTCTCTGATATCGCAAACTTTACGAACATTTCCGAACAGTATCATAGCAAGCCGGAAGAATTGGTAGCGCTACTCAATGAATTTCTGGATGAGATGACCCGCCTGGTGCTGAAGTACGAAGGAACACTGGATAAGTATGAAGGCGACGCGATCATGGCGTTCTGGGGTGCTCCGCTTCCGCAGAAAGACCATGCTCTTCGCACATGCCTTGCGGCGTTGGACATGCAAAAACGATTAGAAGTGCTTCGAATCAAATGGACGAAGGAAGGGAAGCCGGCGCTCACGGTGCGTATGGGGATCAACACCGGCATTATGATTGTCGGAAATATGGGCGGCAAGGATCGATTCGACTATACCGTGATCGGCGATAGTGTGAACCTCGCCTCGCGCCTTGAAAGCGCCAATAAGCAATACAAGTCGAATATTATGATCAGTGATTTTACATATACACACGTTAAAGAAAAAGTAATTGTTCGGGAGCTTGATTTGATTCAGGTAAAGGGTAAAAATGAACCGGTGAAAGTGTATGAACTACTCGGAACTACCAAGATGGAGATGACCAACAACAAGCGGCAATCTTTGGAGCTGTACCACGAGGGACTGAAGCTCTACCGTGCACGTCAGTGGGAAGAAGCGAATGCTTACATGCAACAAGCGTATTCGCTCGACGAGACCTGTTATGCCGCACAGATTTACGCCGAACGTGCGAGCCTGTACAAACTGACTCCGCCTCCGGCTGATTGGAACGGTATCTTTGTCATGACATCGAAATGATTTTGAAAATGTAATTATTATGAGAAGTTGAGAAAGCCCGGTTCCGCGAAAACGGAATCGGGCATTGTGTTTCTTACATCTTTTCAGCCCATCCACCAGGAATATGACAGGCAATCTACCGACCTTGGAAATACACGATAAGCGAATCAGAGGTCATGGTTTCAATTCTTGGTATGTTGTTCAACTCTTGAAAACCATTACAATTTGTCCGACCGCTTTCAAGAAAAGACTTTATTTCTCGTCCGGCGAGGAAATGGATACAAATAATAAATACTATCGATAGTATTTTTTACTTAGGAATATGTTTTTGGATTTCATTTACTAAACCAGGAGGGCCGGCTATTCCAAGTTGTATTGCTTTTTGACAGTGCTCCCACGCCGATTGATATTGACCCGATTCATAATAAAGGTATGAAAGGTTGTTGTGTGCGTTGCCCATTGCAGGATCTAATCGCAGGGCTTCTTGCCATGGTTTTTCGGCGTTCATTTTTGGTTGGGCATTGTAATACAAGATACCGAGATTATAGGGAATAGTTGCATCTTGTGGATTACCCTTGATTGCTGCTAAAAAGTTTTCTTCTGACGAGAGAAATAATCCCCGTGAAAAGCACGCAACAGCGAGTGCATGATGTAGATCTGAATCATGCGGGTTTGATTTTAGTTTGTTTCTTAAATCATCAATGATTTTACATAAATCCTCTTTAGAAATTTGCGCGCGGTCGCTTTCTTGTAATTGTGATCTGCCTTGAAATGCCTTTATTTCTTGGTCAAGTTTTTCAGGAATAGCCATTCTTGTGATATCGCTATACCGTCTTGGTTCGTTCGGTGATGTTAGAACATCATATTCGCTGAGCGTAAGAGAATTCTTGAAATTGAACGTGTGTATATAGCTAAGCCATCCTAAAGAAATGAGCACAAGGAAAAATGTTGGAGGTAAAAATCTTTTAAAATAAACTAACCTGTTTGTATAAGACAAGGAAAGGAGAACAAACAATATTCCCATAAACGGAAGATAAATTCGATGTTCATAAAATTTTGGTAATGTGTCAGCGCCCAAATAATGGTAGAATGTTGGGACAAGAAAAGCGAGAAACCATACAGCACCAAAAATGATAATCTTCCAATCTCTTCGTTCAGAGAGAAGAATAATGAATATCATTACAACAGCAGCGAGTATACCTATGGTGATATGTATGTCATCGAAGATTGGTGCAAACGCAAGATTAAAAGGCCAGAATATTTTTCCTAAATAATAAAGTGCGATCGGAAAACTCGATAAAACCAATACAGCCGCTTGGAACTTGTTCCCAATAGGTGCAACCATTGCAGCAGACCGCAAAATGTACCAGTTGAACAGTACAATTCCCCATCCGACAAAGAAGAGAATCGTGGTGATTGAGATTATTTCTTTTCCCTTCAAATTATAAAAAAACAGCATAGCAAGGACCGGAAACACGACACTCGTTTCCTTTGTGAACATGGCGCAAGCGAAAAAGAAAAGATTTAGAAAATACCATCTCATATGAGAGGTTGAAAGGAATTTTATAAACGATATAAAACATAATAAAATAAAAAAGGCAAGTAGAGAATCGTTTCTCCCTGGAATCCATGCAACTGTTTGTGTTAATGCAGGGTGAATACAAAACACAAGCGTCCCGAGAAATGATATAGATCTTTTAAAGCCTATCACTTGAAGGGTAACAAATAGAAGACTACAGCATGCACAGTGCAAGATAATATCAATCACATGGTAGCCAAAAGGCATTATTCCGCTTATTTGTGCGCTGAGGATAAGAGAAATTGTCAATAAAGGACGATATAAATTTCCCCCCTGTCCCTGGTGACTCGCATCTTCCAAAAAAGCATGGCCTATATTAGACAACTTGTTTATATATGGAAAGCTTTCAACTATAAGGAAGCCATCATCATGATATGTGTATTCAGAGAAAGTGAGTATCTGCAAATAAGGTAAAGAAGCGATAAGCGCAAGCCAAGCGTACGGCCGCCAGGAGCGGAGGAAGAAATCGCGAACTTGAGAGTGCTTATCTATAGCATTCATTTTAATGATTTCCTGTGGTTCAACTCAGGTTTTTGATGATAGTCTCGTGACTAGAAATTTTATCCCTTGCCCTCAAGACGCTTCTAGCAATTTACAATGGCTAATATAATCAACGATAGAAACAATTCCAATCGAACATAGGAATTGTGACATTGCGGTGCCTCCTCACTCGGAGCACTGATACATCCGCATTGAATCCTCTCAATCCTGCAATTACTTTGTACAGAAAAAAAAACATGAACTTATTGCGTTCTGCAGGCAGGCTTTCTTATCTGTTGTCCAATATCAGACGGATTGCTTTGGAGAGTTCTTCAATAGGGTAGGGTTTTTGGAGGAATGCATCGACCGCCTCCCGCCATTGGGAGACATCCATGTCTCGATCACTATATCCGGTGGAGATGATCACCGGAATCTTCGGATCAATTTCCTTTAATTTCTCAAAGGTTTCTTTCCCGCTCATTTTTGGCATGTTGAGATCGAGGATGACAACGTCGAATCTCTTTTTCTTCTTGAAGAGATTAATTGCTTTTCGCCCGCTGTCAACAATTGTTACATGATATCCCATGCTTTCAAGCATTCCGCCGATGACACCCGCAACATCCTTTTCATCATCGATAATAATGATCTGTTCCGTGCCTCGTTCGAGTTTTGAATGCTGAATGTTTCTCCGGAGATTTTCTGATGCAGGCAATATGGGAAAGTGCATAGTGAATTGAGTGCCATGCATGGGTTCGCTTTGAACAGTAATGAAACCATTATGAGAGTTTACAACACCATATACAACAGAGAGTCCAAGTCCCGTTCCTTTCCCTCGATCTTTCGTTGTGAAAAAGGGCTCAAAGATATGCTGTTGTATGTCCTTATCCATCCCAATACCCGTATCAATAACAGAGAGAGCAATGTAATCACCTTTCAGAATTTCCGCTGCACCAGGAGTGTTTTCCTCAATGTGCTTCTTTTGACTCTGCACCGTAATAGTACCACCATCCGGCATTGCATCGCGAGCATTGATGAGCAGGTTGAGAAGCGATTGCTGCAGTTGTCCATCCTCTCCACTAATGATACATACTTCCCTTATCAGATCTTTCTCAATACTAATTTTTTTGTCAATGCTGCGCTCAAAAAGTCGAAGGGTTTCTTCGATGATGTCGTTGACGATGACCGGTCGAAATTGAACATTCCCCTTACGGGCGAATGTCAATAATTGTCGTGTCAGGGCGGCTCCTCGTCGGGCAGCAGTCTCGATGATGTCGGCAAATCGATACCAGCGGTCGTCGTGTTTCATCTTACGTTTCATAATAGACGTGGAGCCAAGAATGGATGTGAGAATATTGTTGAAGTCATGGGCAACACCGCCTGCAAGATTCCCGATGCTGTCAATGCGTTGCGCATGGATAACCTTGGCTTCGAGATTTTTCTTTTCTGTGATGTCACGGGCAACGGTGCGAACCAATGGTTGTCCGGCTTCATCTCGAATAAAAGAGGCGTTGACACTGACGTCAATCAACTCACCGTTTTTTGCCAGCATTTTTTCTTCAAGCCCTTTAACCTCAAGGTTGTTTTCGAAAATGTCGTGCAATAAACGTTGTGCTTCACTGTGGTATTCCGGCGGATAGAACTTAAGAATGGATTGGCCAATTATTTCGCTTTTGCTATATCCAAGTCGTATTGCTTCTGTCTGGTTACAATTAGTGATGATACCAGATTTATTCACAATGCGGGACATATCCGGGGAATGTTCAAAAAGATCAATGTAGCGCTCCTCTGATTTACGGACCCGCTCAAAGAGCGTCGCATTCTCCATGGCAACGCCAATTTGGTTGGCAAACGTCATAATAAAGTCGATTTGTTTGTTTGCAAAAGCTTCTGGATTTTTACTTGCCAAGACGATCAATCCGGACATTTGGTCCTTCATCATTATTGGCACAGATGCCCATGATCCAATGCTTCCATATTCCCATTCGGAGTTCTTGCTTGCATCTGATTTGATTTTTCTTGGACGTTTAGCAATTCGCGGAGAGCGGATCCAAAACATTTTTTCCTGATGTAGATCGTCTACTGCTTCAATAATTGAAATGTCCAGTTCCTCAGTTCCTCGGGAAGCTTTGAGTAAAAGCAGGTCACCCTCAACGCGGTAAATCCATCCGTATTCTACGTTGAGCAAACGTCTCATTTCATACAATGCGTTTTGAAGAAGGAATTGAACGTCAATAGCTCGATTGACGGATTCGGCAAATGTGTTTAAGGCAAGCAGTTCTTGCTTTTGTTCTTCGAGCTGTCGTCCGTACTTCAGCGAAAAGAAGACGATAATAAAACCAAAGATACCGACAGTTAAAATACTTCCGAATAGTAGCCATTCGATTGTACGACCGCTTGTTATTCGTACGACCCAAATAGTAGCGAGGGTTACGACGACAGCGACAGTAACCACAATTTGTGCTTGATCGACAGGCCCAAGAGAGACGCGAAATTTCCGAAGATTTTGGAAGCTTACCATATTCTTTTAAGAGAGGAAATATGGTATTTGAGTAATTGTGCTTCCATAAGACCCTATTCAGGCAATAAAAGCTTGCTATACGGGTAAATGCTTGGAGAGAACAGAACTCACGTCGTCTTTGTTGAATGGCTTCACCAAATAATCAACAGCTCCAAGAGTCCGCGCCACTTTTCGGGCGTCATAATCATCAATCGCTGAGAAAAAAATAACGGGGGTGGAAGATGCTGTCGGAATACGTTTCAGGTTGTCCACCAGATCAAAACCATTCATATCCGGCATACGTACATCACTGAGGATTAAGTCTGGCTTATAGTTTGTAAGTGCCTTCAGTGCTTCTTTTCCGCTTCCAGCAGTATGAACATCATAGCCACAATTTCGGAGAATATGCGAGCTAATTTTGAGCCACGTAGGCTCGTCATCGATGATGAGAATATGTTTTTTGATTTTTGAAACCATGTCGACTCTGATTCTATAATTCTTTTTCTTTCCTATGTCCAAGATACGAAGGAGGAGATTGGAAAGCAAACCTTGCCTGGAAATGGGGAATACTTGAACAAATTGAAAGTTGTGGTAATTCCGTTCTGTGTAATCTTGACTGCAGAAGGTAATTTGTTCCGCATCTTCAAGAGCTTTATAAAGCGTTTAGGTGGAAAAAGAGGGAAGATGGATTAAAATTTAATGCCATTCGGTTGGTACGGAACTTGGAGATATTGTACTCGTTGAACGAAATGAATAATTAACATAATTCACTTTATCACTAACAATTTACTGGAGGATTCATCATGGGACAACAACAATTATTACTTATCATCCTCGGCGTTATCATTGTCGGTATCGCAATTGCCGTCGGATTGAGCCTGTTCGCCGCAAATAGTGTTCAGGCAAATAAAGATGCTATTACTAATGATTTAAACAATATTTGCGCAAATGCGTATCAATACAGAATTCGCACGACATCTATGGGCGGCGGTAATAACAGCTATGCAAACTATACTATTCCAACAAGACTGTCTTCGAATTCTAATGCTACTTACTCAATATCTGTGGCTGGCACACAGACTGGGATTACAATTAAAGGCTTATCTGGACAAGATGGAACTTCCTATGTCACTGCAGCAATAGATGTCAACGGTAACGTGACCCAGACGCCCAGTGGTTTTTGAGTAGCTGTAAACTTCACACCTGAAAAGGGCATAGAAGTTTTTACTGTCATCCCAACCGTCTTCTGCGTGAAGATGGTTGGGTTTTTTTTGACCAATTTTGCGCTTCACTGAACTATTGTCTATCTATTTTACCTCTTCCTGCTTATACTTTACTGTTGGAATAATCCCACACAATGTCGTTATCCACATAATACGAAGAGACACTTTTTATTTTAACAACCTTTTTGTATATACCTATTATGAAACCAAAATCCAAAGTTATTGTTGTTTTGCCTGCTATCAGGCAGAGAAAACCTTAGAACGAACTATTTGTCGACTTTATCCAAAACGGCTACTTCGATGTCATGCTTGGCACTCGAATACGTACAAGAAAGGAATCCTTGGCAGGAGGAATGCCGCGCTATAAGTATTTCTCTAACCGAGTTTTAACACTCATTGAAAATATAATAACAGGACAAAATCTCTCTGAGTGGCATACAGGCATGAGAGCATACAACCGCCAAGTGTTGGAATCGATTGATTACATGAAGAACTCTGATGATTTTGTCTTCGACAGCCAGGTACTATTTCAAATTGTGGAGCACGGTTATTGAATTGGAGAAATACCTGTACCTGTTCGTTATTTCCCGGAAGCTTCAAGTATTAATTTCTATCCCAGTTTACGATATGGAATTGGAACCGTTGTCACTGTATCGAAATACTTAATCAGAAAATTATTCTGATCTTAAAAATTCTTCAATTGTATTTCGGGACTTATTTTTTGTCAAGATGTCCTCAAAGGAAGACAAATAAATAACTCGCAGCAGCAGTGTTTCCTTTAAGCTGCAAAGCAAGTACAGCATTCTATAATGAGATTCAAGACACTAAATATTTTTCTTCCATTCATTTTTCTTTTTTTTATCATTCTTTCCACAATTATTTTGCGAGTACGATTATTAAATGTTCCCCTTGAGCGCGATGAAGGTGAATATGCGTATATAGGGCAACTGATTCTTGATGGAACGCCGCCTTACGCCGAAGCGTATAATATGAAATTCCCCGGTATTTACTTTATCTATGCCGGAATATTATGGCTTTTCGGTGAGACACACATGGCAATCCATTTTTGTCTTCTCATTGTTAATGTGATCTCGATTATCCTCCTTTTCATTTTTGCGCGTACAGCGTATGATGATTGGGTTGCGGCAGCCGCTGCAAGTGCGTTTGCACTCTTGAGTATGAGTTACCACGTTCAAGGATTTTGGGCAAACGCAGAACATTTCATTTTACCCTTCGTCATCGGTGCTCATCTTCTTTTATTTTCCGGACTGAAAAAAAACAGAAAAGATTATATTTTTTTCAGCGCCGTCTTATTCAGTTGCGCAGCCATTGTGAAACAACAAGGCGCATTTTTTGGTATTTTTGGGTTTACAGTCTTGCTTATTTCATTATGGAAAAACAAGTCATTCGATAGAAGAATTTATTGGAAATACATATCAATGTTCGTTGGCGGTGCGGTTATTCCACTTATCGTGTGCTTTTCCTATCTCGTTTACGCAGGAGTTTTGGAAAAATTTTATCTTTGGACATTTGCCTATGCTAAGGAGTACAGTTCCCTTGTGCCGGCGACGGATATTTGGTACTATTTCTTTTCATCTTTTCATCCTCTCTGGCAACATACAATACTCATATGGATTATAGCCGGTGTTGGGTTGATTGCTCTCTTCTTTAAGGCACAATGCACACAATCTCGTATTTTCGTTTTGGGATTGACTCTTGGAGGCGTTGTAGCCCTTTCTGCTGGTTTCTATTTCAGGCCGCATTATTTTATCCTTGTGCTGCCCGGTGTCGCCCTGCTTTTTGGTATTGGAATTCGATTCATGTACCGTGTTTTTTCTGCTGCATCGTCACCTCTTGTTCGTTATTTCCCGCCGACTTTTATTATTACGTTAACATTGCTGAGCACTCTCATTGCCCACCGGGACGTCCTCTTTCAGTATTCACCTGATAGGGTAACGAGAACAGTATATGGTTCATATCCTTTCACGTATTCATCTCTGATTGCGAAATTAATAAGAGAGAAAACTTCAACGGAAGATAGGATAGCAATCATTGGGAATGAACCACAATTTCTATTTTATTCTCAACGCCGGTCAGCGACGTCATTTATTTATACTTTTTCTCTTGTAGAAAATCAACCTTTTGCAGAACAATTTCGTCATGAAATGATTCGTCAAGTCGAGTCAGCCGCACCAAAACTTCTCGTCTATACACATACTATCCTCGATTATTTCGAAAAATCAAAGGGTCAAAAGGAATTAGACGAATGGTTTTTTGGATTTGCAAAGTCACATTATAATCCAATTGCTCGTTTTGAATATATACATGATGACACTCTGCTCATTACAGATCCGACGCTCATGTTAAATATGCCGACGCATTTATTTTGGATCTCGATATACGAAAGACGAAAAGATTGAAAAATCATTTATTCGATAACACGCTGTTGGAATCGGCAGCAGGGGGGGAGTCATATACGTTCAATTAATCGTTTCATTAGAAATCTGGCGTGCAAGTCATTACCGCCCGATTTTTTTATAGTGAGCACTGAAAAAAGGACTTTTAATGTTAGTCGGATTACCCATCTGACCACATTTTAAGGGCAGTAATGATTCCCATTCTACGTTTAGAAAGCTAACTGCATAAGAATGTTTAGATAATAAATAAGATTTGCGATTTGTCTTTGACTCATCTACCTTAATAGTTATAACCTATGGCTGACCGGACGGCGAGGAGGATATCATGCAATTTGAAAGCTCATAACCCTTTATCCCGAATTATCCGGATCGGTACCGTCAAGCATATTTACATATCACGATGAGAACACATATGCAGTTTCAATCAAAAACCGCTGTAGTTTTATTTTTTTCTTGTGTGCTGTATGTCCTTTGTGCCCAGATAAAGACTCCATTCCTCCGCTACGATGAAGGATTTGCAGTCTTTAATGCAACACGTATTATGGACGGTGATGTGCCGTACAAAGACTTTTGGACGATTTATCCCCCGGGTCAGTTTTATGTTTTAGCGGCCATTTTTAAAACTTTTGGTACTAATTTACTTGTTGCCCGCATCTACGATACGATTGTACGTTTTGTAATAGTGATTTGTGCATATTTGATTGCTAAGAAAATTACATCTCATTCTTTAGCTTTGCTTGGGTGCGCTGTTACTGCTCTCTTGCTTGGATTTGCTGATTCCTATGCTTACGCAGTTTTTCCAGCAATGGCACTCGCCCTTTTGTCAATTTTAAGCATGCTTCAATATACACAAACCGGCCAACGGCATTGGGCTCTCTTAGCCGGATTGCTTATAGGTTTAGTCGCTTTCTTCAGGTGGGATATTGGACTCTACACTGGTATAAGCGTGGCTTTCACGATCATACTTTCCCATTTTTTTCAAATGGCTCAAGAAACAAAACTCCCTGTCAAAGCATTATTGAAACCATCCGAACTACTAGTGACATTGTTCGGCGCGACTTTATTCATTGTAATTCCCTGTTATGGTTATTTAATCTACAAAAGCGGACTTAGCAATTTATGGACACAAGCAGTAATTTTCCCAACAAGTGCATTGCATCATGAAGTGCGCTGGTTATCCTATCCATCATTAATCCCTTCCGGCATTCCATTCACATTGAGCATTTTTACGTACATCGCCGCAAATTCAGAATTTTCGAATTGGCTGCGGTTCTACAGTCCTCTGATTATATATGGTATAGCGATTTATGATTTCATTCTTTCCCTTTTTAAAAAACGTATTGTTTTGAATACATTTTTTTTTGGTACAACAGCACTCACTATTCTGGGAGTATTGTTGTTTGCCCAGGCGCTTAGCCGCTACGATTACATCCATGTCCTCCCCAGCTCGATGATCGCATTTCTCGTGGTCATTCCGATTATTCGACGTGTAGTAATTCATATTCATAATCTCGTTCTCAAATGTTACTTTTTTACGGCTGTCATTGTTCTGATTATTCTCTATTTTCATTTCCCTGTAAGAAGTTTTTTATTTTCCACAAAGAACTTTTCGCCATTGGGCTGTTATTCCCACATAGAGAGAGCAAGCTGCATTTCTATAAGTCAAGATCAGGAACATGCGATTGATTATATTAGGTTGCATACTCAGGACGGTGAATCAATATTTGTGGGTAATCAAAGGCATGACCTTATCTCTATTAATGATATAGGGTTCTATTTCCTCTGCAATCGCCCATGTGCAACGAAATATCATGATTTGTTTCCAGGCGTTGTTACAACACGTTCAGTACAGGAAGAGATCGTGCATGATATTCAATCAAAAAACGTGCGTTGGATAGTCCTGGTGAATGTACTTGAATCCTGCGAGCCGAATGCTAGTGCCGTTAGCAGTGGCGTTCTTTTTCTTGATGACTTTATCCGTTCCGTCTATGCGCCAATAGTAAAGTTTGGTAATTATGAGATCTGGAAAAGAGTAAAAAAGTAGTTCGTTAAAAACGAATAGTTGCATCCGAAGTCGCAAACATGCGGTGCGACATCTCCCGATCAAAAGTATGAACAGAAATTAAATATTAAGAGTCAACCCTACATGCGAACAAGATTTATGACTTATTCATTGATTAAAAAACGCAACAACTCTCTCAAGATTTTTGAACACCCCAGAATACCTACTTTTTATAGTTATTTTTGTATTCTTTCGTAAATGACCACACGATCTTCTTTTGTCGCTGTTCGGTAGAGATGGTTTTGAGGATCTTCCCGATTCTCATAAGGAGTATCAGGAACATCGAGAACAATTTTATGATAATTTGACCAAGTAATTTTGTTGGATAAATAATCTGCAACCATTTTATCTTTTTCACAAATAATGTGTTTTCTGAAAATTACCCAACGAGCATGGCTGGCTCTCTCTAAATTTTCTCCAGTCAATCCTCCGATAACACGCAAGCCAGTATACCACTTGACAGGCATGTCGCCGTATGAAATGGCAACTGTATCAGTGGGTTGCGCATATTGGCGTAAATGGTCAACGATTCCCTCCATAGGTCCCATGAAATCATGAGTAAGTTCAAAACAGTAATTTGACAATGGCTGAGGAAAAAGAATAAGAAATAAACCGACACATCCTAAAGCCGGATGAGCCTGAAATCCCAATTCGATAATTTCCGCAATGACGATGGCGCAAACAGGTAAGACAGGTACGAGATATCTAAAAAATGAGTTCGGGGCAGTGACAGACAATGTAATTAAAATAAGTGCCCCGTATATACAATAAAAACCTATGTACATTTTTGTATTGTTCCAAACAACACTTATACTTTTCCTATGCCAAACCACGACGATGTATAAAAAAATCAAAAAATATATTGGAACGACATATTTGAGTAATTGGCGAATAAACTCAATCAAGAATGTCTTGGAAAATTCTTGATTGAACAGAAATTGGCCATAACGCGATTGATATGATATTTCAGAAGTATAGATTATCCATGGAAGGACGAAACACATGACGCCGAAAATGGGACTCAACATGCGTTTGAAAAATTCCTTTTTTGTTAAAATTAAATGGATCAACATGGAGACAATAAAGATAGCGCCATAGATCATCTGGACGTGGAAAAGAATAACAGTGCAAAACATGAGAAGGATTCTTGCGTATTTTTTCGATTGCAGGAACAAAAAATACGTCCAAATACATCCCGTCGAAAAAAAAGCTGCCATGCTATAATAACGACATTGGCGGGAAAGAAGCAAAAAAGGAACCATCAGCATCAATATACCTGCAGCTAAGAGTGATGCCCGTGTTCCCTTTCCTGTTGAGCGTACCGTCCAGAAACATAAGAGTACCGTTCCTATGCCAAAGAGGGCATCCGGCAATCGAGCGGCGAAATCAGATTGGCCAAAGAATTGAAAGAAGGCGGCATGGATATAGAACGGAATCCATGGATGCCATTTATAGACTCCTCCTTTACCGTTTTCTGCACCTAATTCTTGCGAAAAGGAATTCTTATCGTCATGACCGTATGGGATTCCGCTGGTAAGTATTGATCTGGATATTAATGCTGTTTGAGCTTCATCTTGCCAAAGGAAATGTCTACCGAGATTAGGTAAAAATACCAATGCCGATGCAATAAAAATTAAAAAAGGTAAAAAATAATAGGAGTGCTTTTTTTCCATGCGATCGTCATATTGGTTCGGTGTAAATGAAAAATAACCCATACAGCTGGGAAAGGACAATATGTTCCCAAAAGCATTGCTCTACTATGGTAATTTCTTACTCTATCACATTTCTTATCGTGCTTTCAGTAATATTTATGCTTCTCTCAGATCGATGATTCTATGCAAGAACGAATTTGTGACTGCATTCTGTATCTTTTTAAAATATAAATAAAAACTGTTGTTTTTCTTTTTCTTTCAAGTACCTACCATATCGATTGTAGTGTATTGACATCAATTAATCAAGTGTTAAAAAAGTATTATTTATTGTATTTATTCTATGGTGCTGTTCTATTTAAGAGACCAAATTAAAATATCGTTTGATGAAAATGGTGCATTCGTTCTGCCTTGTAATATAACTGCGGTTCGAATTGTATGTCTGTTTATAATTTTGCGAAGTACCATACTCACTTTTCCATTTTTGGAACAATTCTGTACAATGTGCCGTCTATAAAACTGGACCGATAGACGGATTCGATGTTACATAAGAACATGTCTTATCATTGAAAGGACAGAAGGCCATGAGGACAATATTACGATTGATGGGGTGCATATCGGTAGTGCTCCTTCTAACAATCGGTACTATGCTGAATGCAAGCGGCAGACTATCGGCCGGGACACAAAAGAAAGAAAAGACGAAGGTATCAGGTTGGATCGGAGTCATGGTCCAGGATGTAAATGAGAAGATTGCACGAAAGGCAAAGCTTGACTCTGAAGAGGGAGCACATGTAAATGAGGTTCTTGAAGACAGTCCGGCAGACTCTGCAGGAATTCAAGAACATGATGTCATAATTGAGTTTAATGGAAAAAAGGTGTTTGACTCAAATGATTTGGCAAAATCAGTACATCGAACTCTGCCTGAAACTAAAGTAAGCCTCTTAATCGTCCGCGATGGCGAAAAGAAAACGCTTCATTTGACGGTCGGTAAGAAAAGAGATTCGCAGTATTGCATGCTGGGCGGAATGCCTCTCATGCCCGATGTGCATGTCTTTGTAGGTAATCGCATTCTTGGGTTGCAACTTCTCGCACTCAATGAACAGCTTGGTGAATACTTCGGCGCGCCGAATAACGAAGGAGTGTTGGTGGAGGAAGTGGAAGGTAAGAGTACTGCTGAAAAAGCGGGATTCAAAGCCGGCGACATCGTTATCCGTGTCGGGGAAAAAACAGTGGATGCAGTGGTAAAAATTCGGAAGGAACTTCAGAAATACAATAAAGGTGATACTGTGGAGTTTGAAATCCTGAGAAGAAGTGCAAAGATAATACTGAATGTGGAAATGGAAGAACAATCATATATCCAGAAGAATTTCTTTTTGCGGAAACCCCATATTCGAATGTTCCGAACGGACCCGTTCGATGATGCAGAAATGCGTCTTGAAATAGACGAATCTCAACCCGAAATAGATCAATTACAAAGAGAGCTTGAGAGGTCGACCAAGAATTTTAAAGACTGGGAGCATGAGATTCAAAAGCAGGTACAACGGTTTTCACTTCCATTGCCTGATCCGGTGAAATTGTAGGTCTTCTTTTTTGCTTCATTTTTTTAAAAAATGCCCAGCGTACTAGAAATAGTCGCCGGATTTTTTTTTCGTTTACTAAGCGCCTTGCCAATCACAGAACCTTGACGTACCTTATATTGTCATTATGCCCGAGCTGTCGTTCCTATTCTCGCAATATGGGCGCGTTGTTGATCTGCTGCCTGAGATGGTACTCATCCTGGATGATGAAAACAGGATTCTTGACACCAATAAAACTGCAGCGGATGAACTTGGAGTCGTTGCCCAACCCTCTCGTCCGAAGTATATCTTCGACATCATCCCCGAAGATGAGCGGATTATCTTCAGAAGAGTGCTTCCATTTTCCGACCAATTGAATTTTGAAACAAAATTTTGCAAGCGGGACGGATCGACCATCGATGTAATGGGTCTGGTGCGTCTGTTGCGGGTGGGTCAGGAAAAATATTGGATTCTTTTCATTCGTGATGTCACGGAAGAAAAGCGAAAAGAGCTCGACCTTCTTCGTTTCTCCAACGTCATTCATAATACCATCAATCCTATTCAAATTACTGATGCCGACGGAATGATGGTGTATGTTAATCCGGGATTTGAAAAAGTGAGCGGCTATTCCAGTGCGGAGTTAATCGGAAAGAATCCGAAAATTCTTCGCAGCGGAAAACATAGTAAAGAGTTCTGGTCTGAAGTGTGGAGACACATCATCTCCGGAAAAGTTTGGGTCGGAAGAGTCGAAAATCGACGAAAGGATGGTAACCCTTTCTTTACAGAATTAGTGATTTCTCCCATCGTTGATTCACATGGTGCAATTGCAGGTTACCTGGGAGCTCATCGGGATATCACGGAACAAATCATTCTCGAGCAGCAGCTTGTTCGATCACAGCGAATGGAAAGTATCGGCACGCTTGCGGCTGGTATTGCCCATGAAGTTGGCAATCCATTGACCGCCATCTCGTCGCTCGTACAGGTTATTCAACGAACAAGTACTGATGGATTTGCCAATGAGAAATTGGAGCTTATTAATAGTCAGGTGAATCGTATCGCCCGCATTATTCGTGAGCTTGTGGATTTCTCTCGTCCATCCACGCATGTCGTAAAACCGACAAATATCAATCGCATTGTCAGAGAAGCACTGAACATTGTTCAGTACGGGAAGAAAGTGAAGGACATCACATTTACACTCGAGCTTGATGAACAGCTTCCGGAAATTGCTGCCGTACCGGATCAGATCGTTCAGGTCTTCATCAATATCCTGATGAATGCAGTTGATTCGTTGGATGGTCGCCATGGTATCATCACTGTGCATAGTCGAAAGAATGAACACGAAGTCGAAGTGATGATACGGGATACCGGAAAAGGGATTGAACCTTCAGCATTAGAAAAAATCTTTGAACCGTTTTATACCACAAAGACCACAGGTCAAGGCACAGGGCTGGGGTTGTGGGTAAGTTACGGTATTGTCAAGAGCTTTGGCGGTGATGTCTTTGTTGAAAGCATCCCTGAACAGGGAAGTATATTCACCGTATCTTTTCCATTGAAAGGTGTATAATGGCGCAGCGTATTTTAGTTGTTGATGACGAACAAATAATCCGTGAATCCCTCTCCTTTATTTTAAAGAAGGAGGGATATAGCGTTGAAGAGGCAGGTAACGGTAAGGATGCATTGGCGAAACACGAATCGAACGCATTTGATATCATCATCACAGATATCGAAATGCCTGAGATGAAAGGTGTTGATCTGCTCAAGCAGATTCGTCAGCGGACACCACAGGCATTGGTCGTCATTATCACAGCATTCGGGTCTGTCGAAACGGCAGTGCAAGCGTTGCGTGAAGGTGCTGCGGATTATATTCTGAAACCGATTAACTTTGATGATCTCTTATATCGTGTAAAAAAACTGTGCGACTATCATGCACTGGTTATTGAGAATTCACTGCTGCGTCAAGAACTTCAGCGCACGTATGACTTCGAACAAATTATCGGACAGAGTGTACCGATGAAAAAAGTGTTTGAGGTTATTAAGCGAGTTGCTCGCAGTGAAGGTACTGTACTGATTACCGGCAAGAGCGGTACGGGAAAAGAGCTTGTTGCGCGGGCTATTCACTATAACAGTCCGCGGCGCGAAAAACGTTTCGTACCAATCAACTGTGGTGCAATCGTTGATACGTTATTTGAAAGCGAACTCTTCGGACATAAAAGGGGATCTTTCACCGGCGCGACCATGGACAAAGAAGGTTTGTTGAAAGTTGCCGATGGTGGGACCGTGTTTCTTGATGAAGTGAGCGAAATTCCAATTCAACTTCAGGTGAAGCTGCTGCGCGCCCTTGAGCAAAAGGAAATTACACCCGTCGGTATGACAGATCCGATCAACATTGATGTGCGCATCATTGCAGCAACGAATCGAGATTTACGCAAAGAAGTGGAAAACGGTAAGTTCCGCGATGACTTGTACTATCGTTTGAATGTCGTCGAAATTGATTTACCATCGCTTAAAGAACGGCCAGAAGATATACCTGTCCTCGCGCAGCATTTTCTTGAAGCATTCAAAAAACAAATGAGCAAACCGATTCAAGGTTTTGCCAACGAAGCAATGCGTGCCTTGCTCCAGTATCAATGGAAGGGCGAGGTACGGGAGTTGGAAAACGTCATCGAACGCTCTGTCATCTTTTGCGACGAGGATTTCATCGGAATTGACCATCTTCCAGAATACATGAGGCCTGCGGAAGATATTTCTAATGTTTCTTCCGGTCACGGGTCGTTGAAAGACGCAGTAAAAAGCTTCGAACGGCAATTCATTCAGCAAACGCTTGCGGCATATGGGCAAAACAAAGAAGTAGCAGCCAAAGTGTTAGGTGTCAGTCTTTCTTCGCTTTATCGCAAAATCGAAGAGCTACAGATACTTACCCGTTAAACCAAATTCTTAGATTCCATCCTTGAGTCTTTCAAGGTCAGAAGTGTTGGATCCATTCGGCTACGATCCCTTCTAATTTGTAGGAAACCCTCCTGAGGTAGTTTCCCAAAACCAGCAAACCATGCATGGTGGGAAGCACAAGTCACGCAGAATCATCCATAAATTGGAGGTGTACGCCACATTGGTATTGGCACATTCCTTGAGAATAATCACTTTAGATAAGCGGTCATTCATCTTTACTGAGAGACTCACATGAAGTTACGTTGGTGGATTGTAGGAACTATTGCCGTCGTAGCAAGCGGTGTGCTTGTTATGAAACACTTTGCGGAGAGCAAGGAAAAGTATCTCCGTCTTGTCGATAACAACAATGAAAAGAATTACGATGAATTTCCGGCGGATATCTACGAATCGGAATTTGAAGGCACAGAATTTTTGATCTAATTCCGGTCGGTGTAAGTCCCAAGTAAAAGAGAACTCATGTCCAACCATAGTGTACCTGTTTTGAGTGAGAGACAGCAGCTGTCGCGGTGTGCCACGGTGATCAAGAAACGCGTGCTTGTTTTCAGTCCGGATGCAGACCTTGCGCGGTTTCTCCTAATGAACCTTGAGGATAGGTTTCAGATTATTCGTGAACACCGGTTGGAACAATTTGAACAAGCGATCAAAGAAATTTCACCAGATCTTGTTCTGATAGATCTCTTTACATTTTCAATCGACATCGTCAAACAGCTCGATATTGTACGCCGAACAGCAGTCACGGTTCCCATCATTGCACTGCGGGCATATATGTCTCTTACGCCGGAGATAAATAAGTCCATTGACGATCTCGCCGATATTGTCTTTTATAAACCGGTTGATGGTGAACTTATTACACAAGCGATTGAAGACTTATTGAAATAGCACCATCAGAAGACAGCATGACAATTGAATTCTTGCAGAATTGAACTTGTGGTAGATATAATAACTCATATTGTAGAATCACACAGCAATCTTGTAGGTATCCTGTGAAAATTTTCATATTTGAACGCGCTGAACTTGATAATCTCATTGAAACTCTCAAACGTCGAGGTTTCAAAGTCATCGGACCGACTGTGCGCGATAGCGCAATTATTTATGACGAACTTACCGATGCCAACGACCTTCCTATTGGTTGGACAGATGAACAAACGAACGGCACATATCATTTAAAACGAAGAGACGATGCCGCCGTATTTGCTTGGGCTGTCGGCCCACAATCTTGGAAGAAGTTTCTTTTCCCCCCTATCCAAAAAATATTTGCTACGCATAGAAACACGAAAGGGCTTGATTTCCCGAATTCAAAGAAACAGGTACCGCAAGAATCTCCACCGATAAAGTATGCCTTCTTCGGAGTCCGTTCATGCGAATTAAACGCGATTGCTATTCAGGACAAAGTGTTTCTTGGCGGTCCCTTTATTGATCCTCTCTATCAACGAAAACGTACAGGCGTATTCATTGTTGCGATAAATTGCAGTCAAGCAGGTGGAACATGCTTTTGCGTATCGATGAATACCGGACCAAAAGCAACAACCGGATTCGATCTCGCACTGACGGAAATTTTGAACGATCAACATCATTACTTTGTCGTGGAAGCTGGAACAGAATTAGGAGAAGATATTCTTAAAAATGTTAAGTGCACAAAAGCAACAGAGGAAAACCTTGCGGCAGTCAAGAACATCACCGAGCAAACCGTGACGAAAATGGGTCGCTCACTCGATACCGCGAATCTGAAGAATATTCTCTATCAAAATTCTGAACACCCACGCTGGGAACGTACTGCCTCACTTTGTCTCACGTGCACAAATTGTACGATGGTCTGTCCGACGTGTTTCTGCGCCACAGTGGAAGATGTGACCGATCTTGCGGGTAAACAAGCAGATCGCATACGTAAGTGGGATTCCTGTTTCACACTCGACTTCTCGTACATTCATGGTGGAAGTGTTCGCACGTCTGCCAAAGCCCGCTACCGACAATGGATGACACATAAACTTGCATCGTGGGTAGATCAGTTCGGTACGTTTGGTTGTGTTGGATGTGGACGATGTATTACGTGGTGTCCGGTCGGTATTGATATTACAGAAGAAGCGCGTGCAATTCGTGAAAATCAGCCAGAGGGGTCAACGCCAATGAAGGAGAAAAGTTATGGAAGACCTTAAAAAAATCCTTGCAGAACATCCATTCTTTAAAGGACTTGATGAAGAACATTTTGCGCTCATAGTCGGTTGTGCATCGAATGTACGCATCGACGCCGGTAAGATGATTCTTCGAGAAGGTGAAGAAGCGAATCACTTCTACCTCATTCGTTCGGGAAAGGTGACACTCCAATTGATGACGCCCAATAAAGGGCCTGTCATCATTGAAACATTAGATGAAGGAGACATTCTTGGCTGGTCGTGGCTTGTACCGCCCTATACTTGGCACTTTGATGCAAAGGCGTTGGACCTTACCCGTATGATCGCCCTTGATGGAAAATGCTTGCGTAATAAGTGCGAGAACGATCATCATCTCGGGTACGAATTGCTGAAGCGTTTTGCCGACATTATGGTGAAACGATTGGAATCCACACGTTTACAACTCTTGGATATCTATGGCGACCGCTCCTGACTTACAATCTCTTAAAGTTGATTATAAACGGAATCCGATGCTTCCATGGCCATTTCAAATTCGGCGGGTGAAGCACGAAACGGAAGACACCTTTACTATTGAATTACAGCCGTTAGGCGATTTAGAAGAGTTTACTTTTTTGCCTGGACAGTTTAATATGATCTATGTATTCGGTGTCGGAGAAATTCCAATTTCTATCAGCGGTGATCCGGCAAATCCGCGTATACTCGTACATACAACACGTGCCGTCGGTGCTGTGACGAAAGCGATGGATAAAATGCGCCGCGGAGATATTCTCGGCATTCGTGGACCATATGGAATACCATGGCCGATAGATCATGCGAATGGAAAGGATGTCGTATTCGTGGCCGGCGGTATTGGACTTGCCCCTCTTAGGCCAGCGCTTTATGAAGTTGTAGCGCACCGTGAGCGGTATGGAAAAGTTGTGCTCTTGTATGGGACACGAACCCCCTTAGATGTTCTCTTCCGACAGGAACTTGAAAACTGGCGTGCGCGATTCGATCTTGAAATCTATGTCACAGTTGATCGTGCAATGAGCGGCTGGCGTGGAAATGTCGGCGTTGTTACGAATCTCATTTCTCGGGCTCCTTTTGATCCGCGTAACACAATGGCATTTGTTTGTGGTCCGGAAGTGATGATGCGGTTTACAACAATGGAATTGCACAAACGCGGTGTCGATAATGAGCATATTTACGTTTCGATGGAACGCAATATGAAATGTGCTATTGGTTTGTGTGGACATTGCCAATTTGGTTCGGTCTTCGTGTGTAAAGATGGCCCGGTGTTCCGATACAGCCAAATTAAAGATATGTTGGTGAAGTGGGAAATTTAGTCCGCTGGGAGACAAGAAAAGTGCTGGTGGTTACAACATAATCGAAGGTTGGAAATACAGCTTCCTCAGCAAAAGAAAGAGTACTCAGATGTCGAAAAAGAACACAACAGCCGTGAAAGCGGTGACACAGAAGAAGATCCGGAAACCGAAACTTGCCGTCTGGAAATTTTCCTCCTGCGACGGCTGTCAACTGAGTCTGCTCGACTGCGAGGATGAACTTTTAGCTGTCGCTGAGCGTGTTGACATCGCAAACTTTCCGGAAGCATCTCGTATGGTTACGAAAGGTCCATACGATATCTCGCTGGTAGAAGGTTCCATTACAACACCACACGATGCTGAACGAATCCACCAGGTGCGGCGTCAATCGAAAGTTCTCATTACAATTGGCGCATGTGCAACCGCCGGCGGCATTCAGGCACTCCGTAATTTCAAAGATGTGAAACAATTCATCGCAGCGGTTTATGCCAATCCAAAGTTCATTGAGACGTTGAATAAATCTACACCGATCGCAGATCACGTATTTGTCGATTTTGAATTACGTGGTTGTCCAATCAGCAAGATTCAATTAGTAGAAGTCATCAATGCATATCTCAACGGTCGAAAACCAAATACGCCTTCACATGCAGTATGTGTCGAATGCAAACGACGTGGTATTACGTGTGGTCTTGTGGCGCACGGCCCGATATGCCTTGGTCCGGTGACGCAAGCGGGTTGTGACGCATTATGCCCATCATATCATCGCGGTTGCTTCGGTTGTTTCGGACCGAAAGAAACACCGAACACCTCAGCGCTCAGTACATATTGGAAAACACTAGGAGTGAAGGACGACGATTTGGTACGTCTGTTCCGTGGATTCAATGCCTATGCCGAAGCATTCCGAAAAGAGAGTGAAGCGCATGAAAAGTAAAACACTGAAAGTTGATTACCTTGCCCGTGTGGAAGGTGAAGGTGGATTGCTTGTGAAAGTTAGCGGCAAGAAAGTCACCGATGTGAAATTCAACATCTTTGAACCACCGCGATTCTTCGAAGCATTCCTGCGTGGAAGATTGTACAGCGAAGCGCCGGATATTACCGCACGCATTTGCGGCATTTGTCCGGTGGCGTATCAAATGAGTTCCGTTCATGCGATGGAGCACGCCTTCGGTGTTACGGTGGATGGGCAGCTTCGCGCACTCCGTCGGTTGCTTTACTGCGGAGAGTGGATTGAAAGTCATGCATTGCATGTCTTTATGTTGCATGCCCCTGATTTCCTTGGCTATGCTGATGCGATCCAAATGGCGAAAGATCACGGCCCCGTCGTCCAGATGGCACTGAAACTTAAAAAGGTTGGAAATGATATTGTTGCTCTTGTTGGTGGAAGAGAAATCCACCCAATTAATATTCGTGTTGGTGGCTTCTATAAACTGCCGACGAAAAAGGAGCTTGAAACATTAGTTGAGCGATTGAAGTGGGCGGTCGATGCTTCCATCCAGACAGTGAAGTTTACTGCCAAATTACCGTTTCCTGAATTTGAACGTCCCTACGAATATGTCGCCCTTCGTCACGAGCGAGAATATCCATTGAACGAAGGACGGCTTGTTTCCAACAAAGGATTGAATATCGGTATCCACGAGTATGAAAACCATTTTATGGAAGAGCATGTCTCGCATTCCAATGCACTTCATTCGATTTTGAAAGAACGAGGCGCATACTTCGTGGGACCGCTAGCGCGTTACAATTTGAATTTTGATAAATTGACTCCCGTGGCTCAGGATGCTGCCAAATCAGGAGGCATCGGAAAGGGGACGAATAACCCATTCAAGAGTATTATCGTACGGGCTGTTGAAATGCTCTATGCATGTGAAGAAGCGCTCCGTATTATCAAAGAGTATAAGATACCGGAGAGGGCGGTGGTGGATATCGAACCAAAACTCGGCACCGGTTATGGCTGCACAGAAGCACCACGCGGTATTCTCTACCATCGCTATCGTTTAGATGAGCGAGGAATTATTCTTGATGCGAAGATCATTCCACCAACATCACAGAACCAGAAAACGATAGAGCAGGATTTGCGCGAGTATATTCCGTCACGCATGAATCTCTCGCAGGAAAAACTCACGTGGCAGTGCGAGCAGGCGATTCGGAATTATGATCCATGTATCTCGTGCGCAACGCATTTTCTGAAGATTGAGATCGCACGTGAATGATATATCTGAAACACAACGCACTTCAATATTCTTTCAAGGGACATCTCTTTCTCTCGGCAATACATATATGTTACCGACTACTCAGCCGCAAGGGTAACCTTAAACGTCTCTGGTACACATTCATCATTTTATGGAGGTGACGCATGGCGAAGCTTGGCGATATGATTGATTACCTGAAGAAAAACAGTGTGTGCTATGAAGTAATAGAACACGCTCCTGCGTTTACAGCGCACGAGGCTGCGGTTGCATCGCATGTGCCGGATAAAGATTTAGCAAAGACACTCATCGTTCAGAAAGACGACAAATATTGCATGGTCGTCATGTCGGCTGACCACCGGCTGGATGAACATTTGTTGGGGAAAGCAATAAAAGCGAAGCAATTACACCTTGCACACGAGGAAGATTTAAAACCACTCTTTCCGGATTGTGAATTGGGTGCAATGCCGCCGTTTGGTAATTTGTATGCTCTTCCCGTGTACATCGATAAATCGTTGACGAAAGATGACGAGATTGTCTTTAATGCATGCTCGCACACTAAATCGATTCGGCTGAAGATGAACGACTATCTGGGATTGGTAAAACCGGTAATTGCGGAATTCTCACGGTCGCGGTTTGAGATTGAAGAACAATAATGATCGAGAAAACTTCCGAAGATTCTAAGAGCGTGATCGAAAATAATCTTCGGAAGACTCTTCTCATCAGTGTCGGCAATGAATATCGCAGTGATGATGGGATCGGGCTGGTAATAGCGCGGGCGATTCGAGAGAAACTGCTTCCGTCTGTTATTGTAAAAGAAGAATCCGGCGAAGGCGCTGCCCTCATGGAAGCCTGGCAAGGATTTCAGAATGTTATTATCGTGGACGCAGTTTCGTCCGGCGCAATGCCCGGTACTATTTTCAGAATAGATGCAAATACAGAGACAGTACCGATAACGTTCTTTCATTATTCAACACATGCATTCAGTGTTGCAGAAGCGGTTGAATTGGCGAAGGTGATAAATACATTGCCGTCGAGGCTCTTGGTTTACGGAATAGAAGGTGCGGTATTTACCGCAGGAATCAAAATCTCGTCCAGAGTGAAGGAGGCAGCAAATCAGGTGATCGAACAGATTATAGGGGAAATCGAAACAGCAAACCGATAGCAGTAAATGAAAAGCTATTTTAAACAAGAATATCATTGTCTATTTAACTAAGGAAAAATGCATGCAACTTTCCACTCCAACATCGGTTCATTCGGATGAAGAACCCCATAACCTCGAGAAAATGAAGAAGGTTGTCCGGCGTATCAAGTTCGAGGCAGAGCTTGACCACGGTTTTGGTGAACACATCGCCGAGAAAGCGTACGGGCAAAAGCTCTTGGGCTGCATCCAATGCGGCACATGCAGCGCAACGTGTCCGCTTTCGCACTATATGGATTTTACACCGCGCAAAATTATTGCCATGACGCGTGCGGGTTTTAAAGAAGAAGTTTTAAATTCACTCACAATCTGGCTTTGCTCCTCGTGTTATTCGTGTACAGTTGAATGTCCGCGACAGATTCATATTACAGAAATTATGTACGCACTGAAGCGTGAAGCAATCCAGCTTGGTTTCTACCCAAAGCGGTTGCCTATCCCTGTGCTGGCGCGCGAGTTCTACAAGCGTGTGCTGAAAGACGGGCGCAACACTGAAAGCTGGCTCCTTGTGAGCCTGTATCTGCGCACAAATCCATTTGCAATGTTCAAAGAAGCAATCCTAGGAATGAAATTATTTTTCCGCGGTCGGCTTACGATACGTAGAGAGCGCATCAAAAGACGCGATCAACTCCACGCTATCCTTGGGAACACGAAAGGAGGATCGTACTCATGAAGTACCTCTATTATCCCGGTTGTTCTCTCCGTAGCACCGGTCGTGCATATGGAGAATCGCTTGAAGCAGTTTTCAAAGCGCTTGAGATTCCGATGGAAGAATTGGACGATTGGAATTGCTGCGGTGCCACATCATACGTTTCTATCGACGAAGTAGACGCCTTTGCGCTCGCCGCACGCAATCTTGCATTAGCCGAAGAACAATATTCGGATGGAAAAATTAATCTGGTTGCGCCCTGCAGTGCATGTTACCTTGTTTTGTCAAAGACCGAGCGATTTCTAGAAGATAATCCGGAGGTTAGCGCAAAGATTAATTCGAAGCTAAATAAAGCCGGACTTCACTATAACGGTCGTGTTGATGTTCGTCATCCGCTGGATATACTTGTGAATGAATACGGCATAGAGAATATTACTAAACACGTCAAGACTCCTCTTAAAGGTGTCAAAGTTGCATGTTATTACGGCTGCCAAATTCTGCGGCCATATGCCACATTTGATAATGCGTATCGGCCGGAGAGCATGGATATGCTCGTAAAAGCAATCGGAGCAGATCCTGTTGATTGGTCTTTAAAAACTCGCTGTTGCGGCGGAAGCTTAACAGGAACAATTCAAGAAGCCGGCTTGCGTCTTAATCGCTTGTTATTGAAAGATGCACAAAACAGCGGCGCTTCTGTTATTCTCACCTGCTGCCCGCTCTGCCAACATAACATGGAATGTTATCAGCAGCGAATTAACCGTATGTATGATGAAGAAATTGATATACCAGTAATTTATTTTACGCAATTGATGGGTGTTGCGCTCGGTCTATCAGAAAAGGAATTGGGTATGCAGAGACTGTTCAAGAAGCCATCGCTCAAACGGTTTACGTCTCAGAAAGGAGCGATGGCAAATGCATGGTAATGGACAAAACGGAAACGTTCGTATCGGATTCTACGTTTGTCATTGCGGGCATAACATCGCCAGCATCGTGGATGTGAAAGCAGTTGCCGATTATGTGAAGACACTGCCCGGCGTCGTTATCTCGCAAGATTACAAATATATGTGCTCCGATCCAGGACAGGAACTGATCCAGAAAGATATTAAAGAACATTCGCTTAATCGCATCATCGTGGCGTCTTGTTCGCCATTGCTGCACGAACATACTTTCCGCACGGCAGTGGAAAAAGGCGGACTCAATCCTTATTACTTCCAGATGGTGAACATTCGTGAAGACGTTTCTTGGGTACATACTGATAGGAACGCTGCGACAGAGAAAGCAAAAGATCTTGCGCGTGCTGCCGTACAACGTGTATTCCATCATAAAGCGCTGGAAACAAAACATGTGAAGATTCATCCCGACGTGCTCATTGTTGGTGGCGGTATTGCCGGAATTCATGCAGCGCTTACACTTGCAAACGCTGGTAAAAAAGTTTATCTCGTGGAAAGAGATCCGACGATCGGCGGACATATGGCGATGTTCGATAAAACATTTCCAACACTCGACTGCGCTGCGTGCATTCTTACGCCGAAAATGTCACAAGTGAAAAATCATCCCAACATTACAATGTGGACATATTCGGAAGTGACAAAGGTAGATGGATATGTTGGCAACTTTAAAATAGCCGTCAAAAGAAAACCACGCTATATCAACGAGGAATTGTGTGTCGGTTGTATGGATTGCATAGAGAAGTGCGTCTATAAAGAGGGAAAGACACCGGACGAGTTCAATGTTGGCCTTAGCAAGCGGAAACCGATTTACATTCCATTCCCACAAGCAACTCCGCAAATTGTTGTGATTGACCCGGAAACCTGCATCGAGTTTAAATCTGGTCGTTGCAAAAAGACATGCGTGGAAGCGTGCGACCGTAAAGCAATTGACTTCAAACAGCAAGAGGAAATGAAAGAGATCGAAGTCGGTACAATCATTCTTACAACAGGGTTTCAGACGTTTAATGCAAATAAAATTCCATACTACGGCTATGGAAGATACCCAAACGTTTATACGTCACTCGAAGCTGAGCGTCTTGTCAACGCTTCCGGTCCAACGAGCGGTGAAGTAATTCTTCGCGATGGCAAACATCCCAAATCAATCGGTATTATCCATTGTGTTGGTTCGCGTGATAAGAACACAAATCGTTGGTGTTCACGCACATGCTGTATGTACTCACTCAAGCTGGCGCACCTTCTGAAAGAACATACCAGTGCGGAAGTTTATAATTTCTACATAGATATGCGAACACCAGGTAAATCGTACGAAGAATTTTACGACAAGCTGCTCGAAGAGAACGTGCACTTCATCCGCGGCCGTGTTGCAGAAGTAACCGACTGTCCAGTGCGTCCGGATGAGGAAGGGAAGCTTATCATCCGCGCCGAGGATACGCTGATCGGTATTGTGCGCCGTGTGCCGGTGGATATGGTCGTGCTTGCTGTTGGCATGGAGCCTCAGGCAGATTCACAAGATGTGCGGCGGATGTTTAATATCTCATGTTCTACAGAAGGATTCTTCCTTGAACGACATCCCAAACTCGCTCCGGTGGATACATTCACAGACGGCATCTTTATTGCGGGAGCATGTCAGGGACCGAAAGACATACCCGATAGCGTTGCACAAGCGGGCGCGGCTGCCGCTCAAGCGCTCACACTCATCGACAGCGGAGAGATTGAACTTGAGCCGAATACTGCTTTCGTTGTTCAGGAAGAATGCTCGGGCTGCCGAACGTGCCTGACTATTTGTCCCTACAACGCTATCTCTCGCGACGAAGTCAAGCAAAAAGCGTTCATTAATGAAGCGCTTTGCAAAGGTTGTGGCACATGTGTCGCGGCATGTCCGTCTGGTGCTATTAAACAAAACATGTTTGAAGATGAAATGATCTTCAGTGAAATCAGCGGTCTCCTGGAAACTATACCGGCGGCTTGCTCCTGAAAAATGAATTGGAGGAATTGAAATGTCAATAGGAGTAGAACAACCAAAAACAAACGGCTGGGAGCCGTGCATCGTTGCGTTTTTCTGCAACTGGTGCACGTATACGGCTGCCGATCTTGCCGGTGTCTCGCGCCTGCATTATGCCCCGAACGCGCGCATCATTCGCGTGATGTGCTCAGGGCGAGTCGATCCGCAATTCATTCTCGACGCTTTTTCCAAAGGAGCCGATGGTGTTCTCATTGGCGGCTGCCATCCAGGCGACTGCCATTATATGGAAGGCAACTACAAAGCGCTCCGTCGTATGCAACTGCTCAAACGGATGATGAAAGACATGGGAATCGAAGAAAAAAGATTTCGTCTTGAATGGATATCTGCATCCGAAGGCGAACGAGTCAAGACCGTTATCAATGAGATGACGGAGCAGGTGCGTGCACTTGGCCCCCTTGGGCTGCCGAAAAAGTTTGCAGAGTGGGATAAGGAGCTGGAATCGCTTGAACACGAAATCAACGGAAAGGGGAACACAGTCCATGCCAGATAAACCTAAAGTTGCTTTCTATTGGTGTGCCTCCTGCGGGGGTTGTGAAGAATCAGTTGTCGATCTCGCTGAAAACATTCTTGATGTGGTTGCTGCGGTAGACATTGTTATGTGGCCTGTTGCGATGGACTTCAAGAAAAAAGATGTCGAAGCTATGGCAGATGGTTCTATTCTTGTCTCTTTGGTGAACGGAGCGATTCGAACTTCAGAACAGGAAGAGATGGCAAAGCTCATGCGGAAAAAGAGCAAACTTATTATTGCGTATGGCTCCTGTGCACACACCGGCGGGATACCCGGGCTTGCCAACCAATTCGAGCGAGAAGAAATACTTCGGTACATTTACGAAGAATCTCCTTCGACGGTGAATCCGCAGAAAACACGACCGGAACTTGAAGTTATAACGAACGGAAGTTCCGTCACGCTTCCAAATTTCTTCAATGTCGTTCGTACACTGGATCAAGTGATCGATGTCGATTACTATTTGCCCGGTTGTCCGCCAACTCCAAAGTTGCTGAAGCAAGCACTTGAAGTACTCCTTTCCGGCAAATTACCGGAGAAAGGAGCTGTTCTCGCTCCGGATATTGCACTCTGCGATGAATGCCCGAAGAAAGATACAAAACCAAGTGATTTGAAATTCACGGAATTCAAACGGCCGCATTGGATGCAGATTGATCCGAAAGTATGCTTGCTGGCTCAAGGCATTCTCTGCATGGGACCGGCGACCCGCGGCGGATGCGAGGGTGTTTGTATTTCAGGGAATATGCCATGCACAGGCTGTTTCGGACCTCCATCTCGAATAAAAGACCAAGGTGCAAAGATTCTCTCCGCTCTCGCTTCACAAGTCGAGGCAAGAGATGAAAAAGGGATCGATGAGACGTTGGCAACTATCCCCGACCCTGTTGGCACATTCTATCGATACGGTTTACCAGCATCACTCTTAAGGAGAAAAAATTTTTAGGCAATGGTTCTTCAAAAGATACAGGATAAGCACGTAAACCCATTTCGTCTATGCAGTGAAGAGAATACCATAACTGGTTAATACAAGGAATTAAAATGGAAGCCACAACGACAACGCGACGTATAACGATTGATCCTATCACACGGCTCGAAGGTCACGGGAAGATTGACATCTTTCTCGATGACAAAGGCGAAGTGACGAAAGCCTACTATCAAATTCCTGAGTTACGCGGTTTCGAGATTTTCTCAAAAGGACGACCTGCCGAAGATATGCCGCAAATCACCAGCCGTATTTGCGGTGTCTGTCCGACAGCGCATCACATGGCAGGCACGAAAGCGTTAGATGATCTCTATAAAGTTACCCCTCCGCCAGCGGCAAAGAAAATCCGCGAATTGATTTACAATCTTTTTATGCTCGAGGACCATGCACTCCATGTGTACGTTCTCGGCGGTCCTGATTTCATCGTTGGTCCGGATGCACCAAAAGAACTGCGCAATATCGTCGGTGTGATTGGCAAAGTTGGAGTCGATGTCGGTAAGAAAGTGATCTCGATGCGCCGACGATTACGTGAACTCATCAGCTATCTCGGCGGGAAAGTGATTCACCCGGTCTTCGGCTTGCCGGGCGGTGTGGCAAAAGGAATCGCACCGGAAGATCTGCCGAAGTTTAAAGAGGTAGCTAATGATGGATTGGAGTTTGCAAAGTTTACGCTGCAAGTATTTAAAGATATTGTACTAAAGAACGACCACTACATCAAAATGATTACATCTGATACCTATACTCATAAAACGTACTACATGGGTTTGGTGAATGAAAACAACAAAATAAATTTCTACGATGGTAAAGTCCGGGTTGTCGATCCGAACGGAAAAGAATTTCTCAAATTCGTCCCACAGCAATATCTTGAACATATTGCAGAACAGGTTGAGCCGTGGAGTTATGTGAAGTTCCCGTACCTCAAACAAATTGGATGGAAAGGATTTATCGATGGAGCCGAGAGCGGTGTGTATTCAGTTGCTCCGTTGGCACGTCTCAATGCATCCGATGGCATGGCGACTGCCGAAGCTCAAACGGCATGCGATGAACTCTACAAAACGCTCGGTGGAAAACCGGTACATATGACACTTGCCAACCACTGGGCACGCGTGGTAGAAATGCTGCAGGCCGCAGAGAGATGTGTTGAACTCGTGAATGATATTGAAATTACGAGCAAAGATATTCGCGTTATTCCCACGAAGACGCCAACGGTCGGTGTCGGTATTGTTGAAGCGCCGCGCGGCACACTGATTCATCACTATGAGACAGATGAACGAGGGTTGATTACAAAGGTGAACCTCATCGTTGCCACAGCGCACAACGGTGCACGGATTGCCATGGGTATTGACAAGGCGGCAAAGGGACTCATTCATGGCGGCAAAGTAAATGACGGACTTTTGAATATGATCGAGATGGCTTTCCGAGCGTATGATCCATGCAATGCTTGTGCAACACATGCACTGCCCGGGGAGATGCCCTTGCTTGTTCATATTCTGGATAAAAGTGGCAATCTCATTGATGAACTGAAACGGTAATTCTTGTAGGTCGAACTTACGTTCGACCTACATATTAGGAAACCTATGGATACAGCATCTCTTGTTCTCTTCGTCATCGGCACCATGGGAATAAGTATCTTTACGCTGCAATTCTCCATTAAAAAGAAGCGTCCCCACGGCATCCCGCGCTTTTTTGCATTTGAGAGTATTCTCTTGTTAGTGCTTCTCAATGCTCCGGTTTGGTTCGATCAGCCTCTTGTATGGAACCAACTCATCTCGTGGATATTACTACTTGTTTCTATCGTGTTCGCTGTCTTGGGTTTTCTCCTTCTGCGTCTTATTGGTAAACCACAAGGCGATTTCGAAAATACATCAAAACTCGTTACAGTCGGGCTTTACCGCTTTATTCGCCATCCTCTGTATGCTTCGCTTCTGTTTTTAGGGACAGGAATATTTCTTAAAAACATTTCGATTATTACTGCTCTTCTTGCTTTCGTTAATGTTGTTGCGCTGATAGCTACCGCTAAGCGAGAGGAAAAAGAAATGATAGGAAAATTCGGCGGGGAATACATCAGTTACATGCAAAAGACACGAATGTTTATTCCATTTGTAGTGTGATTCTATATTGGAGGATACTATGAAAAAAAGTGTTTGTCTTTTTTTATTGTTGAATACAGTAGCAATGATTTTAATGTTTGCCCAACCGGCACACCGTGATACTGCAGTGTTCATTGAGAAAAAGAATGAATTTTACGATTCTGTCAAAACTTCACTCGATACATTTTATAAGAAGGATAGCACCAGCAAGAAAGAGATCTCCGTAAATTTCGAAGCCTTCAATCCTCCTCACTCGATACAGGAGTTTAAATCATATTGGCACAATCAGCCCATATCACAAGCTGTGTCCGGAATGTGTTGGTGTTTTTCAACAACGTCGTTCTTCGAGTCTGAGATCTATAGACTGAGTAAACGTGAAATTAAATTGTCTGAGTTATATACGGTTTACTGGGAGTATGTCGAGAAAGCGCGCGGGTATGTTCTGGCACGCGGAAAACAGGAGTTTGGCGAAGGTTCTGAATCAGATGCAGTGATACGAATTTGGAAGAACCATGGAATTGTTCCTGCGTCTGCTTATACAGGCATGCTGAACGGTCAGCCGTTCCATGATCATAGTAGAATGTTTGCGGAACTCGATGCATATTTAAAATCAGTGAAAGCATCGAATGCTTGGGATCTGGAAGCTGTTGAGCGGGTGGTGAAAGCGATTCTCAATAATTACATTGGCGCACCGCCTGAAAAAATTTCCATCAATGGGAAAGAGATAACACCACGAGAGTACCTTGAAAAAGCAGTAAGACTCGATCTTGATGAATATGTCGAGCTTGTATCGTTCGCCGACCGGCCGTATTATCAATGGACAGAGTATGATGTTCCTGATAACTGGTGGCATAGCAAAGCATACTTCAATGTTCCTCTGAGTGATTTTATGTCTGCAATAAAGAATGCAATTCGCGGTGGTTATACCATGACTATCGGCGGAGATGTCACAGAACCGGGTATATATGGACATGCAGGTATAGCTGTTATACCCACATTCGATATTCCCCCACAATACATTGATGAATCATCCCGAATTTTTCGATTCAAGAATGGAACGACAGGGGATGACCACGGTATCCACATAGTCGGGTACTTAGAAAAAGATGGAAAAGATTGGTACCTGATCAAAGATTCCGGCTCCGGGTCGCGCAATAACTCTCATCCGGGATATTATTTTTATCATGAAGATTATGTGAAATTGAAGATGCTTGGCGTTATGCTTCCTAAGAGTGCCATGCGTGATATTGCTGCCAAGATGAGATAAGAAGAACCAAATCTCATAGATTTGCGTTTCTTAGATTCAAGAATTTGACGCAACAAAATACCAGGAGAGGTACTTTGTTGCATAATGAAAACATATAAACGGCTATCGACTACTGAACGAGAGATCATCAACAAATTCTCGGCAGCTGTTCTCCAGAAAGCATATCCACGACACGCGAGCCGCCGATGCGTGTTTTCATGATCACAGTACCATGATGGTCGGCTACAACTTCACCAATCAGTGTCGCATTTTTGCCAAGAGGATGAGCACGCATGGCTTTCAAAATATTGTTGGCCGCCTCTGCTGAAACGAAGGCTATCAGTTTCCCTTCGTTGGCAACATAGAGCGGATCAAAACCGAGTAACTCACAAGCACCACGAACTTCCTCGCTCACTGGGATGTGCTCTTCTCTTATAGATATACCAACCTGTGCACTTTCAGCAATTTCGTTCAGCGCAGATGCGACACCGCCGCGCGTGGGGTCGCGCAAAACATGAATTTCCGTACTTGTTGCAAGCATGGTTTCTACCAATCCGTTCAATGGAGCACAATCGCTTTCTATTTGTGTCTCGAACTCTAAGCCTTCCCGTACCGACATGATCGCAATACCATGTTCAGCGATCGATCCACTCAGAATGATTTTATCGCCCGGTTTTGCATATTTCGGATTGATTTGAACTCCATCCGGAATTATACCAATACCTGACGTGTTGATAAACAGTTTATCTCCCTTACCGCGGTCCACGACTTTCGTATCGCCGGTTACGAGCTGTATACCGGCTGCTTCCGCTGCCTGCTTCATCGAGAGCACCACGCGCCATAAATCTTCCATCGGCAATCCTTCTTCAATAATGAAAGCGGAGGAAAGGTACAGCGGACGTGCACCGCACATGGCGAGATCATTCACCGTTCCATTGACGGCGAGAGTACCGATGTCGCCGCCGGGAAAGAATATGGGGTTAATGACGTACGAGTCAGTCGAGTAAGCACATCGTGTGCTGCCAAGAGTGAACATTGCACCATCGTGTAATGGATCGAGGAGATCGTTCTTAAATTGTGATATAAATATTTTTTCGATCATCTGGTGCGAGAGCTTGCCGCCGCCGCCGTGTGCCAGCAGAACATTCTTGTACTCCGTCAGCGGTAACGGGCACGTGAAGCCATCATTCAGGTTCATGGGATTTTCATTCATGAGGATTTATTTCTCTTTCTCTCGTGCAATTCTTCAGCTCCCGAAATCTTAGTTCGTGTCCAATGCCTTCCTAATCTTTAAAAGAACTTCTTCAATGATATACGGTTTTTGGAGGAATCCCTTTACCCCTGCATCTACTAATTTAGCCTTGCTATCAGGCTCAAAATATCCGCTGGCAAAGATAATTTTTACGGCAGGATTGATTTCTTTCATTTGCTCGAATTCAGACACTCCTGTCAACTTTGGCAATCCCATATCGCTGATAACAAGCGCAATTTCACGTGAATGCTGTTGATACACTTGAACTGCTTCTTCTCCGTCCTTTGCGGTGAACACGGTGTACCCATTTGATTCGAGAAGGATTTGCACCATATCCAGCAGAAGAGTCTCGTCTTCAACAAAGAGAAGCGTTTCATTCCCGCCGGAAATCTGCTCTACACCTTGCTCATGAGATTCGAGTGCAGTACTGCTTTCTTGTGGTACGGGGAAATAGAGAAAGAATGTCGTTCCGCGTTCAAGAATGCTTTCGACATTGACAAAACCATGGTGTGCTTGTACAATACCATAGACAACTGATAGACCCAGACCGGTTCCTTTTCCTTTCTCTTTTGTTGTAAAGAATGGATCGAAGACCTGATTGCGAATTGCCTCATCCATTCCCATCCCGGTATCGGAAACGCTGAGGCTTATGTACCATGGGTTCGTTGCAGAGGGAAAACGCCCTCTTAATTTCTCGCCGGTTATCTTTTCTATTGCAATGGATATCTCGCCGCCCTGGGGCATTGCATCGCGTGCATTGACGCACAAATTGAGAAGTGCCTGATGAATTTGTGTCTGATCTGCTTTGATGTACGGGAGATGTTTTTCTATACTTGTGTTGAAAGTGATGATTTTGGGAAAAGTCTGCTCCAGCATCGATACTAATTCCTTCACAAGTTCGGAAATGCTGAGTGGTTCGAATGAGATATCGGTTTTGCGGGCAAATGTGAGAATTTGCCGGACAAGCCCTGCACCCCGATCGACGGCTTGTCTTATGGCAGTCACTCCATTGGAGAATTTTTCAGGATTATCTTTAATTGAATGAAGGATGGAGGAATACCCGAGGATAATTGCGAGGATATTATTAAAGTCATGCGCAATACCGCCCGCCATCGTGCCGATGCTTAAAAGTTTTTGCGATTGTATTAATTCTTGCTGGAGCTTTTTTTGTTCTGTGATATCCTGAAAAACTTCCAGCATCGCTTTTTTCCCTTCGTACATCATTCCAACTTGACTGATCTGGAAGATTTTTCCGCCTAAGATTCCCGTTGTTTCGATAACGTCAGGTTTTCCGAAGGTGATCCCTTTCCGTAACGGACAGTCGACACATTGCTGATTATCGTCTTTATACACTTTCCAGCAACACATATCTACCACGTCAACAGCAAGCATTTCCTTCATAGCTTTACTGACGAATAAAATATTTCCCTCTTCATCAACAATGTTCATTCCGAAAGGCATCGTTTGGATAAGCAATTCATTGAATGCAAGCGTTTGGCGGAGTGCTTCTTGTGCCAAGCGGTTCTGCGTGAGATCAGTGAAAAAGACGAGAGTATCTTCGCCAATCGATGTGAAGGAAGATTCGATGTACTTTGTAGAACCATCTTGACACGTGACGACAGATTCCAGCGGTTCAACGACGCTCCCTTCGCGCTGCGCTTCTACAAGAGTCTCGCACCATTTTATTTCGATCTGATTGCGATATTCCTCAACCGGATATGCAAGTTGCCACCACGCATCCATCGAAGGAACATCTTCTTTGTCATACCCGAAAAGTTGTGCGAACCTATCACTGACATATTCGAGCTTTTTTGATGGTCCAGAAAAAACGGCAATTGCAACAGGAGAAGACTCGACCAACATTTTGAAGAGAGATTCACTTTGCCGCCGAGCCTCCTCTGTCTGTATGCGTTCAGTGATGTCTCTCGAAAAAACTGCGATTCTTGTTACTTTTCCTTGTGCATCAGTGATCGGATAGAGTGCATTTTCTAAATGCATTCCGAACAGCTCATCTTCAAAGTGGACCGGTTTGCATATGCGAAGAACTTGATCGATGACTGCTCTTCTTGACTTCACTATTTCTGGTGGGAATAAGTCATCAACACAGACGCCAATCAATTCACCGATGCCTTTTCCAAATCTCTTCGCTTCGGCTTCGTTCACAGCGATGATTCTTCGATCAATATCTAAGAGATATGCTGCATCACTTGGTGCATTCAGGAGTGCATGTGCTGTCTCTTCGCTCTCACGCAGAACTTCATCTGCTTGTTTTTGCATGGTAATATCTTCAATCAAACCATCATATGCGATAGGAACGCCCTTGGCGTTTCGTTTGAGCACTGGTGTATTTTTTACCCATCGGAGAGAACCGTTTTTATGAACGATACGGTGCTCGAGAGGCAGTACATCAAATCCAGAAAGTATTTTTTCTGTAAGATTTGTTACAATTTGTTTGTCTTCTTTATAGATCATTCGATACCAAAGATCCGGATCGGCTGCATATTCTTCCGCCGTATAGCCGGTTACTGATACACATGCCGGAGCATGGGTTGTGGAAACAAGGCGACCAGATTCGAGTTTTACGGAATAAATATAATCGGTTACTGATCCAACTAATCGTCGGAAACGCTCTTCGCTTTCTCGCAACGATTCTTCTGCCCGCTTTCGCTCAGTGATATCCCGAACAACAACTTGTGCCGCTGATTTCCCTTTATACAGAAAAGGGCTTGCACCTACTTCGACATCGACCGAAGAACCATCCAAGCGTAAATACTTTTCTTCGATCATCGGTACAGGTGATTGTAACTCTTTCACGTGTTTTATTCTCTCTGCAACAATTTCACGATAATCAGGGTGCATGAGATCTACAACTTGTCTCCCGATGAGTTCTTCTGCACTTTTCGCTCCAAACAAGCGGATACCTGCACTATTAATAAACTCAATGTTGCCTTCGCTTTGGATAAAAATTGGATCGGGCGAAAGTTCAAAAAGTTGCCGATAACGTTCTTCGCTTTGGAGCAAGGCATCTTCGGCAATCTTTCGTTCGGTGATATCCTCAACCATTGCGAGATAGTATAAGAATTGTCCGTTTTCGTTTCGAACAAGAGTAACAGTTAATGATCCCCAGACAATCTTCGTATCCTTTCGTACATACCGTTTTTCTGTCCTGTAAACCGGAATTTCTCCATTAAATAATTTGCGCATGGCTTCTGCACTATTTGAGATGTCTTCTGGATGCGTAATGTCTCGGAAAGTGAGAGATGTAATTTCATGTTCGGAATAACCCATCATTTTACAAAAAGCGGTATTGGCTTTCGTGAAATGAAAATCTAATCCAGTAATGACCGTGCCAAATGGGCCTTCTTCAAATATTCTTCGGAATCGGTCCTCATTTTCCTGCATCGCCTGTTCAATCCGTTTACGCTCGGTGATGTCACGAATGATGCTTTGATAGAACCGCACCCCTTCAATCTTGATGAATCGCGAACTGTCTTCAACAGGAAACACCGTGCCGTCTTTTCGTCGATGCTCAGACTCAAACACCATGCCGTTTTGCTTCTCAACTTGTTTCATTTGCATCTCACTCTGGGAGATGGACTCAGGTGTTCGAATGTCCCGGATATTTAGTTGGAACATTTCATCACGTGTATAACCGTATGTCCGGCAAGCCTGATCATTGACTTCAACGATTCTGCCGTCCATGTTGGTAAGCATAATAATGTCGTTGGCATATTTGATGATATGATCGAAATGTGTAACAATTGCCTTGCGATCCAGCTCTGCTTCGTACTGCTTACGGAAGAAAATTGTGCGTTGATTCCGCCACCAGAGACCGATAATACTGCCGGCTGAGAGGATGAGAAGGAGCATTCCAATGTTCACAATCCATATTTGTGAACGAAGAGGCGCATAAATTTCTTCCTGGTCAACTTTTGCATTCATGTACCAAGGAGAATCGGGAATAGGTCTAATCGCTGCAAGCACAGGAACACCGCGATAATCAACACCCTCTACGACTCTTTTGATACCACGGACCGCCATCGAAGCGGGAAGCTGTTCGTCAGAAATTGGCAGTCGCAATGTCAGTGTCGTATTCTTTCGATGACGAAGTTCACTTAAATAGACGATGCTGTCTCCATCTTGTTCAAACAAGATTGTCTCAGACGTGAGGCTTGATGTTGGCCATGTTTCGATAAGAGGAAAAAGAAATATCTCTGGATCGATGCGCAGCATGAATACGCCGATGAGAGCGCTGTCATGTCGATCTGGGGAAAAAAGAGGCACCATCAAGTCCATGTGCGCAAGAGGGAATGGCCCTGATTTGTGCAAATCTGAAAGGATCACTTTTCGCCGACGAAGAACTTCTTGAAATAATGATTGAGCTTGAGCGCCGACTGAATCACCATCGCGTGACACTGCAAGCCGGACTTTTCCTTTCGCGTCGAAAAGGACGGAGGATTCATATCCGACTTTAACCCGATAGGATTCCATCACTGTGAGAAGTTCTTGCTTTCGATTGGCTCCGACAGAAGTTTTCAAAAATGTTTCAAACGCTCGCAATAGAGGAACGTTGTGACGAATGAGTTCGCCGTCTGCGATTCGTTCACGGCGCCACTGACCAATTTGATTCATTTTTAGATCTGCAATGGCAATGAGGTAGTTTTGCGCCTCCAACTTGATACGCTCTTGTTGTTTTTGATAGAAAAAATATCCTGTGATGAGAATGCCTGCCACCAAGAACAAGAAGACGCTGATGAGAAACCAAGAGGTTGTCTGGATGGATAGACGTTTATGCATATTCCGTATCCTTTCTTAACGCTCAGAAGTCATTACGCAAAATCTTCTGCATTGAATATCGTTTCACTGACGCTTCGCTCCATAGCGATAATATGCTGCGCACGCTCCTTCGGAGGAAACCATGGGTGCTCCGAGAGGATGTTCTGGTATACATTGTACACCAAATGCAGAGCAATCGTGCGGTTTCTTCAGCCCTTGCATCACTTGACCTGCAATGCACAGCGGCGACTCGTGTGTCTGAATAGCTGCAACATCGAATATATTTTCCGCATCAAATGCAGCATACTCATCGCGTACACGGTAGCCGCTTTTAGGAATTAATCCAATGCCGCGCCACGCGCGATCGGTTATCTGAAATATTTTATGGATCAGCTCTTGTGCAGGACGATTTCCTTCCCGCCGTACAGACCGTGAATATTGGTTCTCGACAACTGAGCGACCTTCTTCCAACTGTTGCAGCGTCATGAGAATCCCTTGAAGAATGTCGACAGGTTCAAATCCTGTAACGGCAATCGGAACATGATATTTTTCTGCAAGCGGAAGGTATTCTTCATATCCCATGACCGTGCAGACATGCCCTGCAGCGAGAAATCCTTGCACGCGATTTGCCGGCGAAGAAAGAATTGCTTCCATCGCCGGCGGCACAAGCACATGCGAGCATAGAATCGAATAATTTTTTAATCCAAGTTGTGCTGCTTGCCAGACAGATATGGCATTTGCCGGTGCCGTGGTCTCGAAACCGACGGCAAAGAATACAATTTTTTTATCAGGGTTCTGCTGTGCCAGCTTTACTGCATCAAGGGGAGAGTAGACGATGCGCACATCGCCGCCTTGCGCTTTGACAGCGAGCAAATCTTTCTCCGAACCGGGTACTCGCAGCATATCGCCGAATGATGCGAAGAGAACATCTGCATGCGAAGCAATGGCTATAGCCTTATCGATGATTTCGAGAGGAGTAACACAGACCGGACAGCCTGGTCCATGAACCAATGTGAGTGAGGAAGGAAGCAGATCATCAATTCCGGATTTGACGATTGTATGTGTCTGTCCGCCGCAGATTTCCATAATTGTCCATGGACGAGTACTGACAGCATGGATACGTTCAATATACGCTGCAGCTGTCCTACCATTCCGGAATTCATCTATGAACCGCACGTTCCCTCAATGTTCTTTTGGAATATAAGTGGTTGAAATTTTGCGATGAGGCACCCCTCTTTCTATGTATCACTACCAATACTAAGAAAATCATTCTCAGAGTGCAATGATGAAATGTAAGGAAGGAGAGGGTAACAAAAAAACGAGTGATGTATTTGATTTGATAAATAGCTATACAGGATCAATTTCTGCATCTAAGGATTCCCCCATTTGTTCGAATAATTTCAACGTTTCAAGTGCCTCAGTTTCATTCATTGTACTGATGGCGAAACCGACGTGAACAATGACATATTCACCGATTTTCACTTCGGGCACGAGCTCAAGGCAGACTTCTTTCTTGATGCCGCCAAAGCTCACTTTACCCATAACCGGTGAAACAGTTGAGTCAATTTCCACCACTTTTCCGGGGATTGCTAAACACATCATGAACTCCTTTCCATCTTCAATGTTCTCATTCCTGAATCCATAATCAAGCCCTATTTGCGTTCAGTGAACGTAGAGCGGCGTAGACTTGTCCCAAGGCAATCCCTCCGTCATTCGGCGGAACTCGTTGATGCCAGTACGGTCGAAATTCCTCTTCCTGCAATCGCTTCACTGCCCGTTCTGTAAGATATCGATTTTGGAAACATCCGCCTGAAAGAACGACACGCGGTTGACCGATTTTTTTTGCGACGGCAATGATAATTTTCACGAGCGTATTGTGAAATTTTGTCGCGATGATTGGTGATGCGGTATTGTGACGAACATCTTCGAGAATTCCATTGATGAATAGAGACCAATCGATAATAGTAAGTGATTTTTGATTTTCATTTTCCAATTGAGCAATATGTTTTTCAACCGGCATTCGTCCATCGTCCATCGTAAATGAATATGATTCTTTTGTTTTGGATTGAGCGGTAAGGAACTCCAACTCCATCGCCGCCTGACCCTCATAGTTCACTCTCTGCTGCAGTCCGATCAGCGAAGCAACAGCATCAAAGATTCTGCCAACGCTCGTGGTGACGGGCGCATTCACTCTCTTTAATAACACTTGATTGATGAGCTCAAGTTCCGAAGGTGTGAATGCTTGCAGTGCAGGCAAGTCCTGTTGATGAAAAACATCATCACCAAAGAGTTCATACAACATCCCCAGTGCCGTACGACGCGGTTCTTTGATGGCTTTTTCTCCACCCGGCAGCCGAAACGGACGGAAAGTCGCAACGCGCTCAAACGATGTCTTTGTGGCGAGTAAAAATTCACCGCCCCAAATCGTGCCATCAAGTCCATAGCCGGTCCCATCCCACGATACGCCAAGTAATTCACCTTCAAGTTGATTCTCTGCCATACAGGAGGCGATGTGTGCATCATGGTGCTGAACTTCTAAAAGTGGAATGCCGGTACTCCGGGCAAATTTTGAGGAAAGATAATCAGGGTGAAGATCGCAGACGATATATTCCGGTTTGCAATTGTACATTGTCTGAAAGTCGGTGACAACACAGTGAAATGCATCGAGCGATTCTTTTGTTTCTAAATCGCCGATATGCTGGGAAATGAAAACATTTGAATCCGATGTAAGTGCGATTGTATTTTTCAAATGTGCGCCGACGGCAAGCAGGGACACAGCATGCTGTGCTTTTATAGTAATGGGTAACGGCGCATATCCTCGGGCTCGCCGTATGACCAGCTCGCGTCCCATCATGACGCGCACAATGGAATCATCTATATGCCGAACAATGGGGCGATTGTGAACAAGGTATACATCTGCAATTTCGTGAAGACGGTCGAGCGCTTCATGTTCGTCTGTGCAGATTGGTTCATCGGACAAATTTCCGCTCGTAGCTACAACAGGGAATCCAAGCTGGCCCATTAAAATGTGATGCAAGGGTGAATAGGGAAGCATGCATCCGAGGTATGGATTATTGGGAGCAACAGAAGTTGAAATGGAAGATGGGAGATGAACGTTAGAGGGTCCAATTTTATTTTCATTTTTTTTATTCTGTCTTCTGTCTCCTGACTTCTGAATTCTTCTCAATAACACAATTGGAGATTCAGGGGAAAGCAAAAGACGTTCTTCGAGTTGATCAACCTCACATTCTTTTTTCACATCTTCCAGCGATGGAAACATGAGTGCGAACGGTTTTTCTTCCCGATGCTTGCGCTCGCGCAAACGTCTAACGGCTTCATCGTTCCTCGCGTCTGCCATCAGGTGAAATCCGCCGATACCTTTCACGGCAACAATCTTTCCAGCTTCAATCGCTTTGGCTGCTTGTAAAAGAGCGTCGTGTCGTTCGGCTAATTTCTTCCCGCCGGCATCCCATACTTGAAGCTGCGGCCCGCACGCGGGACATGCATTTGGCTGTGCATGAAAACGCCGATCGATCGGGTTTTCATACTCTGTTCGGCATTCGGGACACATCTTGAACTTTTTCATCGATGTATTGGGGCGGTCGTACGGTATTGCCTCTATAATAGAGAAGCGAGGCCCGCAGTTCGTGCAGTTGGTGAACGGATAGAGGTAGCGGCGATTCGATGGACTGAAGATTTCTTTTAAACAATCAGGGCAAATAGCGATATCCGGCAGTATGATGGTCGTTTTGGCGCCGGTGGCATCACTTTCGCGAATTTCAAATTTTTCAAATCCGATCAGATCAAGAAACGAAAACTCTAAGCTCTGGATGAATGCGCGCGGCGGGATTTCCTTTTGCAGACGAAGGAGAAATCGGTCGACTGTTTCTTTTGCACCTTCAACTTCGATGAAGACCCCCTGGGATGTATTTGAAACCCAGCCGTTGACGCGCATTTCTGCGGCAAGTTTGTACACAAACGGCCGGAACCCGACGCCCTGCACAGCGCCGCGGATGGTGACGGCGAGCCGAAGAAACGTGTCGGTATGTTCATCAGACTTCAAGATCTATGTCCTATAGTATGAAACGTACGAAACGTTCTCTTGAGTTTCAGGTTTTTTGATAGCTCTAAGTTAAACTAATGGATTGATAAGCTTTGCCCTTGTCAGCCTTGAGAGATCGTTTTTGAAGGGGCGCGTCTGCGACGCGCCCTGATAAACGAGATTCCGGCATCCGTTTTTGTAGAGACGCAATCGCATATAAAAAAGGACACACGCTTTGCGCGTGATTGTAACGGGTCTCCGGCTGCCTGGATAGAAAAGATACTAAAAAGGAATGTCATGCCCGCATGTTTCTAGCGGGCATCCAGGTTTGAGTATTCTTATGATAATTCTATCGCCGCTTTCTTTTGACGAAAAGAAAGCGGCAGAAAGAAACGCATGTGAAATCTGGGTATCACTGCCTTCGGCAGAAATGTGTTATCTCAACGTGGAATTCAGATTCAGTATATAACTTGTATTACGTTTAAGATATATGAATTGGAAATAATAAACATCACCTTGCCTTGACTTCGTTTACTTCTATCGATTTCGCAGCTAATGTATAAATGATTAAAAGAATAAGTCATGCCCGCGGATTTTAAACGGGCATCCAGAACCCTGGACTCCCAATTGAAACATTCGGGAGTGACAACTGATTTTTTTGAAATGGCTTCTAATAAAATCTTAATAATGGGTGCTTGCTTTTTGCTTGAAGAAAGAACATATTTGCTGGCGAGTGGGGATTTCCAAGAAGTTTAAATTTTCTATTCTTTTATTTATGCTGGATGGCGTTTAAGCGAGAGTGTGTGAGTGAAGAGTCTTGTCGGCCTATCCAGCCTATTACGCACTAAAGGTAGACTGAGACTCACGAAGCGATGCCTTTGGCAGACCTAATCACATGTTAGGCAGCATCAATATAAATTTATCTATATGATTATTCTAGATTTTTGGGTGACTTATACTCGTTCAACTTTTCGACAAGAAGATATACGGTTGTACAAGGATTTGAACTTGAAGGTGGGATGGCTCTTTCAGAGAAGTTATTGGACAATGTTTTTGCCCAAGCGATAGCTTGAGTTTGATTTCCTAATCTTGACAGAGTCAAATACATATCTTCGGAATTTTTCACATATGTTCTATCAAGTAGTTGGGACAGTTTGCTTTTATATTCACCTCGACTCATTTCAGTATTTCTAAACTCAAAGTGCAAAATAAACCATAACTCGAATGCCTCATTAGACCATGCACATTTGATTTCCGCAGCTTGTGCTTTGTGGATGGCGTTGTCAAAGTCATCTGCTTGAAAGCTGTCTCTATCAAAAACTACCCATACCTGATCAAAAGAGTAACCACCAATGGCATGCTGATCTCTTACATTAATAGCTGTATCAACAAGACTGAGTGTATTCATTCCTTCACCAAGTATTACAACATCTATAACGTGAGGAGGTAGTTCCTTTATAAAAGCTTTAAAATAGTTTGGTTCAGTTTTCTCTCCCTCGCAGACTATCAAAAAACGTTCTCGCTCTAATCGAGCTTCTAGTATTCTATTTCTACATTGGGACCTTTTTAGGAACCATTCCTTTTCTTGGTCTGTAAGCTTTACAGGTCTTCCCATTGTTCATCCCTTTACCAGCATGTCCAAGTCACCTAGAAAAGGCACAGCTCCATATCTACCTCGGATATAGTTTTTTTCAACGTCGGCATCATTCCGCACTTTCTTACCATCAGGTAATTTGAATTCAGCAAGTGAATATAAATCCGTTGCTGATTCATGATTCTTTTCAACAAACCAAATCTGATCACGACGCAAATTAGCATATTGCAAGAGATTTGTATCATGTGTAGCAAAAATTAATTGTGCATTTTTTAGATTTGCTCGAGATGAATTAAACAAGTTTACAATAGCCTTTGTAAGTAATGGATGGAGTTTCGCATCCAACTCATCAATACATACTATATACCCTTTTTCAAAACAATCCAAGATTGGTCCAGCAATGTGAAATAGTTTTTTTGTTCCTTCGGATTCCTCAGAAGAGAAATCTAGATTAACTACACCTTTCTTCACACCATCCTCAAATTTTCCATGGATTGAAGATATTTTTATTTGTTTCGTAATTGATCTTTTCTGTTTTGTACTATTATCTTGTTGTTCTAATTTGGAAAGTTCTTCATTTGGCAACTCACTTGCAACAAGATCTTCTATTCCAACGTCTGCCCCTCTTATCAGATTTAGCAATTGCTGCCGACTTTCCTCTTTTTGTAAAAGGGAAGTTGTAAAATTTATATAATGCTGATCACGTAATCCATGCAGTGCTCTGAATCCTAAAAACCATTTAATAATTTTTACTGCAATTTCCCCGTTGAATTGAGCCACAACAGAAAGAAAGAGTGCATTGTTTCTAGTTTTTTCTTCTAATCCATTACCTTCTTTAAAATCCTCAGTGATCTCAATGCTATCACCAGATCGCAAAAACAATGGTCTCTCTTTTTGTTTCTCTGCAAGGAAGAGCCACTCTTTTTGAACGGATTTTCTATCCACCTCAAAACCATATCTGTAACGAAGATTATCTATCAAAAAACAAAGTTCAAAGTGACTTGGTGCATTCTCGGTTGCCACATCGAATTTAAAAGGGGTCACTCGTATTTCGTCACCAATTTGTGTTTCTGTGGCAGAAGTGAGAACGAAAACTCGTGCAAAGCCCATTGCTCGGAGAAGATTAGATTTGCCCCCAGCATTTGCCCCGTATATAGCTGCGCTTTTCAGAAGACGAAATTGTCCCACTTGGAACGTATTATCTTCAAGGAATTCCTTTATTGGATTTGCAGCAATCATGCTCAGCCGAACAGGGTCTTTAAAAGATAAATAATTGCCCACTTCGAACTCGATAAGCATTTTAGTTTTCCTTTTGTTAGTTGTTCACAAATACAACTTAATATTGGCATCTGTGATGCAAAAGTCAAGCTATTTTTGTGATTATATCACAAAAATCTTGGACAGAGAGTTTTGCTCAAATTTTACCAAAATTTCCACATATTTTTGTAGTTTGTCGATCATATAATTATTAAATATCATTAAAAATGGGGTTGCCCAACCACTTTAAAGAGAAAGAATATTTATACTATGGTATCAAATATTGATTCCCAACGCGAAATAGTCCGCCACACAATTGCGACTATGGTTTATCGCGGAGCTAAAACATTACGCGGTGCGCCGTTGGATTTTGAAAAATTCCGGATCAATCCTCAATCAAGAACACCGGTTGAAATCGTTGCACATATAGGAGATCTTTTTGATTGGGCTTTGACAATAGCAAAAGGCCATGGAGTGTGGCACGATTCTCCGCCGCAAGCCTGGGATCGTGAAGTGGCTCGCTTCTACGCATCCGTTAAAGAATTCGATACATATTTGGCGGGTGATTCAACGATCACTTGCCCTTTAGAAAAGTTAATTCAGGGTCCCATAGCCGATGCAATCACGCACGTCGGCCAGCTTGCCATGCTCCGGCATCTTTTTGGTGCTCCGATCAGAGGCGAGAACTATTTCTTGGCGGATATCGCGGCTGGACGAGTCGGTCCGGAACAATCCAAACCTCGGAGGGAGTTCGATTAGTTTATACCAAATTATTTGCGCTGCCGGCCAACCTCTCTCTCCAAGACAATAGAAATATTGAGCGGCGTGGAAATGGAGACGCCAATATATTTCTTGGAGAGCAAGCGTGAACATTTCAAGAAAAGTTATTTATTCTTATGAAAAAAAGTGTTTAATTGAATTGAATTCTTACAAACAATTTCAAGAAAAGCTCTTTGACTATGAAATGGGATGAAGATATAGAATGCATGGACCGCGAGCAGCTCACCAAGCTGCAGAGCGAACGATTGTCTGCACTGGTAGAACGAATCTATTCTCGTGTACCGTTCTATCGGTATCTATTTCAAAAAAAAGGAATCGAACCGGGCGATATTAAAAGCGTGGATCAGTTACAGCAGCTGCCGTTTACCACTAAACAAGATTTGCGCGATAATTATCCTTTCGGCCTGTTTGCTGTACCTGTGTCGGATGTTGTTCGGCTGCATGCCTCCAGCGGAACAACCGGAAAACCGACGGTTGTGGGATACACGCGAAAAGATATTGATATCTGGTCTGAAGTCGTTGCACGTACACTCACTTCTGCCGGAGCAGGCAAGAACGATGTACTGCACGTTGCGTACGGGTACGGATTGTTCACAGGCGGACTCGGCGTGCATTACGGTGCAGAGAAAATCGGTGCAACGGTCATTCCGATGTCCGGCGGCAACACACAGCGTCAATTGCAATTGATGCAGGATTTCGGCTCTACGATTCTCGCCTGCACGCCGTCTTATGCTCTCTTTCTGGCGGAAGCAATGGCGGAAGCGGGAATGCCAATCGAATCATTCAAGTTGAAAGCCGGCGTCTTCGGTGCAGAACCGTGGACAGAAGAAATGCGCCGCGAGATCGAGAACAAATTGAAAATCAAAGCGATCGATATTTATGGATTGAGCGAAGTCATCGGGCCGGGAGTTGCGTCCGAGTGCATGGATCAATGCGGACTGCATGTGTTTGAAGATCATTTTATTCCGGAAATCATCGACCCCAAAACGCTCGAAGTGCTTCCGTACGGTCAAATCGGTGAGTTGGTCTTTACATGCGTGACAAAGGAAGCCTTGCCGCTGCTCCGGTACCGCACACGCGACCTGACAGTATTGAATGCAGAGAAATGTTCATGCGGCCGCACACTTGTTCGCATGAAAAAATGTTTGGGCAGATCGGACGATATGCTCATTATCCGCGGCGTCAATGTGTTTCCATCTCAAATTGAAACTGTGCTTCTTGAGATGAACGAAACCAAGCCGCATTACCTTCTGATCGTTGACCGAGTGAACAATCTCGATGTGCTGGAAGTGTGGGTGGAAGTCGATGGACAATTGTTCTCGGATGAAATCAGAAAGCTAGAAGACCTCAAGAAGAAAATTCAGCACAACATAGAATCTGTCTTGGGCATTACTGCGTTGGTGAAACTTGTTGAACCGAAAACCATCGAGCGCAGTGAAGGCAAAGCCAAACGAGTAATAGATAAAAGAAAATTAACGTAGGGTACTATGAAAATCAAACAGCTTTCCATCTTCCTGGAAAATAAATCAGGACGCCTGACCGAAGTAACGGAAGCGCTAGCTTCTGCACATATTAATATTTCTGCATTCAGCGTAGCCGATACGGCTGATTACGGCATTCTCCGGATGATCGTCAACAAGCCGGAACAAACAGAGCAATTGCTGAAGGCAAAGGGACTTTCTGTTCACATTACGGAGGTCATCGGTCTGGTGGTTCCCAACGAACCGGGAGGATTACATAGAGCGCTGCAAATTCTTTCCTCTGAAGGAATCAGTGTGGAATATATGTACGCATTTGCCTTGAGCGATCGTGCGACAGTCATTATCCGTACCGAAGCAGTCCAACAAACCATCACGGTTTTGCAGAAGCATAAAATGGAATTGCTCAGAGCAAGCGAAATTTATGAAGTTTAGAGAAAAAACCCAAAACCCAAAACCCAAAACCCAAAACCCAAAACCTAAACCCTAATCAAATCTGAAATTCAAAGTCTATGATTCGTTTTTCCAAAGCCGTTTCATCTCTTCGCACATCAGAGATTCGTGATCTCATGGGACTTGCAACCAGCCCGGACATTATTTCCTTTGCCGGCGGGATGCCTGGGAATGAACTGTTTCCGGTGGAGGAGATCGATGAGATTTACAATCACTTGCCTCTTGATATCAAGCGAACGGCTTTTCAATACGGTCCAACTCCCGGCTATCCGCCGCTTCTTGAATCGTTGAAAGAATACCTGAAAAAGAAAGGAATGCCGGTTGAGACAAACAAATTGATGATTACGACGGGATCGTTGCAAGCGATTAACATTCTCGGCAAAATATTTATCGATCCTGAAGACACGGTGGTAACGGAGAATCCATGTTTCATCGGCGGCATCTCGGCATTCAAATCGTATCAGGCGAACATCCATGGCGTCGACTTGAATGAAAACGGCATTGATGTTCCATCGCTCAAAGCGTATCTCGATCGAAATAAATCTGTGCCTCCAAAATTCTTATACATCACTCCGAATTTCCATAATCCGGCCGGCACACTGTACACAGAGCAGCGCAAGAAAGAACTCGTGTCCGTGCTGAAAGAGCATGATCTGCTGTTGATTGAAGACGATGCGTACGGCGAATTGTATTTCGATGAGGAAGCTCGAAAAAGAGTTGTGCCGATGAAGACATTGTACGAAAAAGAACTGAAGATCTGTTACACGGGGACATTCTCCAAAATTCTTGGTCCCGGTTTCCGGTTGGGATGGATGCTTGTGCCGCAGGAAATTTATCAAAAAGCGGAACTTGTCAAACAATCGATGGATGCCTGTTCTCCCAACTTTACGCAAGTCTTGGCGAATGAATTCCTGCGAAGCGGCAAGATGGAAAAGTATATCGAGCGGATGCGTGTGATATATAAGAGACGCAAAGATACGATGGCTGCCGCAATACGAAAATATTTTCCAGCAGAAATTACTTGGACAGAACCGAGAGGCGGATTTTACATCTGGTTGAAATTACCGCCGCAGCTTGATATAATGGCAGTACTCAAGAGGAGCATTGAAAAGGGAGCGGTCTTTGTTGTCGGGAAGACATTCGATCCGGCAGGGAAGGATAATTCTCATTTCAGATTGGCATATTCACACACGCCGGAAGAGAAAATTGAAAAGGGAATTCAGATTCTTGGGTATGCGCTGAAGGAAGTGTTGACGGTCGTAAAATAACATGCTGCGATTTTGAATTTCAGCAAACAAATCGTTGATCCACAATTTAATTCATTGAACTTCCTCATACTCTTCGGTATATTGTCACGTTATTATCACGGAATGCAGTGTGCTGAAGCCCAAGAAGTCGCTCGGACAGAATTTTCTGCAAGATGAAAATATTCTCCGCAATATTGTGGAAAGTCTCCATCTGTCTTCCGGCAATGTGGTTATCGAAATTGGCTCCGGTCAAGGCGCGCTGACCAAGTATCTTGTCGATCTTCCGATTACGCTCATCGGAATTGAAGTTGACAAGCGGGCGATAGAATTGTTGCAGCACGGGTATGGCACAAAGATGACTATACTCCACGCCAATGTGTTAGATGTTGATCTTCTGGAAATATCACAGAAGCATCAGAAAAAACTCAGAATTGTCGGTAACATTCCGTATTATTTAACAAGTGAAATTCTTTTTTGGCTCTTCGATGCGCGAAAGGTTGTCACCGATGCAACCATGATGATGCAGTTGGAAGTCGCGCACCGGCTTGTTGCTTCTCCGAAAAATAAGGAATACGGCATTCTGTCAGTTTTCACGCAGTTCTATACTGAGTGCGAGATGCTCTTTAAAGTTTCACGCAATTGTTTCTACCCGAAGCCAGAAGTAGATTCCGCCGTTGTGCGATTGAATTTCAAAGACCAATTGCAGCAGGTTAATGAAAAGTTATTTCGTTCGATTGTCCGCGCAACATTTGGAAAGCGGCGAAAAATACTGCGCAATGGATTGAAGTTTCTGGAATTGGAAGATACGGTGCTTGATCAGATACCATTTGATTTGAAGAAAAGACCGGAAGATTTGAACGTGGATGAATTTATATTCTTGACTAATACTTTGGAGAAAATTTTAAATTCGGGATCCTAAACTCTAAACAAAGCAAAATGGCAGAAAAATCAAAGTATTCGTTCATTTATTTTTTGAGTTTTAGTATTGTTTAGTATTTAACGGTTCGATATAAGGATATCGTATTTTACCATGACACCCAAAAAGTTAATATCTCACCTGTCTTCCGTTGATGTTGTCTCCATCGTCTTCTTATTGTTTCTCATCGGACTCAATCTTATTTTCTTCAGCAGGGTCTCTGTTTGGCTGGAAATTATTGCCATCGATGTAGCGGTGATAGCAATAATTTTCATATTGGCATATTGGGCTGAGACAAAAAAGTCCAGGCTCTTCATCGGTTTGCATCGCTTGTACGCGTATCCTTTTATTCTCTTTGTTTTCAAAGAGATCTATTCGATGGTGCGCCCGATTCATCCGATGGATTATGATTGGCTCTTTATTTCCATCGACCGGTGGGCCTTTGGTGTCAATCCAACTCAATGGATGATGCAATTTGCCAATCCGGTGTTGACCGAAATATTTCAGATCGCGTATTTTTCGTATTATATTCTTTTCATTATGCTTGGAGTAGAACTCTACCGCAGGTACACAGTTGAGGAGTTCGATCATGGTGCATTTCTTGTCGTGTATGGATTCTATCTTTCCTACCTCGGGTATTTTCTATTGCCGGCGATCGGACCGCGATTCACGCTTCATGATTTTTATGCAATCAACAAGGAGTTACCGGGACTTTTCTTCACATCGTGGATGAGAGATTTCATCAATGCTGGCGAGTCAATTTCGTTTCGCATGACAAACGCAGCAGAGTTTGTTCAGCGCGATGTCTTTCCCAGCGGTCATACGGAGCTCGCACTCATTATCGTTTATGTAGGTCATTGGTATAAGCTCAAGACACGCTGGATCATGACTGTCCTTGCCGGATTGCTCATTGTAAGCACAGTCTATCTGCGTTATCATTATGTTGTTGATCTCCTGGGCGGAGTTCTCTTTTTTGTGTTTACGATTTGGAGCGGCAAGAAAATTCAATCTTGGTGGGAAAAACAAAGAAAAATGTAAAAGGCGAAAGGAGATAGGAGCAGGAAGAAAACATATTGTTAAAGACTAAAAGCTTGATGCTCATTGCCATGTTGCACATCACATCAAAATGCGATAAGTTTTATGAACACATCATCGGTAGACTTACGATAGAAATAAGAGATACAGATGACGCACGAACAAATTCTCTCTGAACTTGAGCAGCTTGCATCCAACTGCGGAATCTCCATCCGTTACGAAAAAGGAGATTTCGATGGCGGCTATTGTGTACTGAAAGCGGAACGCCTCATTGTTATCAATAAACGGTTGGCACTGGCACGCCGCACATCTGTGTTAGCGCAAGGACTTGCAGAAGTTGGCATTGACGAAATGTACCTGAAACCAGCTGTGCGTGAATACATAGAAGATGAACTCGCACGTACAGCAAAAACCTGATTGGCATCATAAGACCGTACAAATATGGAGAAAATCTCAACAAACAAATCTCAATGGTTAAAAAAATTCAAAACGACAATATCCGAAATGAATATGGAATTTGAGCTTTGAAATTTGGATATTGTGTGTGATGTATTGCTTTGGATTTGAGATTCTTACTTTCTGATTTCAGAATTCTGACTTCTGTCTAAGGACTTAGCAAAGGAAAACAACCATGCGTATTCTTATTATCAATGGACCGAATCTTGATATTCTCGGCAAACGTGAACCGGAAATTTATGGTGCTATGACTCTGTGGGATATCGAGAATAGGTTGAAGGAAAAGTTTCCGAAAGTAAAACTAGAATTCTACCAATCGAATAGCGAGGGTCCCATCGTCGATGCCCTGCACAAAGGGCTGGATGGTTCCATTGGCGGTGTCGTGCTGAATCCCGGAGCTTTTACGCATTACTCATATGCCATCCGCGATGCCGTTGCTGCGTTGAAAGTTCCGGTCATCGAAGTGCACCTGAGTAATGTCCATGCACGTGAGGAATTCCGGCGTAAGTCGGTCATTGCACCCGTGTGTAAGGGAGTTATTACCGGCTTCGGTGCGCGGGGGTATGAGTTGGCGGTGGAATTTATTCTAGAACAGAGCTGAGAGTGCTGGGGAACAAATGTTGAACGGTCAATTGCTGATCGCTGAAAGCTAAATGTTATCATGCTCAAAGCCGTCATTTTCGATTTAGATAATACACTTGTCGATTTTATGCTGATGAAAAAGCAAGCAATCGATGCAGCTATTAACGCTATGCGTGATGCAGGACTCAAACTCTCTACTGATGAAATCCGCCAGCGTATCGATCAGATTTATAATGAGCGTGGAATTGAATTCCAAAGTGTCTTCGATGAATTGCTCTATCGCGAGTTCAGCAAGGTCGATCATAAAATTCTTTCCGCCGGCGTCATCGCATACCGCCGTGCGCGGGAAGCAGCGCTTGTTCCGTATCCGCACGTCACGATGACACTCATCAAACTTTCGAAGATGCAGTTAAAACTCGGAGTTGTTTCGGACGCACCGGGCAAAGAAGCGTGGCTTCGCCTTTGTTATCTCAACTTTCATCACCTCTTCGATGCAGTTGTCACATTCGATGATACCGGTATGCGGAAGCCAAATCCGGAGCCATTCCGAAAAGTATTAGAGATGCTGCAGATAGAACCTGGTGAAGCTCTCATGGTGGGAGATTGGGCTGAACGCGATGTGCTTGGTGCGGCACAAGTTGGGATGAAAACAGTTTTTGCGCGCTACGGCAACACGTTCGGTACGGAGATATCCAATGCCAATTATGATATTGATGACATCACTCAGCTCATCGATATCGTCAAAGAGGAAAATCGGAACGTGCGACTATGAGTAAGATTCTCGGTATCGGTGTGGATGTAGTCGATGTGCAGCGCATGAAAGACGTGCTGGAGAAACAGGGAAAAGTGTTTCTCGATAAAGTGTTTAGCGACATGGAAGTGACCTACTGCAAAACCCGTAAGAAACCATACATTCATTTCGGGGCACGGTTTGCCGCCAAGGAAGCAGTGGCAAAAGCCATGCGCACTGGCTGGAGCGGGGCGTTTCATTGGAGAGATATCGAAGTCGTCAACGATCAATCCGGAGCGCCGCACATTCTGTTATCCCGCGATGTTGCCAAAGCTTTGGACCAGTGTACAGTGCATCTCTCGCTCTCTCATACCGACAACACGATTGTTGCTTTTGTGGTTCTGGAAAGTAAAAAGTAGAAAGAACAAAAAACGTCTTAAATCAGCAGTCGTGAACAAATTTCCCATGCCAAATCATTCTAACCATGCCTACGGGAATTTGACTTCTTTTCAAGAAATACATTTTCTGTATGTGGAACAATTGAGCGACACGTTGCTGTTTTAGTCCGTGTTTACCTGTTACGAATAATAAATATTTCTTCTCAAGATATATATTTACACGATCAATACAAGGAGGTTGTATGTCATTGTTTAAAGAATTCAAATCATTTGCGATGCGCGGAAACATGGTTGATATGGCGGTCGGTATTATTATCGGCGCATCGTTTGGAAAAATTATAAGTTCGCTCGTCGGCGATATTTTAATGCCCCCAATCGGCTTGCTTGTCGGCGGGATGGATTTCAGCAGTCTTGGCATTACCGTGAAGGAAGCTGTTGCGGATCATCCAGCAGTGGTGATTAAATATGGAATGTTTATCAATATCTTTATCGATTTTCTGATTGTTGCATTTGCAATGTTCATTATTATCCAGGCGATGAATCGGTTGGTGAAGAAGCCGGAAGTCGTACCGGCAGGCCCGATAACGAAAGAATGTCCGGAATGTTTGATGGTCATCCCTCTTAATGCAAAACGTTGTGGACATTGTACGACCGCTCTTCAATAGTATCCACATCTGTTATCATACGAGGAATGTTATGAAAACCATGATATCGTTGTTGTTATTGATTGCTGCAAGCGCCGCTCTGGCGCAGGAATCCAAACCTGTAGTATCTGCATCGGCCGATACGTCGTGGAAACATACAATGATACTGAGTGCAAACATTACACAGATATCGTTCACCGATTGGTCGCAGGGTGGTGAGAATGCACTTGCGTACGCATTGTTCCTTGAAGGCAAGTCGGCGTACGCGAAAGATGTAATCGAATGGGTGAATGAATATAAATTCGGTTACGGACAGGCGAAGCTTGGGACACAGACCATCCGCAAGACAGATGATGTGATCGATCTTGGAAGCGTAATCATCTACAAAATCGGAACGATTATTAATCCATATGCATCTGTGTCTTTGAAGACGCAATTCACCGAAGGTGTCACGTATGATGCAGCCGGTCATGCCGTACCGGTCTCGAATTTTTTTGATCCGGCATACATTATACAATCGGCAGGTGTCGGGTACCAGCCCGTTCCGGATGTTAAGACACGATTGGGTGCTGCTGTGCGTGAAACCATCGCAAAGACTTTTGCCAGTAAATACTCTGATGATTTGACAACGACTTCCGAGGTAGAAAAATTGAGAGTTGAAATCGGCGTGGAATCGGTGACAGAAGTCGGATGGACAGTGATGGAAAATGTTGTTCTCAATGCCAAATTAGAAATCTTCGCACCAGTGATGCATTTTGATCGAACCTCCGTTCGAAGCGATAATACCCTTTCGGCAAAAGTAAATAAATTTCTTGCTATGAACCTGAATGTCTGTCTTATCAACGACCCTCAAGTGCAGGCGAGGACACAGATGAAACAAACTCTTGCGTTAGGATTCAGCTACATGCTGATGTAAAGAGAGAGTCATAGTCTGAAAGAAGGCCCAAGAGTTTGTTGAACGTTCGGGCTTTATTAATGGAATGAGAGGACATATCCCCACATACAAAAAAGGATTGGTATGAATCAGAAAGAAGTAGTACTTGGCGTCGATATTGGAGGCACCAACACGAAATTTGGCTATGTCGATAAAAGCGGAAATCTTCTCGCTGAAAGAGAGATGCCGACAGAAGCGCATCGACCGGCTGAAGAATTCTTTGAACGGCTTCACCACCAAGCTGAAATTCTCTTTGAATCAAAGAAAGAAAATTTAAAGCTTGTGGGTATTGGACTGGGCGCTCCGAATGGCAACTACTACAAAGGCACCATTGAACAACCACCGAATTTGAGTTGGAAATTTGTTGATGTTGTTGCGTTGTTGCATCGCTGGTATTCAATTCCTATTGCCTTGACAAATGATGCAAATGCTGCTGCACTGGGAGAGATGTTGTTTGGTGCAGCGAAAGGAATGAAAGATTTTATTGTCATTACGCTGGGGACAGGACTTGGGAGCGGCATCGTGGCAAATGGAGAATTAATCTACGGCCATGATGGTTTTGCAGGAGAAATTGGTCACACCATTGTCGATCCGAACGGACGTCAGTGCGGCTGTGGACGACGTGGGTGCCTGGAGACGTACGCATCAGCAAGCGGAATTCGGAGAACGGTTGAGGAACTCCTCAGTGCGACAATGCTTCCAAGCGAACTTCGTGGAATCGGTTTTGAGACTATCACGTCAAAACGCATCTTCGAAGCAGCACAGCGCGGAGATCGACTTGCGTTGGAAGCATTTGAATTGACAGGACGATATCTCGGATTGAAACTTGCAGATTCCGTTGCTCATACAAGTCCGGAAGCCATTATTCTTTTAGGAGGATTGGCGGCTGCGGGAGATTTTATTTTTGTTCCGACGAAGAAGTACATGGAGGAATTTCTTCTCAATATCTTTAAAAACAAAGTGCGGTTGTTGCCATCAGGTTTACCACAGGGCAACTCTGCTATTCTTGGGGCTGCTGCACTTATATGGAAAGAATTGTTGAAAATGTAATTTGACAATGGGAACATGAACCCATTCTCTCATAAAGGTGAGAATAAACTCTTTCGAAATTGTGTTATTGATGTACGCTTTGTACTCATTGGCAAAAAAGAATTGCAATGAAATCTTCTTTATGCTTTCTCATCCGTCAGTTACTATTTCTTTTCTATGTATTGCTGTATAAAACGTACGCAATGCAAATGATAGAAAGATTGATCTTGTTTTAGAAGAATCGCTTTGTGTTCCAGTCCTAACGTGACTAATGATGAATAAATCAACATGCGTGTTGTCGAGTTCTAAAAATATTGTCTAAAGAGCTGTAATATCGACCCTCAATTTTGATGTGATTTTTATCCTGATACTCCCAGTGGAAAAAAAATAAATCACGAGTGTTTTTAAATTGACTATCTCTATTGTGTAAGGAAATATGATCCTCTTTTATTAAATTTTAAATTTTTTTAAATTTATACTTGCAACTTGTTTGAATAAACCTTAATTATTAATAAGAAAGTGAAGCTCACTAATTAATTCATTGTGCAAGCGAGAGATAAGTAACATCTCATCGATCGTTTTAAGGGATTGATAGGCGGAACACCGACCGAGTATCAAGTTCCCTTCTTTAGAAATCCTAATTGGTGACCCCAATTTGTAAAAATTGATCAGCATCAAGTGCTGTAGTATGTAGATGCGAGCGAATTGTGAAATCTCAAAAACAAATACGGCTATGGGTAGGACAAAATAGTGATCAAATAGATGATGAATGGATGACTCGCAAAATAATTGTTTCCATAGGACTGTTTCAACACAAAACGGAGTCGGTCAAGACTATTATTTAAAATGAAAAATCAATCGATCAAAATTTCTCTCTTTCATTGTTCAAACTCAATTTCTCCCGAAGAAATAAATCAAATAAGTTCGCAATTGGGTGAATTTGAATTAAATACCATCAGTGTGCCCTGTTCCGGGAAAATCGCCACTGAATATATTTTAAAATCTATCGAGACGGGATCCGACACCGCGATCCTTGCCGGCTGTATGACGGGTGAATGCAAGTTTCTTCAAGGCAACCTCCGCGCACGTAAACGAATAGACGCCATAAACGACCTTTTAAACGAAACAGGCATGGGAAGCGATTGCGTCTCGTTTATTCAAATCGATAATAAAAATAAAACCGAAAATATTATAAATGAATTATCAAATTGCATCCGGCAAATAATAAATGAACAGGAAAAAGTAACAGAAACATTCTAAGACAATACAATGGACAGCTTGCTAGCAAAAAAAATTGAAGAAGGGGATTTCATTGTTACTGCCGAATATCTTGCCGGCACTAATATTGATTCCGATCCTATCAATAAATCACAAATTTCAGGTGTTCTGGCGGTGAATGTAGCAGATAATCCGTATGGCCCTATTATATCAGGATTGGCATCGGCGGTAAAATTAAAACGGGCAGGAATCGAGCCGATATACCAAATTGTTACCCGTGACCGCAACCGGATCGCTCTTCAATCCGATATATTAGGTGCCGCATCGCTGGGTATTAAAAATTTATTATGCCTTTCGGGATACCACCAAAGCATAACGGAGATTCCGCAATCGGCAAATGTATACGATATCGACTCTATTCAACTGATAGACATTGTAACAAAGATGAACAATGAAGGGGTCCTTCTCAACGGCTCAAAAATCGGCGGCAAGTTTTCTATGCTTGTCGGTGCGGTTGCGAATCCCTATGTAAGGCCCCTTGAACTTAACATTATGCGATTGGCCAAAAAAATTAGGGCCGGGGCAAAGTTCATACAGACACAAGGCGTCTTTAATACTACCGATTTTCATGAATGGTTAGACGCGGCATATCAGGAAGGTCTAACTGAGAAGGCCGCATTCATAGCAGGAATTTATCCGCTTGAAAGTTATGACGAAGCAATCAGTCTCCTGAAAAAACACACCGATTTTTATATACCCGAGTCGCATATACATAGTATGAAAGATGCCGGCGGCCCCGCCGAACAAAAGAAGAGAGGCATCGCAATCTGTGTTGAAACGATCAATAAAATAAAGGAAATGAAAGGGTTGAGCGGCATCCATATCATTTCGGGCGGGAAAGAAGATATTATAAATGAAATCATTTCTCAAGCTGGATTATAAATAGTTCAGTATGCCTGAAAAATATCATATTAAGACTAGCCATGTTCTGCCCAGGCTTCCCCGGATAGGGAAATGCGGAGTTGTGGACTGGCGCGAAGACTGTGCGCGATGTCATAACTGCGTAAAAAAGGCTTGTGTGTACGACAAATACCGGGAAGAAAGCACATTCATCAGAGATTTAGACGAAGTCCATACACTCTATTATGAATGCATGGGATGTTTTTCATGCGTCCAGAATTGCACGAAAAATTTATTGACGCTGGCATTAAATTCAGAATATCAAAACCTCGGCAATGAATATTGGACACCACAAATTTTGAGCACTACATGGTTAGAAGCAGAGACGGGAAAAGTGCCGGTGTCAGGTGCAGGATATAGGGGAAAATTTTCGGGCCCTGGTTTTGACTCGATGTGGACCGATATGTCCGAAATTGTCCGCCCTACACGCGACGGCATTCACGGAAGAGAGTATATCAGCACATCCGTTGATATAGGCAAGAAACCGTCCTTCCTGAATTTTCAAAACAATAAATTAGAGACAGTCCTTCCTCCTCTTATTTCTATTCCTTTCCCTGTTATTTTTGACATGTCTTCCGAAAAACATACGCTTCCCGTTCTCGAGCCTTGCATGATTGAGACAGCAAAGCAAACAGGCCTTATCGCTATTATCGACTCAAAGAAATGGAAATCGATAAAGCTGCATAACAAAGAGCAATACCTGAAAAATATTGCCTTCTTTTTAAGTCCGGATGGGCCTCAGATACCAAAAGAAACTCTCGATAAAACAATGCTGGTGGAAATTCCGGACAATAAAAATATCGAGCAACAAATCGCATCGATAAAGAAAACTCATCCCGCAATAATTATTGCCGTGCGGATATTCATGGATGAAAAAGTCGTAAAGCGTGTCGATGAATTGTCAAGAATCGACATTGAAGCCATTCATCTGGTTGCCGATCTTAACGGCAATGAAATGAACGCAAAAAATCCCCGGTTCATGAAGGAAATTGTTCGAGAAGTTCATGAATGCTTGATAAAAAATGAAAAGAGGGATGAAATAACTCTCATTGCCGGAGGCGGAATCGGTTTATCCGAACATGTCGCTAAAGCTATTATATGCGGCGCCGATCTTATTTCAATGAATCTGCCGTTGTTGATTGCAATTGAGTGCCGTCTGTGTGAAAGCTGCAGGCCCGGCGATTACTGCCCGGCAAAATTAGACACGGAAATCGATTTGCAATACGGGGCCGGACGCATGACCAATTTAATCGGCGCATGGCATTGGCAATTAGTAGAACTTATGGGAGCAATGGGAATGCGGGAAGTGCGCAGACTTCGCGGCGATGTTGGGCGCGCAATGTTTAAAGACGAAATTGAAGAAGAAATTTATGGGCCGATCTTTAGAAAATAAAATTAACCTGGAAGAGATACTCCCCGGCAACACTTTTAAAACCCGTGTTCCCCAGGTCGAGGTCGAAAGAAATATTAAACCGGCTCCTTCGAGGTACCGCAATGAAATCGCAAAATATCTCATCTATCGCGATGAAGAGAAATGCATAATGTGCGGTACGTGCGTTAAGACATGCACAAAGGGCGTTCATGTCATGAAAAAAGGTTATAAATTATTTTCTACTCCATTAAGCTATAAATGCAATGGGTTCGTTTGCGAGAAAACTGAAAATTTTTGTGTTGCAAAATGTCCTAACGGTGCTTTAAGATTGATAAAAAATCCGATGATGGAAGTTATGGGAGATTACAGATGGACATCGGATATGATTCTTGCGACATGGAGAATGGCTGAAACCGGAGAAATTCTTCCCGAGGATTCCGATTTTGTATATGAGACCGGCGACTCCGGCGGAGGATTCGATAGAATTCGAATTGTGTTTCCTGACAAGCCCGCAAAAGTCGACTCCGATGAAATTGATATAAGTCTTGAGTTGAATAGAAGAAACGACGGCAGGCCGAAGATAAAAATTGATGTGCCCTGGTACGGCGGAGGGATGTCATTCGGCTCCATAAGCAATGTTACACAATTGTCGAAGGTCAGGGCAGCATCTGCTTGGAATACTTTCTCTTGCTCCGGCGAGGGCGGTTACATGGAACGCTTGAGACCGTATGACGACCATATGATAACACAGGTTGCTACCGGACTTTTCGGAGTGAGGGAAGAAACGATACAAAGAGTTCCTATCGTCGAATTCAAATATGCCCAGGGTGCAAAGCCCGGTTTAGGCGGCCACTTGCTGGGCACGAAGAACACTCCCGCGGTTGCAAAAATGCGTGAAGCTGTTCAGGGAATTCCATTGTTCTCTCCGTTCCCCTTTCACAGCGTCTATTCAATCGAAGACCATATGAAACACATCGATTGGATAAAACATATAAATCCGAGGGCTCTCATTTCTACAAAGGTTTCTACTCCAACCGATGTCGATATGGTTGCCGTTGGAAGTTATTATGCAGGCACACACATAATACATATAGACGGGGGATATGGAGGCACTGGCGCTGCCCCTGATATAGCCAAGAAGAATATTGCGATGCCTATAGACTATGCGATTCCGAAAGTTCACAGTTTCCTTTCAGCCGAAGATGTACGTGACGCCGTTGTATTGATAGCAAGCGGCGGTATACGCAATTATTTTGATATCGCAAAAGCGATTTGCCTTGGTGCCGACGGAGTTGTTATCGGAACTGCAGAATTGGTAGCGCTATGCTGCCTCAGATGCAGCAGGTGCGAAAGCGGCAAAGGCTGCCCCCGAGGCATTGCGACAACAAATCCGGAACTTGCTTCCCAAGTGACAATTGAATGGGGGACACAGCGGATCATTAATCTTTACAACGCATGGGCGACCGGACTAAAAGACATATTAAGGCGCTTAGATTTGAAATCCATTAAGGAATTGCGCGGAAGAACGGACTTGTTAATACATTTGGATATCTCGAAGAAGCAAAATTAACATTCATATTGAAATTATGAATACTAACAATATTAAAAATATTCTTCAATCGAAAAGAAATCTCAATAAGACGCTTCAACTGCCTGTTAAATCGATCGCAATGGAAGCTGAAGGCGGGTGCGGAGTTGTAGGATTTTGCTGTACCGAGCCGGTTCCGGGTAAACATATCCATGAACCTTCACGATTGATGCACAATCGCGGCAATGGCAAAGGCGGCGGAATAGCAGCGGTTGGTTTTGTTCCCGAGCAATTAGGCGTATCAAGAGAAGTGCTCGACGATTGCTATATGCTCCATATTGCATTTCTTGATCCTTCCGCTCGCCCTGACGTTGAAAAAAAATATGTCGATCCTGTGTTCGATATAAAGAAATCCGCAAAGCTCGATACGGTCGACGATTGGAAAAGTGTTCCCGGGCTTGAAGTTAAGCCGCCTGATGTATACCGATATTTCGTACGCGTTAAAGACAGCGCTTTAAGTACATTTATATCTGAAAACACTTTTGCGAACCTTGACCGGCGAGATGTTGAAGATGAGTTTGTGAACCAAAATAGCTTCAAACTCAACCATGAATTTTATGTTTCTGCGAAAAAACAGACGGCTTTTGTAATGTCACAGGGACGCAATATTATGATCCTGAAAGTTGTCGGTTATGCTGAAGCTGTAACACAATATTATAAGATTGATGATCTTCGTGCTCATGTCTGGATTGCACATCAAAGGTATCCAACAAGGGGCCGGGTTTGGCATCCCGGTGGTGCCCATCCGTTCACAGCGATGAATATGGCACTGGTACACAATGGCGATTTTGCAAATTATCATTCGGTAACGGAATACTTAAAACAGCGCAACATATATCCACAGTTTATAACCGATACTGAAGTATCGGCGCAAATGTTCGATTTATTGTCTCGAATATACAAGTACCCGGTAGAATATATAATAGAGGCGTTCGCACCGACGACAGAACTTGACTTTGACCGCCTGCCGAATGAAAAACAGGAAATCTACCGGGCAATTCAATCGACACATATGCATGGTTCTCCGGACGGGCCCTGGTTCTTTATCATCGCACGCAATCTTATAGAGAACCGCAAATTCCAATTGTTGGGCATCACAGATACAGCCATGCTGAGACCTCAAGTCTTTGCGTTTGTCGACGGCGAAGTTCAGGTCGGAATTATCGGCTCCGAAAAGCAAGCCATTGATGCAACGCTTGAGAGTCTAGCAAAGGATGATAAACGAATTTGTCCGATTGCCGATAAATACTGGAATGCCCGCGGCGGGAGCTATTCCGACGGCGGAGCTTTTATGTTTGATATTGTCCCGGATAATAAAGGCAACTACAGGCTTGAATGTAAAGATAAATTCGGCAATCCAGTTGTTATAACTGAAAAAACTGAAAGCTGTGATTTTACAAAAGAAATTCCGGACACAAAAAATAAAGAGCAAATCGGAAAAATAATTAACGAATATGCCTCTGCCGGAAAATATATTTTTGAATTTGTCAGGGACAACATTCCGCAATGGTCATTCGACGATATCCGTACTGCATGCCGGGCAATGAGAGATCTCGGCAAAAACAATGAATTTACATCATATATAATCGATACTCTAACTTTATTAAATGACAGACATTACCTGACAGGTGCTAAAAGACGGTCGCACATTCTTCAAATAATTCGGGCCGAGCTGAATTCATTATTCATGAATATTCCAAGGTTGCGTTCTGAAAACGACGAATTGTCCGAATACCGTTTTGTCGATTTTGAAACAAGAAGCGAGCTGCGCGAACCAAAAGACAAAGAAAAAACACTGGTGGTAAATTCAAAAAATTTTCCGCCGGAAGGCAGTGAATGCGATGCGATGTATCTTGTCAGAGCATACAAATTAGGCTGGAAGAATTTTATCCTCTTTCATTGCGCAGGCCAGCGTTATGTTGGATGCGGTTTCGGACCCGAGACCCATGACCTGACAATCGATGTTTACGGCAGCTCGGGTGATTATCTTGGTTCCGGTATCGATGGAATGACTCTAACCGTTCATGGCAACGCCCAGGACCAGTTAGGCCAGATAATAAAGCAAGGAAAATTAGTTATTCATGGTGATGTCGGCCAAACATTTTTGTACGGCGCCAAGGGAGGTTCTATATTTGTGAAAGGAAATGCCGCTGGCCGACCAATGATTAATTCTGTTGGAAGGCCCAGGATTGTTATCAATGGCACAAGTCTCGATTTTCTCGGCGAATCATTTATGGCAGGCGACCCTCATAATAAAGGCGGCTTTGTAATCCTCAACGGTATGAAGTTCAATGAAGAAGGTCAGGTTGTGCCTCTGCCGGAACCATATCCGGGAAGCAATCTTTTTTCTCTTGCATCAGGCGGCGCCGCTTTTATAAGGGATCCTAAACGGCAATTAATATCAGAGCAGTTAAACGGCTGCATATTTTCTCCCTTTACGGAAAAAGATTGGGAATTAATTTTACCGTATCTGACAGAGAACGAAAAACTCTTCGGGATTAAATTAGATGATTTATTGACAGTGAACGGTAAAAAACTGAACCCGATGAAAGTGTATCGCAAAGTTTCACCGAGTATCGAAGGCACTCCGTCTACGCCCGAACAAGATGTTTATGGTGAAGAAGAGGAAGTTGATGAACTCGCCGAAGAAGTGCTCGAATAATAAAAAATAATATTTCGAACTATATATGCCCATTGTTATAAGTAAAGAAAAAATAGATTCCGGCTTACTGCAATCTGTTAAGGAAATTTCCGGTGTTGATATTTCCGGGTGTCTGCAATGTAAAAAATGCACGAATGGTTGTCCGGTAACAGCGTTCGTCAAAGTGCCTCCCTCGGAAATAATTAGGAGGCTGCAGTTGAACGCAGCCGATTCTGTCTTAAACAGCGATCTGGTATGGATGTGCGCTTCCTGCGAAACATGTTTTTCGCGCTGCCCGATGCAAATTGACATGGCAGCCGTGATGGATGCTCTGCGGATCATCTCAGTCAAGAAAAACGCAGCCAAACAGAAGGGCAACGTTCCGCTGTTTAACAGATGGTTTCTGAAAACAATCAGCATATTCGGCAGGACATACGATCTGGGGATGATTGCAGCATATAAAATTGGATCCGCGAACTATTTTCAGGACACGGATAAATTCCCAATGATGCTTCAAAAAGGGAAAATCGCATTATTTCCATCTTTCAAAGCCGATAAAAAATATGTGAAGAGAATATTTAAGAAAAAGAAGTGAGGCAGACCCTTTACCAGCTTTATAGAATTTAAGAAAGCCCGGAAAAAAATTTTGGAGAATTGCAAGCAGATGAAATATGCGTATTATCCCGGATGTTCGGCAGAGTCCACGGCGCGCGACCAATATATGTCGATACGAGAAGTCTCAAAAGCTTTGGACATAGAATTGATGGAGCCGAAGGGTTGGACTTGTTGTGGATCGACACCGGCTCACCACACAGACAGAATTCTATCAATCGCGCTTCCTGCCGCTAATCTTCTTCTGGCAAAAAAAATGGGTCTCGATATGGTTGTGTTTTGTGCAGCTTGCTATAACAGAATGAAAGTCGCAAACTACGAAATTCAAACAAATCCCAAAATCAGAAAAGAAATATCGGATTCATTGGGAGAAGATTACGATGGAAATGTAAACGTTCATCATTTTGTAGAAGTGCTTATCAAAGATATTGGAATCAAGAAGTTGCAGGAAGCCTTTACACATTCATTGGACGGATTAAAGGTGGTCAATTATTATGGCTGTCTGCTCGTGCGTCCGAATAAAGCGACTCATTTTGATGACCCTGAAAATCCAACGATAATGGATAGTCTGGTAACAATTATGGGCGGTGAGAGTATCGATTGGCCACATAAGGTTGAATGCTGCGGCGGAGGATTTGCCCTTACCCGGACAGATATCGTCATCGAACTTTCCAACTCCATTTTGGGGATGGCAAAATTAGCCGGAGCCCAATGTATGGCTGTCGCCTGTCCGATGTGCCAGGTAAATTTAGATTTAAGGCAAAGCGATATAAATAAGACAAAAAGTACAAACTACGATATCCCGATTGTTTATATAACTCAGCTTGTGGGATTATGTTTGGGCATTTCCCCCGAAAAGCTAGGTATGGATAAATGTGTCGTCTCTCCAAAACCGATTATCGAAGCTGTCATAAGTAATTAACAGAGAAAGATTTATTCGTGAAGATTGAAAAGAAAAAGATGACAGGTGCCGTATTGGTGGAAGGCGGAGGTATTGCGGGTGTTCAGGCGTCTCTCGATCTTGCTAATTCCGGATACAAAGTCTACCTTGTGAACCGCTCTGCAACTATCGGCGGTATGATGTCTCATCTCGATAAAACTTTTCCTACAGGCGATTGTGCAACATGTATCGTTTCACCTAAACTGGTCGAATGTTCCAGAAATCTTAATATAGAAATTCTCACGCTTTCGGAGCTGGAAAAAATTGAGGGAGATCCGGGAAATTTTAAAGTCACAATAAAAAAATCACCGCGATTCATTAATGAAAATATTTGTAACGATTGCGGAGAATGCACGACGGCGTGCCCGGTTGAAGTAAGCGATAAATTTAACCGTGATCTCAGCACACGGAAAGCGATACAGAAGTATTATGCGCAGGCAGTTCCCAACAAACCTAATATATTGAAGCTCGGACATTCTCCCTGCAAAATGAAATGCCCGGCTCATGTCAATGTTCAGGGATACGTTCAATTAATAAAAAAGAAAGAATATCTCAAAGCTGTAAATCTTATTCGTGAAAGAAATCCACTTGCCGCTATATGCGGACGAGTCTGCCCTGCTCCATGCGAGACAGCCTGCACGCGCTCCAAAGTTGACAGCTCCCTGGCAATCAGACAATTAAAAAGATTCGCATCCGATCAGGAAATAAAATTATATAAATCCGGGAAGTTGAAACTGCCAGAACAAAAAAATCCTCCTTCAGATGCAAAGAAGATCGCTGTTGTAGGTGGCGGGCCGGCAGGATTAACTGCGGCGGGCGATTTGGCTGAGAAAGGATTTGCTGTTACAATATTTGAATCGAGAGATTCCGCGGGTGGAATGCTTTATTGCGGGATTCCCCGATATAGACTTCCGAAAGATATACTTGACTATGAAGTAGAGTTGATAAAACACAAAGGTGTTAAAATTGTTCTGAATTGTGCTATAGGTAAGGATAAAGCTTTTTCCGAATTGAGAAAGGAAAATGAGGCAGTGTTTATCAGTGCCGGTGCCCATGTCAGCAGAAAATTAGGCATAGGCGGCGAAGATAAAAAAGGCGTGAATTATGGTGTAGAATTCCTCAGGCAAGCAGCTAACGAAAAGGACATGCCACAGGTTAAGGAAAATGTCGTGGTTATCGGGGGAGGTAATGTCGCAGTCGATGTGGCAAGAACTGCGCTCAGATTGGGCGCTAAAAGAGTAGAACTCATTTCGCTCGAACAGCGCAATGAAATGCCTGCATATAAAGACGAAATTGAATCAACCTTAGCGGAAGGTATTGTAATACGAAACGGATGGGGCCCAAAACAAATACATGGCAACGGATCTGTTACCGGAATAGAACTGAAGCAATGTATTTCCGTATTTGATTCAAACGGCAGGTTTAAACCGTCTTACGATGAAAATAAAACTCTTGCAATCGATGCCGATCAAGTAGTCGTAGCCATAGGGCAGATGGTAGATGGCGATCTTACTAAGCACATCGGGATCGATATTGAACGCGGATGTTTCAAAGTGAATCCTTTAACTCTTGAAACTTCGGCGGAAGGAATCTTCGCAGGCGGCGATAATGCATCGGGTCCAGGCAGTGTCATAGAAGCCGTTGCCGCTGGAAAACGGGCAGCAGAATCAATCGGACGCTATCTGAACAATGAAGATATGCTGCCTGACCGGTTTGAACATTCGTTGAAACCATTTCCGGAAGAATTGCTTCCCTCTGTAAAAAGAGTCGAAAAGAAGAAACGTGCTTCAGCCGATGAACTGACAGTTGAAAACCGCATAAATAATTTTAACGAGATCGAACATCCTTTTTCAGAAGACGATGCAATTAAAGAAGCTGAAAGATGTTTGAACTGTGCTCAATGCTCTGAATGTATGGAATGTGTTTCGGCGTGCGAAAAGAAAGCGGTCGATCACGGTATGAGCGAGGAAAAAGTAGAACTGGAAGTAGGTGCGGTCATACTTACTCCCGGCTTCGATGAATTTGACGCGGAGCAAAAAGGAGAATACGGATTTAACCGCTATCCGAATGTTCTTACCAGCGTCCAATTTGAGCGTATGCTTTCTGCTGCAGGTCCGTATCTTGGCCATGTTGTACGTAGGGACAACGGCAAAGATGCCAAACGGATAGCATGGATACAATGCGTGGGTTCCCGCGAATCAAAACCCGGAAACGAATATTGCTCATCCATATGCTGTATGGCGACAACCAAACAAGCCATGATTGCTTCCGAGCATCTTGGCGGGTTGCAGGGGACGATCTTTAACATGGATATCAGGGCGCATGGAAAAGATTTCGACCAGTATTATGAGCGCGTACGGGCAATGAAGAATATCGAATATGTTAAGAGCATGCCATCTCGAATTATTCAGATCCCCGGCTCGAACGATTTACGATTAGTCTATGTTGACCCTCTAAAAGGTTATACTGAGAAAGAGTTTGATCTCGTTGTGCTGGCTGTCGGTCTGGAACCGAAAATATCTGTTGCTGAAAGTATACGCAAACTTGGAATTGAAATTAACGAATACGGGTTCTGCAAAACAGACAGGCTGTCGCCATTAGTGACATCCAAGCCCGGCGTGTTTGTTGGAGGAGCATTCCAGGAACCAAAGGATATTCCTGAAACAGTTATGCAGGCAAGCGCTGCTGCCGCAATGGCGATGGAATTATTGTCATCTTCAAAAAATACTCTCATTACTTCAAAAGAATATCCGTACGAACATGATGTTACCGATGAAAAGCCAAGAATAGGCGTATTTGTCTGTCACTGCGGCATCAATATAGCTGGAACTGTTGATGTGGAAAAAGTAACGGAATCGATCAAGAATGAACCCGGAGTTGTATTTGCCTCGCATACGATGTATACCTGTTCCGATGCGAGTTTATCAAATATAAAAGAGCAAATAATAAAGGACAGGTTAAATAGAGTTGTCGTTGCTTCGTGCACTCCGAGAACACATGAGCCTATTTTCCGCGAAACCTTGCGGGAAGCGGGACTTAATCCCTACCTGTTTGAACTGGCAAACATCAGAGACCAGTGTTCATGGGTTCATTCATCCGAACCTGAAAATGCGACTGTAAAAGCAATCGAGCTTGTAAAGATGTCCATCTCGAGAGCATTCAGGTTATTGCCCCTTGAAGGAGAGAAAATTCCGATTCACCAAAATGCCGTTATTATCGGAGGCGGTATAAGCGGAATGTCCGCAGCGCTTTCGCTCGCCGAGCAAGGCTATGATGTTGAATTGATCGAGAAGTCTTCCCAGCTAGGTGGGAATTTGGCCCTTGTTCATTCCACTCTCGAACACGAGAGCCTCAATGCTTTCAAAGCTGATCTTATTGAGAAATTCAGCACGCATAGAAACATCGACTATCACCTGAATTCTACAATTGAAAGTGTTACGGGCCATATCGGGGAATTTAAAATCAATATTACAAAGGACGGCAAACCGAAAGAATTTACCTGCGGAGCTATAATAATTGCTACAGGTGCAAAGCCCTCCGAGACAAAAGAATATGCATATGGAACCGTCAAAAACGTAATAACACAAGTAGAATTGGAGAGTTCGCTTAACATCGGTGAAAATAAAAAAAGAGGCCAGACGTATGTGATGATCCAATGTGTGGGTTCGCGCAATTCGGAAAATCTATATTGCAGCAGAATTTGCTGTTCCATGGCAATTAAGAATGCATTAAAAATTAAAAGAGAAGATCCGACTGCAAACATTTATATCTTATACAGGGATATCAGAACGTACGGATTCAGGGAAATTTATTATAAACAAGCCCGCGAAGCCGGCGTGGTCTTCATAAGATATGATGAAAACAATCTGCCTGTCGTATCGGATGTCAACGGCGTGTTGAGTTCAGTGAAAGTGGAAAGCCCGGATTTTCCAGAACCTATTCTCATAGAAGCCGATCAGCTTATCTTAAGCACAGGAATTAAAGCTGAGAAGGACAATAAAGTACTTTCAAATATGCTTAAGGTGCCGCTTAATGCGAACGGATTTTATGTTGAAGCCCATATGAAATTGAGGCCTGTAGATTTTACTACAGAAGGATTGTTTGTCTGCGGATTGGCCCATTCACCCAAAATGATCGACGAGAATATTTCGCAGGCAAAAGCTGCTGCCGCTCGTACTGCAACGATTTTATCAAAGACTCATTTGGAAGTGGGAGCACAGGTTTCGATTGTAAATCAAAATAAATGCATATCGTGTATGACATGTGTGAATGCCTGTCCGTACGGCGCTCCATACTGCAATTATAACCACAAAGCAGAAATTGAAAGAGCGAAATGTATGGGCTGCGGAATATGCGCATCCGAATGCCCTGCACGTGCAATTCAACTTCATCATTTCCAGTCGAACCACTTCAAGGCTATGATAGACAATTTATTTAATATAGAAGAAACCGTATAAAGATGAACGATAAGACATTTGAACCGAAAATAATAGCCTTTTGCTGCCATTACTGCGCTTATGCATCGGCCGATTTGGCCGGTTCGATGCGGCTGCAATATCCATCAGGAGTGCGTATAATTCGTACACCCTGCACGGGAAGGCTTGAAGTGGAATATTATATGAGAGCATTTGAAAACGGCGCTGATGGCATACTTGTGGCAGGATGCCTCGAAGGCGGATGCCATTTTATAGAAGGAAATTTGTTCGCTAAAAAGCGGGTCAGCGCTATCAGGGACATCCTTCAAGAAAGCGGCATCGAGAAAGAACGCCTGCGAATGGTAAACATATCTGCTGCAATGGCTACTAATTTAGCGGCAGTCATAAATGAAATGGTAAACACAATTAAAGAACTCGGTCCCAATCCTATTCGAAAAACAAATAACGGGCCGGACATTGAATTTAAAGAATTTGAAACGCTTAATTCACGGCAATAAATTATTTTAATAAAATGGATTTACAATGATAGTCGCTCAAAGAAAAAAAATACCGGAAATATTTAATGTAATTCAAGAACACAAAAGTGTTTTGGTTCTCGGATGCGGTACGTGTGTTACTGTATGCCTTGCCGGAGGCGAACGCGAGGTTTCAATCATATCCTCGGCGCTAAGAATTGCATCACGCAAAGCAGGCAAGAAAATTAAAGTCAACGAATTTACTATTGAACGCCAGTGCGACAATGTTTTTATAGAAGGCGCTACTGAAGAAATCAAGAAAAACGATGCGGTCCTTTCATTAGGCTGCGGAGCAGGAGTACAGGCTATAGCAGAACGTTTTCCGGATACACCGGTCTATGCAGGACTTGATACGGCTTTCCTGGGAATTCTCGAATCGAGAGGTGTATGGACGGAAAAGTGTATGCAATGCGGAGAATGTGTTTTATCTGATTTTGGCGGGATATGCCCGATAACACGCTGTGCAAAACATCTGCTCAATGGTCCTTGCGGCGGCTCGCGTGAAGATAGATGTGAAATCCGGGCCGATCAACCATGTGCATGGCAACTCATTTATAAGAGGTTAAAAAATATCGATCAGTTAGATAAAATTGCTAAGGAGCATCCTATCAAGGATTGGAGCAAAAGCATTGATGGCGGCTGCCGGACAATAATTCGCGAGGATCACAGGATATAAAAAGTACTCTTTGCGACATGAATTTTATGGTCTTTAATCCATTTTTGATTTGCGGTAAAGATGGTTTTCATTTTCATAATGTATTGAAGACTTTTCTGTTGTTGTATAATTCCGAAATTGCATGTTTTCCATGCCATATCACCATCCGTGCAAGTACCATCATAACCGGTAGATAATAGAATTCTTTTATAATATAAAATCGGATTCAATCATTTTAGCCGATTCATTTTCAAATCAGCTTTACCTTTTCCCAATTATTTCAATGTGTGTCAAGTAGTAAGTTAATGTTGCGGACTGCCTCCAACCAAGCACACATACCATTGAATGAGGAAAATAGCCCATTATAACCAAACGTGTCTTTTTGATTATTCCCCATTTTTTGTTTATCGTGATGCAATTACGGCTGAATAGATTACTAAAATTCCGATGCTTGGGTGAACAGCGTATTCCGACCAAAGTGTTTTTCATTTGAAGGTATAAAATGAAAATTGTAGAAGTTCGGGAGAAGACGATCTCCATCGCTTCATCTATTACGAATGCATATATTGATTTCTCAAAAATGACATGCTCGGTTGTCGCATTGATGACCGATGTTGTGAGAGACGGCAAACCGGTTATTGGTTATGGATTCAATTCAAACGGGTGTTATGGTCAAGGTTTGCTCATGCGCGAACGATTTTTCCCGCGCCTTATGGAAACCGATCCCAAGACATTAGTGAACGATGCCGGAGACAACCTCGATCCGTTCCGCATCTGGTCAACTTTGATGAAGAACGAAAAACCCGGAGGTCATGGTGAGCGATCTGTCGCTGTTGGTACGATCGATATGGCGGTATGGGATGCCGTAGCAAAAATAGCAGGTACGCCTCTCTATCGTTACCTTGCCGATCGTTATCGTAACGGCAAAGTGGATTCCAAAGTGTGGGTGTATGCGGCCGGCGGATATTATTATCCGGGTAAAGATATGACTGCACTCAAGAATGAGATGAAGAGTTATCGTGACGGCGGTTATACTGTTGTCAAAATGAAAATCGGCGCTGTTTCACTGGATGAAGATATTCGCCGTATCGAAGCGGTGCTCGAGGTAGTCGGTGATGGAAAATTTCTTGCAGTCGATGCGAACGGACGCTTTGATCTCGAAACGGCAATTGCGTACGGAGATGCGATGAAACCGTATGGATTGTTTTGGTATAAAGAAGCAGGAGATCCCCTCGATTATGCGCTTCAGTCTGAGCTTTCCAGGCAATATCCCTTACCTATGGCAACAGGCGAAAATCTTTTCTCGCATCAGGATGCACGTAACCTAATCCGCTACGGCGGAATGCATGCCGACCGCGATTGGCTTCAATTCGATTGCGCACTCTCATACGGGTTGGTTGAATATTTACGAACTCTTGATGTTCTTGAACAGAACAAATGGTCCTCACGACGGACATCAAATGTCTTTGAATATTGCAGCAGGTTTGCATCTCGGTGGCAATGAATCGTATCCCGGAGTCTTCCAGCCTTTCGGCGGCTTCGCAGACAGAATTGCAATCGAGAACGGATATGTCGGTTTGCCGGATGCCCCCCGGCGTCGGTTTCGAAACCAAGTCCGATCTCTTCGCTTTGATGAAAATGCTCAGCGATTAATTGTGTGCACGAGCAAGAATATTTTTCGAAGATGTAAAAGCTGTGGAATTCAAGCATGTTGAATGAACAACAAGACGATCAGATGATTTTCTGAGGTGATATGGATAAAAAAAAATAAATCGAAAACCATTTTCAGTCATCTTTATTTCCAGGTACTCTTGGGTGTTTTGGCTGGGATCATCCTGGGTCTTTTCAATCCCGGATTGGGTGAAACTCTCAAGCCGCTTGGTGATGGCTTCATCAAACTTATCAAGATGCTGCTTGCCCCCATTATTTTTGGAACCATTGTCGTCGGCATTGCTAAGATGGGGAGTATGAAAGAAGTAGGACGTGTCGGAATAAAAGCTCTTGTTTATTTTGAAATAGTCTCTACCATGGCTCTCATTATTGGACTCGTCGTTGTCAATGTCCTGCAGCCGGGAGCCGGAATGAATATTGATCCCGCTACGCTCGACACAAAATCGCTTTCCACATACACTTCAGCCGCAAAACAACAGGACGCTGTTGGATTCTTCATGGATATTATTCCGACAAGCGTTGTCGATGCATTTGCAAAAGGAAGCATGCTGCAAGTGATCTTGTTTTGCGCTTCTTTTTGGTTTGGCGCTTGCACAATTTCCCAATCGGGGAAAAACAGTAGTCGACGTCATCGATTCTATTCTGCACGGTTTATTCGGCATCGTGAAAATGGTTATGCGTTTGGCTCCGATTGGAGCTTTCGGCGCAATGGCTTTTACTGTCGGCAAGTACGGCTTCAGCTCGTTAATGTCGCTCGGCAAGTTAATGGCAGGTGTGTACATTACCAGCACAGTCTTTATTGTCTTTGTTCTCGGCACTATTGCATGGATGAACCACATCTCCCTTTGGAAATTTCTTAAATACATGAAGGATGAAATTATCATCGTCTTTGCAACATCTTCGACGGAAGTTGTGCTGCCGCGTATGATGGTGAAGCTTGAACAGCTCGGCTGTTCAAAACCTGTCGTGGGATTGGTTTTACCGACAGGTTACACCTTTAATGCGGATGGCACGTCAATTTACCTGACTATGGCGGCAATCTTCGTTGCACAGGCTACGAATACTCATTTATCTCTCTGGGATCAACTCCTTGTATTGGGTGTGTTGCTCTTTACCTCAAAAGGTTCAGCCGGTGTTGCTGGCGCCGGATTTGTAACGCTTGCCGCAGCACTATCTTCGATAGATAAAATTCCGGTTGCGGGTATGGCGCTGCTTCTTGGTGTGGACCGCTTTATCAATGAAGCAAGAGCAGTGACAAACCTTATCGGCAATGGGATAGCTACCGTTACCATCGCTCGCTGGGAAGGAGCGTTTGATGAGAAGCGAGCACAATCTATTCTCAATGGAGAACTGAACGAATCTCAGACAGAGCTTTGATGATGCGATGATAAGATCAATCCGTTTTGCTCGAATAAAACAGATTTCTAAGCACACCTAATTGATAAAAAAATCGTACGAAAGCAGATTATTGTAAAGTGGCTGATAATAGGTGGAAGTCATATGGTAATCAAAGTCCCAACGAGATTCGAACTCGTGTTCCAGACTTGAAAAGCTGAACGGGGCCTAAAACTTGCCGATTTCAAAGAAATTGAGACATATTTTTCTTACAAAAACCTTCAAGTGTTAGCACATGTGTTAGCAGCTACCTCTGATCAAACTAACACGTTCATTATATATCAAATGTAGAAAGTTTTGCCTTGCTTCGCAAGTAATTCATCGTGAAAATCTATAAAACAAACTTTTTTCTTCTCACCTTGCATTAAAAATAACATTTGGAGTCTGTAAGACTCGATCTTCGAAATGTTTCAAATGATTGCAATAAGATGTCGAAATCATTCATTGATTAAGAAAATCCAGAGGATTGAAAAAATATTTTCTCAACTCTTGTTCGGAAAAACAGACTAATGAATAAGAACCAAACATTCTATCAGGGTGGGTACTGGTAGGATTCAAGACAACCGGTTTTGTTCTTAGTATCTCAAGGTGAAAATGATCAAACTGTCTACCATATTTTTTTAACTCTTCACTATTCATAAAACGGCCTATAGGCCGAAGCGGATCGACCTGCGAATGTAGCTCTACACAAATACCTGCAATATGTTCATAGAGTGACCATACTTTCATACCGTTGAGGTCATGTTCAATAATCAATTGTGCATACGGCCCATCTATTCGTTTACTAATCACTAGTCCTTTTGCTATTGGATAAATTGGTTCATTGATATAGTTGTTATGAGGACGTTTGATATCTATCCCGGTGTGAAGATGAGAAGGGATGCCTGGTCTGGCCTTTCTTTTTAAACCAAACTGTCCTATCTCCGTCAAAGTAAGTTTTTTTATGGAATGACGGTCTTCAATTTTAATTGGAAGAAAGACTTGGCTCTTGAAATCGAGGAATAAGAATGCTACGACGATGAGCAAATGCGTAAATGGTGTGAAGGAGAACATTCCTTAAGGCACATTCAATCGTTTATGTATCTTTTCATTCCACATTGATTATCACAGATTGACTTTTCACTGCTTGGTTTTCTAAGAGCCCACATAATTGGAATTGATAAATCCCTTTTTGTAATGTCCACTGGACACCGTCTTCACCAAAAGGCATTTTCTCTTTACCATTGACATAGAGCATAACATGGGATATCGCCTTTGGGATAAATCCAGAAATGGCGATAGTCTGATATTCAGGGCGAAGCACGGGGTCAATTTTAAAATAATCACCAGTATTCGGCGAAACGATTGTTAATCGTATTACGCGAGTATCACCAACAGAATTATGAACAGGAGTAGCAGAGGGAGGTGGTAAGGACAAACCCTCAGAAGATGACCACGTAGTATATTCTGAGGGAAATATTTCGTACACCTTCGTACTCTTTTTTCCTTCATTATCTACTATGAGATATTCTTTATGAACTGTACAATGTTCGACAGGTGTCTTCCCTCTAGGAAACCATTCGGATATGGTTTTTCGACAAGCGGTGGTAGGAAGTTTCCCTGACCGCGCACAGACGTTGATCTTTTCAAGCTGCTCCGGAATAGAAAAATCTACAGGCGGCTGACCGTACGGGGAGGAATGCAAGTACGTCATGACATCCGAGAAAATCGGACCTGCACCGCTTACCCCGGAAACAAACCGCATCTCTTGTCCATTATAATTTCCTACCCATACACCAATGGTATACTTTGTTGTGTATCCCACCGTCCAATTATCTTTGTAATCTTTTGTTGTCCCGGTTTTTACAGCACATTGAAATGGAAAATGAAAATTTCCACCAAAGGCAGGCCGACGGGCAACGGGATCTTTTAAAATATCCGTAATAAGATAAGCATCTGTCTCGCTATATACTCGATGAACTCCTCGCGGTTCGCTTGTTACCGTGAGTAAAGTCGATGGTTTCCAAATGCCGCCATTTGCAAACGACATATAGGCTGTTGTGAGTTCGAGTAAAGAGATTTCTGCATTTCCAAGGGTAAGTCCATAGCCATAGAATTCGGCATCCATATCAAGAGAGGTGAACCCGACATCTTTCAATTTATCCAATAGAGCCGATTTCCCGACAGTTTGAAGAGCGCGGACCGCAGGAACATTGTAAGAACAGGCTAATGCGGTTCGAAGTCGTACCGGGCCATGAAAATGTTTATCATAATTTTCGGGAACATAATCTCCATGGTGATCGGGAATTGCTGTCGGAATATCAGCCAATAACGATGCCGGTGTGAGACCGTGTTCCAGTGCTAATGCATACATAAACGGTTTTATGGCCGAACCTGGTTGACGAAGTGAGGTAACTCCGTTTACTTGACCATTATGAATACGATCAAAGAAATCTGCGGATCCAACCAGTGCTCGTATTTCCCCGGTTCTATTGTCGATGACAACCACTGCAGCATTATGAACATTTTTCTTAGCAAGCTTCTTTAAATGGCCGCGTATCAACCATTGCACCTGCAGCTGCAATGGATAATCGATAGTTGTACGAACCGATCCATTCTCTGTAGGGGGATGCATTGCTTCAATCATTTCTGCAACATGTGGGGCTTTGAAGTGTGCTTCGGGTGGAACAAGTTGGATAGGCTGGATTATTGCCCGATCAAATTCTTCCTGCGAGATTTTCTTTTGTGCAAGCATCCTTATCAAGATGCTTCGCTGGCGTATAAGGGCATCAGATGCATTCTTTGCCGGATTCAGGTAAGAAGGTGCGTTAGGAAGCGCTGCAAGAAAGGTAGATTCAGCCAGTGATAAGTCGATAGCCGGTTTTGCAAAATACCAACGGGCAGCCGCTTCAACACCGAACAATTGATTACCATACGGCGCACGGTTCAAATATTGTTCAAGAATTTTTTCCTTTGAAAACATGCGTTCCAAACGGATGGCATCCCATATCTCAATGATTTTTGACCTGAGTGTTCTCGGACGGTGATATACATTACGGATGACCTGTTGTGTAATGGTCGAGCCGCCTGAGCGGAATTGCATGGCACGAATATTATCCATGACGGAACGGAGAACGGCTATAGGATCAAATCCTATATGAGAATAAAATCGTTTATCTTCGACAGCCACAGTTGCTTGCTGCAATGAGGGTGCAATGGACGACAAAGGTTTCCACTGGCCACGCCCTTGTTCATCATTTAGAAATTCCCGAAGAACAATCCCATTTCGATCCAGGATGCGTAATGATTGGACCGATTGACTGCTGAAATCTTGTTTTGGAAGGGGAATGAAGAATGAGAATATAATCCCGATAAGAACAAGAAGACTGATGATTCCGATCCATCGAATAATTTTTCTTTTCATACGATTGCAATAACCCTCGCAATTCAGGGGAAACCGCGAGGGTTCATTGATCTAAAATTACTTAATAATAACTACCTTGGATCCAGTCTGGCCGAACACTTCCGGTTCATACATACCTTCCGCGTGTGTTGCAGGCATCTGATACGAACCGCTGCGTGTAACTTGAACCAGATATGTGTAGGTGTGAGGTCCTGCAGTGAAATAATCTCCAAAGAGCGCTACACGGTCATCATATTTTTCAACGTGTTGAAATGCCTGTTCATACCACCAACGATCGCTTTCTCCTTCTTCTCTACCTAAATTCGCTGCGGTCGTCTGAAATGAAGTGTTTACTACTTCCATTCCTGCAGGCACCGGATCTTCGACAACCACAAAGTGTCTGTCCTGGTTGCTTGAAACAGTCAAAGTAACCTTCATCATGGTTCCGGGAATATAGGTCTCTGATGTAGTACCGTCCAACGGAGCGATTGTTTTAACAATGGAAAATCCTTCGTCTTTTGCTTGAGTTTCGCCTTTGGGATAATAGTTCATTCTCAAGCCATAGTACAATCGTCCGGGGCCATCTTTTGCTATGTGAACAGGATAATTCTTCCCAAGAGTCAATTGCGAGAATGGAATCGTGCCTGATGCTATACGGAATGTCCGTCCTTTGAAAAATTCATTCAGAATCGTCTTTCCTTCCAGCGCCACAGTCGCACGGAAATTCGGTTCATTTTTCTCGTAAGCCCGCATATAGGTGGCAAGAGCATCCACGACATATATGTTTTCCTGAGTTGTTCGCCACCGTCCGATACGCTGTTCATCAACCAACCAGCGTACCACTTTGGGGATGAGCGGATTTTCAGGTTGTGCTTCTACGAGAGCCTGCATAATTAATGCTGTAGTGCGTGTATTGGAATCAAAGCACCACCATAAATTGTAATCGCTGCGTTCTTCAAAATGAGCGGAAATAGGTGATATCTTTGCCCGATTCATTAAATCTCGTGCAAGGTCATCCATCATTGATCTGTTTCCATTCGCTGCATTCAACGCTCTCAAAAGATATGCTTTTGCGAAGAGAGGCATGTTGGTTCGTTCGTTATATAAATTTTCCATATAACCAAACTCCGGTTTTCCGGCGAGAGCGAGTGTATAGAGAATGAGGGAACGAGTCGTTTGGCTAACGATATCTGAATAATAATAATCTCGCTCTTCTCCGCGAAGCACGCGTCTGAGATATTCTAGTCCATTGGAAAATGTGCTTTTGTCAATTTTGTACCCATTACGTTGCGCTTGTACTAATGTGTACATAGCATACGCAGAAATATATACATACGTTGGGCCGTCATTTTTCCAATATGAAAATCCTCCATTACTACGTTGGAAAAGAGGGATTTCATCAAGGGTTTTGGATACCACTTCCTGATAGTCTTTATCTTTTAGAACTTCAAAGTGGAATGCCTCAACCAGATCTTTTGCGAGAATCATAGGGAGAATGGACGAGGAACGTTGTTCAAGGCATCCGTACGGATAATAAAAGAGATAGGATATACCGCCCGAGAGCCCTACCATGGCAGTCGAGGCTGCCGTTACTTCCACTTCCCCAGCATCAGAATATGCATCAGCCGGCGGGATGATGTGTTCTTCGGTGCTTGGCTCCTCTGAAGATTCTGAGAGTGCAACAGACTCCCGTAACCGAGGCGCGTTGACTGGAATTGTCCATTGCAGTCCATCATTATTGTTCTCACTCCGTGCTCGGAATATGAATTTTGCCGTGCCGATTTTTTCTGCTTCGAAATCAAATAGTGCTTCTTTGGCTTGACCGGGCTGAAGCGTATAAGAAGTCGTATCTTGATGGTTCCACTTTAGGCCTTGTACAGCGGTCGTGAGTGTAATGGATTGTTCTTTCTCAGAATAATTCATAATCACAACTCCGCTTTTAAACCTATCTCCTACCCGGGCAAATCTCGGAAGGGAGGGTTGGAGGAGAAGAGGCTTGTTCACCGATAATGAATTCTCTCCATACCCAAAGTCGGAATCTTTGGTATGTGCAACACCCATCATCTCAAAGGCGGTAAGATTATCCGGTAGTTTGAATTTTACAGCTGCATTTCCTTGTTCGTTGGTACGGATTGAGGGATTCCAATACGCTGAAGGACGGAAGTTCTTTCGAATGCCATCAGCGTCAGGCACATCTAAGCCGGATTTTACCACTGCACCTCCGCCACCGACCTCTTGTCCTTTTTCGTCATAACTGCGCTGTTCAATGATATGCATCCTTGTTTCTGTGGTGACAACCGCAAGTCCCCGTTCCTTATAGAAAGTATCAAATGGATCAGGCAACCTATAACCGATTAAGTTGAGCACACCAAGGTCGGCGACACTAAGAGTTACTTCTGCACTTTTCGGTTTCCCGTTGATATCTTTTACATTGATTTTCATTTCGACCGTATCACCGGGACGATATTCTTTTTTCCCCGATTCAATTGAGACATTCAAATTCTTGGTCCTCGGATTTACGGAAAGTGCAACATATCCAACCTTGAAAGACGGGCGGCCAACATCTCCCTCTTCCCGTGCTGTCGGACGATCGGTACGGCCTTGCAGAAGGATCACAGAAATAAATATATTGGGTAAATAGTCATTTGTGATGGGGAGATCGATTTGCGGGGCACTGCCGACAAGCGTGGTTGTAAAATGCTTGAGTATTCCTTCCCGTTCCACAGTTACAAGTGCTGTAGCGGTTTCATAAGGATTTTTGACGATAATGTTTACTGTTTCACCGGGCTGCAGGGAAGTTTTATTGGCGACAAGATCAATGCGATCGTTGTTCGAACGTTCCCATGCCACATACCCGGAACCGCTTGCATAAAAGTATGTTTGTGTTCTTAAAGCATTTCCGCGCTTATCCGATCCTGCGACATCTACATAATAGAACCCGGGGCTTTTTGGAACAAATTCCCGGATATAAGGTTTTTCAGTCGTGAGAACAATACTTGAATCGATGAGTGAATCAGCAGGCGTAGAATACCATGAAAATCGTCCGCCGGTTTCAGCCTTGCGAACTGAATGCCATACACGCTGGTAGATAGTCACTTTGAGGGATTGATCGGTCTGCAATTTTCCATCCGGAGCAGCCGCTATCAACGAAAATGTGATGGTAGAATCGCATTTCACAAATGTTGATGAAGGACGGATACCGATGTAATATTCACCGCCATGGACCACTACCGTAGTACGTCCGGTGAGGGTCTGACGCGTGGGGGAGGTGACTTCACCTTCAAGCATGAGCGAAATAGTACCCTGCAGCTCACCCACTCGAAGAGGGGATTTGACTTGCACTGTTCCGAATTCATCCAGAACTGTGTCGATGTTTTGTAATTCTCTGCTCTGGAAGTTTTGTTGATAACGTGTCAGCCATCCCATGGTCCCAAAGTAATATCCATCAAATCCTGGCGGAGTAAAATATCCGCGGGATGCAGTAAGTCTCCACTTAATGTCCTCTTCTTTCATGGGTGCTCCAAAGAGGTATTTTGCAGTAATAAATCCGCTGATGGTATCACCGATGATATAACTTTCCTTGTTAACCTTGGCAATAACCTCAAACTCTGCAGGCCGAAATGCCTCGACGCGGAATGATTGATTCCCCAATCGTTTCCATGTTTCTTTTCCGGCCTTCTGTACTTGATATTCGAGGACCATCGAATAATTTCCGAGAGGAGCGTTGGGTTTTAACATAAAGTCCGTTGAAAAAGACCCGAATGGAGACAGCTTTTGTTCCTCATTGTATACCTCTTCATTTCGAGAATCCTTAATAATCAGACGCACATTCAACGATGGGACTATTTTCCACGTACTTTCGGTCCGAACGCGAACGATTCCCTTGATATCGACTCTTTCATCCGCCTTGTATAATCCACGATCGGTAAAGAGCACCCCTTCATATTTTTCCGGTTGAGCATTCCAATCATAATTGAGATCGAATCGATATGGTTGAATTCCTTCATTCCATTCCGATGAAGTAAATGCAACCTCTGCTCCTTTTCTGACAATGACCCATTGACGCGGCTGCGAGGTTTCTTCGTATGACTCTTCATCTTCTCCGCCATACGAATGTGTTACACCTGCCATTTTTAATTTTCCCCAGCCGGGGGTTTTCACGAGGCCGTTGTTATCAGTAGTCCCTGACCAATATACCTTATTACTATCGTCACGGATTTCCACGGATGCATGGGGAACGGGAGTAGCATCCTTCAGATTCGTCACCCAAATCAGATTCGACTCGGGAGAGAATTTCGCTGTAATGCCATAATTGGTTACCTGCACTAGTGTTTTCAAATAAGCAACTCGTTCTTCATTCATATCGTCTACTTGTATGAATGCAACACCGCGGCCGTTTTTCCCCAGAACATCATCAAGATCTAACGGTCGGACGCAGACAACATTCTCAGTCGAGTTTGTGGCAATTGTTTTAGTTCGAGTAAATTCTTTCGCGTCTGCACCGGCATAACGTGGGATAATAAGTGTTCCCTCCTCTAAAGCGATATGTTCATAATAATCCCATGACATTTTACACATCAACGGAACGATATGATTGGGATCGACGGCACCCATTTGTACACGAAATGAATCCATATTCATCGTGGTCACAGGAAATTTATGTGATTCATATCCCTCAAGGATACCGATTCCTGTTCGAGTCCGCACGAATGGCTGATACGATTGCACATGAAATGAAAACGATTCATCATTTTTAAGAATATTGCCATATCGATCATGGAGCCCAGCTTTGATGAGTCCGGAATAGTTCGAATCCGGCAGCAACGGAAGAGGAATATAAATATGAGGAGATGGGTACGTGTTTTCATAATACTCTTCTCGTGTTTTCATCGAAGGAGTAAATGAAAGAGCATTCATAACGTCTTGTGAGGTGACACCGTTTGAGAATAAGAACGTTATTCCTGATTGCGGATAGATTTCATCAGGCTTCTGTTGAATTCCGAGAAATTTCAATTCGCCAAATGTAGTAAAGCTCAATATGTAAGGTGCTATCATCCCGAGTGGCCCTTCTTGACCAAGAGCACCTGACTGCACAGTAACAGAGACTCGTCCATCCAAACCAAATGGTTCTTTAGATTTGAGAATTACTACTTGTTCAGGATGATTTATCTTGTCTTCCGCTGTTGCCTGTTGTGATGTGTACATCGGATAGATATCGACTCCGTTGTTTCTTCGAATAAGAATTGATGTCTTTCTTGCTATCACTTCTGCAGATACCGGTTGATTGAACCGAATGAGAATAGTGGTGTTTGTATCAATATGATCTTGATTATTGTAAGGTGAACTCCATGTAATCAAGGGACGAGGGGTCTCAAATGTCCATTTTATTTCCTGTTTGAGTTTATTCCCCTTCAATGAAGCTGTGCCCGCCGGAATAGTAATGGTAAAGGAAGTAGAATAAGGGAGCGGCTGATCAGGAATAAAGGTAAGAGTAACCGTTCCCATCCATCTATATTTACCTTTAACCTTCGGCTGAATAATCATTGGACCCGAACTCTCGTCGACAGGAATTGCCTGCAAGGCAACCATTGGTTCGCTGAAGGCTACTGCTATTGTCTGTGTTTGGTCGAGTGATGATGTGGCACCCGATGGTGTGGTGGTGAGCACTTGAAGATCTTTCTCTTGTGCGAATAAAGAAAAGGCAAAATGCAATATGAGGAATGCGGTGGCGATGTATTTATTCATGGCAGCGTCTCACTCTCTAATGATGACAATGGTGAATTAATTGCATTCATGATTATACCGGGAACTGAAAAGAATACGTAGATTTAATGGCGGGTGATGTACCATACTCAAAAGTTCTCGATACATAAAAGGGTAAAGTAAGAACTGTGGGGATAAAGATAGAAGAGTGTTATTGAAATTTCAAGTTCTTTTTGATTCCCTTCAACAAAAAAAGTCTTTCGATGCCTACTCCCAATATTATTTGCCTGACTGTTCGAGTCGTTTCTGCTGTACTGATCCATCTCCGATCACTGTCGACGGATGAAATAATAAACATCGTTGGATTGTTTAAAAAGAGTTGGGCATGATACACTCATGCAAAAAAGTGTTGACAGAAGTGCAAGCAAATAAGAGGAATGCGCTTAAAACATCGTGCCCCCAACGAGATTCGAACTCGTGTTCCAGGCTTGAAAAGAATGTTGGTATTAAAAAACCGTCAAAATCGATAATATTTTACCCAAAATCCCTGTCAAGTGTTAGCACAAGTGTTAGCAGCTCCCTTTCTAAAAAACCAACACGTTAATTATGCGAACAAGATAAAATATTTCTGAGTCTTATGCAAATAAATCCAATGGTTCAAACAGATTCAGCTTCATTCGTGAAATTGCCGAACGAGTAGTTGATCAAAACAATAAGCTTATTCAAAAACTCGAATCGCTGATAGGAGAAGGAGTGCCGTTCTGACTCACTTGTTCATCTTATTGCGGATAATCTAAGCGGTGCGATTAAATAAATCCCCATCTACCTGGTATAGAACAGCCGTTCCTAAAAAAGGATTAATCCTTTTTCCATCCTTTTGGGCGATTGTCTTCCCATAGATCTCTCCGTAATTTAATTCACATTAAATACGATCTAAATTCGCATAATGAAATCAATTGTGAGACACAGTATAGCTTTCGGGAGAGTTCTCACTCTCGTATTCCTCCTTGCAAGTTCGCGCTTTACGACCATCTTATTTATGTGCGTGAGGGAAGCAGATAAGGCACTGCCTGAAGCTGGCATGTCCATCTACAATGTAGACGGCTGCCACTCAACCGTAGTTTTCAGTGGTCTTAGAATTGTTATGGCATTTGTTGAAAAGGATAGTAAGGTGCAGAATGTTGAAGTTCTTCCTTTGCTTACCTCTCCGTTTGTTTCACCTGCACCGGGTAACACCTCATCGTGGTTTAGCTACTCCTTTTTTGAAAGCGTTTCTCCACCCTCAGTGGAGAAGTACGTCCTTAACGAAACTTTCCTGATCTAACTATTGCTATGGTAGCCTTGCCGTGACACGACGTGGAATTACTCCATCTTCACGTGACCACGCTGGAGGCGATGTTGCTATACTCTTCGCTCTTGAAGAGCATCGTAAAAGAAGAAGAATAGAATTATTGCAGAGGAACAAAATAGGTCAACAGCAATTTAACAATGTTATAGAGCATTGGATAAAAAAAGGAAATTGGACAAACTGTCGATAATTTAAAAGGTGAACTTATGTTACAAAATATTAAACTACTATACGGCAAAAAGCTCGCCGCTTTGGATGGCGATATCGGCCATGTGAAGGACTTCTACTTTGACGACGAGAATTGGGTTATACGCTACCTGGTCGCAGACACGGGATCATGGTTAATGGATCGCCTCGTTTTACTTTCTCCCCATGCTTTTGGAAAATTAGATCAGTCCGAAAAGACGCTGGAAAAGACGTTACAGATAAAGCTGCGTAAAATGCAGATTGAAAACAGTCCTTCAATCGATTTGCATAAGCCGGTTTCCCGCCAATACGAGATCGAATACTATGGTTATTACGGCTGGCCTGCTTACTGGAATGGCAACGCGATTTGGGGCCCTATTAACTATCCGGTAGTTTTGCCACCTACGAAAAAGGAGATGAAGATTTATAAGAAGTATCACCATCGGGACGACAAGCATCTCCGAAGCACTCAAGCGGTAACCGGTTACCACATTCAATCGGTTGATGGAGAGATCGGTCATGTGAGCAGCTTTCTCGTGGATGACAAGAGTTGGGAGATTCGTGAACTTGTTATCGAAACAGGCCACTGGTATTCGGGCAAGGAAATCCTGATCCCGCCCAGCAAGGTCGAACGAATCAATTATGATGAATCGAAAGTGTTCGTGAACCTGACTATGGCAGATATCCAACAGACAGCAGAAAATGACATTCCCCAAAGGATACGTATTTGAAAAAGCAATACGAACATTTGTGGGCTATTATCCTGGCAGGTGGTGATGGTCTTCGACTGCGCGAGTATTTAAAAACGAATCGGAATATTGATCGTCCGAAACAATTTGCGAATATCGTTGGAACGCATTCTATGCTTCGGCATACCATTGAGCGAGCGAAGCGCATTGTTCCACTTCAACGCATGCGTATCGTCGTAAACAATCAGCATTTGCAATACGTTCATGCAGAGATTCCGGAGCCGGAGAGAAAATCCCTTGTCGTATTGCCGTGCAATCGTGAAACGGCGGTGAGTATTCTGCTTACAGTTGTACAAATATTGGCACAGGATCCTTCTGCATGCGTTACCGTGTTCCCATCGGATCACTTTATACTGGAAGAAGAACGCTTTATGAATTTTGTTCAATCTGCTGTGGATTATGTCCATCGCTGCCCCGAGACAATCGTACTGGTCGGCATTCCTTCAAAAGATGCTGATACAAATTACGGATGGATTGAACCATCTTCATCGTTCTTACGCAATCAAGGAAACCGATTCTATTCTGTTGAACGATTTATTGAGAAACCACAGGCAAAACTTGCCAATACATTACATACGAAAAAATGTCTCTGGAATTCAATGGTGTTCGCTGCACAGGCAGAGACATTGCTGCATCTCTATCGAAAATCATTACCGAAGGTGTATCATCAAATGAACTTAATGAAACAATTAATTACCTCACCAGGCGGAATTGAAAAGCTGGATGGTCAATTCACGAGGTTGCCATCGTATGGTTTTTCTAAAACTATCCTGGAACCAAACGCAAAACACCTCCGTGTTATTCGGGCTGAAGGTGTTGTTTGGAGCGATTGGGGAAATCAATCCCGTGTCACGAGCGATCTCTCAAAAATGGCAATCGGATTGCAGTGATTCAAAAGAATTATGGAAAATCTAATATGAAGTTTTTCTTGAAAAAGTGAAAGGAAGATGATGGCGCAGAATACAATTGAAAAGATTGAGGAGAAGATTCGCGCAAACAAATCTCTCAACGAAAGCGATAAGACACAGCTCCTGAGTCTTCTGGCAGCATTGAAGCCCGAAATGGCGAAATTCTCGAATGACCAGGCAGAGCATGCAGAGAGTGTCGCTGGATTTATCGAACGCTCAACACACGAAGCGCTGCGGCAGCAAAAGAATCCGACGCTATTAAAATTAGCGATTGATGGGTTGTCGGCTTCGGTGAAAGGGTTTGAAGTATCACATCCGCAATTAGTTGAAAATGTAAATTACATAGCGAGTGCATTGGCAAATATAGGTATCTAAATAAAACGAGGTGAACAGATGGAAGAAAAACAAGTAGTCGTTGGCGAATATGAAAATGAAATAGACGCTGAAATTGCAAAAGGACATCTCGAATCGTCCGGCATCCAGGCATCTGTAATTAAAGACGATGGCGGTAGTATGCTTCCATCGATGCAGATTACGGAAGGTGTTCAATTGGTGGTTACTGAATCTCAGAGTGAGAAAGCCAAGAAAATACTCCAAATATAATCTTATTAACCGTATCAAAGAAAGAATACAATTGTGAAAAGAACAGGTATGATCATCATCCTCATTGGTTTGTTCACGACCTTCTATTCAGGTTTTGGTCATATCATGAGAGAGAAGATTGCAGAATTTATAAAAATGGAACCAACAAAGAATATCGAACACACTATCTATTGGCGATCGTATGCAGGCGTCGGAATGATTGTTATCGGTGGCGTCATTCTCGTTCTTGGAATGAATAAAAAAGACGAAAACGAAATCTTAAAAAAGTAACACGGGTATTTAGGATGGAGAATATGTGTGCAATCGATTACTGACCTTGCTCGAAAGGAAGGAAACATGACTGATCTCCCGATAATCTTGCCGAAGACGCCGAGACTCATTGGGGTCGCTGCTGACCACGGAGGTTACGAGTTAAAGGAATATCTGGTTAAGACGTTGCGCGAGGCCGGTTATGAAGTAATCGATTTCGGCGATGGACAGCCGAAGTTAGACGATGATTATCCGGATTTTATCGTGCCGCTTGCCCGTGCAGTTGCTCGCGGGGAGGTGAATCGCGGCATAGCCATTTGCGGTAGCGGCGTAGGGGCGTGCGTTGTAGCCAACAAAGTGTCAGGTGTGCGTGCGAGCTTAATTCATGAAACTTTTTCGGCTCATCAGGGAGTTGAGGATGACGACATGAACATGAT